>DATIZN010000048.1:0-23747 GCA_035517075.1 Gaiellaceae bacterium | reverse complement strand
CGGCTCGTCAAGACCGACGCCGAAGCCGAGCCCGAGGACCTCGCTAACGCACGCGTCTGGGCGGCCTACTGCATCCGCCTCAACGTCGGAGGCGCGCGCGCCCGCTTCCTCGAGCTGCGCCCCGCCGCTCGGCACGCTGATCACGAGGACTTCGCCGATCTCGCCGAGTCGCTCGAGCCGTTCGAGATCCGCGAGATCGCGTCAGCGATGGGCGACCACGCGCCGGCGCACGCGATTCGCGCTGCACTCGCATCCTGAGGCGCGAGGCGGTCGAGCAGCATCCCGAACCGACCCGCGCCGCAGGCCGGCCCGTGGGACCCCCCTGAGCTAGTCGGCGCCGGCGTCGCGGTCGAGGATCCGGCGCACGTGCTCTTCGATGTCGTCTGCGCGAGTGCTGATCGACTGGAGTTCGACGGCGGCGATGCCGAGGGTTCCACCGAACGCATCCTCGTCGTCGAGCTTCTGCACGATCACGTCGAGCCTTTTCACCACCGCCTCCAGCAGCTCGATGGCGCGGTCGAGTCTCGTGTCCGTCATGGGTCGATCTTACGTCGCGATTTGGGAGCGGATCGGGAACAAACGTCTCGCAACCGTCTCGGAACCGGCTCACGGAGCCATGCGACGACGGAGGCCGTGAGTGAGCCGCGATGCCGCATGGCTAGGCCGTTCCCGCCTCTTCGCGACTGCTGCCACCTGGTGCCTTGTGCAGTCTGGGGGACTGGAGGTCCCGAGTTCGAATCTCGGCGCCCCGACTCTCTCGCTGGCGCTCGCCGCGCCCGCACAGGTGGGTCGCGGCGCGAAGGGGACCTACGCGAACACGTCGGCCGAGCAGCCGGCGACGAGGGCGCTGCGCCAGTCCTCGACACCGCGGAGCTGGGTGTGCGCGAGATCGACCTCGACCTCCGGCCACGCGCCGAGCCCGAGCGCGCCCGCGCCGCTCGCCGAGCCGATTGCGAGCAGTGCCTCGACCGGGAAGACGTCACGCCGCCCCGACTGCCGGCGCGCGATCCCGTCGAGCTCGCGCAGCTCCTCGAGCGGGTCGATGCGGACGTTCGAGTCCGAGCCGATGCAGAGTCCGATCCCGCGGTGGAGGAGCCGCTCGACCGGGAGGAAGCCGTCGCCGAGGCTCGCCTCCGTCGTCGGGCAGGCGCACACGCGCGCGCCCGCCGCCGCGAGCAGGTCGAGCTCGCGGCCGTCCGCGTGCGTCGCGTGAACGACCGTCGTTCGCGACGCGAGGCAACCGCACGCGTCGAGGAGCTCGATCGGGCGCAGCCCGTGCTCGGCCACGCACTCCTCGATCTCGCGCGGCTGCTCGTCGGCGTGGACGTGGAGGACGAGCTCCTCCTGTGTGGCATACCGACCGAGCTCCTCGAGCCAGTCGGGCGGACACGCGCGGACGGAGTGGGGCGCGACGCCGACCCGGAGGCCCTCCGCGCGCAGCGCCTCGACCTCGTGCAGGTATGCGGCGACCGACTCGCGACGGAAGCGCGCGATCCCTCCACGCGCGTAGGCGACGTGGAGGAGAACGAGCTCGATGCCTGCCTCGCTCGCCGCTTCGGCCGCCGCGCGCGCCTCCTCGAGCCCGAGGTAGTGGAACTCGCCGACCGCCGTGTAGCCGGCTGCGCGCAGCTCGCGGTACACGTCCGCGTAGCTCGTCCGGACCTGTCCCGGGGTCTGACCCCGGGCGAGCTCGAGCATCGCCTCCCGCCACTCCCAGAAGTCCCCGCCATCGACGCGGCCGCGGAGCGCGCGCTGGAAGGCGTGGCAGTGGACGTCGACGAAGCCGGGGAGCCGCGGGTTCACGGGGAGAGGATACGAGCGCCGCGGCCGTATCCTTCGGCGCATGGCAACCCGGGCCGTGTCCGCGCCGCTCGCGCAGCTCCCCAACGCGCTCACCGTCGGGCGGCTCGTCCTGATCCCGGTCTTCGTCGCGCTCATGGTGCGCGCCGGCCACGCGGCGAGCTGGCCCGCGGGAATCACCTTCGGCGTCGCCGGCGTGACCGACCAGGTGGACGGCTTCCTCGCCCGCCGCTGGCGCGTCGAGTCGCGCTTCGGGAAGGTCGCCGACCCGCTCGCCGACCGGCTGATGATCGACGCCGCCGTCATCCTCCTGTTCGCCTACGACCGGCTTCCGTGGGAGGGTCTCGCGGTCGTCCTCGGCCGCGACGTCGTCCTGCTCGCCGGCGCCCGCCTCCTCGCGCCGCGCGGCGTCGAGCTCGACGTCAACGTCGTCGGCAAGGCCGCGACGTGGCTCCTCTACGCCGCGATCGGGTTCCGCATCGTCACGAGCAAGGCGACGCAGTGGCCGCTCGACCTCTTCTGGGCCGGCATCGCGCTCGCGCTCCTCGCGGGGATGCTCTACGTCCGGACGGCCTGGGGAGAGATGCGCAGATGAAGGCGGTCGTCATGGCCGGCGGGGAGGGCACGCGGCTCCGTCCGCTCACGTCGCACCAGCCGAAGCCGATGGTGCCGATCGTCGGGAAGCCGTGCATGGAGCACATCGTCGAGCTCCTGAAGCGGCACGGCTTCGAGGACGTCGTCGTCACCGTCGCCTTCCTGCCGCAGGCGATCCGGAGCTATTTCGGGAGCGGCGAGAGCCTAGGCGTCGAGATCGGCTACTCGGTCGAGGAATCGCCGCTCGGCACCGCGGGCTCCGTCCGCCTCGCCGCGGCCCAGCTCGACGACACGTTCCTCGTCATCTCGGGCGACGCGCTCTGCGATCTCGATCTGACCCGGCTCGTCGAGGCCCACCGCGAGAAGGAGGCATCGGTCACGATCGGCCTCAAGTCGGTCGAGAATCCGCTCGAGTTCGGCATCGTCGTCACCGACGAGGACGGCCGGGTCGAGCGCTTCCTCGAAAAGCCGTCCTGGGGACAGGTCTTCTCCGACACGATCAACACCGGCATCTACGTCCTGGAGCCGGAGGTGTTGAAGCACGTCCCGAAGAACCGACCCTTCGACTTCTCGAAGGAGCTCTTCCCGCTGCTGCTCGAGATGGGACGCCCCCTCTACGGCCACGTCCTCGACGGCTACTGGCAGGACATCGGCAACCTCGAGCAGTACCGGCAGGCGAACTTCGACGCGCTCGACGAGCGTGTGCGGCTCGAGATCTCCGGCGTCCGCATCCGCGGCGACGTGTGGCTGGGCGACGGCGTCGATCTCGCCGACCTCGAGGCGATCGAGGGGCCGTCGTACCTCGGCAACTACTGCCGGATCGCTCCCGGCGCCCGCGTCGGCCCGTACTCGGTGCTCGCGACGAGCGTCACCGTGCGCGAGCGTGGCCGCGTCGTCCGCTCGATCATCGACAGCTCGACGTACATCGGGCGCAGCGCCGAGATCGAGGGAGCGATCGTCGGGCGCAGCTGCGACCTGCGCGCGCACGTCCGCGTCCACGAGGGCGTCGCGATCGGCGACGAGGTCACGATCGGCGCCGAGAGCTCGATCATGCCCGGCGTCCGGATCTACCCCTTCAAGGAGGTCGAGACCGGCTCCCAGCTGCACGAGAGCCTGATCTGGGAGTCGCGGGCCACGACCCGCGTGTTCGGCAACCAGGGCGTGTCGGGGATGGTGAACGTCGACCTCACCCCGGACGTCGCGGTGCGGCTCGCTGCAGCGCTCGGCACGGCCCTCGAGCGCGGCGCCCGCGTCGTGGCGGGCCGGGAGGGCGCGCCGGCGTGCCGCATGATCAAGCGCGCGATGATCTCGGGGATCTCGTCCACCGGGGTCGACGTGGCCGATCTGCGCGTGACGCCCGCGGCAGTCGCCCGCCATCTCGTCAAGTCCGAGGGCTACGACGCCGGCTTCCACGTCGGCGTCAGCCCGAGCGATCCGGAGGTGATCCGGATCCAGTTCTTCGAGCCTCCGGGCATCGAGATGACCGCGGCGCTGCAGAAGGAGGTCGAGAAGCACTTCACGCGCGGCGAGCTCCGGCGAGTCGCCGCCGACTCGGTCGGACGGATCTCGTATCCCGCGCGCGTGCGCGAGACGTACGCGGCCGAGCTGCTCTCGACGATCGACGTCGCCGCCGTGCGAGAGCGGCGCTTCCGGATCGTCGTCGACTACGGCTTCTCGGGCGCCTCGTACGTGCTGCCGCTCGTGCTGGGGCCGCTCGGCGTCGAGGTCATCGCCGCGCACGCCTTCCCCGGCGAGGGCGGAGAGCATGCCGACCGGCCGCCGGGCCTCGCCGCCTCGATCGGGCAGACGAAGCGTCTCGTCCCGGCCGTCGCCGCCGACCTCGGTGCGGTGTTCGACCGCGCCGCAGAGCGGCTCCACCTCGTCGACGAGCAGGCGCGCGAGGTGCCCGTCGACCAGGCGCTGCTGCTCTTCCTGCGCCTGATCGGCTCGAACGGCCGCAGCGGCCGGCTCGCGTTCCCGGTGACGGTGACGAGCCAGGTCGACCGGCTCGTCGACAGCTCGCGCTTCGAGATCATCCGCACGCCCGTGTCGCTGCCGGAGCTGACGAAGGCGGCGGCCGAGAACGATGTCGTCTTCGGAGGCGCGGTCGGCGGCGGCTACGTCTTCCCGGAGTTCCTGCCCGGCTACGACGCCGTCGCGAGTCTCGCCAAGCTGCTCGAGCTGCTCGCGCCCGTGAACCGTCCGCTCTCGGAGCTCGTCGCCGAGCTCCCGGAGACGACCCTCGTCCACCACCAGCTGCCGTGCCCGTGGGCGCTCAAGGGGCTCGTGATGCGCGTCCTCAACGAGCGGCTCGCAGGACGAGAGCTCGACCTCACCGACGGGATCAAGCTGCTCGACGAGCGCGGGTGGGCCCACGTGCTGCCCGACCCGGACGAGCCGCTGATCCACCTCTACGCAGAGGGCGAGACGCGCGCGAGCTCGGAAGAGCTCGCCCGCGAGCTCCGCGTGCTCGTCGAGGAGATCGAGCAGGGCGAGGCCGCCGCGACGCGAACCTAGACGCAGGCGCGACAAAGGCTAAAGTTCAGGTTCACCCTCCGTGAGGGTGCTCGAACCCCCGGCGAAAGGCGCAGATGGAACCGTTGCCCGACCTCGCGACACTGTCGGACGAGGATCTCAAGAAGCTCATCGACGAGCTGGCGCAGGAGGAGCAGGAAGTCTCCTACCGGCGACGGCTCCTGCACGGGAAGATCGACATCCTGCGCGCGGAGCTCGTCGCCCGCCTCCAGGAGACGCAGGGGAGAAGCGTCCTCGACTCCGTCGACGTCGAGTCGCTCACCGCGATCCTCACCGGCAAGGCAGCCCCGCCCGTCTGAGATGAGCCACGCGTTCTGCCCCGAGTGCGGGTTCAGCAACCCGGAGTCGGCGCGGTTCTGCGCCAAGTGCGGTGCTGCGCTCGTCCACGAGGGCGACGGCGAGGCCACCGAGACGTACGCGCCCGACGAGGCTGCGGAGCTCCTGGACACGCTCGACGATCTCGGCCTGCACGGCGCCGCGCTCGTCGTCCGCTCGGGAGGCGGCCGCGCCGGCGAGACCTTTCCGCTCGAGACGAGCCCGACGACCATCGGCCGCTCGCCCGAGTGCGCGATCTTCCTCGACGACGTCACGGTCTCGCGCAAGCACGCCGTCTGCACGCAGGACGGCGAGCACTGGCGGCTCGAGGATCAGGGCAGCCTGAACGGCACGTTCGTCAACCGCGACCGCGTCGACGTCGCCGAGCTGAGCGACGGCGACGAGCTCCAGATCGGCAAGTACCGGCTCACCTTCCTCCAGCGATAGGGAATCGATGGCGACGACCGAGGCACCGACGCACAGACGGCTGTTGACGATCGGCACCGTCTGCCGCCGCCTGCAGGACGAGTTCCCCGACGTCTCGATCTCGAAGATCCGCTATCTCGAGGACCAGGGGCTCCTGACCCCTCGCCGCACGCAGGGCGGCTACCGGCTCTTCTCCGAAGAGGACGTCGAGCGGCTCCAGACCATCCTCCGGCTCCAGCGCGACGAGTTCCTGCCGCTGCGCGTGATCCGCGAGGAGCTCGCCGCCGGCGCCGGCAAGGAGCGGCGGCGCCGGCGCACGACCGTCGGAGCGGGGGAGGAGGAGCTCGACCTCGTCCAGCTCTGCGAGCGCGCCGGCATCGCCCCCGAGCGCGTGCACGAGCTCGAGGAGTTCGGCCTGCTCGAGCCTCGGCTCGAGGGCAGGCAGCGGATCTACGGCGAGGGCGACGTCGACATCGCGGTCGCGTGCGAGACGCTGGCCCGCTTCGGGATCGCGCCGCGCCACCTGCGCGCGTTCCGCTCCTCCGCCGACCGCGAGACCGGCCTGCTCGAGGCGGTCATCGCGCCGGCGCTCCGCTCGCGCAACCCCGAGCGGCACCGCGGCGGGCTCGAGGACCTGCAGGCGCTCGCCGAGACGGCGCAGGAGCTTGCAGATCTCCTCCTCTGGCGCAACGTCCGTAGACTCGCCGAGTGATCGATCTCAGGACGAAGGTCCGCGAGGTTCCGGACTTCCCCGATCCGGGGGTCGGCTTCAAGGACATCTCGCCGCTCCTGCTCGACCCCGCCGCGCTGCAGCAGGCGGTCGACGAGCTCGCCGCCTGGACGCGGGAGCGCGACGCCGAGCTCGTGCTCGGCGCTGAGGCCCGCGGCTTCTGGCTCGGCGCGGCGATCGCCTGCGCGGCCGGCTGCGGGTTCGTCGCCGCGCGACGGCCCGGGAAGCTGCCGCCCGAGACGGTGAGCGCGAGCTACGCGCTCGAATACGGGCAGAACACGCTCGAGGTCGCTGCGGACGCCATCGGCCGGGGCGCCCGCGTCGTGATCCACGACGACGTGCTCGCCACCGGCGGGACGGTGGAGGCGATCGCCGGGCTCGTGGAGCAGCTCGGCGGCGCCGTCGTCGGCGTCAACTTCGTGATCGAGCTCTCCTTCCTCGCCGGCCGCGAGCGGCTGTCGCAGTACGACCTGCACGCGCTCATCACGTACTGAGGGCGCGAGCTCGCCGCCTTCGTCCGACGTCACCTCTACAACGTCGACATGTACGACCCGCTCACGAGCCGCTACGCGTTCCCCTGCCCGGTGCGGGGCGACACGCACGTTCCGCTCTCGGCCTTCCGCAGCATCGAGCGGCTTCCCGGCGCGGCGCATCCGGCCGTCTTCCGCATCCGCTTCGCCTGCGGCTGCGGCGCCGACCACGACGGGCTCGTCACGCACGACGAGCTCGACTGGGCGCCGCTCGGGCTCGCCGCCGGCGAGTTCCTCAACGTCATGACATCGCGTGTCGAGCCGGTGGGAGCCGAGCTCGGCGAGCGCGCCGCCGCCAGGATCGGAGCGGGGGAGTGGCCCTGGAGCTTCTTCTGCTATCCCGAGGAGCGGCCGCGCCCCGTCTTCCCCTCGTCGTTCTCCCTGCTCGCGGCGAGCGGTGGGACGGTCTGCCTCGCCGTCCGCTGCCCGAGCTGCCGCCGGCTCTCGCTCAACCTCGTCTCGCACACGCACGTCGACGTCCCGTTCCACAACGACCGCGAGATCGGCGTCGTCGAGCACGTCTTCGCCGGAGACGCGCCCGCGACGCTCGAGGAGTTCAGGGCCGAGCTCTGGTCGTCGGCGTTCGACGCGCGCCGGCTCGCCCTCGAATAGGCCGCATCCACTTCGACCCTTCGACCAGGTGCTCGTCGTGCCGCGGACGAGCGGGTGGCCGCCGAATGTGCGCGCGGTCGCGGCAATCCCTGCCGGGAGGGATCACGTCGAGCCCGGCCGGAACCCGATACCCAGGACATGGACGCGCCGCACTCCGAGGACCTTCCGGGGCCGCCGCTTCTGGTCGCCCACCTCAGGAGCCTCGATCCGCAGGCGCGATCGGCCCGCGAGCGCCTCGAGGACCGGCTGGGCAGCGCACTCGTCTGGAAGCTCCTGTTCGCCCTCGCACCGCGCCGCAGCAATCGGCGCGCGGCGTAGGCGGCCTCGAAACGCCTAGCGGCGGCGGAAGGGCCGTTCCTCGCCGCGCAAGCGGACGAGCAGCCAGATCGCGGCGAACGACACGAGCGCGAGCACGACCGCCGTGGCGCCGCTCGCACCGATGGCGATCAGCCCGAAGTAGACGTACGCCGCGAGCACAACGGCCCAGATGACGGCGATGACGCCCTGGTCGATGCTCGGCGGCCGGAAGTGCATCGCGGCGATCGTAGTCGAGTGGAGCGTGGGGAGGCGTCGGACCAAAGAAAGTCGCCGAGCCGGTCGCGGTTTCGTCCACAGCGCCGGTCGACTTTCCGCTTCGGCCCTTGCGGGTCGCCCCGTACGACCTTCCGGTGCTGCTTCGTCCTACTCCCGCGCCGTGCTCGGCGCATGAGGGAATCTAGGGCCTCTCGCGACAGGCCGCAAGGGGCCGCTGACACGAAAATGTCGCAATTTGCGGATCTTGAATAATCCACATTTCCACAGCTATCTGTGCAACCTGTGGAAAAGGACGCGGCGGCCCCGACCGCGGGCGAGGGGAGAAGGAGGATGCGGGCTCGCGTCCTTGCCGACTTGACATAACGCACGTTCTCGTGCGCGGGACTTGATCGGCCGGCCGCGACGTGTTTGGGTAGGTTCTGGAGGCGGGAACGACGCCCGAGGGAACGCCGACTGAGGGGGACGCAGTGACGACGGTCGAGATCGAGACGATCCTCGCGAGCGAGGATCTGGCCGTGCTCCTCGACGCGGCCGAGTCCAGCGGACAGCTGCGGCAGGTCGAGCTGATCGAGATCCTCGAGCCCCTCGAGCTCGACCCGCTCGAGACCGAGGCGGTCTACGAGGCGCTCGACCGGCGCGGCATCGAGCTGCTCGCCGAGCCCGAGGCGGATCCCGAGCCGGAGCGCGAGAAGCAACCCTCGCCTGCGACCCAGCCCCTGGAGACGACGACCGACGCCCTGCAGCTCTTCCTGCGCGAGGCGGGCCGGCACCAGCTCCTCACGGCGGCGCAGGAGGTCGAGCTCGCGAAGCGGATCGAACGCGGCGACGGTGCGGCGAAGCAGCGGATGATCCAGTCGAACCTCCGCCTCGTCGTGTCGATCGCGAAGAACTACCGGAACCAGGGCCTGCCGTTCCTCGACCTGATCCAGGAGGGCACGCTCGGCCTGATCCGCGCCGTCGAGAAGTTCGACTGGCGGCGGGGCTACAAGTTCTCGACGTACGCGACCTGGTGGATTCGCCAGGCCGTCGCGCGGGCGCTCGCCGACAAGGCGCGCACGATCCGCATGCCGGTCCACATCGTCGAGCGGATGCAGAAGATGAACCGCGCCGAGCGGACGCTCTGGATGGAGCTCGGCCGCGAGCCCACGCTCGACGAGATCGCCGCCGAGGCGTCGCTGCCGATCGAGCAGGCCCGCGAGGTGCGAGCCGCCGCTCGCGCGTCGGCCAGCCTCGACCAGCCCGTCGGGGATCAC
Organism: Gaiellaceae bacterium; assembly: GCA_035517075.1. GTDB lineage: Bacteria > Actinomycetota > Thermoleophilia > Gaiellales > Gaiellaceae > Palsa-739. The sequence continues at coordinate 14,418 of DATIZN010000048.1, read as the reverse complement.
GAGGACGCGGTGTTCGGCGACTTCGTCGCCGGCGACGACCCACTGCCCGAGGAGCATGTCGAGGGCGCGCTCCGCAGCCAGGCGCTCGCCATCGCCCTCCAGGCGCTGCCGGAGCGGGAGCGGCAGGTGCTCGTCCTCCGCTACGGGCTCGTCGACGAGGAGCCGAAGACGCTGGAGGAGATCGGCAGGCGTCTCGGGCTCACGCGCGAGCGGGTGCGCCAGATCGAGCTCGAGTCGCTCCGCCGTCTGGCGAACCTCCGCGAGATGCAGATGGTCGCCGGCTAGGCCGGTTCCGCGGCGCGGCGAGCCGGAGCTACGTGCGCAGGTAGTGCTCGAGGCCCGGCGCGACGTTGCGCAGTTCGCGAAGGGCGCGCGTCTCGAGCTGGCGGACGCGCTCGCGGGTGATACCCAGCTCGGCGCCGACCTCCTCGAGCGTCTGTGGCGCCTCGCCGTCGAGGCCGAAGCGAAGCGCGAGGACGCGCTGCATCCGTGGATTGAGCTGCGACAGCGCCTTCGCGACCTCCTTCGACCGGGCCCGCAGCGCAGTCCGCTCGTGCGGGGCGACGGAGGACACGTCCTCGATGAGGTCGCCGTACAGGCTCTCCCCGTCCCCCACCGGCGTCTCGAGGCTCACCGGATCGTCGACGAGCTCCAGCAGCTCGCGCACGCGCGTCTCGCTCTGCTGCGTCTCCTTCGCCAGCTCCGCGAGCGACGGCTCGCGGTTGAGCTTCTGCGCGAGCTGGCGGCGCGCCCGCAGCAGCCGGCGCACCTGGTCGGCCACGTGAACGGGAAGCCGGATCGTGCGGCCCTGGTCCGCGAGCGCGCGCGTGACGGCCTGCCGGATCCACCAGGTCGCGTACGTGGAGAGCTTGTAGCCCATGCGGTAGTCGAACTTCTCGACGGCGCGAATCAAGCCGAGGTTGCCTTCCTGGATCAGGTCGAGCAGCGGGACGCCGGCCTTCGTGTAGTTCCGTGTGATCGACATCACGAGCCGGAGGTTCGACTCGATCAGGCGACGCTTCGCCGCCTCGTCGCCGGCGTCCTTGCGCCTGGCGAGCTCGCGCTCCTCCTCGCGTGTCAGGAGCGGGCCGCCGCCGATCTGGCGCACGTAGAGCCGCAGAGGATCCGCGACGACTCCGACCTCGGCCTCCGAGTGCTCGGAGTCCGAGGAGAGCCGAACTGTTCCGTCGCTCGCCGCAGTCTCATCGGGCGCCGCGAGCTCCGCCGCAAGGGGCCGCCGGTCCATCAGCGCTAGTTATCGGCGGGAACGGCGCTCCGCTTTAGGAAAGTGCCGCTACAGTCGAAAGGGACGGCATGACTGACGGAGAAATGCCTGCGGCAGATGTGTGGAATCGGCGGATACAGCCTCTCGGCGCGTAGCGGCATCGACCGCACGCTTGCGGCGCAGGCGCTGCTCGCCGGAATCGCCGAGCGCGGCGCGGATGCGGTCGGATACGCGCACCGCGGAGGGCGCGACTCCTACCCCGTCGTCACGAAGCAGCGGACGCCCGCGAGCCTCCTACTCGACCGGATCGAGGTGCCGGCGCACGCGACCGAGCTGCTCGTCCACGTACGCGATTACACGAAGGGACACCCGTCGATTCCCGCCAACAACCACCCCGTGCGGCACGGGCCGGTCGTCGGCATCCACAACGGGATCATCGTCAACGACGACGAGCTGCTCGCCCCGCACTCGTGTGCCCGCACCGAGCCGCGCATGACCGTCGACTCGGAGGCGATCTTCGCGCTCGCCGCCCACTCGCGGAACGACCCGCGCGCGCTCGAGGCGCTCGCGGGCTCGATGGCCGCCGCCTGGCTCGACCGGCGCGAGCCCGGAACCGTCTTCGCCGCGCGCGGCGTCGGCCGGCCGCTCTGGCTCGGGCGCGGTCGCGGCGCCGTCTTCTTCGCCTCGACGGCCGCCGCACTCGAGCTCGTTGCCGATTACGTGCGCCTCCGGCTGCGGACGAGCGAGCTCCGAGACGGCACCTTCCTCGCACTGCGCGACGGTCGCGTTCTCCGCACCGCCCGCTTCCGGCCGGATCGCACGTACGTCGAGGAGAGCGCACTGCCCGCCGTGCGGGCCCCCGGCGAGAGCGCGACCTGCCTCGCGCGGCTCGCGGCGATCGCGGCTGCGGCGTAGGAGGCTAGAGCAGGCGGCCGTCGCTGCCGACGCGCACCTTCTGCTCGCCGAGCCGCTCGCGCACGAGGAACTGGAACGTCGACCACGCGCCGCGCCGGGCGTCGAACATCCGGTACACCTGCCACTCGGTCAGCAGCGAGTCGTCGCGGCTCCGCGCGTCCGCCCAATCCGCGAACTTCGGCAGCCGCCCGAGCTCCCTCGCGAGCGCGACCCCCTGGTCGATCGCGCGCTCGAGCCGCTCCTCCCCCACCGGCACGTCGAAGCCGGCCTCGCGCAAGGCGTTCGTGAGCGAGCCGAACGTGTGCCAGTAGAGCGACTTGGACGGCATCCGTCCCTTGTGCTCGTCGATGTCGCGGGCCGTCGGCGGGCGGCCGAGCTCGTCGCCGAGCGTCCGCAGCAGCCCGAGCAGCTCTTCGCGGGTCGCGAACCGGCGCGGAACGAGGCCGGCTGCGCGCTTCGCCGCATTCCACGAGCCGAAGTGCTCGATCACGGTCTGCGGATGGACGGCGGTCTCGGGGTCGGCGGCGAACTCGCGCATGGTCGGCGACCGGCCGAGCCGCTCGGCGCAGCCGGCGATCTCCGCGACGATCTGCTCGTTGGTGTAGCGCTTCCGGATCCCCGCCTGGAAGCGCGCGAGCTCCTGCCGGTCGATCGAGGCAAGTGCCCGGTAGCGGGGCTTCTCGGGCATATCAACAAGTGTAGAGCAAGTTAGAGAACCTGCAAGTATGCCCGTGCAGGCATGGCTCGAGCTCCGGAACGAGCCGCGTCGCGTACGCTCGCCACGTGACTCCCTCTCCCCCGCTCGTGCTCGAGATCGCGGCCGCGCGCGGCGTCGCAGCGCTTTCCCGCCGGGTCGGCGCCGGCGGCGGGACGACGATCCCCGGCAAGCTCGTCGCGCGCCTCGACCCGGGCGCGATCGACCGGCTCGCGTCCCGCCTGCCGGAGGGCGTGGCCACGATCTCGGCGACGAACGGCAAGACGACGACCGCCGCCATGGCCGCGGCGATCCTGCGTCCGCGGCACCGGCTCGCCCACAACGCGGCGGGCGCGAACCTCGTCTCCGGGGTGGCCTCGGCGCTGCTCGCGGAGAGCGCCGCCGAGCTCGGGGTGTTCGAGGTCGACGAGGCCGCGCTGCCGGAGCTCCTGCGGCGACTGAGACCCCGCACGGTCTGCCTCGGGAACCTCTTCCGCGACCAGCTCGATCGCTACGGCGAGCTCGAGCTCGTCGCAGAGCGGTGGCGCGAGGCGGTTGCGGCTCTTCCGGAGCAGGCGCTGCTCGTCGTGAACGCCGACGACCCGCAGCTCGCGGCGATCGGCGAGACACGGCCGGGCAGCGTCGCCTTCGGGCTCGACGACCCGCGCGTGGCCCGGCCGGCGCTCCAGCATGCGGCCGACACGACGCACTGTGTCCGCTGCGGCGCTCCCTACGACTACGCCGCGGCCTACGTGGGCCATCTCGGCGACTACCGCTGCCCGCGCGGCGACCACGGGCGTCCGCCGCTGGACGTCGCGGCGCGCGAGATCGAGCTGCACGGACTCGAACGGTCGTCGTTCCTTCTCGCCGCACCGGAGGGCGAGCGGAGGATCGACCTCGCGCTGCCGGGCCTCTACAACGTGTACAACGCGACGGCTGCCGCGGCGCTCGCCCGGTCGCTCGACGCGTCGCTCGACGAGATCGCGGACGGCCTCTCGCACTTCGGCGCCGCCTTCGGACGCTTCGAGCGGATCGCGGCCGGAGAGAAGCAGGTCCTCCTGCTCCTGGTCAAGAACCCGGCCGGTGCGAACGAGGCCGTGCGAACGCTCGTCGACGGCGGGTCGCCGCGCGTGCTCGTCGTGGCCCTGAACGACGAGATCGCCGACGGCCGCGACGTGTCCTGGATCTGGGACGTCGACTTCGAACCGCTGCTGCCGGGCCTCGAGCGGCTCGTGGCGACGGGCTCGCGCGCCGCGGAGCTCGCGCTCCGCTTCCGCTACGGCGGGCTCGACGAGGACGCGATCGAGGTCGAGCCCAGCCTCGAGCGGGCGCTCGACTGCGGGCTCGAGCTGACGCCGGCCGGAGGCGACCTCGTCGTCCTCCCGACCTACACCGCGATGCTCGCCCTGCAGCGGATCGCCGCCGGGCGCGGCCTCACGCGCCCGTACTGGGAGCGCTCGGCATGACCACGATCCGGGTCGGCCATCTCTACCCGGACTACCTCAACATCTACGCCGACCGCGGCAACATCGCGGTGCTCGCACGGCGTGCGGCGTGGCGCGGGCACGAGCTCGAGGTGACGCCGCTCGGAATGGACGACAGGATCGCGGCCGGCGCGCACGACCTCTACTACGTCGGCGGCGGCCAGGACCGCGAGCAGCTCCTCGTCGCCCAGGATCTCGCCTCGAAGGCGGCCGCTCTCCACGAAGCGGCGGCCGGCGGCGCGGCCGTCCTCGCGGTCTGCGGGGGCTATCAGCTGCTCGGTCGCGGCTATCGCGGCTTCCACGGCGAGGAGATGCCGGGCATCGGCCTGCTGCCGCTCGAGACGGTCGCCGGCGAGCGGCGGATGATCGGGGACGTCCTCCTCGAGTGCGAGCTCGAGCCCGGCGAGCGGCGGACGCTCGCAGGCTTCGAGAACCATGCCGGCCGGACGCGCCTCGATCGGGGCGCGACGCCACTCGGCCGCGTCCTCGCCGGGTTCGGCAACGACGGCGAGAGCGGCTACGAGGGCTGCCGCGCCGGCCGCGTGATCGGGACGTATCTCCACGGACCGCTCTTGCCTCGCAACCCGTGGCTCGCCGACTGGCTCCTCCAACAGGCGCTCGCGCACCGTGCGGGCGGTGAGCCGCCGCAGCTCGAGGCGCTGCCCGACGAGCTCGAGCGGCGTGCGCACGACGTCTCGGCGGCCCGCGCACGCACGCGCGGCGGGAAACGCTAGCCGCTCTGCGCGGTCCTGAGGACCTTCTCGACGACGACCCTCAGCTCGGCAGGGACGTCGCCGTTGCCCCGATAGCGCCGCCACGCCTTCTGCGGCTTCCGTCCGCGATTGCTCGTCTTCACACCGGAGATCGCCTCGAAGTCCGGCGTCAGCACGACGGTCCGCCGGCTTCCGGCGACCTCGCGGATCTGCCGGTTGACGACGCGCTCCGACTCCACCGGCCGCACGCCCCGCGGCGCGTCCCGGTCGTGGACGACGACGTACGGGACTCCGCACGCGTTGCAGATCCGCGCGAAGAGCGGCATGTTCCCCTTGCCCCCGCACTCGAGGACGAGGATCCCCTCCTTGTCGGCGTCGATTCCGAGCGCCTCGAACAGGAGCGGGAAGGTGAGCTTCTCGGTCCGCCCCTCGACGAGCACGGCACAGCGGGCGAGGAAGAGCTCCGCGCGGTCGCTGTCGAACTCGGAGAGTGCGCGGAAGCTCTCGGTCTCGGCGAGCGGCTCGGGCTGGTGGAGCGACGCCCCCTCGTTCGTGCTGTGCCGGACGAGTGCGAGCTCCTCGAGCCGGTCGACGCTGAGAAAGACCGGCGCGTGGGTCGAGTAGAGGATCTGGTTGCCGCTCTGCGCGAGCTTCCGCAGCAGCCGGTAGAGGTGTCGCTGGGCGTGCGGGCTGAGGTAGAGCTCCGGCTCCTCGATCAGCAGCACGAAGTGCCGGAGGTGCGACGCGACGAGCTTCTCCATCCCGCCGACGAGCGCGAGCCCGCCGTCGGCGGCGTCCCAGTGATGCTCGGCCGAAGGCGGACGCACCAGGTCGGCGACCTCGGCGGCCCCGCTCCCCGTCGCCGGCGCGACCATCGTCCGTGACCGGAGGTTCGCCGGCAGGAAGAGGACGGGCGGGGCGCCGGCCCGGTTGAGGTTGAGGGTGGCCGGCGGCCTGGCGTCGAGGAAGATCGTGCCGCCGGCGACGTCCGCCTCGAGGTGGATCCGGCCGGCAGCCGCGTCGCGCGAGACGTCGTCGATCGTCGGCGGCGGCGCCGCCGCCTCGAGCAGCGTCCAGATCGCCGTCAGCACCGTCGACTTTCCGCTCGATGCCTCTCCGACGAGCGCGCAGACCGAGCCGGGCGCGAACTCGAGCTCGCGCGCGGCGCGGTAGCCCTGGATCGAGACGCGTCGGAGCGGCGGCACCGTCCCGAGCCTACCCCGCCCTCACGGCGCCCAGAGCGAGCCGAGGTACACGGCCGGGTCGCCCGGCTGCCAGCGGCCGAGGAAACGCTGGATCGGCGGATGGATGACGACGTCGTCGAGCTCGCCGGCGTCGAACAGCCGGTGGCCGCGCACCGCCGCGTCGTGCGACGTGACGCGCTCGAGCGAGCGGCCCGAGAGGTCGCCCGCGAAGATGATGTGGACGACGTGGCGCGAGACGAGCGTCCGGTTGGGCGAGATCGAGTCGGCGACCGCGACGGGGCCCTCGAAGGTCAGGTCGTCGCCGACTCCGACCTCCTCCTCGAGCTCGCGCCGCAGCGCGTCGACGAGGCTCTCACCGCTCTCGACGCCTCCGCCCGGCAGGAGCCAGTACTCGCCGCGTCCCGACTTCTCGTGCCGGCAGAGAAGGACGCGTCCTTCCCAGCGGAGAAGCGCCGAGACGCGGATCCGCGGCTCGAGGGCCATCAGACCGCGGAGCTCCCGAAGCCCCGCTCGCCGCGCTCGCTCCGCGGGAGCTCCTCCACCTCGCGCACCGCGGGCAGGGCGACCGGGACGACGACGAGCTGCGCGATCCTCATCCCCGGCTCGACGACGAACGTCTCGCGGCGGTCGGTGTTGAGGAGGACGACCTTCAGCTCGCCGCGGTAGCCCGAGTCGATCAACCCGGGCGCGTTCACCTTGCCGATCCCGTGGCGGACGGCGAGCCCCGAACGCGGCAGCACGAGACCTGCGTGGCCCTCGGGAATCGCAACCGCGAGGCCGGTCGGCACGACCGCACGCTCACCGGGGCCGAGCTCTGCGCGCTCGCAGGCGACGAGGTCGAGCCCGGCGTCGCCCTCGTATGCGCGCGCCGGGAGGACTGCGTCGTCGCGCAGCCGCTTGACCGGAAGCTCGCTCACCCGCTCTTCCGCCGCCGCTCGGTCGTCGCCTCGGCGACCAGGTACGGCGCGAAGCGGCGGAGCTCCCGACCGGGGAGCCGGGCGCGGACGAGGACGCCCTCCGGCGTGTCCTCCCGCTCCTCGATCGGCGCCCCGAGCGCGTAGAGCTCGTTCAGGCGCGCCCCCGCGTCGTACGGCAGGAGGAGCCGGACCGGCTCGAAGCGGTCGGCGAAGCGGTCGGCGACGCGCTCGCGGAGCTCGTCCAGCCCCTCCCCGCCCTTCGCGGACACGTGGAGCGAGTGCGGGTACCGGTTGGTCAGCCGGCGGCGGCCGAGCGGCGCGACGAGGTCGATCTTGTTCAAGACGAGCTCGACCGGAAGCTCGTCCGCGCCGATCTCGTGGAGGACGGCGTCGACGGCCGCGATCTGCTCGAGCAGGCGCTCCTCGGGCGCCGACGCGTCGACGACGTGGAGGACGAGATCGGCGACGAGCGTCTCCTCGAGCGTCGCTGCGAAGCCCTCGACGAGCTCGTGCGGCAGGCGGCGCACGAATCCGACGGTGTCGGTCACGAGGTAGCGCCGTCCCGCGTGCTCGAACCCGCGCGTGGTCGGGTCGAGCGTCTCGAACAGCCGGTCGCGGACGGAGACGCCGGCGTCGGTCAGCGCATTGAGGAGCGTCGACTTCCCGGCATTCGTGTAGCCGGCGAGGGCGACCGTCGGCGTCTCGCTGCGGCGGCGCTCCTTGCGGCGGACGTCGCGCTGGCGCGAGAGGCGTCGGAGCCGCTCCCGGAGCAGCGCGATCCGCCGGCGCGCGAGACGGCGGTCGGTCTCGAGCTGCGACTCACCCGGGCCGCGCGTCCCCACGCCTCCGCCGAGGCGTTCGAGGTGCTGCCACATGCCGCGCATGCGCGGCAGGTTGTACTCGAGCTGCGCGAGCTCGACCTGGAGCTTGCCCTCGGCGCTGACGGCATGCTGGGCGAAGATGTCGAGGATCAGCTGCGTCCGGTCGACGACCCGCGCCTGGAGCGCGTTCTCGAGCGTCCGCTGCTGCGCGGGAGAGAGCTCGCCGTCGACGAGGAGCACCTCCGCCCGGGCGTTGCCGTACGCGTCTTTCAGCTCTCCGAGCTTGCCCTTGCCAACGTACGTCCGCACGTCGGGACGCTGCCGGTGCTGGACGAGCCGCTCGACGGGCGCGACGCCCGCGGTGCGCGCGAGCTCCTCGAGCTCGGTCAGCTCCTCGCCCTCGTCGACTCCTTGCGCGAGCACCGCGAGGACGAGCCCGCGCTCGGGCTCGTGGCCCGCCACGGGATCGGGCTGTCGAAGCGCCATCCGACCGTCATTATGACGCCTGCCGTGCCGACTCCCGATCTCGCCGCCCGAACGCTCGAGCTCGTCGACATTGCCTCCGAGAGCCGCCAGGAGGCGAGCGTGATGGAGCTCGTGCGCGCCGTGCTGCCCGATGGGCCGCTTTACGACGACGGCGAGGTGATCCTCTGGGGAGACGCGTCGGCGCCGGTCGTCCTCGCGGGGCACGTCGACACCGTGCCGGCGCAGGGAAACCTGCCCGGCCGGATCGAGGACGGCGCAGTCCACGGTCTCGGCGCGAGCGACATGAAGAGCGGCGTGGCCGTCATGCTCGAGCTCGCCCGGGCCGGCGCTCCGGCGCGATATCTCTTCTTCACGCGGGAGGAGGTGCCGGTCGACGAGAGCCCGCTCCCGGCGCTGTTCGCCGCCGGTGCGCTCGCGGGCGTCGAGCTCGCCGTCGTGCTCGAGCCGACCGACTGCATCCTCCACGCCGGCTGCATGGGAAACCTCCAGGCTCGGGTCGAGTTCCACGGCGAGAGCGCTCATTCCGCGAGGCCGTGGACGGGCCGGAACGCGATTCACGCGCTCGCCGCGGGCCTGCAGGGCCTCGACGCGCTCGAGCCTCACGACGTCGAGCTCGACGGGCTCGTCTACCGCGAAGTGCTGAGCGCCGTGCGTGTCGGCGGCGGGATCGCTCCGAACGTCGTCCCGGCGCTCGCGTGGGCCGAGTTGAACTTCCGCTACGCGCCGGGACTCTCCCGCGACGAGGCCGAGGCGCGCGTCCGCGAGCTCGTCCCGCACGGGGAGATCCACGTCCTCTTCAACTCGCCGTCGGCTCCGCCCGCGCTCGGGAACCCGCTCGTGCGGCGCCTGCGCGAGCTCGTGCCCGAGGTCGCTCCGAAACAGGCGTGGACACCGGTGGCGCAGTTCGCGGAGCAGGGCATCGACGCGGTCAACTTCGGGCCGGGCGCGACCCGCTACGCGCACCGTGTCGACGAGCAGGTGCCGGTCGCGAACCTGCACGCGGCGTACGAGACACTGGCTAGGTTCCTCTCGTGATCAATCCGGTTCTGGCCGAGATGGCCGCGTATCCGTTCGTGCGGCTCGAGGAGGAGCGGCGGCGGTTGCTCGCCGCGGGCGTCGAGGTGATCGACTTCGGCAAGGGCGACCCGAACGAGCCGACGGATCCGATGATCAGGCAGGCGCTGGTCGACGCGCTGCCGGAACGGTCGCCGTATCCGCTCGCGCAGGGCCTGCCGGAGCTGCGGGAGGCGGCTGCGGGCTGGCTCGGGCGCCGCTTCGGAGTCTCGGTCGACCCGGAGACGGAGATCGTCCCCACGTACGGCTCGAAGGAGGCGATCTTCTCCCTCGCGCAGGTGCTCGACGCTGCGGGCCGGTTCGTCGTCTTCGGCGAGCCGGCGTATCCGGTCTACGAACGCGGCGCGGTCTTCGCGGGAGCGGGCGTGCGCATGTTGCCGCTCCTGCGCGAGAACGGCTTTCTCCCCGATCTCGATGCGCTCGACGACGGCGTCGCGCTCGTCTGGGTCAACTACCCGCACAACCCGACGGGCGCCGTCGCGCCGCTGGAGTTCTACGAGGAGCTCGCCGTGGCTGCCGAGCGCCACGACTTCGTGATCGCGTCGGACGAGGCGTACACGGAGCTCTGGTTCGACGAGCCGCCCGCGTCGGCGCTCCAGGCCCAGGATCGCTCCCGGGTCGTCGTCTTCCAGACGCTGAGCAAGCGCTCGTCGATGACCGGCTACCGCTCCGGCTTCGTCGCCGGCCCAGCTGAAATCGTCGCGGCGCTGAAGGCGTACCGGCCGACGGTCGGGACGGCGCCGCAGGAGTTCGTGCAGCGGGCGTCGGTCGTCGCCTGGCACGACGAGAACCATGTCGAGGAGACGCGGGCGCGGTACCGGGCGAAGCGGGACGTGATGATCCCGCCGATCGAGGGACGCGGCTGGGAGATCGTCGCGAGCGAGGCGACGATGTACCTCTGGGTGGTCGGGCCGGATCCCGCCGAGCTCCTCGAGCAGGGGATCATCGTCTCGCCGGGCGGTATGTTCGGGCCGAGCGGCGAGGGCTATGTCCGCTTCGCGCTCGTGCCGACGCTCGACGAGTGCGAACGCGCTGCGGCGATCCTGCGGAGGGAGGCGGCGTGAGCGTCGACGAGACGATCGCGGCACTCGACCGCGGCGAGGTGCGCGTCGCCGAGAAGAGCGACGGCGAGTGGCGCGTCAACGAGGAGGCGAAGGCGGCGATCCTCGAGTACTTCCGGGTGCGGAAGCTCGAGCCGCTCGAGGTCGGGCCGTTCGAGTATCTCGACAAGATCCCGCTCAAGCGCGTCGACCCGGATGCGGGCGTGCGGGTGGTTCCGCCGGCCGTCGCGCGCTACGGGTCGTTCCTCGCGCCGGGGGTGATCCTGATGCCGAGCTACGTGAACATCGGCGCCTGGGTCGGACCCAACACGATGGTGGACACCTGGGCGACGGTCGGCTCGTGCGCGCAGATCGGCGCCGACGTGCACCTCGCCGGCGGGGTCGGGGTCGGAGGCGTGCTCGAGCCGCTGCAGGCGCGGCCGGTGATCGTCGAGGACGGCGCCTTCGTCGGCTCGCGCTGCATCCTCACCGAAGGCGTCGTCGTGGGCGAGCGGGCCGTCCTCGCGCCGAACGTCTCCCTCACCGGCTCGGTGCCGGTGATCGACGTGACCGGCGACGAGGCGGTCGAGCACCGCGGCTACGTGCCGCCGCGTGCCGTCGTCGTCCCCGGGACGCGGCCGAAGGAGTTCCCGGCGGGCACGTACGACGTCGCCTGCGCGCTGATCATCGGCTGGCGCAGCGCGCAGACGGACCTCAAGACGAGCCTGAACGACGTCCTGCGCCAGTTCGAGATCGGCAGCTGAGGCCGGCGACGCGGCCGCGGAGCCCCCCACCCAACGGGCGGGGTCGTCCCTCCCGCCGCCCTCACCGGCGACGATAGCGGCGATTTCGTTACGCGTCCGTCGAGGCTTCGTCGTGACAGGCCGGCAATTCGTCCAGGGGCTCCGCCGGGCCCGTGAGCCACGCGCAGCCGCGCTCGAGCCGCACGCGCAGGTCGCCGCCCGGGAAGTGGACGACCACGTTCCCGTCGCCGTGCGTCGCCGCAGCGACCGCGACGGCGCTCGTCCCCGACGCCGGCGTCTCCCCCACCCCGCGCTCCCAGACGCGCGCGGTCACCTCGCCCGGGCCGTCCACGCGCACCACCTGGACGTTCGTCCGCTCGGGGAAGCGCGCGTGTTCCTCCAGCAGCGGGCCGAGCTCCTCGATCTCCGCTGGGTCGCCGACGACGACGGCATGCGGATTGCCGACCGAGACCGGCGTCACCTCCACGCCGGCGAGGGTCTCCTTGGGGGAAACCTCGACCTCGCCGAGCTCCGACTCGTAGAGAGCACCGGACAGCCGCCGCACGAAGACGGTGCGCGGCCCGACGCGAATCCGCGCGACATCTCGGCCGGTGCGCGCCATCAGCCACGCGCCGACGATCCGCGTCCCGTTTCCGGACATCTCGGCGCGCGAGCCGTCCGGATTGACGATCGCGACCGTCACCTCGTCCCCGTCGACGGCGAGCACCTCGACGGCGCCGTCCGTGCCCGACAGGTCGACCTCCTCGGCCGATCCCTCAACGACGAGATAGACGTTCCCGTGCGCGTGCCAGCGCGACGATCTCAGCAGCGACCTCCTCCGGCGCCCGGTCGGCAGCGACCATAACGAGCCCCTCCAGCCGCCGCATCCACTTGCGCTGGTAGGCGGCGTAACGGCGGGTGCGCAGAACGATCGCCTCGGCCGCCTGCTCCGGGGGCAGCGACGCCACCTCGTCGAGCCCGAGCACCCGCCGGGCGGTGGGCGAGATCGGCGCGGCGAGCGCCGCGCGCACCTCCTCGACCACGCCCGCTTCGAACATCCGCCGCGTCCTCTCGGCGATCCGCCGCTCCAGCACGTCCTTCGGCACGTCCAATCCGACGACGAGCGTCGGATGCCGCCACGCGCCCTCGAACAGCTGCTCCCGCGCGGGAGCGAGCGACCTCCCCGCGGCTGTCAGCTCGAGTGCCCGCACGACACGTCGCCGGTCGTTCGGATGAATCCGATCGGCCGCCGCCGGATCGCGCTCCCGCAGCCGTGCGTGGGCCGACGCAGCGCCTTCCTCATCGTAGAAGCGGCTCCAATGCTCGCGTTCTCCGTCAGCCGGGGCCGGCGGCAGCGCGAGCTCTGCGAGGGCAGCGCGGAAGTAGAGCCCGCTCCCGCCGGCGACGAGCGGAGTCCGCCCGGCGGCGAGGATCTCGTCGATCTCCGCGTGCGCCAGCGGCGCGTACTCCCCCACCGAGGCCGAATGCTCGAGCGGCCAGATGCCGACCAGCCGCTCCCGGTGCGCCGAGCGATTCGTGAGGATCGGCAGCGCGTCGTAGACCTGCATCGCATCGGCCGAGACCACCGCGGCGGGGACGAGCTCGGCGATCGCAGCCGCGACGTCCGACTTCCCGCTGGCGGTCGGTCCGAAGAGACCAATGACACGGTCAGTCACGGAGTCGGGCGCGGACGAGGTCGAGCTCGTCGTCGGTCACGCCTGCCGAGCGCAGGTACGCGCCGACACCCCCGTAGCGGCGCCGGAGCTCCTCGAAGACGCCGATCATCGAGGCCGCCGGCGTCTGCGCGATCCGGCGCAGACGCTCGCGCTCCTCCTCGCTCGCCGCAGCCTCGAACCAGCGCTCGTGCCGCGGGCGGAGCCGCTCTTCGCTCAGCGCGTAGTCGGCGGCGATCTCCTCGTCCTCGACGCCGGCGAGGTCGAGCAGGAAGGCCGAGAGCAGGCCGGTCCGGTCCTTGCCGCCCATGCAATGGATGACGATCGCGCCGTCCGGCGCGTACGCCACGGCCCGGACGGCGGCGGCGACGTTCGCGCCGAAGCGCTCGAGAAAGATCAGGTACACGTCCCGGGTCGCGGTCGCGACGTCCGGAGCCGCCGCCACAGCCGCGTCGAGCTCCTCATCGAGCGCGTCTCGGTCCCCTGCGTTCTCGAACAGGAACGGCGCCTCCACGACGGCTACCGGGACATCGGTGAGCGGGTCGTCGGCCCGCTCGTGGTCGCCGCGCAGATCGATCACGGTGCGTACGCCGTGGTGGACGAGCGCCTGCCAGCCGGCAGCACTCAGCTGCCGGACGCTGTCGGCGCGCACGATCGCGCCCAACCGCGTCTCGCCGCCGTCGCGCGTCGGCAGGCCGCCGAGCTCGCGGACGTTGAGACAGCCGTCCCAGACGAGATCCCTAGGCTGCAACTGCTGCAAGCCGGTTGCCGCGTAGCGTCGTCGAGGTCGCCGCCTCGATCGTCACCGGAACGAGCTCGCCAGGAGCGCCGGAGCCGGCGAAGTTGACGGTCGTGTTGCGGCGGGTGCGGCCGCGGAGAAGATCCGGCTCGGTGCGGCTCGGCCCCTCGACGAGCACCTCCTCGACCCGCCCGACGCGCTCCACGTTTCGCTCCGCCGCAACCCGCTGGACGAGCTCGACGAGTCGCTCGATCCGCCCGCGCTTCTGCCCGTCCGGGACCTGATCGTCGCGCGCCGCCGCCTCAGTGCCCGCGCGCGGCGAGTAGACGAACGTGAACGCGCCGTCGAAGCCGACCTCCTCGACGACTTCGAGGGTCTCCCGGAAGTCGTCCTCGGTCTCGCCGGGGAAGGCGGCGATGAGGTCGGTCGTGAGCGCGAGGTCCGGGATCGCTGCACGCAACTCGCCGACGAGACGGAGATATCGCTCGCGCGAGTACGTGCGGCGCATCGCCTTCAGCACCCTCGTCGAGCCCGACTGGAGCGGCAGGTGCGCGTGCTCGCAGACGGCGGGACAGTCGGCCATCGCCTCGATCACGTCCTGCCGGAAGTCCTTCGGATGCGGGCTCGTGAAGCGGATCCGCTCGATCCCGTCGACCGCGTCGACCGCGCGCAGGAGCTCGGCGAAGCTC
>DATIZN010000047.1:0-35468 GCA_035517075.1 Gaiellaceae bacterium | reverse complement strand
CCAGGTAGCGGGGGCACCGGGCGGGAAGCCGTCGCTTCCCGCCTCGGCTGTGAGACGAAGTTGGATCGCCGGTTTGGACCCGCGCGCAACGTCTCAGTCCTCGGGCTCGTCCTCGTCGGCCTCGGGTCCAAACCCGAGGAGTGATTCGATCCGGTCGAGCAAGTCTGCATCGAAGTCGTCTTGCGACTCTGCCTTCTTCATGAGCATGTCGATGTATCGCGTTTTGAGCGAATCGACTGACGTGGTTGGAGCCAGCGGCGGCGTTTCGTCGGGGCCGGTGCGGCGGCGCGTTGTCGTGCGCCGTCGGCGGGTAGTCCCCGCTCCGGTGCTGCCCCCGCCGTTGCCTGAACTTCCTGAGCCGCGAGGCATCTTGTAGTGCTTGCTCAGTTCGATGCGGCCATATGTCGCGGCATTGAAGAAGAAGGTGATCGCCTTACGTCGCGTCTCCCCCTGCTGGCCGTAGGTGTTCGTGAACACCTCGTCCAACTGCGAAGGAGTTGCGCCGCTCCCGAGGGCAAGCGCTGCTCCGTAATACGTTCTCACGAGGTCCGCGATGATGTTGTGGCGCTCGTCCGGCTCCTTTACAAGCCGGATCAGAAGATCGGTCGGAGTGCCGTCCTCCGCCGTGAGGCCGAAGTCGCGTAGAGCGGCCAGTAGGTAAGTCTGGGTGATCCCGGCGAGGTGGCTAAGTGTCGAGCGGTCGATGCGATTGGGGATGCCGTTGTCCGCCAGGCGCTCGAACAAGTTCGTGAACGTCTTGAACGGCAGGTACGGCGGGGTGAAGTCGTGTGTCTCCATGTGCGTGTCTCCAGGTTTTTGATCGCCAGGCATATGGTACAGGTTTCTTCGCAAGCCTGTCAAGTGGCTCGCGCGGACTATATTTGGCATGCGTTCAGGCATGCCCTACGGTTAGCTCATGGAGACCATCCAGGCAGGGCAGTCGGTGCTGGCGCGCGACGCCGTAGGGGATCTCCTTGTTCGTCGCGCGGTCAGCGGGATCGAGTTCGAAGACGGCCACCAAATCGTGTGGCTGTGCAACGAGACCGAGTGGGCCGCAGCAGCGGCTGAGGGACGCGACCCAGATGCGTTCGCTTGGCCTGCCGAAGACGTGCAGGCGGCTTAGATCGATGAAGGAGCCGCGTTACATGTCACGCGGCTCCTTCATTTCGCCAATCTCTCCTAGCGGCAGGCGGGCTGACTATTCGGGTTCGGGACGTAGATCCAGCGGCGGCCCGTGTGCGAGGCATACGTCCAGAGCGGCGGAAGCTTCCCCTTGCTGTAGGGCTGGACGACGGCGATCAGCCGTCCACAGACGCTCGGCCCGGGATAAACGGCGAGCACCTCGCCGGGCAGGAAGGCCTGCGACCAGTGCCTGCCCGCGTCCGACGTCACGTCGACAACCGAGTTCGAGCCGCAGCACGCGTACCAGATGCGCGGGCTGATGATGCCGGCCTGCGCCACCCCGACCGGCGCCTGAGCCGCGGGGATGTGCAGAACGGGTCCGGCGACGTGCCAGCTCTTGCCGCCGTCGACGGTCGCGAGCGGATACGTGTCCGTGGCGCGCGGCGGAGTGCCGATCGCGAAGCCGTCCCTGGAGTTGACGAAGGCGCGAATGCCGGAGAAGCCGCTGCCGACGCGCGCGCCGGGACGAAGCGCGCCCTGTCCGGCGGGAGTCAGCGGCCGCGCCTCCACGATCTGCGGCGGATGGAGCACGGGGCCCGTCCCCGAGCGGTGCGTGCCGAGGTGTACGTGGACGACGCCGCAGCCGCTCAGCACGACGGCGCCGACGGCGAGCAGGACGAGCCTCCGCCGGGACACATCGAGATGGTCGCAGAATGAGCGGGCGGCCCTGACGGCCTAGCTCCCGGTCGGCAGGGTCAGCGTGAACGTCGCGCCCGGCTGAGCCGTCTGCGTCACGTCGAGCGTCCCGCCGTGAGCCTCGGCGATCGAGCGCGCGATGAACAACCCGAGCCCCGAGCCCGGCTTCGACGACCCGGCGATGTCGGCCCGCCCGAACTTCTCGAAGATGTGGGCCTGCTGGTCCCGGGGGATCCCCGGGCCGTCGTCGCGCACGGCGATCCGAACGATCCCGTCGAGCGCGGACACGCTCACCCGGACCTCCCCGCCCTCCGGCGAGTACTTGACCGCGTTGTCGATCAGGTTGCCGAGCACCTGGCGCAGCCGTGCGCGGTCACCGCGGACCGACGGGATCCTTCCGCGCACGCTCGTGACGACGTGCACGTCCTGCTGCGCGAACGACGCGGTCTCCACCGCGTCCTCGACGAGCCGCGCGAGATCGACGTCTTCGAAGCGGTAGCTGAACGTCCCGGCCTCGATCCTCGACGTGTCGAGGACGTCGCCGACGAGCGCCGCCAGCCGCGACGTCTCGTCGCCGATCAGGGCGAGGAACGAGTCTCGCTGCTCGGCGGTCAGCATCCGCCAGCGCTCCTGCAGGGTCCGGGCGGCCCCGATCACCGCGGCCATCGGGCTTCGGAGCTCGTGCGACACGAGCGAGACGAAGTCGGCGCGCAGCTCCGAGAGCCGGGCGAACTCGGCGACGCGACGCCGCTCGGCCTCGTAGGCGCGGATGTTCTGGACTGCGGTGGCCACGAGGCGGCCGAGGAGCGAGACGAGCTCGACCTCGTCCTCGCTGAACGCGTCGACCCGTGCACGCGCGAGCGAGACCATCCCGATCGGGCGCGCGGCGAGCATGAGCGGCGCAACGAGCTCGCTTCGCAGGCCGAGCGCGACGAGCCTCTCGTCCTCCGGGTACTCCTTCTCGGCGAGGTCGCGGCGAACGACCATCCGCCCGTCGAGGATCCGCTCGAGCACCGATCCTCGCAACGGGCCGATGTTCCCGGGCGGGAAGAGTTCGCCCGCCCCGCGACCGGCGGTTGCCATCGTCGTCGCCGTCTCGTCCTCGACGAGGACGATCGCGGTGCGTTCGAATGGAACGACGCTCCGGAGCTCTCGGATGAAGGCGCCGAACGCCTCCTCGAGCTCGAGCGAGGAGGCGAGCGCACGGGCGCACCGGTTCGCGGCTTCGAGCACATCGGCGCGCCGGCCGAGCGCGTCGCGGAGCGTCTCGGCCTCGTGGACGCGTTCCTCCACGGCCACCCGCTCGGCGGCGAGGTCGTCGCGCAGCCTGCCCACGATCACGCCTGCGAGCCCGCCGACGAGCACGCGGACGGCGATCACGTTCGCCCCGGCGTTGCCGTGGGCCGCGTCGATGCCGATCGTGGCGGCGACCATCGCGATTGCCGTCGGGAAGCCGCCGACCAAGCCGAAACGGAGCGCCGCCTCCGCGATCGGGATCAGGTACAGCGCCCGGTACGGCTGACCGGGCTGGTACGAGAAGACGGCGACGTAGCCGATCGCGATCAGCGCATCGCCTGCGATGGCGACGACACGGGCGCGCGTGCGCGCAGCCGGCCCGAGCTCGACCGACGCGAAGAAGGCGTCGAGCGCCGTCAGCGCCGCGAACGACCCGCTGACCGCCCAGGCCCACGCGCGATAGGAGACAGGCTCGCTCGTCAGGGCGACGGTGACGAAGCCGACGACGACGAGGGCGGCCCGCAGCAGGAGCAGCCATTGCCCGTTACGCCTCGGCACGCGCCTCCCGCCGCTCGAGCGACCACGCCGGATGGTCGGCCGCCGCCTCGCGCAGCGCGGCATCCTCGCCGACGTTCTGCGCCGCGATCAGCGCATTGAGCTGGAGGCGGCGGCCGTCGTTCCTCGGGACGTAGAGCCGTGCGTAGCGCTCGCGAAGCGCAGCCGGATCGTCTCGCAGCCATTCGAGGAGCGAGACGTGCGGCTCCGCGCCTTCCGGCAGCGGCGCGCGGGCGCGACGCTTCTCGACCCCACGGTTCCACGGGCAGACGTCCTGGCAGATGTCGCAGCCGTAGACCTGGGCGCCGAGGTGCTCGCGGTACTCCGCGGGCGGCGGCGCGGGCGCCTGCGTCCAGTACGACAGGCAGCGGTTCGCGTCGAGCGTCCCGGGCTCGTCGAGCGCGCCGGTCGGGCAGGCGTCGATGCAGAGCCGGCACTCGCCGCAGTCGAGGCCGAGCGGCGCTGCCGGCTCGATCTCGACGTCCGTCACGAGCGTCCCGAGGACGACCCAGGAACCGTGCCGGCGCGTGATCAGAAGCGTGTTCTTGCCGTAGAAGCCGACGCCGCTGCGCGCCGCCGCCTCGCGGTCGACGTGCTGGTTCGCGTCGACGAGCACGCGGTAGCTGCCACCGAGCCGGCGGCCGAGCTCGTCGAGCTTCTCGCGGAGGACGGCGTAGGCGTCGAACCACGCGTAGCGCGGCAGCCGGCCGTGACCCGGCGGCCGCTCGGGCTCGGGCAGCCAGTAGCAGAGCGCGGCCGAGACGACGGTGCGCGCGTCCTGCAGCAGCGTCTCGGGATGGCACGACTCCTCCGGCCGCGCCATCGTGAAGCGCATGTCGGCGAAGAGGCCGCGCGCCCGCCGTTCGCGGATGTGCCGCTCGGTCTCGACGTACGGCTGCGCCGCGGCCGCCCCGATCGCGTCGAGGCCGAGCTCGCGGGCAAGCGCCTGCAGCTTCTCGTGCGTCACGCGGATAGTCTGCCGCGGGTGCGCGCAGTGCGGATCCACGAGGACGGCGGGCCCGAGGTGCTCGTGCTCGAGGAAGCGCCCGATCCGGAGCCCGCGCCGGGCGAGGTGCTCGTCCGCCTGCGCGCGTCGGCGCTGAACCACCTCGACGTCTGGATCCGCAAAGGCCTCCCTTCCGTGCCGAAGCCGCGGATCCTCGGCGCCGACGGCGCGGGGGTCGTCGAGGCGCTCGGGGACGGCGTCTCGGGCTTCGAGCCGGGCGAGCGCGTCGTCCTCAACCCTGGCATCGAGGCCGGCGACGGCACGATCCACGTCATCGGAGAGCACGGCGACGGCACGAACGCCGAGCTGATCGCGGTGCCTGCGACGAGCGTCCACCCCATTCCCGTCGAGCTGAGCTTCGAGGAGGCGGCGGCGTTCCCGCTCGTCTTCGAGACCGCGTACCGGATGCTCGTCACCCGTGCAGGCCTGCGCGAGGGGGAATGGGTGCTCGCCTGGGGGATCGGCGGCGGCGTGTCGACCGCGGCGCTCGCGATCGCGAAGGCGCTCGACGCTCGCGTCCTCGCCACTTCCTCGAGCGACGCGAAGCTCGAGCGCGCCCGCCGGCTCGGCGCCGACGCCACCGTCAACCACGCAACCGGCGACGTGAAGGCGGCGGCCAGGGAGGCGACCGGGGGACGCGGCGTCGACGTCGTCGTCGAGCACGTCGGCGAGGCGACGTGGCGGACGTCCCTCGACGTCGCCGCCGCGGGTGGACGCATCGCCGTCTGCGGCGCGACGAGCGGGCCGAACCCGCCCGCCGCGCTCCATCGCATCTGGTGGAAGCAGCTCACGATCCTTGGCTCGACGATGGGGACGAACGCGGACTTCGCCGGCGCCTACGAGCTCGTCGCGAGCGGCCGAGCGCGACCTGTGGTCGACGAGGTGCTGCCCCTGGAAGAGATCCGCGCCGCACACGAGCGGCTCGAGGCGGGCGAGCAGTTCGGCAAGATCGTCCTCGCGATCTAGACCCGATGCCGCTCCGGAACCGCGTCACGCCGCTCGGCGAGCTGGTCGCGACGCCCGAGCGCGGGCTCGTGTTCGGCAACCGCGGGCGCCTCCACGACGACGACCGGCAGCTACGGCGCACGCAGGACGGACGCCGCTGGATCGCCTGCCGGCTCCAGTTCCGCGGCCGCCGCCGCGAGCCGATGCCGCTGCGGCGCTATACGGGCCTCTTCTTCCTCGACGACGCGACCGCGCTCGCGGCCGGCCATCGGCCGTGCGCCGAGTGCCGGCGCGAGGACTACCGCGGCTTCCTCGAGCTCGCGGGCGCTCCAGGCGCGGACGAGCTCGACAGGCGGCTGCACGCGGAGCGCGGACGACTGCACGAGCGGCGGCTGGACGAGCTGCCCGACAGCGCGTTCGTGATCGCCGAGGGCGAGCCGTGGCTCGTGCTCGGCGACGAGCTCCTCCGCTGGTCGCCGGGCGGCTACGCCGACCGCCGCCCGAGGAGCCTCGGCCGGATCGGCGTCGTGACCCCGCCGACGAGCGTGTGCGTCCTCGCCTCCGGCTGGCGCGGCAGCGTGCCCTTCGTCCACCCGTCGGCGGGCTAGCCGAAGCTGAGCCGGCGGCTAGGAGCCGCCGCCGGGGATCACGAGGCCCCAGATCTTGCAGGCGCCGCCCGTGTTGTATCCACCGAGATCGACCCGCGCGAAGGTGTCGACGCTTTCGGCCGAGGTGACGACGTCGAGATTCACCGTCACGTCCGAAGTGGTCGCGATCGTCGGCGCTCCCGTCGTCAGCAGCGACGCCAACGTCCCGTTGACGGCGTCGTTGCCGCTGGCGGACACGGTGTCCGTCGCCGAGGCCGGTTCCAGCTGGAAATAGACCGCCGCGACTTCGCAGACGTAGTCGACGTCGACGCCGTCGATCGTGGTCAGGGTGTGGAGCAGGTCGTCGTCCGAGGCGCTCCTGGTCAACGAGATCGCGCCCGGCCCCTGCGGCCCCGTGTCGCCCTTCGGCCCTTGCGGCCCGGTGGCTCCCGTGCTGCCTGGAGGGCCCTGTGCCCTGGTCGCGCCGCACTCACTGGACGCAGGGCGCCGGGAGAATCTTTCATCGAGCTCGGCCGGGCGACCGTCGGAACTTGAAAGCTGCCTACCTCAGACCTTGCCCTTGGCGAGGTCGAGCAAGCGCTCGAAGACGCGCCTGTCCTGACGCAGGCCGTCGTGCTCGAACTCGTTGGTCAGCCATGGGCGGAGCCCTCTGATCCGCGCCGCAGTCTCCTCGGAGAACGCCCGCTCAACGTACATGTCCTCGGCGTAGACGATCGCGGCGGCCGGCACCTCGTTGCGCTCGAGCGCCTCGCCGTCGTAGAGCCGCGGCCAGTCGTGCTGCGCCAGCAGCTCCGCCGCCTCCTGCAGTGGCGCGAGCGCGCCGTAGTCCTCGAACATCCACGGGTAGACCATCTCGCCGGTGAAGAGCTCGGGCGACGACGCGAAGTCCTCGGGCATCGCGCGCTCGGCCGCCCAACGGGTCATGCAGC
The DNA here is from genome assembly GCA_035517075.1 of Gaiellaceae bacterium. GTDB lineage: Bacteria > Actinomycetota > Thermoleophilia > Gaiellales > Gaiellaceae > Palsa-739. The sequence goes on along the minus strand of DATIZN010000047.1, from coordinate 28,371 downwards.
CGTCCGCATAGCACGCCTCGTGGACGATGGCGTAGAGCGGGTTGCGAGCGAAGTGGGTCGCCGATTCGACGTCGTGGCCGAACGCGGGCGACCCGGGCGGCAGGTCGAGCAGATAGTGGAGCCGCTCGGCTCCGTCGCTCATCCCGAGCATGCCGCCGAGCTGGCGGAAGCGCCGCGGCGTGAGAACGTCGCCCGACGGCAGCCGGAGCTCCCCGCCGGCGAGACGCTCGTGCAGCGCGAGCACGCGTCGGCGATCCTCCGGGTAGCGCTCGTAGAAGCGGCGGTTGCGCTCGCGGACCGTGGCGTAGGTCGCGGCGTAGACGTCCTCCGTCGGCCGCGCGATCGGCGGCAGCCCGCCGGTGACGAACGACTCGCGAAGCCCCTCGGCGAAGAACGAGAGATAGGTGACCACGCAGAACCCGCCGAAGCTCTGGCCGAGGACGCTCCAGCGCTCGACCCCGAGCTGCTGCCTGAAGGCCTCGGCATCGCGGACGATCGCGTCGGCGCGATGGTGGACGAGGTATTCGTACTGCTCCTGCGGCGAGAGACCCGGGAGCGTCCCGACCGGCGTCGATCGGCCGGTGCCGCGCTGGTCGAGCATGAGCACCCTGTAGTCCTCGAGCGCGCGCCCTAGCCACGACGGCGTCTTCGGCGAGGTCGGTCGCGGCGCCTCGGAGCCCGGCCCGCCCTGGAAGAAGACGAGGAACGGGCGGTCGCGGCCCTCGTCCGCGGCGATCTCGCGCGCGAAGACGTCGATCCGCCGGCCCGCCGGATCCGCGTGGTCGAGCGGCAGCGACAGCTCGTGGTCGGTGACGACGAGCCCGTGCACCTCGTGCGTGACGGTCACGTCGCGCGTCGTCTAGCCGAAGCCGAGGATGAACTTGGCGTCGTCGGACATGCGGTCGGGTGTCCACGGCGGGTCGAAGGTCAGCTCGAGCTCGACGTCCGCGATCCCCTCGACCTGGCGGATGGCGCTGTCGATGTCCTGCGCGATCAGCGGCCCCGCCGGACAGCCCATCGAGGTGAGGCTGTACGTCACCTTGACCGTCGAGTCCGCGACCTCCACGTCGTAGAGCAGGCCGAGGTCGACGATGTCCATGCCGAGTTCGGGATCCTCCACCTGGCGGAGAACCTCGAGCACCTCGTCCTTGGTCGCCATGACGCCAGTCTAGACGCGCCTCAATACCCCAGCAGCCGTACCTCCTCGCGCCGCTCGCGGGCGAAGAAGTGGACGCCGTCGACGAAGCGCACCCAGTTGCAGCGCGTGCACATGACGAGGGAGTGCGTCCGCGCGCTGTCGGCGAGGAAGCGGACGCCGCGCAGGAGGTCGCCGTTCGAGACGCCGGTCGCGGCGACGATCACCTCGCCGGGCGCGAGATCCTCGGTGCGGAAGACGCGACCGTACTCCTCGATCCCGGCATCTCGCAGCTCCTCGATCTCGCGGCGGGAGGTCGGCCAGAACTGCGCCTGTAGCTCGCCGCCGAGACAGCGGAGCGCCGCCGCGGAGAGCACCGCCTGCCGCGTGCCGCCGATTCCGATCGCGAGGTGGTCGTTCGTGCCGCGGATCGCCGCCGAGATCGACGCCGTGACGTCGCCGTCCTGGATCAGCTTGATGCGCGCGCCGGAGTTTCGGATCTCCTCGATCAGGTCGTGATGGCGGGGCCGGTCGAGGACGATCGTCGTGACGTCGTTCACGCGGCGGCCGAACGCCTCGGCGATCGCCTCGACGTTCTCGCCCACGGGCCGCAGGAGGTCGATCGAGCCGCGGGCGCGAGGGCCGACGGCCATCTTCCGCATGTAGATGTCGGGCAGCGTCGTGAAGCGCCCGGACTCGCCGGCGGCGATCATCGACATCGCGCCGTTGCCGCCGCGCGCGACGACGCCGTGACCCTCGAGCGGGTCGAGCGCGAGATCGACCTCCACCCCTCCCGCACCGACGATCGCGCCCGGTGTGAGACCGCCGGAGTCGTCGGGTGAGCCGAAGACGACCCGTCCGCGAATCGGCAGCAGATCGAGCGTCGCGCGCATGCCGTTCGCGGCGTCCGCCTCCGCCGCGTCCTCGTCGGCTCGCCCGAGCCACCGCGCCGAGACGAGAGCCGCCTGTTCGGTCGCCCGAAGGTACGCCTGGCACTGGCACGGCCGGCCCGGCTCGACGACTCGCTCCTGATCCTCGCTCACGGCTCGCTCACCCGCTCGGCGGCGTCGAGGACGAGGTCGGCAACGGTGCGGGCGGCGATCTCGGCGTCGTCGTTCTCGACCACCGGCACACCCGCCTCGAGGGCGCGCTCGACGAGCAGCTCCTGCATCCGCCGAATCTCGCCGAAACGCTCGAGGTAGCGCGACACCGGCCGCTCTGAATCCTCGTCCCGGTGGTGGAAGTGACGCGCGTGCTCCTCCTCGTCGGGGATCGCGAGCACCACGAAGACGGACGCGGCGAGCCGCGACGGCGGCAGCTCCACCAGGCCCGGCACGAGGTGGACGCCCTCGAGCACGAGCGACCATCCCTCCTCGAGCGCGCGCTCGGACGAGGCACGGACGCCCACGAGGACGTTCCGCGCCTGCTGGAGGAAGCCGAACTCGAGCGGATCGTCGGCGTCGGGGAACGCGTCCCCCGCCTCGAAGCTCGAGTAGTGGATCGACGGCATGAAGGCGGGCGAGAAGAACGCGCGCATCGTCTGGCGGACGAAGTCGGTCGAGGTGACGCGCGTGATCCCGAAGCGGTAGGCGAGCTCGCTCGCGACGGTCGACTTGCCCGTGCCGGTCGCTCCGCCGATGAAGACGACGATCGGCACGTCGAGCTCGCGCAGCTGCTGGTAGCGGCGCAGGCGGAGGATCGTCTCCCGGCCCTGCTCCTCGCCGAGGACGTCGACGGCGAGCGACTCGAGCTGCTCGAGCTCGACCCGCCCGCGCCCCTGCTCGGAGAGCTCGTCGCCGACGCGAGAGGCGAGCGCGTAGGCGCGGTGCGCAGGGATGCCGGCCGCCATGAGCGCTCGTGCCATCAGGCCGCGAGAGTAGGGCAGCCCGAGCTCGTCCCCGCCGAGTGGCAGCGGCATGATCCGGCGCGGCTCGTTCAGCGCAGGCTCCGTTCGGCGACGAGCCCGCGCACGTGGTCGTCGAGCTCGTCCGAGAGGACGTCGTTGGCGGCGAGCACGACCTGAGCGCCGCGCTCGAGCGCCGCCTCGGCGACGACGTCGATCGCGGCGGCTTTCAGCTCGACGAGGTACACGTCCGCCTCGACGCGCTCGAGCTCCTCCCGCAGGAGGTCGCGGCGAGCGAGGCTGCGCGAGACGTGGACGATCTCCGCGTCGAGGTGATCGGTGGGGGCGGGCCCGGTGGTGAACACGGCCGCTCGCCGGCCGGCGAGCGGCTCGACGGGCCGCAGCCGGAGCTCCGCGCCGACGACCGGCACGTCGGCGATCTCCCGGATCGCGTCGCGGTCGGCGCCGCCGGTGTCGACGACGAGGTCGGAGACGAGCACGCGGTATGCGTTGAGGCCCGCCCGGACGTCGTGGCGGCCGTTCGTGACGAGGACGCGGGCGTCCGCCGCGACCGGCGGCAACGCGGCCCCGCTCCCGTCGAGCACGAGCAAGTCGGGCCGGAGGTCGAGGGCGACCGCCACTCCTTCGAGGACGTTCGAGTCGAACGGCGCCCCGGCGAGGCCGCCGCCCGCCCGGCGGCAGCCGACGGTGGGAACGCCCGCGAGCGCCGCGGTCTCGAGGTGGTCCGAGGCCGCGTGGCGTCCGGAACGGGCCAGCGCGAACAGGTCGTCGAGCGTGGGCGGCGTCTCCACCAGCTCGGGCTCGGCCGGGCCGCCGCGTCCCATCGCGACCACGACGACCCGCCGCTCCTCCCCGAGCAGGCGCGCGATGTGGCCCGCGACCGCCGTCTTGCCGATCCGCTTGCCTGTGCCGATCACCGCCAGCGAAGGCGCACCGACCGGGTGGAGCGGAGGTGGATCGAAGCGGAAATCGGCGCCGACGTACGTCCGGCCGAGCGCGAGCGTGCGCGAGACCCAGAGCATCCGCTCGCGCGGTCCGAGCACCGGCTCGTCGGAGAGGTCGACGACGACGTCGGCCTCGACCGCTTCCAGCGTGTCGACGAGAGGAACGCCGTAGTCGTCGTCTCCGCTCAGCTTTTCCGTGCCGCCGACGAGGAGCGCCCCGACGATTTCGTAGGGCAGTCGGGCAAGCGCGTCGCGCACGACCGGCGGATAGTGCTCGCCGTCGATCAGCGCGAGCGCCCTCAAACCGGGCGCACCTCGTCCTCGATCCGAGCGGTGTACTTCTCGTACGTCTTCGTGTCGGAAGAGAACTGGATGATCCGCTCCTGGCCGTGGAACGGGTACCGACGCCACACGTCGACGTGCGTCCCGTCGACCTCGACGACGTTGTAACAGGGCCGCCCCTTTCCCCGCAGCCGCGAGGACGAGACCGTGCCGGCGTTCACGACGAAGAGGTTCTCGAGCCGCCACGCGTAGGGGACGTGCTTGTGGCCCGAGAGGACGAGGTCGACTCCGGCTCGCTGCAAGGTCTCGAGCGTGTCTCCGGCGTCGTGGACGATGTTCCGCTCGCGGCCGGTTCCCGGCACCGGCAGCAGGTGGTGGTGGAGGACGAAGACGCGCAGGTCCGCAGGCTCCGCAGCGAACTGCTCCTCGATCCAGCGGTAGCGGCCGCGGCCGATCTGGCCGTTGTCGAGGTCGGGCTCGCTCGAGTCGACGGCGACGATCGTCACGCCGTTCCTGCGCAGGACCGAGTTGCGCTCGCCGAACAGGTCCTCGAAGTGGACGTAGCCGACGTTGCGGGAGTCGTGGTTGCCGGGGATCACGACCATCGACTCGCACGCGATCGTGTCGAGAAACTCCCGCGCGAGCGCGTACTCGTCCTTGAAGCCGTTCGAGGTCAGGTCGCCGGAGACGACGACGACGTCGGGCGCGAACTCGTTCACCTCGGCGATCGCGCGCTCGAGCAGCTGCGGCAGGAAGAACTGCTGCCCGCAGTGGAGGTCGGACAGCTGGACGATGCGGAACATCGCGCGAAAGGCTAGCCGGGGGGCGGGTTTCGGCGTCCGATGCGGCCGGTACCGTCCGTGGCGATGGAGCTCGAGCTCCCGGTCTTCCGGGCATACCGCGGCTCCGAGCCGCCGCGCTTCGCCAGCCCCGCTGAGCTCGAATGCGCGAAGGTCCTGGACTATTACGGGATCCCGTGGGAATACGAGCCACGGACGTTCGTGCTCGAGCAGGACGACGAGGGCCGGGTCAAGGAGGCCTTCACGCCCGACTTCTACCTGCCCGAGCAGGACCTCTTCGTCGAGATCACGGTCATGAAGCAGTCCCTCGTCACCCGCAAGAACCGGAAGCTGCGGAAGCTCCGCCAGCGGTATCCCGACGTCAAGATCAAGCTCTTCTACCGGCGCGACCTCGAGCGCCTCACCCAGCATTTCCATCTCGACCTCGTCAGCTGACCGCCTGCCGGCGGACGACCGGATCGGAGAGATCTACCTCTCCGCGGCCGAGCTCGCCGCTCGCGTGCGGGAGCTCGCAGCGGAGATCGCGGCGGACTACGCGGGCCGCGAGCCCGTGCTCGTCGCGTCTCTCAAGGCAAGCATCGTCTTCACAGCGGATCTCTCGCGGGCGCTCACGATCCTCCACGCGCTCGACTTCGTCGAGCTCGCCGGGTACGGAAGCGCCGGCATGGGAGGACACCAGCAGATCCGCGTTCTCAAGGATCTCGACCTGGACATCCGCGGGCGCGACGTCCTCATCGTCGAGGACGTCGTCGACACGGGGCTGACCCTCAACTACCTCGTCCGGACGCTCGAGCTGCGCCGTCCCGCCTCGGTTGCCGCGGTGACGCTGCTCGACCGGCCCTACCGGCGCCTCGTCGACGACCTGCCCGTGCGCTACGTCGGCTTCGTCGTGCCCGACGAGGTCTACGTCGGCTACGGCTTCGACCTCGACGAGCGCTACCGCGAGCTGCCCGACCTGCGCCTCGTCGACCTGCGCGGCGGCGCGCAGTAGCGCGAGGCGAGGAAGCGCCCGGCCGACGATCTCGAAGTAGGCGCTGACCCGGCCCTGGACACGGACGGAGCCGTGACTCCGCGGGATGCTCAGGGCAGACGTTCTCGGGCGGCGCCGACGCGTACACGCGGCGATGGTTCCCGCGTTTCGAGCGCTCGTAACGCCTCCGCCGCCCGTCGCCGCATCGGCCCGAGCTGGGCGCGGTAGTCCTCGTCCGAGACCTTCCCCGTCCGGTGGTCGAACTCGAGCTCCTTCAGCGCGGCGAGCGCGCGATCGCGCTCCTCCGCCAGCTCGAGATGCCGCCGCGCGGCCGGGTCGAGCTCGTCGAGCCGGTCGCTCGCCGGCGCGGGATCGCGGAGGAAGGGCCGCGCGACGAAGACGACGGCGACCACGGCGAGCGCGGCCGCCAGTGGAAGCGCCCAGGTCACGCTAGATCCCGACCGGCGCCGCGCCCGCCGCGTAGCGGGCGGCAAGCCGCCGCTGCTCGACCGCGTCCGGCCACATCGCGACGAGCGCGCCGGCGACGAAGAGGAATCCGGCCGCCCAGACGAGGTTGACCAGCGGCTTGACGAGGACCTGGAGATCGACCTTGTCGCTGTTCGGGACCCCGTGCGCGATCGTGTAGACGTCGCCGAGCATGCGCCAGTCGTGGTGGATGGCCGCGTTGACCGACGAGTTGTCCCCCGTATAGACGCTCTGGCCGGGGCTGAGGACGAAGTGCTCTCCGTGCCCCGAGGCGGCGAGGATCGCGCGGAAGCCGGTGTAGTCGGCTCCCTTCGTCGCGACCATCGATTCGTACTTGAGCGTGAAGCCGTCGGCGGTGATGGACTGTCCCGGCTCGAGGATGCGCTCACGCTGGGTCTGGTAGGCGCTCGAGCCGGCGATGCCGAGGGCGAGCAGGACGATGGCGGCGTGGACGACGTAGCCGCCGTACCGGCGCCGGTTTCGCCCGATCAGCCGGACGAAGGAGCCGGTCGCCATCCGGCCGCGGATGAACTCGAGCACGATCGAGGCGGCGACGAAGGCCGAGAACGTGTACGCCAGCAATCCCGGCCAGGAGCTGTCGAAGCCGAGGGCGAGCAGGACTCCGCCGACGACGACGGCGGCCCCGAACGGGATCAGGAAGGTCTTGCCCAGCGAGCGCAGCGATGCCCGCCGCCAGGCGACGAGCGGGCCGAGTCCCATCAGCAGCAGCAGCGGCAGCCCGAACGTGTGCAGGAAGAAGTCGTAGTACGGCCCCGAGACCGAGCGGGTTCCTCCTGGGCCACGCAGCGCCGCCGTGAGAACGGGATAGATGACTCCCCAAAGGATCGTCAGGCAGAGCGCGACGAGCAGGAGGTTGTTGTAGAGGAAGGTCGCCTCGCGCGAGACGAGCGACTCGAGCCTCGTCTTCGTCCGCAGTAGCGGCAGCCGCCAGCGGATCAGCGCGACAGAGAAGACGACCATGAAGGCGAGGAAGCCGAGGAACCAGGCGCCGAGCGAGCTCTGCGAGAACGAGTGGATCGAGTCGATCACGCCCGAGCGCGTGAGGAACGTGCCGAAGATCGACAGGTTGAACGCGAGCGCGACGAGCACCATGTTCCAGACCTTCAGCATCCCGCGCTTCTCCTGGATCATCACGGAGTGGAGGAACGCGGTCGCCGCGAGCCACGGCATCAGCGCCGCGTTCTCGACCGGGTCCCATCCGTAGTAGCCGCCCCAACCAACCTCGACGTACGCCCAATGGGCACCGAGCAGCTGGCCGACGCCGAGGAACGCCCAGGCGGCGAGCGTCCAGCGGCGGGTGGCGACGATCCAGCGCTCGTCGGTGCGGCCGGAGAGGAGTGCGCCCATCGCGAATGCGAAGGGCACCGTCAGCCCGACGTAGCCGAGATAGAGCATCGGCGGGTGGGCGAGCATGTACGGGTTCTGGAGGCTCGCCACCATCCCGTGCCCGTCCGCCGGCGCCGGCTGGACGTTGAACGGGCTCGAGACGAAGCAGAGCATGAAGCCGAAGAAGACGGCGACGAGCGAGAAGATGGGCACGACCCAGGCCATCAGCTCGCGCGAGCGGCGGTTGAACCAGACGGCGAGGGCGGCGTAGCCGGTCAGGACGAGGAACCAGAGCAGGAGCGATCCCTCCTGTCCGCCCCAGAACGCGGAGAGCGCGTAGCCGAGCGGCAAGTTGTGGCTCGTGTGCTGCCAGACGTAGACGAACGTCATGTCGCGCCGGCCGAGCGCGACCAGGAGGACGGCCGCGGCGACGAGCGTCACCGGGAAGGCGGCGAGCAGCGCGTTCTGCGCCGAGAGCGCGAGCCGGCGCCGCCGCTTCCACGCCGCGTACGACCCGGCCAGGAGAGCGTAGGCGACGAGCCCGAAGGCGAGGATGAGCGCGGCGCGCCCGAGCGAGGCCATCAGGTCTTGCTGGAACTCTTCGCCGGCGCGTAGTGGGAGGGGCACTTCGTCACGAGCGAGCCGGGCGTCGCGACGAAGACGCCGTTGCGCATCCGCCCGTCCACGATGATGTCGCGTCCCGGCCTGAACAGGTCCGGAACGCTGCCGCGATAGTCGACGAGCACGCGTTTCGCGTTCGCCTTCCCGATGTCCTTTACCCGGAAGCGGAGGCCGTCCTTCGTGTACGCATCGCCGTGCGGCGTGCCGACGACCTTGCCGATCAGGGCGACGTGCCCAGTCGCGCTCCCGACCGTGCTCGGCGTCAGATCGGCGATGCCGTTGCCGGCAAGCGCGGTGTAGACGACGAAGACCGCGAGCGCCGCCGCCACCGACAGCGCGATCACGAGCCGCGCAGGACTGGCTCCCACGCGGGGATGTTAGCCGCCTCGGCTAGCGCTCTGACGCAGGTGTCGGGTTGCGATCGGGGATCCGGTATCCGTGGTCGTTGCAGAGCGAGCCCGGCGAGTCCTCGGTGAGCGCGTCGCAGTAGCCCTTCCCGTAGGCGGCGCGAATGAAGGCCGCGACGACATCGAGGTTCCAGTCGGTGATGTCGCCCGCCTCGCGCCAGAGGTCGGCGAGACGGAGGTCGATGTCGAGCTCGAGCAGGTCGATGCGGGATGGGCGCCTGGGCATGCCGACAACGTAGAAGCGGAGTCGGACGGCATAGGCTGCGCGTGTGGGCGACATCCGCTTCGGCCCCGCCGGGCTCCCCGAGGCGGCCTCCTTCGACGAGGCGTTCGCAGCGCTCTCGGCGGACGGCTACCGCGCGTGCGAGTTCGGCTTCGCCGGCGGCTTTTGGCTCGACTACGAGGAGGCCCCGCTGCTCGGCGCGGCGGCCGAGGCGGCGGACGTCGTCCTTTCCGTGCACGCGCCGCTCGCCGCGTTCATGGGCCATGCCGACCGCGGAAAGAAGTTCCGGATGGCACTCGGCATGCTCGACCACACGGCCGGGCTCGCCAAGGCGTGCGGCGCGCGGCTGATCGTCTTCCACCCGGGCTTCCTGCTCGGCCGCGAGCGCGAGCAGGCGATCGCCGACGTCGTCGACCAGCTCGGCGACCTGCGCGAGCGGCTCGAGGCGAAGGACCGGCTCGTGCCGTTCGGGGTGGAGGTGATGGGCCGCGTGCGCGAGCTCGGGACGGTCGAGGACGTGCTCGCGATCGCGGCGCAGGTCGACTTCGTCCGCCCCGTGCTCGACTTCGCGCACATGCACGCCACGAGCGACGGCGCCTTTCTCGACGTCGAGGCCTTCGCCGCGCCGCTCGCCGCGGCGGATGCGATCCTCGAGCCGGCTGCGCCGTTCCACATCCACTTCAGCGACATCCAGTACGCGAACCGCAACGAGACGAAGCACCTCCCCTACGACGAGGGGACGCTGCGCGCGGAGCCGCTTCGCGACGCGCTCGCACGCTTCGAGCGACCGGCGACCGTGATCAGCGAGTCGCCGGACGAGGCGAGCCACGCGGCGATCCGCGACGTGCTGGCTGCATCGGCCGCGGGCTGACGGAAGGAAGCCCTTGCGCAGACGTGCCCCGGGGCGAAGACTGTCGGGGTGGAGACGAGGCGGATCTCGTCGGGCGCTTCCCTCGAGGAACGGTTCGGCTATTCGCGGGCCGTTCGCGTCGGCCGGACGATCTGGGTGTCGGGCACGGCACCGATCCTGCCGGGCGACGCAGATCCGCCCGCCGATCCGTATCAGCAGGCGGTGATCTGTCTCGGAATCATCGAGCGCGCGCTCGCCGAGGCGGGCGCGAGCCTCGAAGACGTCGTCCGCACGCGAATCTACGTCACTCGGGTCGACGACATCGAGGCGGTCGGCCGAGCCCATGCGGAAGCGTTCGCGGCGGCGCGCCCTGCGACGACCGGAATCGTCACCCAGCTGCTCGACCCGCGCTGGCTCGTCGAGCTGGAGGCCGAGGCCGTCCTCGGCGCCGAAGCCTCCTAGATCGGTGCCGGGCTCGCGGGCGCGAGCTCGGCGAGCCGCTCCTCGTAGCGGGCAGCCTCGTCTTCCCGGCCGCGCTCGCGCATCAGACCGACGAGCTCCCGCACCGTGAGCAGCTCCGCGCTACGCATCCCGTAGCGGCGGAGACCGTCGAGCGCCTCGGCGAAGAGCGCATCCGCCTCCTCCTCGCGGCCCTGGGCGAGGCGGACGACTCCGAGCGCGTACGCCGTCGTCGAGATGGAAAGCCGATCCTCCGGCCCGACCGTCTCGCGCGACTCGAGCGCGAGCCGCTCCGCCTCGTCGAGGCGGCCGCGGCGCACGAGCAGCTGTGCGAGCCAGCGCTGCGCCTCGCACAGGTGCGCGCGGTCGCCGATCCCCTTGAGGACGCGCACCGCCTCCCGCAGCAGCCGCTCCGCCTCGTCGAGGTCGCCGGTGTCCATAAGCGTCCGGGCGATGTGGAGCTTCAGCGCCGCGTCGAGCCCGACTGCCCCTACCTCCTCGGCGATGACGTGCGCCTCGCCATACCCGGCCGTCGCCGCGTCGAGATCGCCCTGGAGCTCGGCCAGGAACGCGGCCGACTGGAGCGCGACCGCACGGCTGATGACGCTGCCGCTCTCGGCGGCGAGGTCGCGCGCGCGGCGGACGAGCGGCGCGGCCTGCTCGGCGTCGAGCTCGGTGAGGTAGCTCTGCGCCAGCGACTGCGTCATCATCGCCTCGAGGTCGGGGCGGTGGCCGTCCTGGGCGACTTCGATCGCGCGCCGCGCCGTGGCGCGGAAGTCCTCGTGGTCGCCGAGTAGGTTCGCGAGGGTCGTCCGTGCTTGCAGCGCGTCGAAGAGTCCGACGCCGCCGTCCTCCTCCAGCAGCTCGAGCGCGCGCCCGAGGAGCACCCGGGCTTCGGGCGCATCCGCGCGCAGGTTGAGCTCGACCTCGACGAGCGCGGTGAGCGCGCGCCCTTCGAGGCTGTGATCGCCCGAATCCGCGGCCTCGGCGCGCACGCGCTCCATCTCGACCGAGACCGCGGCGAGATCCGACAGCCGCCACGCGGCGCGGGCGGCGAGGTAGCGCCGCTCGAGCGTCGGCGCGAGCTCGACCGCGCGGACGAGGAGCTTGCGCGCGCTCCTGAACGACTCGCGCGAGAGCGCCCGGCGGCCCGCCTTCGTCAGGGCTCCCGCCGCTTCCTCGGCGAGCTCCGCCGGCGCGGCCCCGTCGAGCTCGGCGATGAGGCGCGTCGCCTGGTCGAGGTGGAAGGCCCGAATCTCGACGAGCTCCTCGCCGGCCCGCTCGCCCAGCCAGCCGGCGAAGGCCAAGTGCAGGTCGGCCCGGGAGCCCTTCGAGAGGCCGGCGTACGCGACCTCCCGGATCAGCACGTGCTTGAACTTGAACGCCTGCTCGCCGGTGATCGCGGAACGCTCCTCGGCGAGAACGAAATCGCGGAGGAGCAGTTCGTCGAGGGCCGTGTCGACGTCGTCGACGTCCGGCGAGAGATGGACGAGCGCGCCGTGGAGGAAGACGCGGCCCATGACGGAGGCTCGTTGGAGCAGCCGGCGCTGCCCGGGCGGCAACCGGTCGATGCGGGCGGCGATCAGCGCCTGCAGGGTGTCCGGGATCCGCTCCTGCCTGCCGTCGGCGCTCTCGGCGAGCGCGCGGATCGTCTCCTCGACGAAGAGCGGGTTGCCCTCCGCCTTCGCGAGCACCGCCGGCACGTCGACGGGAACGCCGACCTCGCCGGCGAGCGCGGACACGAGCTCGCGGCTCTCCTCGTCGGGCAGCGCCTCGAGCTCGAGCGTGACCGCGCGGACGCGGCCTCCGCCCCACCCGGGACGGACGTCGAGCAGCTCCGGGCGCGCAAGGCAGAGGAGCAGGAGCGGCGCGCTCCGCACCCAGCCCGCGAGGTGCTCGACGAGCTCGAGCAGCGGCTCCTCGCCCCAGTGGACGTCCTCGAAGACGAGCACGAGCGGCTGCGCGTCGGCGAGCTGCTCCGCCCACGAGCGCGCAGCCCACGCGATCTCCTGCTGGCTCCGCTCGCCTTCGACCGCCTCGAGCACGCCGACGGCGAGGCCGAGCAGATCCGCCACCGCCTCGTCCTCGCAGGTCTCGCGTAGCTTCCCGAGTGCGCGATCGAGCGGGTCGTCGTCGGAGATCCCGGCCGACGCCTTCACCATCTCGGCGATCGGCCAGTAGGTGACCCCTTCACCGTACGGCAGGCAGCGGCCGCGGAGCACGGTCGCTCCCTCGAGGCCCTCGACGAACTCGCGCGCGAGGCGGCTCTTGCCGACACCGGGCTCGCCATAGAGCGTGATGAGCGTCGTCCGGCGGTCGCGGACGGTGCGCGCGAACGCGTTCTCGAGCAGGTCGAGCTCCGACTCGCGGCCGACGAGCGGCGCGGCGAGCGAGCGGAGCGGCCGGCCGATCTCACGGGCACAGAGGACACGGCTCGCCGCCACGGGCTCCCGCCAGCCGCGCAGTTCGAGCGGCTCGATGGGCTCCAGCTCGACGAGGTCGCGGACGAGGCGGGCCGCAGTCGGTCCCACGATGATCTCGTTCGGCTGCGCCTGCTGCTCGAGGCGCGCCGCGAGGTTCACCGCCTCGCCGGTCGCGAAGGTCGAGTCGCCGTCGTCGGCCACGACCTCGCCGGACTCGATCCCGATGCGCGCCTCGAGCCCGAGCTCGCGAACGCGTTCGAGCGTCGCGAGCGCGGCGCGAACGGCGCGGTCGGCGTCGTCCTCGTGCTGCAGCGGCACGCCGAAGGCTGCCATGACCGCGTCGCCGGCGAACTTCTCCACCGTCCCGCCGTGCGTGACGATGCAGTGCGAGACCTGATCGAAGAAGCGGCCGACGCGCCGGCGCACCACCTCCGGGTCGGTGTCCGCGACGAGGTCGGTCGAGCCGACGAGGTCGACGAAGAGGACGGTTGCAAACTTGCGTTCCACCTCCGCAATCGTAGTTTCGGAAGGCCCGGCTAGGATCGCCCCGTGCGTAGCCTCGGCGGAGCACGTCAAAGAGCGGAGGCGCCGGCTTAGCCGGCGCCGGAGCGGAAAGAGTGCTCGACGCGAAGGTCTTCAAAGCGTACGACGTCCGCGGCGTCTATCCCGGCGAGCTCGACGAGGCGGGCGCCGAGGCGATCGGCCGCGCGTACGTCGAGCAGTTCGAACCGCGCCGCATCGCCGTCGGGCGCGACATGCGGCTCTCGTCTCCCGCGATCCAGGAGGCAGCGATCCGCGGCGCGGCGGCGGCGGGCGCCGGCGTCCTCGACCTCGGGCTCGTCGGCACCGAGATGCTCTACTTCGCGGTCGGCTCGCTCGGGCTCGAGGGCGGGATCATGGTCACCGCCTCGCACAACCCGAAGGAGTACACGGGGATGAAGATCGTCCGCCGCGGCGCGCTGCCCGTCGGCGGCGAGTCGGGCCTGGGCGAGATCCGCGACCGCGCCATGTCCGAAACGGCATCGGCCGGTAGCAGCTACCGCGACGAAAGCGTCACGGAAGGCGTGGTTGAGCCATACGACATCTGGCCGGCGTACGTCGAGCAGGTGCTCTCGTTCGTCGACGTCTCGGCGATCCGGCCGCTCAAGATCGTGATCGACGCCGCGAACGGGATGGCGGGCGCCATGCTCCCGCCGGTGCTCGAACGGCTGCCCGTCGACGCCGTCCGCTGCTTCTTCGAGCCCGACGGCTCGTTCCCGAACCACGAGCCGAACCCGCTCCTGCCCGAGAACCGCAAGCTCATCGTCCGCAGGACGCTCGAGGAGGGCGCCGACCTCGGCGTCGCGTTCGACGGCGACGCCGACCGTTGCTTCTTCGTCGACGACCGCGGCGACTTCGTCCCCGGCGACTTCGTCACCGCGCTCTTCGCCGAAACGATGCTCGCGAAGGAGCCGGGCGCGAAGATCATCTACGACGTCCGTGCCAGCCGCGCCGTCCCCGACACGATCGAGCGCGACGGCGGCACGGCGCTCGTCAACCGCGTCGGCCACGCGTTCATCAAGGCGCGAATGCGGAAGGAGGACGCGGCGTTCGCCGGCGAGGTCTCCGGTCACTACTACTTCCGCGACTTCAGCCAGGCCGACACCGGCGTCGTCCCGTTCCTGCTCATGCTCGAGCTGATCTCGACGAAGGGTCGCAGGCTCTCGGAGATCCTCGCCCCGCTCCGCGAGCGCTACTTCATCACGGGCGAGATCAACACGCCGGTCGCCGACGTCCCGCTCAAGCTGCAGGAGTTGAAGGAGCGGTACGCCCGCGAGGGCGGACGCATCTCGCACGAGGACGGGATCTCCGTCGACTTCGACGACTGGCACTTCAACGTCCGCCCGTCGAACACCGAGCCGCTGCTGCGGCTGAACCTCGAGGCGACGTCCCAGGAGCTGATGGAGCGCAAGCGCGACGAGGTGCTCGCGCTCATCCGTTCCTAGCCGGAGCGCGCACCAGCTCCTCGAAGCGGTCGCGTGGGAGCGCGTGGACGACTCGCCCCTCTCGCCCCGTCGTCGTCTCCGCGGCGAGAAGCGCGTTCACGATCGCCGCCTCCGTCGCCTCGATCGTCGCGTAGAAGAGCTCGTCGATCGCGTCGTTCGGCAGGAACTCGGCCGCGATCGTCCCCTCGCTCGCGCCGAGCCCGCGGTTCGCGGTCGAGAAGCAGAGCATGAGGTCGCCGCTCGAGTTCTCTCCGGCACCGCCGGTTCGCGCCACGCCGAGCGCCGCCCGCTGGGCGACGCGCTCGCACTGGTGCGGCAGGAGCGGTGCGTCGGTGGCGACGATCACGATGATCGAGCCCGCGCCCTCGGGCGCCCCCGGCAGCGGAACGGCGTCCGGGCCGAGCTCGCGTCCGACCGGCACGCCGTCGACGACGAGGCGTGCGCGCCGGCCGTGGTTCGCCTGCACGAGGACGCCGACGACGAACTCGCCCGCGCGACGCGAGGCTGAGCCGATTCCGCCCTTGAAGCCGTGGCAGACCATCCCCGTGCCCGAGCCGACGCAGCCCTGCTCGACCGGCCCGTCGCCCGCCGCCTCGAGCGCGGCGAAGACGTGCTCGCGCGTCACGTGCATCCCGTTGATGTCGTTGAGGAACCCGTCCCAGGTCTCGCCGACGACCGGAAGGTGCCAGCGATCGGTGCCCTCGCGGATCGCCGCCTCGACGAGCGCGTCGCGGACGACGCCGACCGAGTGCGTGTTCGTGAGACCGATCGCCGACGTCAGCAGCCCCGACTCGCGCACCCACTCCAGGCCGGTGAGCTCGCCGTTCCCATTCAGGCGGTGCGCGCCGGCGAAGAGCGGCAGCTCGGGCGGGAGGACGACCGTGACGCCGGTCCGGACGTCGGGATCGCGGCGGACGGTGCAGTGGCCGACGCGCACGCCGGCCACATCGGTGATCGCGTCGTGCGGCACCGGCAAACTCTAGGAGATGAAGCCGCCCTTCAAGTTCTCGGCGCGCACCCGTGTCGGCTTCTCCGACACCGACGCGCAGGGGATCGTCTACTACGGCCGCTACAACCCCTACTTCGACCTCGCCCGCGTCGAGTACCTCCGCTCGCTCGGGCTGCTGCGACGCCGGAGCGCGGCAGGCGACTTCGTCATGCGCGCGAACGACGTCGAGTATTTCGCGCCGGCCGTGTTCGACGACGAGATCGAGATCTGGGCCCGCGTCTCGCGGCTCGGCCGGACGAGCGTGACGTTCGCGTTCGCCGCGTACCGTCTGCCCGACGACGTGCTCATGGTGACGGCCCACCAGACGCTCGTCTACGTCGACCTCGCGCGGCGGAGCGCGCACGAGGTTCCCGCCGACTTCCGCGAGCCCGTGCTCGCCTTCGAGGGTGAGGATGTCGAGCGGTAGCGCGAGCGGCGCCGTCGAGGCGATCGACCGGATCCTCAACCGCGGCGGGGACGCCGACGACGTGCTGCGCGAGGTGGTGCGCAGCCTCCACGAGCGCGCGGGCTACGCCTGGGCGGGGATCCTCTTCGTCGAGGACGGCGAGCTCGTGCTCGGCCCCGAAGCCGGCGAGGCGGACGAGTCGCGGCGAGAAGCGGTGCCCGTCGTCTGGCAGGGAACGCGGGTCGCCGAGCTCGCGGTCGACGGCGCGAGCGCGGACGACCGGCCGCTGCTCGAGCAGGTCGCCGTGCTGATCTCGGGCCACTGCCTCGTCGGTTGGGACGTCGGTGGAGAAGCCTGGGAGAGCTGAAGGCGTACCCCGAAAGGGGTAGCGACGGCGCTCAACCAGGCTGCGATCCCTCGAACGAGGTACCCCCGCCCCTCGCAGTCCCGATCCCTCGAACGAGGGAAGCCCGCTTCTACGATGGCGTGACGCGGTACGCATCGAACACCGCGTCGACGTTGCGCAGCGAGGTGAGCAGCGCGCGCAGGCCCTGGACGTCGCCCACCTCGACGACGTACCAGTTGCGGGCCATCTGGTCCTCGACCGTTCCGCCGTAGGAGACGATGTTCGCGCCGTGCTCGGCGAACGTGCGAGCCACGTCCTCGAGCAGCCGCTGGCGGTCCCACGAGTCGACGGCGATCTGGACGCGGAAGCTCTGCGAGCCGCCTCCCTCCCACTCCACCGGCGTGAACCGCTCGGGATTTCGGCGGAGGGCACGGACGTTCGGGCAGTCCTCGCGATGGATCGTGATCCCCTTGCCGAGCGAGATGTAGCCGACGATCTCGTCCCCCGGCACCGGCGTGCAGCACTTCGCGAGCCGGACGAGGACGTCCTCGACGCCGACGACCTTGATCCCGTAGGTGTCGCTGCCGGCCGCCTCGCGCGCGCGCGGCTGCTTGAGCGGAACGGCCTCCTCCGCCGCAACCTCGTCGACCTTCAGCTGCTGGAGGACCTTGTCGACGATCTTCGCCGCCGTCAGCTTGCCGGAGCCGAGCGCGATGTAGAAGTCCTCCGCCTTCTTGTAGCCCGACTCGCGGATCACGCCCGCGAGCACCGCCGAGCCAGCGAGCTTCCGGTACGGGAGGTTCTGGCCCTTGAGCGCGTTCTCGAGCGACTCGCGGCCCTTCGCCTCGAGATCCTCCTTCTGCTCGCGCGAGAAGAACTGGCGGATCTTGTTCCGCGCCCGCGAGGACGCGACGAGGCCGAGCCAGTCGCGCGACGGGCCGCGCGAGGCGGACTTGCCGGTGAGGATCTCGACGCGGTCGCCGCTCTGCAGCCGGTAATGAAGCGGGACGATCCGGCCGTTCACCTTCGCCCCGACCGTGCGGTGCCCGACGTCGGTGTGGACGGCGTACGCGAAGTCGATCGGCGTGGCGCCGGCGGGCAGCGTCTTCACCTCGCCCTTCGGCGTGAAGACGAACACCTCCTCATCGAAGAGGTCGGTGCGGAAGCTCTTGACGAACTCGCGCGCGTCGGCCTCGTCGGCGTGGATGTCCATGAGCGAGCGCACCCAGATGCTCCACTCCTCGTCCGCCCCCTTCGAGCGGCGCCCGTCGCGCTTGTAGGCCCAGTGCGCCGCGACGCCGAGCTCGGCGGTCTCGTGCATCTCGCGGGTCCGCACCTGGATCTCGAGCGGCCGCCCCTCCGGCCCGATCACCGTCGTGTGCAACGACCGGTAGGCGTTGAACTTCGGCATCGCGATGTAGTCCTTGAAACGGCCGGGCATCGGCTTCCAGAGGGAGTGGATGAGGCCGAGAGCCCCGTAGCAGTCGCGCGTGCCCTCCTCGCCGTCGCGCTCGACGACGACCCGCATGGCCGTGAGGTCGTAGATCTCGTTGAACTCGCGGCCCTTCTTCGCCATCTTGTCGTAGATCGAGTAGAAGTGCTTCGCGCGGCCCGCGATCTCGACCGGGATGTCGACCTTCTCGAGCTCGCGGCGCAGCACCAGCGCCGCCTCGTCGACGTGACGCTCGCGGTCGGCGCGGCGCTCGGCGACCATCGTCTTGATCTCGGTGTACTTGCGCGGGTGGAGGGTCTGGAAGGCGAGATCCTCGAGCTCCCACTTGAGGGCGTGGATGCCGAGCCGGTGCGCGAGCGGCGCGTAGACCTCGAGGGCCTCCTTCGACTTCTGGATCTGCTTCTGCTTGCCGAGGTACTCGATCGTGCGGAGGTTGTGGAGACGGTCGGCGAGCTTGACGAGGATGACCCGCACGTCCTCGGCCATCGCGACGACCATCTTCCGGTAGTTCTCGGCCTCCGCCTGCTCGCGGCTCTGGAACTGGACGCGGGTCAGCTTCGTGACGCCGTCGACGAGCCGAGCGACCTCGTCCCCGAACTCCTCGCGCAACGCCTCGAGCTCGGTGCTCGTGTCCTCGACGACGTCGTGGAGGAGCGCGGCGGCGATCGTCTGCTCGTCGAGCCGCAGCTCGGCGCAGATCCTCGCGACGCCGACCGGATGCGTGATGAAGGGCTCCCCGGAGCGGCGCTGCTGCCCCTCGTGCGCCGCCGCCGCGAAGCGGAACGCGCGCGTGACGGGGTCGACGTCGGCATCCGGCTGGTAGGCGGCAACCTCCGCGAGCAGGCCTTCGAGGAGCTCCTCGTGCCGCTCGCCTGTCTCGACAGTCACCACTCATTCAGTGTACTCCGGCCGTTTCCGCGCACCTTCTACGGAGGAACGGCCGTTGTGGACGCGAAGTGACGCGTCCCGTGACCGTGTATCGCCGTTACCGTGCCGCCCTGCGGCTCGCCCGGATGCTCGCGCTCGCTCTCGGCGACCGCTAGGCGGAGAGCTCGAGCACGCCCTCGCCGACGCCGGCGACGGAGAACGGCGCCAGCGGCTCGAACCGCGCCTGGAAGAATCGCAGCTGCTCGGGCGCGTACGTCATCCGCAGGCCCGGAACGGCGGCTGCGTGGCGGTAGAGGTCGCCGACGACGCCCGCGACGTACTCGAGGTGCTCCTGCGTGTAGACGCGCCGCGGCAGCGTCAGACGGACGAGCTCGAGCCCGTGGTACGGCTCGTCGCCGTGCTGGCCCGAGACGATCCCGCGCTCCATCGTCCGCACGCCGCCGGCGAGGTAGATGGCGGCCGCGAGCGCCTGCGCCGGGAACTCGTGCTGCGGGATGTGCGGCAGGAACCGTTTCGCGTCGAGGAATACCGCGTGGGCGCCCGGCGGCAGGACGATCGGGACGCCGGCCTCGACCAGGAGCGACGCGAGATGCGCGACCTGGTCGACGTAGTGGGAGACGGTCGGCTCGTCCGCGGCCTCCCGGATGCCGACCGCGAGCGCCTCCATCGCGGCGCCGGACATGCCCCCGTAATGCGGGAAGCCCTCGTAGACGACGACGATCTCCCGCAGCTTCTCCGCCAGCACGTCGTCGTTCACGGCGACGAGACCGCCGATCGGGACGAAGTGGTCCTTCTTCGACGAGAAGATCGCGCCGTCGCTGAGGCCCGCGATCAACGCGAGCAACTCCGGGAGCGACCGGTGCCCGAAGCCTTCCTCTTGCCGCTTCACGAAGAGCGCGTTCTCCGAGCTCCGAGTCGCGTCGAGGATCAGCGGGACGCCGTAGTCGCGCGTCACCGAGCGCACCTCGGAAAGGTTCGCGATCGAGAACGGCTGGCCGCCGGCCATGTTGAGGCATGCCTCCTGGCGGACGAAGGCGATGCGCGCGCGGCCGGCGTCCCGTAGCACCTGCTCGAGCTTTCCGACGTCGATGTTGCCCTTCCACCGATACGTCGACTCGGGATCCTGCGCCTCCTCGACCGAGACGTCGACCCAGACGCCGCCGGCGAGCTCGGCGTGGGCGCGCGACGTCGTGAAGTAGAGGTTGGACGGGACGAGCTGGCCGGGACGGAGGAGGACGCGCGAGAGGAGATGCTCGGCGCCCCGACCCTGGTGCGTCGGGATCACGTGCCGGTAGCGGTAGACCTCCTGGACGGCCTGCTCGAGGCGGAAGAAGCTCCGCGAGCCGGCGTAGGCCTCGTCGCCGCGCTCCATCGCCGCCCGCTGCTCCTGCGAGACCGCCGACGTGCCGCTGTCGGTGAGGAGGTCGACGAACACGTCCTCCGAGCGGAGGAGGAAGGTGTTGTAGCCCGCCGCCGCGAGCGCCTCCTGGCGCCGGCTCGGATCCCGGAGCGTGATCGGCTCGACGACCTTGATCTTGTACGGCGGCACGTGCACCGCCTGAAGCTTGCGCAGGGCCGGCGGCCGGGGCATCGGGACCGACTACCGAGTGAGTACGGGCTGTCTACGACCACGCCTTGCGGAAGTCGCGCGGCTCGGCCGGCGTCCGCCCGCGGCGGGTCACGCAGCGTGCGCGAGCGGCTGCTCGGCCGCGAGCAGGGCGCGGAACCGAGACGATTCGAGGAGGTCGCGGCGATGGTCCTCTTCGAGGGCGAGCTCGGCGAAGATCGCCGCCGCCTCCGGGTCGCGCGCAGCGGCCGGCTTCCGCCATTCCTGTGCGAGCCAGCTGCGCAGTTCGTGGTAGCGGCGGGGCGTCGGAAAGACGCGGCGGACGACGAGCTGCGGCGCGACGGTGCCGTTCCACCGGTTCTCCTCGAGCCGAAACGCGACGTCGTAGCTCCCGTCGCGGAGGGCGTCGACCCGCGTTCCCTGGCCGAATGCGATCGCGCTGCCGGCGTCGACACCGTGGCGATCGACCCGGAAGCGCAGATGCTTTCCCTCGCCGACCGTCGTGAGGCCGGTGAGCCGGCAGCCCGGCGTGAGTAGCGTGACGCCGGGGTTGCCGAGCCCGAACGGCGCGAGCCGCGCGAGCTCGCCGCAGAGCTCGAGCGAGAGCTGCGTTCCGCGCGGGACGACGGCGTCGACGTGCGTGACCGCCTGGAGGTCGGCGTCGTCGAGGACGCCGGCGGCGTGCTGCGCGAACGCCTCGGCGAAGGCGTCGACGTTCTCCTCCCGAATCGCGAGCCCGGCGGCCGCTCGGTGGCCGCCCCAGCGCTCGAGGAGACCGGCGCAGGCGCCGAGCGCCGCGTGCAGATCGAAGGCGGGGATCGACCGGCCGGAGCCCTTCCAGTTGCCGTCTGCTCCTGCGATGAGGACGACCGGGCGGTGGTAGCGCTCGACGAGCCGGGAGGCGACGATGCCGATCACGCCCTCGTGCCAGTCGGCGCCGGCGACGGCGTACGCGCGGCGGCTCCGCCGTTCCTCCGGCCAGGAGTCGATCTGGTCGATCGCCTCGCGGAGGATGCGCGCCTCGACCGCCTGCCGCTCGCGATTGAGGTCCTCGAGCGACTCTGCGAGGCGGTGCGCTTCCACCTCGTCGTCGGTGAGGAGGAGCTCGAGCGCTGCTCTCGGATGACCCAGCCGCCCGGCGGCGTTGATCCTCGGTGCGAGGCGGAAGCCGACGGCGCCGGCGTCGACGGCCGCGGGATCGACGGCGGCGGAGCGCATGAGCGCCCGCAGGCCGGGCCGGGTCGTGCGCGCGAGCGCGCGCAGGCCCGCGATCGCGAGCGAGCGGTTCTCGTCCACGAGGGGGACGACGTCGGCGATCGTCGCGAGCGCGACGAGGTCGAGGTGCCGCCGCGGAATCTCGGAGTCGACGCCGAAGAGCGCCTGTCCGAGCTTGAAGACGACGCCGGTGCCGCACAGCTCCGGGAACGGGTAGTCGGACGGCCGGGTGGCCACGATCGGGCAGTCCGGGACCGCATCGCCCGGCCGGTGATGGTCGGTGACGATGACCTCAAGACCACGCGCCGCCGCCGCTGCGACCTCGGCGGCCGCCGTGATGCCGCAGTCGACCGTGAGGACGAGACCGCAGCCTTCGTCGGCGAGCCGGGCGAGCGTCTCGCTCCGGACGCCGTATCCCTCGTCGAAGCGGCTCGGCAGATGCCAGGCGACGTCGGCGCCGAGCTCGCGCAGGAGGAGGACGGCGAGCGCGGTCGCCGCGATCCCGTCGACGTCGTAGTCGCCGTGGACGCAGATGCGCCGGCCGGCGGCGACCGCGGCGCGGATGCGCTCGCACGCCTCGGCCATCGCGCCGAGCAGGAAGGGGTCGTGCGGCGGCTGCTCGCCGGCGAGGAAACGGCCTGCCTCCTCGGGATCGGCGTGTCCGCGCCGGACGAGCACCGCGGCGGTGACGTCGGAGACGCCGAGTGCGCGAGCGAGCTCCGCCTGCGCCCCGGGCGGGCAGTCGGCGAGCGTCCAGGAGCCGTCGTCCATGCGATCGACGGTACGGGCGGGGGCGGACGGAACGGTTGCCGGCACCTGTCTCCAGCGGACGGCTGTGGACGGATCGCCGGCATTCCGCGACGGAGTTGCCACTCCGCCGGCACGGTTCGCGGTGCACGCTTGGCCTACCCCTTGGGCGGGTGGGGGATCGGGATGGAGTAGAAACAGCATCATGGCCGCGCCCGATCCCGCCGAGCTTCGCCGCGAGTTCCTGCTCGACCCCGAGATCGCCTTCCTCAACCACGGCTCCTTCGGCGCGTGTCCACGACCCGTGTTCGAGCGCTACCAGGGCTGGCAGCGCGAGCTCGAGCGCGAGCCGGTCGACTTCATCGACCGCCGGCTCCCCGGGCTCCTCGACGAGGCGCGCACCGAACTCGCCCGCTACGCCGGCGCCTCCCCGACAGACCTCGCCTTCGTCACGAACGCCACCCTCGGCGTCAACCTCGCCGGCCGCGCTCTCGACCTCCAGCCCGGTGACGAGGTGCTCACGACAGACGTCGAGTACGGCGCCTGCGACCTCGCCTGGGAGTGGATCTGCCGCCGCGCCCGCGCGCGCTACGTGCGGGCGGCGATCCCGCTGCCCCTCGCCGCTCCCCAGGAGGTCGTGACCGCGCTCTTCGCGCAGCGGACGGAGCGCACCCGCGCCGTCTACATCAGCCACGTCACCTCGGCCACAGCGCTTGTCCTGCCCGTGGCGGAGGTCGTTGCCCGCGCCCGTGAGCTCGGCCTCGTGACGGTCGTCGACGGCGCGCACGCCCCGGGGCACGTCCCCCTCGGCCTCGACGATCTCGGCGCCGAGTTCTACTCAGCCAACGCGCACAAGTGGCTCTGCGCGCCGAAGGGCGCAGGCTTCCTCCACGTTCGCCCCGAGTGGCAGGAGCGCGTGGACGCCGCGATCGTCAGCTGGGGTTACTCGGCCGGGCGGACGTTCAACGAGCGGATCGAGCTACAGGGGACGCGCGACGTCTCCGCCTGGCTCGCCGTCTCCGACGCGATCCGCTTCCAGGAGGAGCGCGACTGGGACGACGTCCGCGCCCGCTGTCACGCCCTCGCCTGCGAAGCGCGCCGCTCGCTCTGCGAGCTGCTCGGAACGGCGCCACTCGCCCCGGAGGAGATGCTCGGGCAGATGGCGACGGTCACGCTGCCGCGGCCGGCGCCCGGGCTCACCGGCCGGCTCTTCCGCCGCCACCGCATCGAGATCCCCACCACCGGCCTGCACGACGAGCGCCTTCGCGTCTCCGTCGCCGCCTACACGACGAGCGAGGAGATCGAGCGGCTCCTCTCAGCCCTCCTTCGGGAGCTTGACGCCGAGGAGGGTGAGGAGCGCGAGCAGCCCGAACCCGAGTAGCCAGAGCGCGAGCACGAGACGCGGACGCCGAGCCTCGCGCAGGGACTGGAACGCGACCTTGCCCCAGAGCAGGACTAGACCGAGCACCGCGGCCACGCCGACGACGATCACGGGCGCGAGGTAGATCGCCCGCTCGAGCGGCCACGAGAGCACCCAGGCCGTCAGCGCGACGAGGCCGAAAGCCACAGCCAGCGCCGCCGGGATGCGGAGTACGCGCATCGCCCCAGGGTACGATCTTTCGCGTGGACGCGGCCGCGAACTACCACTCCGGCGACGACTACGTCGTCGAGTTCCTCGGCTACCACTTCTCGTTCAGCAGCGTCGACTTCGAGCAGCGCGTGACGGCCGCGGCGGTCAAGCTCGGCCTCGTCTCCGACCCGACGCTCGAGGAGGAGGAGGCCGCCGACCTCGTCGAGCTGGTCGAGCGGGATGCGATCGACTCGCCCCGCAGCGCGCTCGGCGAGTATCTCGTCCACTACTGGGACGCGCTCGCGCTCGTCGACGGGGAGTCGCTCGTCTACTGGCTGAAGAAGCTCGTCTTTCGCAGTGCGTGGCTCGACCACCGGGTGAAGGAAGGGCTCCTCGAGGTCGGCTGGGACGAGGAGCGGCAGGAGTTCTCGTATGCCGACACGAGCGGAGGACGGGCGCTGCTCGAGCTTCTTCCGACTCCGAGCTGGCACGAGCTGCAGTACCGGAAGTGAGGATTCCGCGGTGGTATGCGGCGGCGCTGCCTGCGTATCTCGCGGCGCTGCTCGCGCTCGACACGCAGGCGTCGCTGCACGAGCAGCTCGCGCTCGGCGTCCTTACGTTCGTCGTGCTCGGCGCCGCGCTCCGGCCGCTGCCCGCGCTCGCCCGCGCGCAGGCCGTCGGCGTCGTTCTCTTCGCGACGCTCGGCGAGGTGGCGGGATCGCTCGTCTGGGGCGTCTACCACTACCGCCTGCACAACCTGCCGCTCTTCATCCCGCCCGCACACGGCCTCGTCTACCTCAGCGGCGTCGCTCTCAGCCGGACCGTCCCCCGCCGGGCGGTCGTCTGGGCGGCCGCACTCGGCGCGAGCGCCTGGGGCATCGCCGGCCTCACGTTCCTGCCGCGCCTCGACGTCGCGGGGGCCTTCGGCGTTCTCCTCCTGCTCGTCTTCCTCTGGCGCTCGCGCTGGCGCGCGACGTATGCCGGCGTCTTCCTCGTCGTCGGCGCGCTCGAGCTTTACGGCACCTCGATCGGGACGTGGCGCTGGGCGACCGATCTGCCCGGGCTGGGCGTCCCCGACGGGAACCCGCCGAGCGGCGTCGCGAGCGGCTACGTCTGGTTCGACGTAATGGCACTGCTCGTCGCGCCGTCCCTCGTCGCGCTCGC
Source organism: Gaiellaceae bacterium (assembly GCA_035517075.1). Lineage (GTDB taxonomy): Bacteria > Actinomycetota > Thermoleophilia > Gaiellales > Gaiellaceae > Palsa-739. Next base: position 3,231 of record DATIZN010000047.1, on the reverse strand, counting down.
CCGGCGCGCGAGCGCTGACGTGCGCGCGACCGCAGGGGAGTATTCGTGAAGCTCCTTCTCACCTCCGCCGGCATCAAGAACCCGACCATCAACAACGCGATGGTCGACCTGCTGGGCAAGCCGATCGCCGAGTGCGACGCCCTCTGCATCCCCACCGCGTCGTACGGACATGCCCCGGGCGGCGTTCACACCGCATACCGGTTCATCAGCGGACAGGCGACGACTCCGATGTGCGAGCTGGGCTGGAAGTCCCTGGGGGTGCTCGAGCTCACCACGCTTCCGACCCTCGACGAGAAGCTCTGGCTCCCGCTGCTCGAAGCGACGGACGTCCTGCTCGTGAACGGCGGAGACGCCCTGTACCTGGCCCACCACATGCGGGAATCGGGATTGGCCGACCTCTTCCCGTCGCTGCGGGCGGTCTGGGTGGGCTTGAGCGCCGGGAGCATGGCGCTGACCCCTCGGATCGGCGAGGACTTCAAGGTCTGGGAGCCGCCCGGCGGCGGGGACCGCGCACTCGGGCTGGTCGACTTCTCGATCTTCCCGCACCTCGACCATCCGCAGCTGCCGGAGAACACCATGGCCGACGCGGAGCGCTGGGCCGCCGACCTCGAAGGCCCCGCGTATGCGATCGACGACGAGACCGCGATCAGGGTGGTCGACAGCGACGTGGAGGTCGTTTCCGAGGGGCACTGGAAGCTGTTCGCTTCGCCGGCGCCCCGCTCGCCTACGGGGCCGGCGGGATGCTGAAGCCGAAGCGCTGGACGCGCTCCTCGGGCGAGGTGCGCAGCTCGATCCGGCGGAGCGAGCCGATCGGCACGATGAGCGCGTCGGGCGTGTCGTCGCCGCGCCAGTCCCTCACGTAGAGCGTCACCATCCCGAACCCCGGCTCGGGCTCGATCCGGTCGAGAATGAACCGCGACGTGTCGGCGAGCTCGACCTCGACGAGCGGATGCGCGACGCCCGACACTTCCGCAAAGGCTGCGATCGCCCGGTAGAGCCGCTGGACGAACGCCTCGTGGGGAAGCTCGGCGACTGGTGTCCAGAGCTCCGGCACCCTCCGAGCCTAGCGCGTCAGAACAGCCGCGACTCGCGCTCGGGCAGTGCGCCGAGATGCGCGCGCCCGAGCTCGGTGATCGTTCGACCGCGCGGTGTCCGCTGCAGGAAGCCGAGCTGCAGCAGGTACGGCTCGTAGACGTACTCGATCGTGTCGGGCTCCTCGCCGAGCGAGGCGGCGAGCGTGTTGAGGCCGACGGGACCGCCGTCATACTTGTCGGCGATCGCCCGCAGGAGGTCGCGGTCGAGCCGCTCGAGCCCCGCCTCGTCGACCTCGAGCAACTCGAGCGCCTCCCGCGCGATCGCGGTCGTGATCGAGCCCTCGTGGCGCACCTCGGCGACGTCGCGGACGCGGCGGAGGATCCGGTTCGCGATGCGCGGCGTCCCGCGCGAGCGGCCGGCGATCTCGTCGGCAGCGTCTCCGGCGAGCGCGACTCCGAGGATCCGCGCCGAGCGCGCCACGATCGCCGCGAGCTCGCCGTGCTCGTAGTAGTCGAGCCGGAAGGTCATCCCGAAGCGGTCGCGGAGCGGCGAGGTGAGCAGGCCGGTGCGCGTGGTCGCGCCGACGAGCGTGAACGGCGGCAGGTCGAGCGTCAGCGTACGCGCGGCCGTCCCCTGCCCCATGACGATGTCGAGCCGGAAGTCCTCGAGCGCCGGGTAGAGGATCTCCTCGGCGGCGCGGCTCAGCCGGTGGATCTCGTCGACGAACACGACATCGCGCGCCTCGACCGCGGTGAGGATCGCCGCGACGTCCTTCCGCTCGAGCGCCGGGCCGGCGACGGCGCGGATGCCGACGCCGAGCTCCTCGCGGACGATGTGCGCGAGGCTCGTCTTGCCGAGCCCCGGCGGGCCGACGAGGAGGACGTGGTCGAGCGCCTCGCCGCGGCCCTTCGCGGCCTCGAGCGCGATCGCGAGCTGCTCCTTCACGCGCTCCTGGCCGACGAAGTCGTCGAGCCGGCGCGGGCGGAGGCTGCGCTCGAGCTCCTCGTCGTCGTCGCGGACGTCGGGTGCGAGGAACTGGGTGCTCATGCGGCCTTCTTCAACGCGAGCCGCACCCGCTCCTCCGGCGGCAGCAGCGGGTCGACCTCCGCGAGCGCCTGCTCGGCCCCGAGCAGCGACCAGCCGAGCTCGACGAGCGCGTCGCGCGCGACGACGTGCGTGTCGCTCGAGGACGCGGCCGCGACCGGGACGCCGTCGGCGAGCTTCTCCTTCAGCTCGAGCACGATCCGCTCCGCCGTCTTCTTCCCGATGCCGGGAATCGCCTGGAACCGCGCCGTGTCGCCGCGCGCGATCGCGCGCCGCAGCTCGGAGACGGGCGAGCCCGAGACGACCGCGAGCGCGACCTTCGGGCCGACGCCGCCCACGGTGAGGAGCTGGACGAAGAGCTCGCGCTCCTCCCGGTCGGCGAAGCCGTACAGCTGCAGCGTGTCCTCGCGGACGTGGAGGTACGTCTCGACGGAGATCTCCTCCGCCGAGTCGCCCTGGCGGGCGGCGGCCGGCGTCGCGTGGACGAGGTACCCGACGCCACCCACGTCCAGCACGAGCCCCTCGGGGGTCAGAGCCAGGGGCCTTCCTCGCAGGCGTGCGATCACGGGACGAGAGTACGCACGGGAACGGACGTTCCTAGCCGGCGGCGAGCCGCAGGAGCGGCGGCGCGAGCGCGTGGCAGATCGCGACGGCGAGCGCGTCGGCGGCGTGGTTCGGCGTCGGCACCTCGGGCAGGGCGAGGATCATCTTCACCATCCGCTGCACCTGCCCCTTGTCGGCCCGGCCGTAGCCGCAGATCGACTGCTTGACGCGCGCAGGCGCGTACTCGCAGCAGGTCACACCCGCGTTGGCGGCCGCGACGAGCACGGCGCCGCGCGCCTGCCCGACGAAGAGCGCGATGCGTGCGTCTGCGCCGACGTACGACTCCTCGAGCGCCACCGCATCCGGCTCGTGCTCCGCGATGAGGCCCGCCACGCCGTCGTAGATCGTCTTCAAGCGGAGCGCCGCCTCCTCGCCGGCCGGCGTCGACCAGCATCCGTGGGCGATGTCCTCGAGGCGCCCTCCGCTTTCTTGGACGATCCCGTACCCGCAAGCAGCCGTCCCTGGATCGATGCCGAGAACCTTCTTCACGTGGAGAGGTTAGGCGGGCTCCCGGACGTTCCTGCGTTTGTGGCGTCGGAGTGCGGGCAA
>DATIZN010000046.1:0-38824 GCA_035517075.1 Gaiellaceae bacterium | reverse complement strand
GGCTTTGCCGCCGACGCTTCCAGCCATGGTGAGTCGGTCGATCGCGTAGAGGAAGGCGGCAAGGGTCTTGCCCGAGCCGGTCGGCGCCTGGATCAGCGCATGGGCGCCGCTCGCGATCGCCGGCCAGCCCTTGACCTGCGCCGGCGTCGGCGCCTCGAAGCTCCGCTCGAACCACGCGCGCGTCTCGGGGCTGAAGACGTCGAGCGGGTCCATGCGAGCAGGGTAACTTCCCACGGGTGACCTACTCGATCGTCGCCAGGGACGCGGCCGGGGGCGAGCTCGGCGTCGCCGTCCAGTCCCGCGCCTTCGGCGTCGGGATCTGCGCCTGGGCCGAGCCGGGCGTCGGCGCGATCGCGACGCAGTCGTTCACGGACAAGCGCTACGGAGCGCGCGGCCTCGAGCTCCTCGCGGCCGGCGCGGCCCCCGCGGACGCGCTCACCGAGCTGCTCGAGGCGGACGACCGCGCGGAGTTCCGCCAGGTCGCCTTCCTCGCCGCCGACGGACGTACGGCCGCGCACACAGGCGCAGCGTGCATCCCCGACTGCGGCCACGTGAATGGCGACGGCTTCTCCGCCCAGGGAAACATGCTCGCCTCGCCTGCCGTCTGGCACGCCGCGGCCGACGCGTTCCGCTCGACCGGCGGGACGCTCGCCGAGCGGCTGCTCGCCGCGCTCGACGCGGCGGAGGAGGCCGGCGGCGACTTCCGCGGCCGCGAGGCGGCCGCGCTCGTCGTCGTGTCGGCCGACCCGGAGGAGCCGTCATGGCAGCGCGTCTTCGACCTGCGCGTCGACAGCCACGATGCGCCGCTGCGGGAGCTGCGCCGCCTCCACCTCCTCGCGTCGACGTACCGGCGGCGGCGGGCGTTCGACGAGAGCACGAGCGCCGAGGACGAGATCGAGCGGGCACGGCAGGCGGGCCTGCCGGACGACCAGGTCGCGCTCACCGGGGCGCTCGTCGCGGTCGCCCACGGCGATCACGCCGCGGCCGCGTCGACGCTGCGGCCGTTGGCGGAGCGCGATCCCCGCTGGCGCGAGACGTTCGAGCGCTACGCCGAGCTGGGACGCCTGCCGGCCGACATCCTCGAACGGATCGACGGCTCCGCGTAGGATCGGGACGTGGCCGAGGCGCTCTGGTTCACCGACGACGAGGAGGCGTGCCGGCTGCTCGCCGAGGATCCGTTCGCGCTCCTCGTCGGCTTCGCGCTCGACCAGCAGGTCACCGTCCAGCAGGCGTTCCTCGGCCCGCTGCGCCTCCGGCAGCGGCTCGGGACGCTCGAGCCCGCCGCGGTCGCAAAGGCCGACCTCGAACCGCTCTTCCGCGAGAAGCCCGCCATCCACCGCTTTCCGGGCTCGATGGCCGAGCGGGTACGCGAGCTCGCGGCGACCGTTGCGGAGGACTACGGCGGCGACGCCTCGCGGATCTGGACGGAGGCTGCCGACGGCGGCGACCTCCGCAAGCGGATCGGCGCGCTGCCCGGCTTCGGCGAGATGAAGGTCAAGTCGCTCGGTTCGGTGCTCGCGAAGCGGTTCGGCGTCGCCGTCGCGCAGGATCTCGTTCCGTCGCACCCGACGCTCGGCGACGTCGACTCGCCGCAGACGCTCGCCGACTACCAGGCCGCGAAGAGGGCTCACAAGGCGCAGTGGATGGCCTCGCAGTCCGCACGCTGACCGACGGCGGCCAGCCGGCCGAGGAGACGGCGCGCGCGCTCGCGGACTTCGTCTCCGCCGCCGAGCGGACGCTCGAGATCGCGATCTACGACCTCCACCTGCCGCCGCCGCTGCGCGAGATCGTCGGCGGCGCCTTCACTGCCGCCACCGAGCGCGGCGTCGCCGTCCGGCTCGCCTACAACGTCGACCACGGCAAGAAGGTGCCGGTGCCGCCGCCGCCGCAGACGCAGCCGAAGCTCGTCGAGGCGCTTCCCGTCCCGACGGCCGCGATTCCCGGAGTGCCCGACCTGATGCACCACAAGTACGTCGTCCGCGACGGCACGTCCGTCTGGACCGGCTCCACGAACTGGACGGCCGACTCGTGGACGCGGGAGGAGAACGTCATCGTCAGCTTCGACTCGCCCCCGATCGCCGCGCGCTACCTCGAGGACTTCGAGCAGCTCTGGACGACGCGACGAGTCGCGGGCAGCGGACACGTCGACACCTCGCCCGTCGACGGCGCGCGCGCCTGGTTCTGCCCGGGGCGCGGCGACAAGCTCGCGCACCGGATCGCGAAGGCGATCGGCTCGGCGCAGGCCCGCGTCCGCATCGCCTCGCCGGTGCTGAGCTCGGCGCCGGTCCTCGCCACGCTCGCGCAGGTCGCCTCCGACGGAAAGGTCGACCTGGCCGGCGTCGTCGACGCGACGCAGGTGAACGAGGTCGTCTGGCAGTGGCGCGAGAACGGCAACGGCGACTGGAAGGAGCCGCTGCTGCGCGCCGCGCTGACTCGGGCGCCCTTCTCGGGCAAGATCACGACGCCGTACGCCCCGGGGTCGGTGCACGACTACATGCACGCGAAGGTGACCGTCGCCGACGACGTCGTCTTCGTCGGCAGCTTCAATCTCTCCCATTCGGGCGAGCTGAATGCCGAGAACGTCCTCGAGCTCCACGACGCCGCCGTCGCCGAGCGGCTCGCGGGCTTCATCGACGAGGTGCGCGCGCGCTATCCGGCGGCGCAGGTGCCGGCATGAGGCGTTCGCTCGCGCTCGTCGCCGCCCTCGCGGCCGCCGCGTCCCTCGGCGCGTCGGCCCAGGCGCTGCGGCTGCCGGCGGCGCCGCGCTGTCCGATCTTCCCGGCGTCGAACCCCTGGAACCAGCGGGTCGACAAGCTGCCCGTGGCCGCGAACTCGGCGCAGCTGATCGCCTCGATCGGCCTCGACGCGCCGCTCCATCCCGACTTCGGCTCGGGTCTCTACGACGGCGAGCCGATCGGGATCCCGTTCGACGTCGTCTCGAGCAAGACGCCGACCTCGCGCGTCTCGTTCGAGTACGCGGACGAGTCGAACCGCGTCCCGTACCCGATCCCGAAGGACGTCCACATCGAAGGCGGCCGCCGCTCGACCGGCGACCGGCACGCGATCCTCGTCGACCGCAGCTCGTGCAAGCTCTACGAGCTCTACGACCTGACGGGCGGGCCCGGTCACTGGCATGCGGGCTCGGGCGCCGTCTGGAGCCTCCGTTCGAACCACCTCCGGCCGGCCGGTTGGACGTCGGCCGACGCGGCCGGTCTGCCGATCTTCCCCGGGCTCGCGCGCTGGGATGAGGTGAAGCGCGGCAGGATCGACCACGCGCTCCGCTTCACCGCGCCGCGGACGCGGCAGGCGTACGTCTATCCCGCGCGGCACTACGCGTCGAGCTCGAACGACCCTTCGCTGCCGCCGATGGGCCTGCGCGTGCGGCTGAAGGCGAGCGTCGACATCTCGTCGTTCCCGAAGCAGGCGCGCATCGTCCTCACCGCGCTCAAGCGCTACGGGATGATCCTCGCCGACAACGGCTCGCCCTGGTACATCTCGGGCGCGCCGAATCCGCACTGGTCGAACAACGGACTCCACTCGCTCAGCAGGCTGACCGGAGCGGACTTCGAGGTCGTCGACACCTCCTCGCTGCCCGAGCCCGGCAAATAGCCGCTCACATCCGGCAGGCCGGCGTTCCTCCCGGCAGGAGGTGGCGCAGGCGCGCCACGAGCGGGTAGACCGCTCCCGCGAGCCAGTGGAACGGGGGAACGAGGAGGGCGCGGCCGGCGATCGCCGGCCAGCCCGAGCCGGCGACCAGCGCGCGGGCGATCGCGAGCTGCGCGCGCGAGCGACGGCCGCCTTCGTCGATCCACCACACGGCCGAGCGGACGTCGTCGCGCGTGAGCGACACGGCTGCGAGCTCGTCGTCGGACAGCGTCTGCCATGGAACCGCGCGCTCGTCTCCGCGCCAGCGAGCCGCGATCCAGTTCGCGCACGACGTGCAGAACCCGCAGTCCCCGTCGAAGACGAGCAGACCGGCCGGCCCCGAGCCGGCGACGGCGTTACGCCTCGATGACACTTCGCAGCACGGGGATCTCGTCCGCCGCGATCGTGTGCCCGACGGCCGACTCGTGATAGACGACCTCCGCGCCCGCGGCCGTGAGCGTCTCGCGCGCCGCGCGCCCCCACTCGACCGGGATCATCTCGTCGTAGGCTCCGTGGACGATCGCGATGCGCGGGAACGGCGGCTCGAGGCCGAGCTCGAAGCCCTCGACTCGCGGGATGAAGCCGCTCAGCGCGAGCAGGGCCTCGGGGCGGGGCCGGCCGCGGAAGAGCGCGAGCGCGTACGCCATCGCGCAGCCCTGCGAGAACCCGCCGAGGACGAGGCGCTCGTACGGCAGCCCGTCGAGGAGCTCCGACAGCGCGCCGAAGCTCGTCGCGAACGTCTCGCGCTCGGGCGTGCCGATCCCGCCGAGCACGTACCAGTGCGCGCCGCCCGGGGGCAGCGAGAACGGCCCGCGCGGCGTGTAGCCGTGCAGGCGGCGCTCCGGGTCGAGCGCGTCGAAGAGCGGGAAGAGGTCGTTCTCGTCGGCCCCGCGCCCGTGCAGGAGGACGAGCGCTCCTTCCGCCTCGCCGGCGGCCGGCCGATCGCGCACCGCCAGCGTCAGGCGTTCGTCCAGCTCGCTCTCGGATCGGGCAGCGGGGTCAGCAGCGGCTCGACCCGCTCACGCAGGTGCTCGAACGCCGGCGGCAGGATGAGCTTCTCGCCCAGGTGCTCGGGATCCTCGTCGGTCGCGAAGCCCGGCCCGAGCGTCGCGATCTCGAACAGGACGCCGCTCGGCTCGCGGAAGTAGATCGAGCGGAACCAGAAGCGGTCGATGACGGGCGTCGGCTGCCCGCCCGCCTCGTGAACCCGCTCACGCCACGCCTCGTGCTCGTCCATCGTCGAGGCCCACGCGACGTGGTGGACGGTGCCGCCGCCGCCGATCCCCCGCTCCTCCGGCGCCTGCTCGTAGTGGATCCAGCCCTCGCGCGAATCCCCTCGCGCCAGCCCGTTCTCGAAGCCGAGCGCCTCGAGAAACGCGGTCGGCTCCTCCCCGTAGGCGCGGACGCCCTCGAAGCCCTGCAGCGCGAGCTCGCACGGGATCTCGGGATGGCGCGCGACGAGCGGCTCGTCCGCGACGTGCGACACGACGAGCTCGTGCAGCAGTCCCTCGGGGTTGGCGAAGCGGAGCGTCTCGCCTTCCGGCTCGACGACGTGCCCTTCGCCCGCCAGCCGCTCGGCCCAGAACTGAAGGGCATCTGCGGAGCCGACGCGCCAGACGACGGTGTGGATCATCCCCGCGCCCACACGGCCGGGCCGCGCGCCCGGGTACTCGAAGAACGTGATGTCGGAGCCTGCGGACCCGCGCTCGTCGGCGTAGAAGAGGTGGTAGACGGTCGGGTCGTCCTGGTTGACGGACTTCTTCACGAGCCGCAGCCCGAGGACGCGCGTGTAGAAGTCGACGTTCCGGGGCGCGTCGCCCGTGATGCACGTGACGTGGTGGATGCCGTCGAGCCTCATGCGGGGGACCGTAGCGCTTGAGAGGAGGCCGCGGCTGCCCGATAACCACGCCGATGGAGCTCGTCACCCGCCACAGGCCGACGCTGGCGATTGTGCTCGTCGCGCTGGCCGCGGGCGGCGGCTTGCTCGTGTTCGGTCGGTCGTCGGCCGACCAGCGCACCGTCGACCTCGCGCACGTGCGCCACTACGGCGCCGCCCTCGTCCGGCGGACGTTCGCGGAGCACGGAATCAGGCTGCGCTATTCCAGCGCGCCCGGAGTCGACCCGATGTACCTGAGCTGGACCCCGCTCCCCGCCGGCGACAACACGCTGTACGTGAGCCTCGTCCGCCATGGCAGTCACATCAGCTGGGGGCCGAAGCCGGCGCACGAGTACGACCAGCCGGTCGGCAACCTGCTCGTCCACTACGGCGGGCACGACCCGGCGACGCTCGCCAGGGTCGAGGCCGCGGTCGCGGCGCTCTCGCGTTAGAGCCGCCGCGTCGACCAGATCTCCGTGCGCAGCCGCGTCCGCCAGGTCTGCTGCGGCAGGACGGCACGCAGCTCCTCGCGCAACGCCTCGCGGTCGGCCGGCGGCAGGAGCGCGAAGCCGCTGATCGACAGCATGTGCGCGATCTCGCCCTCCGTGTCCTGGACGTGCTCGTGTTCCGCCGACTCGAACCGCAGCCGCTCGAACGGCGCGCTCGCCAGCGCTTCGCGCCACCTCCCCTCCTCGACGAGATGACGGCCGCCGAGCGGTCGGCCGGGCGGCCGATGCCGGCGGACGACGGCACGAGCTTCTTCGGGCCAGGGCGACTCCGTGCCTCTGGGCGGCTCGTTGAAGCAGACGACGAGGGAGCCGCCGGGACGCAGGACGCGGGCGATCTCGGCCACGGCGCGCGGCGCGTCGAACCAGTGGAAGGCCTCGGCGCAGAAGACACCGTCGACGGACGCGTCGGCGAGGGGAATCGCCTCGGCCGTTCCCGACATGGTTCGCGCATGCGGAGTCAAGGCCCGCATCGCCTCGTCGGGCTCGACCGCGACGACCCGCGCGAAGTGCCGCGCGAGCAGCCGCGTCAGCTTCCCGGTGCCCGAGGCGAGATCGAGAACCTCGGCGTCCGCAGGCAGCCCTGCCGCCTCGACGACGCGCTCGGGCCAGCCCGGGCGCCCGCGCTCGTAGTCCGCCGCGGCCGCGCCGAAGCTCCGCGAACGAGGGTCGCTCATGCGAACGGCCCCAGCGTCGGGAAGTCGCAGCGTCCGTCGAGCAGGTCGCGGAGGAAGAGCGCGACGCCGACGTCGCCGGTGAAGAGCGAGTAGCGCCCGCGGCCGAGGTCGGCCCGCTCCCGCTCGACCTGGCCGATCGCATGGAGCGCGAACGCCCGCGCCCGCTCGAGCCAGGTCTCGTCGCCGGTCAGCCGGTGGAGGACGAGGAACGCATACGCGTTGCCGGCCGTGCCGTGGCAGAGGCCCGGCCCCTTCGCGAGCGGCCCGGCGCGCCAGGTGAGCTCGCCGCCGGCGAGCGCGAGGTCCCGGTCGAGCAGGTCGCCGAGTGTGGCGACCATGCCGGGCGCGCCGTGGCACCACTGGACACGGATCTGCTCCGGCGTGATCTCGGTGGTCGGCCACCAGTTGGCGAGGCCGTCCTCCTGCAGCGTGTACGGCACGAGGTCCGCGAGCGGGGGCGTCTCGCCCCGGTTCGCGAGCGCGCGCACGACGCCCGCGTAGCCGTGCGCCGGGCCGAGGAAGCGGAACACGCGGCCGTACAGGTCCTGCGTCCATAGCCCGTCCTCGTCTCGCGCCGCGAGGACGCGGTCGGCGGACGCGCGCCACGCCTCCTCCCAACGGGCCTCGCCGGTCCACCCGAGCATCGCCTCGGCGACGAGCATCGTCCCGGGCGTCCCCCACATCACCTCGTTCGACGCCGCGTCGAGGTTCGCGAGGACGAGCTCGTGGACGCGGTCGGCGAGGCCGGAATCGCCGCTCACCCGGTACGCGACGAGCGCGATGCCGCACTCGCCCATCCAGTAGCTGCCGGCGGATGCGTACTCCGGAAAGTCGGGACGGGCCCGGTAGCGGTCGACGAGCCCGACGGCCGCGTCCTCCCAGCCCGTCGCCCCGAGATCGTGGAGCGCCCAGATAACGCCCGCCGAGCCGAGGTAGATCGACGTTGGATCCTCGTCCTCGTCGCCGTCGCGCGGATGCCACGGCCAGCGCTCGCCGTCCCAGGCCGCCTCGGCGTCGGCGACGATCGCAGCGATCGCGACCCGCGCGCGTCCCTCGCTCCACTCCTCCGCGGCGACCGGCTCGTGCTCGTTCGAGCGCCAGAGGTCAGACACTCGCGAGCAGGAAGGCGCGCGACTCCTTCAGCATCTCGCGGGCGATCACGAGCCGCTGGATCTCCTGCGTCCCCTCGTAGATCTGCGTGATCTTCGCGTCGCGCATGAAGCGCTCGACCGGGTACTCCTTGATGTAGCCGTAGCCGCCGAGGATCTGGACGGCCTCGGTCGTCACGGCCATCGCGACGTCGCCGCACTTGAGCTTCGCCATCGCGGACGCCTTCGTGAGCTCGACGTCGTCGGCGCCCTCGTCGACCATGCGGCCGAAGCGGTAGAGGAGGCCGCGCGCGGCCTCGCACTCGGTCTCCATGTCGGCGAGCTTCGCCTGGATCAGCTGGTGGTGCACGATCGCCTGGCCCATCGTCTCTCGCGTCTTCGCGTACTCGAGCGCGTAGTCGGTCGCGCCCTGCGCGATGCCGAGCGCCTGCGCCGCGACGCCGGGTCGCGAGCGGTCGAGGATCCGCATCGCGATCCGGAACCCGTCGTCCTCGTCGCCGAGCAGGTTCTCGGCGGGGACGCGCACGCCGTCGAACGTCAGCTCCCCGGTGGTCGAGCCGGCGATGCCCAGCTTCGGCTCGAGCCGCGCGACCGCGAAGCCGGGCGTGTCGGCCTCGACGAGGAACGCCGAGATGCCGCGGTGGCGCGACTCCGGCCTCGTCTTCGCGAACACGGTGTAGAGGTTCGCGACGCCGGCGTTCGTGATGAAGCGCTTCGAGCCGTCGAGGACGTACTCGTCGCCCTCGCGGCGGGCCGTCGTCCGCATCGCCGCCGAGTCGGAGCCGGAGCCGGACTCCGTCAGCGCGTACGCCGGCAGCCACTCTCCGGAAGCGAGCCGCGGCAGATAGCGCTCCTTCTGCTCGTCATTGCCCGTGAGCTTGAGGCCGAGCGAGCCGAGCTCCTGCACGGCGAGGATGAGCGCAGAGGTCGCGCAGACCTTCGCCACCTCCTCGATCGCGATCAGGGAGAGGAGCGTGCCGGTGCCGAGCCCGCCGTACTCCTCCGCGAAGAAGAGGCCGAAGATGTCGTTCTCGCGGAACAGCTCGACGACGTCCCACGGGAAGTCGTGCGACGCGTCGATCTCGGCGGCCCGCGGCGCGATCCGCTCGCGCGCGAGCTGCCGGACGAGGTCGCGCAGCTCCCGCTGCTCGTCGCTCAGCACGTCCCAGGGCACGCGCCGATTCTAGGGTGCAGATGGACCTCGCAGCACGACGTCGATCGTTCCGCCGACTGTCTCGTAGACCGTCGCGCAGCGCATCGTGTCGTCCTCGGTCGAGTTCAGCTCGTAGTTGTGGGAGCCCTCCACTGTCTGCGAAAGACCGAGGCTGCTCGCACGCTGCTCGACCTCGCTCTTCATCGCCGGCAGCGACAGACACTCCTGCGTCAGCGGACGGAGGCTGTCCGCGAGCCGGTGCGGAGGCCAGCTCGCCGGCCCGGACTGGTCTCCGAACGGCATCAGCGTGACGGTCTTCGCCTCGGGTTGCGCGAAACCGCCGTAGCAGGGTGCGGACTGTCCGGTCTGCGAGCTCGAGCGGACCTGCACCGTCCACCCGATGAGGCCGAGCCGGTCGAGCTGCTGCCGGGCGAACGTCGTCGCCGCGGACGCGTCGAAGCAGGACGAGTCGAGGCCGTTGATGTTGTCGTCGAGCGACTCCTGCAGCTCGATCAGCGCGACGTCCTGCGAGGCGATCGCCGTCCAGCCCGCCCGCGGCTTCTGGCTCGCCGGGATCACGACCACTCCGCCGATGCCGTCGTCGTAGGCCTGCAACTTCGGCGCCGGAGCCGGCCAAACGGCGGCACAGTCGGAAGCCGGGTCGCCCGACGTCGCGTCGATCACGGTGGACTCCCCGTCGATCAGGCAGTCGACCGTGGTCGTCTCCCGCGCCGAGCCGCGGGTCATCGCCCAGCCGGCGCCCGTGGCCGCCGCAACGGCGACCACCGCGAGAGCGGCGACGAGCGGACGCCGCAGGCGGCGCCGGGCCGGTCGCGTCCGGCCGGGCGACTGGCGCATGATCGCGACGAGCAAACGCGCTCGGGCGGCCGGGCCGAGCACCTCGGCCGCCTCCTCGTCGGAGACCGGCGCGATCCGTGCAAGCAGTTCGATCGAGCTAGGCGCACTCACGGCGTTCTCCTCCTTCGGGAAGCCGGATCCGGGCCGGCGCGGGGGCCGGCTCCGCTCCTGTCTCGTGCTCGAGCGCCGCCTCGAAGCGGCGCCGCGCGCGGTGCAGCCGCAGCCGGACGACCGCGCGGCTCGCTCCGAGGGCGACCGCCAGCTCCTCGCGCGTCAAGCCCTCCCAGGCGATGAGTGCGAGAATCTCGCGGTCGGGCTCGTTCAGCGCCGCGAACACGCGCGCGACGCGGTCGTCCGAGCCGGAGGCGACGACCGGGGCCGCCTCGGACGGCTCGAGCTCGGACGTCAGCCGCTCGGCGAGCGCATTCCTCCGCCGCTCGCCACGCCGCTGGTTCGAGAGCACGCGGCGCGCGACGCCGTAGAGCCACGGCCGCGCCGCTTCGCCGGCAGGGCAGGAATCGAGCCGGCGCCAGAGGGTCGTGAACGTCTCGGCGATCGCCTCCGCCGCGTCCTCGCGGTTCGCGGCGCGGCGCAGTACGTAGCCGGCGATCGACTCGTAGAGCTCTTCGTAGAGGAGCTCGAAGCGCTCCCGCTTTGCGGCCGCCGTCACACCTACAGCATGTCCGGTCGAGACCGGAGCGTTTCAGCCGGCGGACTCGCCCTTCTGGCAGACGACCTCCGCGTCGTTCCCGTCGGGACGGGACACCGAGCCCTAGAAGCCGGCGGCGGTGTCCTGGCTCGCGTCGTTGAGGCTGAGCACGAAGCTCGGCGGTGGGATCGTATGGTCGTCGCTGATCGGGGTGACGGCGGTGCCGACAGCGAAGTACTCGATCACGTGCGAGCCCCATCCGTGGCTTCCCTCATGCAGTTGGACACCAACGATCCCCTCGGCTTCGACGCCTTCTCCTTCGGCCTGCATCCGTTCCATGGCGAGCTCGCGGGCGTCGTAGAGCGCCTGGGTGAAGTTCGGCATCTCGGTGTTGCGGCCAACGCGGCTGAACCAGCCGCCCAGACCTTGGTGGGCGACGTGATAGACACAGGTTCCCATCACGAGTCCGAGCGGCCGGTAGCCCGCGGAAAGCAGCGTGTAGAAGTCCTGGCCCGAAAGGTCGCTCGTGAACGGACGGCCGTTCGGGGCTCTGTGGAGGACACCTTGGGAGTGCCGAACTGCGGTCCCGATCGCGATGAACTCGGCCAGGTCGCCGCCCCACTCGTAGCGGGAAACGTCGAGCCGGACGCCGACCACGCCGTCTGCGCCGAGCTGGTCAGCCTCTTCCTCCATGCGGGTCATGGCCAGCTCGCGCGCCTCGTACATCGCCTGGGTTAGCACATCGAGCTCCTGGCTCTGCTTCCACTGCCGCATCTGGAGACCGATGTGGTAGATCGACGAGCCGACGACAAGGCCGAGCGGCTCGAAGCCCGCTGCCTTGACCAACAGGAACTCGTTCACCGACAGGTCGCTCGTGAAGAAGCTCCGCTCCCGCATACGCTCCAGCCGCTCGCGGCCGTGCTGCGGAACGCCCGCGGTCGACGCGGGGTCGTAAACCTCCTCGGCCTGTTCCCGCTCTTGCTCGCTCACCGGTTCCTCCTCGTTTCTCAGCTCAACGGCACCGCGACGTAGACAGGTGGCTCCTTACCGCTGCGCGCCAGCTCGGTCACCGCAGTCCCCAGCACGTGAAATGTGAAAATCAGGTCGCGGCGCTTCGCGCCACCGAGATCGACTTCGTGCTCCCGCTGGACATGGTCGATCTGGACTCCCAGCAGGCCGTGCGCACCGAACTCGTGCGCTTGGCGGCTAACGCGTAGCATCGCCTGACTCCGCGCGTCGTAGACGCCGCGCGTGAAATCCGCGAACTCCTGGTTCTGGTAGCGGGTGCCGCCGAGACCGAACTGCGCCTGTTGTTGCCGCCAACCGGCAGCGATGTAGGCGACCGTCGTGCCGGCCACGAGGCCAGCGGGCCACCAACCGTGCACGAACAGCGCCGCGAACTCCTGCCCCGACAAATTCGACAGCACCGGGGTCTGACCGAGATCGAACCGCTCCGAGCGCACGGCCGTGCCACTCGCGACGAACTCGAGCAACCCCTGACTCCAGTCGTACTCGCCACGTTCAAGCCGGACTCCAACCACCGCGTCCGCGCCGGCAAGGCGCGCCTCCTCGGTCAACCGACCCAGCGCCAGTCTCCGCGCCTCGTTCCAGGCCTCCGTTTCCGTCTCCAACTCCCACGTCTCGCCCTGCCCGAAGGAGCGCATCCCACCGCCACCGCCCCCGCCCCAGCCGACCGTCGAGCCGGGCAGCCACTGCCAACCCACGTGGTAGAAACAGCTCCCCATCACCTGCGTCAGCGGCTCGAACCCCGCCTGCCGCCCCAGCAGGAACTCGTTCACGCTCAGATCGCTCGTGAAGAACGCCCCTCCACGCGCACCCAGAGCGCGCAGACGCTCCTGCGCCGCCAACGGCAGACCGCCCCGCTCGATCGACGCCAGACTCTCGGCCGCCCGCCGCGCAGCATCCTCCCCACTATCACCCGCCTGCGGCGTCAGCGTCCCTCGAGCAGCCGCTCCAGCGCCGCTCGCCCCCGCTCGCTCCGCTCGGCCTCTGCAACGAGTTGCGCCGACATCGCGTCAATCCACTCGTCCAGTCCCAGGTCCTCACTCTTCAACGAGATCCCGCGCACAACTGTGCAACGCCGAGTCGTCACCGCGCCATCGGAATGCTCGAGCTCGTACCGCCCGTCGCCGAGCTCGACCGAGACCATGCGCACATGCTTCGAACCGAGCACACGGCCGCTCCGCTCCACCCGGGTCCGCTCCGGAAACGACAGCTCGAGCTTCGTCGCCAGAGCCTCCACGAACGCCCGCAGATCGGACGCGTCGGCCCGCAACGACGCAGCCAGCAGTTCAAACCCCGAGGGCTCAGGCTCCACCGCCAGCGATAGTACGCGCTCGCTGCGTCGCCGAGCCCGACGACCCCGTGACCGCGCCACTCCGCGAGGACGCTCCAGCCGAGCGGCGCCGGGGGCCGCGCGTAGAAGGCGCGGCTCCGCTCGTAGTCGCGCACGTGGGACCGACATGATCGAACATAGGCGCATGATCCTCCGCAACGGGACGATCCGCACGCTCGACCCGTCGCTGCCGTCGGCGGCCGAGCTCGCCATCGCCGGAGATCGGGTCGCCGGCGGTGTCGGCGTTCACGAATGGGCGCTGCCGACGCCGGAGACCGTCGACCTCGGCGGGCGCTGCGTCCTCCCCGGCTTCACCGACTCGCACGTCCACTTCCCGACGTGGGCGCTCGCGCAGCAGGACGTCCGGCTCGACGGCTGCGGCTCCCTCGCGGAGGCGCTCGGCCGGGTCCGTGACGCCGGGCAGAGCGGCAGCTGGCTGCGCGGCCACGGCTGGCGAGACGCCGACTGGCCGGACGGGCCGCCGACGCGCCAGGCGCTCGACGGGATCGAGCCCGAGCGGCCGGCGATGCTGATCTCGAAGGACTACCACGCGCTCTGGCTCAACTCCGCCGCGCTCGCGCTCGCGGAGGGCGACCTCGAGGTCGAGGGCGGCGGCGTCGTCCGCGACGAGGACGGCGAGCCGACCGGCCTGCTCTACGAGGAGGCGGCCTGGCGCTTCAAGGAGCGCCACGTCCGCATCTCCGACGACGAGTACGTCGAGGCGATGCGCCACGGCGTCAAGCTCGCCGCCGCGCGCGGCGTCACGTGCGTCCACGACAAGGACGGCTGGCTCGGCGCGATCGGCCTCTGGCAGCGGCTCGAGCAGCAGGGCGCGCTCCCGTTGCGCGTCTGGCAGTCGACGCCGGCGGATCGGCTGCCGGAGCTGCGCGGGCTCGGCCTGCGCAGCGGCGCCGGCTCCCCCCTGCTCCGCCTCGGCTACCTGAAGACGTTCATGGATGGGACGCTCGGCTCGCAGACGGCGTGGATGTTTCGTCACGGTGGCAGCCACCGTGACGAGGGCGTGACGGAGAGCACGGGCGTCGTGATCACGAGCGGCGAGGAGCTCGAGCAGATCGTGCGCGACGCCGCCGCGGCCGGCTGGCCGGTCGGCGTCCACGCGATCGGCGACGCCGCAAACAAGGCCGCGCTCGACGCGTTCGAGCGCTCGCGCGACGAGTGGGAGCCGCGCGGCCTGCGGCAGCGGATCGAGCACGCGCAGTGCCTCGACCCGGCGGACGTGGCGCGCTTCTGCGAGCTCGGGATCGCCGCCTCCGTCCAGTTCACGCACGCGCCCTCCGACGAGCAGCTCGCGAGGCGCTTCTGGGCCGACCGGCTCGAAGGGACGTACTCGTTCCGCTCGCTGCTCGACTCGGGCGCGCTGCTCGCGAACGGCTCCGACGCGCCGGTGGAGGAGCTCGAGCCGTGGGCCGGCGTCCTCGCTGCCGTCCTCGACCACTGGCGAGACGACCAGAAGCTCACGCTCGAGCAGGCGCTGCACGCGATCTGCGTCGCGCCGGCGTGGCTCTCGCACGACGAGCGCACGCGCGGGACGCTCGTGCCCGGACGCCTCGCCGACCTCGTCGTGCTCGACCGCGACCCCTTCGCGTGCGAGCCGGAGGAGCTGCGCGAGGTGCGGGTCGTCGCGACGATGGTCGGCGGCCGCTGGACGCACGACCCGCCGCCCTGGGACTGACGCCTGCGGCCGCTACTGCCGCTGGTGCCGGAACGGGACGACGAGCGGCGCGAGGACGAAGACCCAGGCGGCGAGACCGAGGACGACGACCACCACGGCGATCGTGAGCACGGTGAAGAGGGTGTCCATGCGGCCAAGGCTCGTCGAGACGCTGCCTCGAGGCATCCGCGAGCTCCCCGATCGGCATTGATCGGAGCTACGCAGTCGGCAATGCTGGCCGGATGCAAACGGGTTCGCTCCACGATCTCCGCCCGGACGCGTACGAGTACGGGTGGGACAACTCGTTCGAGCCGGCGCTCGAGGTCGAGTCGGGCGAGGCGGTGCTCCTCCACGTGCGCGACGCCTCCGACGAGCAGCTCGGCCCGGACTCGACCGCTGCCGACGTCGCCGCGCTCGACTTCGGCAAGGTCAACCCGGTCAGCGGGCCGGTCTACGTCAAGGACGCCCGGCCGGGCGACACGCTCGCGGTCGAGCTGCTCGAGTTCACGCCGCCGAGCTGGGGCTGGACGGCGATCATCCCGGGCTTCGGCGTCCTCGCCGACGAGTTCGCCGAGCCGTGGCTGCGCATCTCGCGGGTCGAGGACGGCGTCGTTCGCTTCTCGGAGCAGATCACGCTTCCCTTCCGGCCGTTCCCCGGCACGCTCGGCGTCGCGCCCGCCGAGCCCGGCCCGCACTCGATCGTGCCGCCGAGGCGCTGGGGCGGGAACATGGACATAAAGCACCTGGGCGCCGGCGCGACGCTCTACCTTCCGATCGGGGTCGAGGGGGCGCTCTTCTCGCTCGGCGACACCCACGCCGCGCAGGGCGACGGCGAGGTGTGCGGCACGGCGATCGAGACCGCCATGGACATCGTCCTCCGGCTGAGCGTGCGGAAGGACGTACGCGTGGACGCGCCGCAGTTCGATCTGCCCGCCGGCTCGACCGCAGACCACGTCCGCTCGAGCCACCACGTTTGCACCGGCGTCGGCCCCGACCTGCTCGAGGCGGCGCGCGACGCCGTCCGCGCCACGATCGCCTGGCTCGGCGAGACGCACGGCCTCGAGCGGCAGGAGGCGTACGCGGTTTGCAGCGTCGCCTGCGACCTGCGGATCCACGAGGTGGTGGACCAGCCGAACTGGGTCGTCGGCTGCTTCGTCCCGAAGTCGATCTTCGAAGGACGGTGAGACGGCGACTAGAGGCTGGTCGTGTCGTTCGCCGGCGCGGGCCGGCCCGCAGGCGGGCGTACAATCGAGAGATGGCGATGCGGACGATGAACCCGGTCCACGAGGCGAGCACGTGCGCGGTCGCCGCGACCGCCGCGATCATCGGCGCGAAGTGGACGGCGCTGCTCGTCCACGATCTCTCGGAGGGACCGCGCCGCTTCTCGGAGCTCGAGCGCTCGTGTCACGGGATCAGCCCGCGCACGCTCGCCGAGCGGTTGCGCGCGCTCGAGAACGAGGGCATCGTCGAGCGCCAGAGCTTCGCGGAGACGCCGCCGCGGGTCGAGTACCGGCTCACGGCGAAGGGCGAGTCGCTGCTGCCGATCATCGACGCGATGCGCGAGTTCGGCCACGCCTGGCTCGGCTGCCAGCACGAGCCGTTCGCGTAGCTGCTACCCCCTGACGGTACGACGCAGCAGCTCCTCCTCGTCGGCCAGGAGCTGCCGTTCCCGCTCGTCCGCGCGCTGCTCGCGATCGTGCAGCTCCTGTTCGAGCGCCTCGAGCCGCGCAGCCATGCTCGCCGTCCGCGCCTCGTCGACGGCGACTGCGCGCTCGCGCCTCGCGACCGGCTCCTCCGCCGCGGCGAGGGCGAGCACCCTCTCCTCGAGGGCGGATGCCCGCCCCGCGAGCTCCTCCTCCCAGCGCTCGAGATCCAGCGCCCGCTCGTCGAGCTCCGGCGCGCGCGCCTCGAGCGACTGCACGACGCGCTCGCGCTGCACGACCTGCCGCTCGACGCCCTCGAGCTCGGCCGTCCGCTTGCCGAGGCTCGTGGCGAGCTCGGTGAGGTGCTTCTCGCGCCGCTGCGCCTCGCCGTCGCGCTGCTCGAGCTCGTTCGCCCGCCGCTCGATCTCGGCCACACGGGAATCGAGCTCCGCGGACTGCTGGGCGAGAACGCCGACCTCGCGGGCGACCTCCGCCGCGCGCGCGCTCGCCGACCGCAGCGCCCGCTCCGCGCGCTGCTCCGCCTGGGACACCTCTTCCTCGCGGCGGGCGAGCTCGACGCCCCAGCCCTCGTACGCGGGGAGCCGCGACTCGGCCTCCGCGACCGCCGCCTCGCGGGCGGAGACCGCGTCTTCGGCCCGTCCGAGGATCTCGAGGCGGGACTGGACCTGGGCTTCCCGCTCGGCCAGCTCGAGCTCGCGCGAGGCGATCGCCTCCCCCCGCGCGAGCACGCCGTCGACGTACGTGGCCCGCTGCTCCACCTCCGACTCGCGGAGGCGTAGCGCGTCCTCGCGCTCGGCCGCGGCCCGCCGCGCCGCGATCGCCTCCTCCTGCAGCCGGTCGAGCTGCGCCGACCGCTCGGCGAGCTCACGCTCCTGGACGCCGAGCCGCTGCAGGCGCTCCTCGACGGCGCCGAGGCGCCGCCTGACGATCTCGTCGGCGAACTGGTCGCCGCCGCCGACCGTGGACCAGCTCGGACGCGTGGGGTCGTCGCTCACTGCCCTCCGCGTATTCTCGGCGACGAGCGCGGGTCCTGTCAGTCGCGCAGCCGGCCGAGGGCCGTGAACAGCGCCGCCGCCGCGTCGATCCCGGCCGCGAAGTACGGAACGAGGAAGCGCTCGTTCGGGGAGTGGATGTTCGAGTCGGGCAGGGCGAAGCCGCTGAGGATCGTGTCGATGCCCTTCTCCGCGAGCGCCGGCATGAGCGGGATCGAGCCGCCGACGCGCGTGAGGAGCGGCTTCACGCCGAGCGCCTGCTCGAACGCCTCGACGGCGAGGTGGACGGCCGGCGCGTCCGCGCGGACGAGGCCGGGATTCGAGCCGGCGCGGTGGATCTCGAGCTCCGTGCCTTCCGGCGCCGCCTCGCGCAGCAGCCGCTCGGCGGCGGCGCCGATCGTCTCGGCCTCCTGTCCCGGCGCCAGCCGGATCGTGAACTCCGCCGAGGCGGCGACGCTGAGCGTCGTGTTGCGGACGCCGGGCTTGCCGCCGAGGATCCCGTTCACATCGGCCGACGGCTCGGCCCACGTGCGGACGTAGAACTCCTCGCCCGCCTTCGCGTCGAGCGGCCGCGCACCCTGCTCGGAGAGCGCTTCGACCCCCGGCGGCAGCTGCGACCACGCCTCGAGCTCCTCCGCCGTCGGCGGCGCGATCCCCTGCCGCAGCGGCTCCGGCAGGCGACCGTCCGGCCCCGCCAGGACCGCGTCGAGGCAGCGCATGAGCGCGTGGATCGCGTTGAGCGCCACGCCGCCGTACATGCCGGAGTGGAGATCGCGCGCGCCCGTCCGCACCGTGACGTCGACGCCGACGAGGCCG
This sequence comes from Gaiellaceae bacterium, assembly GCA_035517075.1. Lineage (GTDB taxonomy): Bacteria > Actinomycetota > Thermoleophilia > Gaiellales > Gaiellaceae > Palsa-739. Next base: position 20,851 of record DATIZN010000046.1, on the reverse strand, counting down.
CGCGTCGCGAGCTCGATCGTCGGCACGTCGCGCCGGAGCATGCCGCCGTCGAAGATCACGCACGCGTCGGCGCCGCGCTCGTCCTGCGCGACCCAGTCGGCGATCGTGTGGCCGCCGATCTCCTCCTCGCCGTCGAACGCGATGCGGAGGTTGACGGGCAGCGCATTCGCCTCGACGAGCCGCTGCGCGGCCTTGAGGACGAGCCAGAGCTGGCCCTTGTCGTCGGCGATGCCGCGCGCGTACGCCCACTCGCCGCGGATGTCGAGCTCGAAGGGATCGGACTCCCACAGCTCGAGCGGCGCCGGCGGCTGGACGTCGAAGTGGTTGTAGAGGAGCACCGTCGGCGCGCCGGCCGCGCCGGTCGACGCGGGGATCTCGCCGAGCGCGAGCTCCCGCTCGCCGAAGGGCGTCAGCTCGGCGCTGCCGCCGATGCTCCGGATGAGCTCGCAGACCCACTCGCCGGCCCGCTTGACGTCCTCCCGATGCGCGGGGTCGGCGCTGATGCTCGGGATCGCAATGAGCTCAGCCAGCTCGGCGCGCCAGGCTTCCTCCACGAGGAGAGACTCTACGGAGATAGTGCGCGCCGCCGCCGAGCGAACCGGCCTCGTCCTCCGGATTGAGCAGCGCGCACGTGCGGAGCGAGAGGCAGCCGCAGCCGATGCACGTCGTCAGCCGGTCGCGCACGGCCTCGAGCGTCGCGATCCGCTCGTCGAGCTCCCGCCGCCAGCTCTTCGAGAGCCGTTCCCAGTCGCGCTTCGTCGGCGTCCTGCCCTCGGGCAGCTCGTCGAGCGCGGCGCGGATCCGCTCGAGTGGGACGCCGGCGGCCCTGCCGGCCTGCACGAGCGCCACCCGGCGCAAAGTGACGGGGGCGTAGCGGCGCTGGTTGCCGTCCGTCCGCCAGGCGGAGACGAGCCCTTCGCGCTCGTAGAAGCGCAGCGCGGACTGCGAGACGCCGCTCCGCTCCGACAGCTCGCCGATGGTCAGCTCTCTCGCCACTTGACTTAAACCTTAGTTGAAGTTCTACCGTGCGGGCATGGCTGTTGCGACGACACTCGGCTACGACGACCTGCCCGTGCTGCTCACGCGGCTGACCGGCGGCGAGAAGCACGATCGGAGCTCCTTCTCGACCCTCGACGTGCTCTGGATCCTCTACCACCGCGTCCTCGGCGCGGACGACCGCTTCGTCCTCTCGAAGGGACACGGCCCGGCCGCGTACTACGCGGTGCTCGCGGCGAAGGGGATCCTCCCGCTCGAGCAGCTCGACGGCTTCGGCGGCTTCGACTCGCCGCTCGGCCACCATCCCGACCGCCTCCTCGTGCCGGGAGTCGAGTTCTCGAGCGGCTCGCTCGGCCACGGCCTTGCTGCCGCGACAGGCATGGCGCTGGCGGGCCGCCGCGTCTTCTGCCTGCTCGGCGACGCCGAGCTCGAGGAGGGCTCGAACTGGGAGGCGGTGCAGTACGCGGGGCGGCTCGGCCTCGCCTCGCTCACCGCGATCGCGATCGACAACGACTCCTCCTCGCACGGCTGGCCCGAGGGGATCGAGCGGCGCTTCATGCTCGAGGGCTGGACGGCGCTGCGCGTCGACGGCCGCGACCACGAGGCGCTCGAGGCGGCGCTGTCGCCGGCTCCCGACGGGACGCGGCCGCGCTGCGTCGTCGCGGAGGTGGAGGCGAGGTGACGGCGATGCGCGAGCGCTTCTACGAGCTCGCCCGCGAGGCGCTCGACGAGGACGAGCGCGTCGCGCTCGTCACGGCACAGATCGGGACCGCGGCGATCGGCGAGCATCCACGCCACTTCGACGTCGGCATCCGCGAGCAGCTGATGATCGGCGTCGCCGCCGGCCTTGCGCTCGAGGGCTACCGGCCCGTCGCGCACTCGTACACGCCGTTCCTCGTCGAGCGGCCCTACGAGATGCTGAAGCTCGATCTCGGCCACAACGACCTCGGCGCCGTCCTCGTCGGCATCGGCGGGTCGTACGACGCGGCCCACGAGGGACGAACGCACCAGGCGCCCGAGGACGTCGCGCTCGTGGCGGCGCTGCCCGGCTGGACGATCCACGTGCCCGGACACGCCGACGAGCTCACGCCGATCCTCGCCGACGCCTTCGCCGGCGACGGCCGCGTCTACGTCCGGCTGAGCGAGGAGGCGAACCACGCCCGCGTCGACGGCGGCGGCTTCACCGTGCTGCACCGCGGCCGGCCCGGCGCGCCGCTCGTCCTCGCCGTCGGGCCGACGCTCGCGCCCGTGCTCGAGGCCGTCGCCGGCCGTGACCTCGGCGTCGCGTACCTCGCCACCGTGCGCCCCTTCCCGCACGAAGCGCTGCGCGAGGCGCTCGGGGACGGGACGGACGCCGTCCTCGTCGAGCCGTACCTCGCCGGGACCTCCGCGGGCGAGGTCGCGGTCGCGCTGAGCGACCGGCCGCACCGGCTGCTCGCGCTCGGCGTCCCGAACGCGGAGTTCAGGCATTACGGCACGGGCGCCGAGCATCGCGCCGCGCACGGGCTCGACGCGGCCGGTATCGCGCGCTCGCTCGAGGCGTTCCTCTCGTGAGGTTCGTGGACGTCACGCTCGCCGGCCCGGCCGGGCTGCCGGAGTTCTACCGGGACGTTCTCGGGCTGCCGCTCGATCGCGGCGCGCTCCGGATCGGCGAGACCACGCTCCGCTTCGCGCCGATCGGAGGCGAGCCGTTCCACCATTTCGCCTTCCTCGTCCCCGGCGACCGTTTCGACGCGGCCCTCGCCTGGGCCGAGCCGCGCGTCGAGATCCTCCGAGACGCCGACGGCGAGCGCGTCTTCCACGGCGACGAGTGGCGATCTTCCGCGGTCTACTTCCACGACCCGGCCGGCAGCATCGTCGAGCTGATCGCGCACCACGGGCTCGAGGAGAAAGGGCGCAGCGGCGGCTTCGCCGGGGAGGAGCTCGCCGGACTCTCGGAGCTCGGCCTCGTCGGCGACCGGCAGGCCTTCCTGCGCGAGCTCGAAGGCATCGGCCTCGAGCTCTGGACCGGCACGGTCGAGGAGCCCGGCCGCCTCGCCTTCGTCGGCGAGCGCGGTCGGACGTTCATCCTCGCGCCGCACGGCCGCGGCTGGGTTCCGACCGGTCGCCCGGCCGAGCCGCATCCCGCCGAGGCGACGATCGACTACTGGTCGGCGAAGTCCCAGGCCCGGATCACGCCCGGCTCGAGCCGGATCAGCGTGTCGTCGGGCGCGCTCTCCGCGTACGCCCTGCCTTCCTCGTCGCCGAGGTAGCGGCTCGCGATCGCCGCGACGGCGCCGGCATCCGCGGTCAGCCGCGCCTCTGTCCGCAGCTCGATGCCCCGGTAGGGCGGCACGTGCTCGTAGACGACGATGCTCGCGCGTGGATCGTGCCGGAGGTGCCGCACCTTGACGTCGTCCGTGCTCGTGACGACGTCGAACCCGCCGTCACGCCAGCGGTGCCAGACCGGTGAGAGGAGGACGCCGCCGTCGCGGCGATACGTGGCGAGGACGGCGACGAGCGGCAGCTCGAGCAGGTCGCCGAGGTCGGAGGGCGCGAGCTCCTTGCGCATCGTTAATAATCCTTACCAGATTGCCCGCGCCGCGCCGCTCGCTCCTCGTCCTCCCCGCCCTGGCTCTCATCGTGGTCACCGCAGCGAGCGCGGGCGCGAGCAGGAAGGGCTCGGCGCCGGTCGTCGTCGTCCGCGTCGACCAGGTCGGCTATGCGAGCGGCGCGACGAAGCGGGCGTACCTGATGTCCGAGACAGCCGAGCGTGACGTCTCCTTCCGCGTCGTCGATTCCCGCGGCCGCGCCGTCTACCGTGGCCGGGCCGGCCGCTCGACCGGCGCCTGGAGCACGCGCTACGGCTACGTCTACCCGCTCGACTTCGACCGCGTCCACGCGACCGGGACGTACCGAGTCCTGGCGGCCGGCGCGAGCTCCCTCCGCTTCCGGATCGAGCCGCCGAAGGAGCTCTACGCGAAGCCGCTCGCGAACTCCCTCTACTTCTACGAAAACGAGCGGGACGGCCCCGACTTCATCAAGACGGCGCTGCGCACGGCGCCCGCCCACCTCAACGACGAGCACGCGATGACCTATCTGACGCCGAAGGCGAACGCGAACGACGGCTTCAACGGCGATCTGAAGCCGCTCGGCGTCCGGATCGACGCGTCGGGCGGCTGGTGGGATGCCGGCGACTACCCGAAGTTCGTCGAGACGACGAGCTACACGGTCGACCTGATGCTGCTCGGCGTGCGCGACTTTCCCGCCGAGCTCGGCGCGGGCTCGGCCCATTCGAACTTCACGAACGAGGCGGCCTTCGGCACCGACTTCCTGCTGCGGATGTGGGACGACGAGACGCGGACGCTCTACTACCAGGTCGGGATCGGCGAGGCGAACTCGAAGTTCGTCGCCGACCACGACATCTGGCGGCTGCCGCAGGCGGACGACACCTACGGCGGGAAGAACCCGCGCTTCAAGTACATCCGCAACCGCCCCGTCTTCCGCGCAGGGCCCCCGGGGTCGAAGATCAGCCCGAACCTCGCCGGCCGCGACGCCGCCGCGTTCGCGCTCTGCTACCAGGTCTTCCGCGTCACGCGCCCCGCCTACGCGGCGCGCTGCCTCCTCTCGGGCGAGCACATCTTCGACCTCGCCGACACCTCGCCCAAAGGCCCGCTGCTCACCGTCTTCACCCACGACTTCTACCCGGAGAGCTCGTGGCAGGACGACCTCGAGCTCGGCGCGACCGAGCTGTACGACGCGCTCGCGGCCGGCACGCCGCCGGCCGGTCTCCCCCACGAGGAGCCGCTCTACTACCTGCGGCTCGCGACCCACTGGGCGAACGCGTACATCCACAGCCGCTTCGACGCGAAGGACACGCTCAACCTCTACGACGTGTCGGGAATCGCGCACTACGAGCTCTACCGTGCGCTCGAGCGCGCCGGCGACGTCTCCGGGCTGGAGACGACCCGCGCCGCGCTTCTCGCCGACCTCGAGCGCCAGCTCGCGGCCGCGATCCGCCAGGCCGAGAAGGACCCGTTCGGCTTCGGCTTCCCCTGGGCGCAGTGGGACACGACGACGCACGGTGACGGGCTCGTCGTGATGGCGAGCGAGGTCGACCAGCTCACGGGCAGCCGGCGCTACGCGGCCTGGAGCAGCCGCTGGCTCGGCAACGTCTTCGGTGCCAACGCCTGGGGCGCGTCGCTCGTCGTCGGCGACGGGACGGACTTCCCGCAGTGCATGCAGCACCAGGTCGCGAACCTCGTCGGCTCGCGCGACGGCCGGCCGCCGCTCCTGCGCGGCGCCGTCGTCGAGGGCCCGAACAGCTACGCCGCCACCGGCCTCGTCGCCCACATGCGCCGCTGCCCCGTGCACGGGCACGACCGGTTCGCGGTCTTCGACAGCAAGGCGATCTTCAAGGACGGCGTGCAGTCGTACTCGACCGTCGAGCCGGCGATCGACCTCGGCGCCTCGCTTCCGCTGGCCCTCGCGCGCCAGGCCGAAGGGTTGTTCTAGGCGACGTCTCGAAGCGAGCCCGACTCGACGAGCGCGCGCAGCTTCTTCAGGCTCTGGTTCTCGATCTGGCGGATCCGCTCGCGCGTGACGTTGAACGCACGGCCGACCTCGTCGAGCGTCCGCGGCTGCTCGCCGTCGAGCCCGTACCGGAGCTCGAGCACCCGCCGCTCGCGCTGGGAGAGCGTGCCGAGGATCTTGAGCAGGAGCTCCTTCCGCAGCGCCGTGTCGGCGGCGTCGTCGGGAAGCGGCGCGTTCTCGTCGGTGAGGAAGTGGCCGAACTCCGACTCCTCCTCGTCGCCGACCGGCTTCTCGAGCGAGACGGGCGCCTGGGCGGTCCGCATGATCTGCTCGACCTCCTCGACCGGCAACTCGAGGTCGCGCGCGATCTCCTCCGGGCTCGGCTCGCGGCAGAGCTCGGCGCGGAGCTTCCGCTCCGAGCGGACGATCTTGTTCAGCTTCTCGACGACGTGGACGGGCATGCGGATCGTCCGCGCCTTGTCGGCGAGCGCCCGCGCGACGGCCTGGCGGATCCACCACGTCGCATACGTCGAGAACTTGTAACCCTTGCGCCAATCGAACTTCTCGGCGGCGCGGACGAGGCCGATCGTCCCCTCCTGGATCAGGTCGAGGAACGGCAGCCCCTGGTTGCGGTAGCGCTTCGCGATCGAGACGACGAGGCGGAGGTTCGCCTCGACCATCTCCTGCTTCGCGCGATGGTCGCCGCGCTCGATCCGCTTCGCGAGCTCGACCTCCTCCGCGGCGGTCAGGAGATCGACCTTGCCGATGTCCTTGAGGAAGAGCTGGAGCGCGTCGGTCGAGACTTCGCGCACCTCGTCGGCAACCGGTGTCTCCTCCTTCGCGGCGACCCGCTCGGGGGCGCCCAGCACCTCGACCTGCAGCTCCTCGAGGGCGCGGTACACGTCCTCGATCTGCGCCGGCTCGAGATCGAGCTCGTCGAGCGCGACGGAGATCTCGTCTGCGCTGACGCTGCCCGCGGCCTGCGCCGACTCGAGCAGGACACGCGCCTGCTCCGTCTCGAGGACGTCGACCAGCTGCGCCACGTCCCCACGCTCGTTTCCCGAACTCATGCCCCTCCCCTGAAGATGCCGCACTGTGCCATGCACTCCTCACACGGCGCCATAGGCCGTTCGGCTCAAATTTCCTTTACGCAGTCCTACTTAGCGATTCCGGCAAGGAGCTGCCTCGCCGGTTTTGCGTATGCGGTATGCGGGCCGTCCGCAATCGCGGCGCGCAGCTGCCGGGCCGCCTTCTGCCGCTCTGCGACGTAGAGGAGCAGGACGCCGAGATGGAACTCGACGGCCGGCGAGTGCGGGAAGACTGCGGTGAGAGGGCCGAGCTTGGCGAACGCCCGCGTCGGGTCCTTCCACGAGAAGCGGCCGACCGCCGCCGCGGTGCGCGCGACGGCGTCGTGCGGCGCGAGCCTGGCCGCGGCGGCGAACTCGCGCTCGGCCGACAGCGGTCGCTCGAGCGACCAGAGGATCCAGCCGTAGAGGAGCTTCGCGCGCGCGCTCGGCGCCGAGGCGGCGCTGCGGAGCGCTTCGACCTTGCGCGGCGTGAGCGAGCCGGGCAGCGGAAGCGCGAGGACGATCGGCGGCAGGCCGGGCGGGGAGCCCTTCTTCGCGTACAGGTTGTATCCCGCGTCGACGGCGTACGGACTGTCGGGCTGGAGGCTGATCGTGCGCTCCCAGGCGACGACGGCATCGGCGTCGCGTCCGGCCCAGAAGTACGCCCAGCCGAGGTGGAGCGCGACGAGCGCGCTGCGCGGATAGCGGCCGGCGAGCTGCTGCAGCGCCTGCACCCCGTCGCCGTCGCTCCAGCGGGCGAAGGCCAGGCCGATCTGCGCCGCCGGCGACTGGTAGCGGCCGAAGAGCGCAGCCGCCTGCGTGAGCCTGCCCTCCGAGTAGAGCCTCTGCGCCTGGGCGAGCGTCCGCGCCTCGACGTTGTCGGCGAGGCCGAAGCCGAGCTCCAGCTGGGGCATGCCCGGTCGCGGAGCGGTGACGGCGCCCGGCACCGTCGTCGTCTGGCCGCGCATCTCGATCAGCGTCACCCCGACGACGGCGGAAGCGGCGGCCGCCGCGCAGAGGGCGACGATCACGACGATGCGCTGCCTCGGCACGCGCCGAGCGTAGCCCGCAAGGGCGCCGCTATATTCCGGAAAGCGATGCCGAGCTACAGAGAGCTGCTCCAGCAGGTCCGCTCCGAGATCGACGAGGTCGACGCCGCCGGTGCGCGCGCTCTCCTCGACTCGGGCGACGCGCCGCTCCTCGTGGACGTACGCGAGCGCGACGAATGGGCGGAGGGCCACATCCCGGGCGCCGTTCACGTTCCGCGCGGACATCTCGAGTCGCGGATCGAGCAGGTCGCTCCCGACCGCGCGCGGCCGCTGCTGCTCTACTGCGCCGGCGGCTCGCGCTCGGCGTTCGCGACGAAGACGCTCGAGGAGCTCGGCTACGAGAGCGTCGTCAACCTGGCCGGCGGCTTCACCGACTGGAAGCGGAACGGCGGCGAGGTCGTCTTCCCGCGTTCCCTCGACGCAGCCAAGCGCGCGCGTTACAGCCGGCATCTGCTCATCCCGGAAGTCGGCGAGGAGGGCCAGCTCAAGCTGCTCGACTCCCGCGTGCTGCTGATCGGAGCGGGCGGCCTCGGCTCGCCGGCCGCGCTCTATCTCGCCGCGGCGGGTGTCGGCCGCATCGGGATCGTCGACGACGACCGCGTCGACGAGTCGAACCTCCAGCGCCAGGTCGCACACTCGACCGCGCGCCTCGGCGAATGGAAGGCGGAGTCGGCGAAACGGACGATCGAGGAGCTCAACCCCGACGTCGAGGTCATCCCCTACCTCGAGCGCCTGACCTCGGAGAACATCGACCGGATCCTCGCCGACGGCTGGGACGTGATCGTCGACGGCGCCGACAACTTCCCGACGCGCTACCTCGTCAACGACGCGTCGGTCTGGCACGAGATCCCGGTCGTGCACGGCTCGATCTACCGCTTCGAAGGGCAGGCGACCGTCTTCAAGCCCCACGAAGGGCCCTGCTATCGCTGCCTCTTCCCGCAGCCGCCGCCGCCCGAGCTCGCCCCGAGCTGCGCGGAGGGCGGCGTGCTCGGCGTGCTGCCCGGGATCATCGGCTCGCTCCAGGCCGCGGAGGCGCTGAAGCTCTGCCTCGGCGTCGGCGAGTCGCTCGCCGGCCGGCTGCTCCTCTTCGACGCGCTCGCGAACGAGTTCAGCGAGGTGCGGCTGCGCCGCGACCCGAGCTGCCCGGTCTGCGGCGAGCACCCCACGATCACCGAGTACGTCGACTACGTCGAGTTCTGTGCGGGACGGGCGGCGCACGCGTGAGCACGATCCGGATTCCGCCGGCCCTTCGGGCCGAGGTCGGCGGCGTGCGCGAGGTTCCCGCCGCGGGCGGGAGCGTCCGCGAGCTGCTCGACGACCTGGTCGACCGCTTCCCCGCCCTGCGTCGGCAGCTCGTGGAGGACGACGAGATCGCCCCGTTCGTCAACGTCTACGTCGAGGGCGAGGACGTCCGCACGCTCGAAGGGCTCGACACGCCGGTGCGCGAGGGCGCGACGGTGATCCTGCTGCCCGCGATGGCGGGCGGTGTCTAGGGCCGCGACCAGCGGCTCCCTGCTCGACCTCGTCGGCTCGACGCCGCTCGTCGAGCTGCCGCGCCTGTCGCCCAAGCCCTCGGTGCGGCTGTACGCGAAGCTCGAGGGCCAGAACCCGACCGGCTCGATCAAGGACCGCGTCGCGAAGGCGATGATCGAGGCGGCGGAGGCCGCGGGCGAGCTCGAGCCCGGCCGCGAGCTCCTCGAGCCGACCTCCGGCAACACCGGGATCTCGCTCGCGCTCGTCGCCAAGCTCAAGGGCTATCCGCTCACCTGCGTCCTGCCCGAGAACGCGACCGAGGAGCGGCGGCAGCTGCTGCGCCTGTACGGCGCGCGGATCGTCGACTCGCCCGGCGACCAGGGCTCGAACGGCGCCGTCCGCCTCGCGCTCGAGCTCGCGGAGCGGGAGCCGCGCTTCTTCATGCCGTTCCAGTACGCGAACGAGGCGAACCCGCGCGCGCACTACGAGGGGACGGGCGCCGAGATCGCCGAGGCGCTCGACCGCGTCGACGTCCTCGTGGCCGGACTCGGCACCGGCGGGACGCTCATGGGCGCGGGCGAGCGGCTGCGCGAGAGCTTCCCGGATGTCGTCGTAGCGGCGGCGGAGCCGCTGCCCGGCGATCCCGTGATGGGGCTCCGCTCGCTCGACGAGGGCTACGTCCCGCCGATCCTCGACGTCTCGAAGCTGGACCGGAAGCTCCTCGTCTCGAACGAGGACGCGGTGGCCGGCGTGCTGGCGCTGCTCGAACGGGAGGGCATCTTCGCCGGCGTCTCGGGCGGCGCGGTCGTCCACGTCGCGGGCAAGCTGGCGGCCGAGCTCGACGAGGGCGTCGTCGTCATGGTGCTCGCGGACGGCGGCTGGAAGTACCTCTCGGCCGGCTTCTGGCAGGGCGGCGAGATCGACGAGAGCAAGCTGTGGTGGTAGTGCCGCCGGCGGTGCGCGAGGCGCTCGCCGAGCATGCGCGCGAGCAGCTGCCGAACGAGGCGTGCGGGCTCCTCGTGCTCCGCGACTCGGTCGCGGAGCGCTACGAGCCCGGGCGCAACGCCGCCGAGTCGCCGTATCGCTTCGAGCTCGAGGTCGACCCGGGGCTCTGGTTCCTCGAGGACGAGGGCTGGGAGCTCGCGGTCGTCCATTCCCACATCTCGGCGCCGCCGCGGCCGTCGCGCACCGACGTCGAGAACGTGGGCCTCTGGCAGGGCAAGCCGTACCTGATCTACTCGGTCGCCCGCGACGAGCTCGCCGCGTGGACGATCGGCGACGGCGAGATCTCGCCGCTGGAGCTGAGCTGAGGCCGGTGGCAGCTACCGCTACGAAACCGTTACGACCCGCTCGCGCCTAGCGCGACCACGCGCCGCGATTCGTTGCGAAGACGTTTGCGTAGCTGCCACCGGTCGGTGGGTTTCGACGCGCACGGCGACCTGGTCCGGAGGGATCGATTCAGCGCGGCGGCTGACGCCGGCGCACGAGCGCGAGCGCGACCGAGAGCGCGAGCACGAGGAAGCCGAGCAGGCCCAGCTCGAGCAGAAAGTTCGTCAGCAGCCGCCCGCCGGAGGGGAGCCGCTCGAGCTGCGCCGTCACGATCAGGATCCGCCGCACGACCGCGATCAGGCCGATGAAGAGGAACGGCTCGACCGCGATCTCATGCGTCCGCAGGACGAAGCGAAGCGTGTACGCGAGCTCCGCGATGATCAGGAGGAGCAGGATCCGGTCGAGGACGGTGACACCCGTGTCGACGGCGCCGGCGCTCGTCTGCACGGAGTGCGCGAGCTCGTGCACCGTCCCGACGAGGACGAAGACTGCGGCCGCGATGAGGAGCACCGCCACGGCGGCGTAGAGGAGCGTCTCGAACCCGACGAGCCCGCCGAGCAGGCTCGGGCGCCGCTGCTCCGCCGCGGCAGGCTCGGGCGGAGACGCGGGTGAGTCGGTCACCCCAGCGAGCCTACTCCAGCTCGTCCTCGTCGAGAAGCTCGCCCGGCGCCGGCCGAGGCTGCGGCCGCTCCTCGAAGGTGACCGCGATCCGCTCGATCCGGTTGCCCTCGACCTCGAGCACGTCGAAGCGCATCCCGTCGTAGGAGACGTCGTCCCCCGGTTCCGGGGCGCGCCCGAGTTGTCCGAAGACGAAGCCGGCGACGGTGTGGAAGTCCTCCTCCGGCAGGTCGGTGCCGAAGCGCTCGTTGAACTCGTCGATCGCGAACATGCCGTCGACGCGGTACGTGTCCTCGTTGACCTGCTCCACCGGCTCCTCCGGCACGTCGAACTCGTCCTCGATCTCGCCGACGATCTCCTCGATCAGGTCCTCGAGCGTCGCGACGCCGACCATCGCCCCGTACTCGTCGACGACGATCGCGAAGTGGTTGCTCGTTCGCCGGAATTCCTGCAGCAGCGACGCGAGGTCCTTCGTCTCTGGGACGACGTAGGCGGGACGCAGCAGCCGCTCGAGCTCGACGGCTGCGAGGCCCTCGTCGTGGATCGCCGTGAACAGGTCGCGGACGTGGAGCACGCCGACGATGTCGTCGAGCGACTCGCGGTAGACGGGGTACCGCGTGTACGGCGAGTCGAGGACGACCGCGAGCGCCTGCTCGGGCGGCAGATCGATCGAGACGGCCGAGACGTCGGGCTTCGCGACCATCACGTCGGCGACGTCCTTGTCGCCGAAGACGAAGACCTTGTCGATCATCTCCCGCTCGCCCTCCTCGATCTGCCCCTGCTGGGTCGAGCGGGAGACGAGCATCCGCAGCTCGGCCTCGGAGTGCACCTCGCGCTCGGCGCCCGGCGGCTCGAGCCCGAAGCGGCGGAGGACGAAGTCGCTCGTGACGCGCAGGAGCCAGATCGCGGGCCGGAAGAGGGCGAAGAACGCGCGCACCGGCGCCGACACCCAGAGCGCCGTCCGCTCCGGCCGGCCGAGCGCGGCCCCCTTCGGCACGAGCTCGCCGACGATGACGGTGACGAACGTGAGGAGGACGTACGCGAGCACGATCGCGAGCGCGGTCGCCATCCAGTGGTCGAACTCGTGCGCGAGCACGGTCTCCCCGAGTGCGCCGATCCCCAGCGACGTGAGGGTGACGCCGAGCTGCATCGCGGCGATGAACTGCGGCGGGTCGCCCGTGATGCGCAGCACGTCCCGCGCGCGCCGGTTGCCCTGGTGCTGCAGCTCGATGATGCGCGTCCGGCGCGCGGTGACGAGCCCGTACTCCGCCGCGACGAAGAACGCGTTGAGCAGGATCAGGACCGCGACCCCGATCAGCTCCAGCAGCATTCTCACGCCCTCACCCGAGGGCGTCGGTACTCGGGATGTCGTCCACGCCTCTGCGCCGCAGTATACGAGTGGCGGCTGCCGGACTCGCCGACACGAACATATGTTCGATAGGATCCGCGCCGGATGCGCGTCGAGTACCGGGAGGAGCCGTGCCGGAGCGCCCTCAACCGGGTGCGGGGAATGCCGTTCGCGTGGTCGCTCAATCCGTACATGGGCTGCGCGCATCGCTGCACGTTCTGCTACGTCCGCGCCTTCGAGGCGCGCGCCGACCGGCCGTCGGACGAGCGCTACGGCGCGAGCATCCGGGTCAAGACGAACGTCGCCGAGGTCCTGCGGCGGGAGCTCGCACGCTCGTCGTGGCGGCACGAGCCGGTGGCGATCGGGGCCGCGACCGATCCGTACCAGCCGGCCGAGGGCCGCTACGGCCTCACCCGCGCGTGCATCGAGGCGCTCGCGGAGGCCGCGAACCCGTTCTCGCTCATCACGCGCGGCCCGCTCGTCGTCCGCGACGTCGACGTCCTCGCCGGCGCCGCCCGGCGCGCGCGCGTCTCGGTCACCTTCTCGATCCCGACGCTCGATCGCGAGATCTGGCGCCGCACCGAGCCGGGAACCCCGCCGCCTCGCCAGCGGCTGCGGGCGCTCTCGACGCTCGTCGAGGCGGGAATCGACGCCGGCGTCGGGATGGCCCCGATCCTTCCCGGGCTCAGCGACCGCCCCCAGCTGCTCGGCGAGGTCGTGCGGGCCGCGCGCGAGGCCGGCGCGACCGGCATCTGGGCCAACCTCCTCTACCTTCGTCCCGGCACGCGCGAGCACTTCCTCGGCGCGCTCGAGCGTGACTGGCCGGAGCTGCTGCCCGCGTACGAGCGCCTCTACCGGCGGGGCGCGTACCTGCCGAAGGCGGACTCGGAGCCGGTGCGCGAGCGGGTGCGGAAGCTCGCCCGCGAGCACCGGATTCGCGACCGGCGGCGCATGCCTCTCGAGCCTCCGCGCGAGGCCGAGCAGCTGTCCCTGGTTATGTGACCTCCGATCCTCAGTTCTATGATCTTCGGGCCGTGCCTGGGTCGGAGATCACCTGTCTGATCGTCGACGACCACGAGGTCGTCCGCGAAGGTCTGCGCCTGTCGCTCAGCCGCGCGCCCCACATCCGCGTGATCGGCGAGGCGTCCGACGGCGAGAGCGCGGTCGCGCTCGCCGAGCGGCGGCGTCCCGACGTCGTGATCATGGACGTCCGCATGCCCGGGATGGACGGACTCGAGGCGACGAAGGTCCTGATGGACAAGGCGCCCGACTCGGCCGTCCTCATCTTCACCGCCTACAGCGAGCGCAGCCTCCTCAGTCGGGGGCTCGAGTCGGGCGCGAAGGGCTACGTGCTGAAGGAGGCGCCGCACGAGACGCTGCTGCGGGCGATCGAGAAGGTCGCCGCCGGCGAGGGCTACGTCGACCCGGCGCTGATGCCGGCCTTTCTCACCGGCCGCGACAAGGACGACATGCTCACGACGCGGGAGCGCGAGATCCTCCAGCTCCTCGCCGACGGGATGTCGAACGCCGACGTGGCGACGAAGCTCTTCATCAGCCAGGAGACGGTGAAGAGCCACGTGCGCCACATCCTCGCGAAGCTCGAGGCGGACACGCGGACGCACGCGGTCGCGATCGCCCTGCGCGAAGCGATCATCGACTAGGCGCGGTCGATGACCCACGACGTCGACCGCGAGCTGACCGAGCAGATCCTCGCGGCCGAGCAGGACGAGCGGCGGCGCATCGCGCTCTTCCTCCACGACGGGCCGGTCCAGTCGCTCTCGGGCGTCGCCCTCATGCTCGACGCGTCGCTCGACCTGATCCGGCGCGGCGAGCACGACCAGGCTCGGGAGATCCTCGAGCGGGCGCTCGAGCGGGCCCGCGTCACGGTCGGCGAGCTGCGCGAGCTGTCCTTCAACCTCGAGCCGGTCGTCCTGCGCGACCACGGCTTCGCGACCGCGGTGCACGCGCTCGGCGAGACGCGCGGAATCGAGCACGGGATCCACTTCGAGCTCGACGTCGGCGCCGCAGAGTCGCTCGGCGAGCGGGCCCAGGCGGCGCTGTACCAGATCGTGGGCGAGGCGCTCGAGGCGGCGATCCGGCGCGGGCCGCCGCAGCGCTTCGAGGTGGTCGCCGACACGACCGACGCCGGCCTGCAGGTCGTGATCCGGGACGACGCGCCGGCCGAGAGGCGGCGGCGCTCGCTCGAGGTGCTGACCGAGCGGGCGCGGACGCTCGGCGCGTCGCTCGCGGTCGAGCAGGAGGCGACGGGGACGACGATGACGCTCGAGCTGCCCCGCTACGCGGCGAGCGACTAAGGTTCCGCGGCGGATGAGCGACGGACAGCTGCATCTCCTCTTCGTCTGGCGGCCGTCGGGCTACGAGCTCGTCGAGCGGGCCGGCGACGCGCCCACGGTCGGCACCGAGGTCGAGGTCGGCGAAGAGCGCTTCCGCGTCACGAAGGTGGCGCCGTCGCCGCTGCCGGGCGACCGTCGCTCGTGCGCGTACCTCGCCGGCTGAGACCGGCACTGGCCGTCACTGAGCGATCGACTCGGCCGCGGCGAGGCCGAGGACGAGCGCCTGGGCGAGCCCGCTCGCGTAGCCGCCGCTCGCGATCCCGCCCGCGTCGACGCCCGCCGCCCAGAGGCCGTCGGCGCCGACCACGCGCGCGTCGGCGTCGACGCGGAGGCCGCCGATCGTGTGCGTCACGCCGGCGGCGACGTGGACGGCGAGCGTCCCGTCCGCGCGCTCGAGCACGGCGCCGCCCGCGGCGCGGGCCGCCTCGATCCGCGCGTTCGTCCGCTCGACGACGAACCACGCGCGCCGGCCGACGAGCTGCGCGAGGTCGTTCTCGTGCCACGCGACGCGCGGCGGCGTGACCTCGCGCCAGTCGGCGGCGAAGACGCGGGCCTCCGCGCCGTAGAGCTGCGCGAGCGGGACGAAGTCCTCCTCGCCGATCCGCGCAGGCGGCGCGGGCATGACGCGGCCGTAGAACTCGTCCATTGCGGCGGTGGTCGTCCCACCGCGCGCGAGGGCAAGCTCGAGGCCGTCGCCTTCGCTCCACGGATTCGCGCGGAGGAGCAGACCTCGCTCGCGCGCGAGCCGGACCGGGAAGCCGCCGGTCGCGAGCACGAGCGGCGGCTCGGCGTCGGCCGGAACCGGCGTCCCGAGCTCCACGTCGCGCGCGAGCAGCTCGACGAGCGTGCGCGGGTCGTAGCGCCGGCCGGTCGTCAGCGGGTTCTCGGTGTCGCGCCAGACCGGCTCGGCGCCGAGCGACTCGAGCCACCGGAGCGCGTCGTCGAGCCGTTCCCAGATCAGCCGCTGCAGCGCCTCGTCGCCGTCCGGGCACTCCTCGCGGAAGCGGTCCCATTCGAGGTGGCGCCAGATCACGCACGCGGAGAGGAGCATCGAGCCGCCGGGCCGGGTCCCCTTCTCGAGCACGCGCGGCTCGTGCCCGAGCTCGCGCAGCCGGGCCGCGGCGACGAGCCCCGCCATGCCCGCGCCGGCGACGGTGACGCGCAACTAGGTGAGCGAGAACGTCGGCTTGTGCTCGACGTACTCGATCCGGACCCGCTCGGGCCCGCGGAGGAAGACGGCGAGCGTGTTCGGGGCGTCGACGACGTCGTCGATCTCGATGCCGAGGTCACGGGCCGCGGCGAGATGCTCCTCCATCGAGTCGACGAGCACCGCGAGGTGATTGAGCAGCGGACGCTCGGGCGCGCCCGGCTCGCCCGGCTGGAACTCGACCCAGGCGCCGCCGACCTCGACGCGAGGGCGCCCGGACGGCCCTGCGTCGGCGGCTCCGAAGCCGAGGGACGCGTACTCCGACGCCGTCGCCTCCGGGTCGGTCGAGCGAAGGGCGACGTGGTCGAGGTCGTAGTCGACGTCGGTCTCCGCCTGGACGAGCCCGAGCACGACCCCTTCTCCGAGCTCGAGGTACGCCTCGCCCATCCGGCGACGCTCCACGTCGAGCCCGGCCGGCAACGCGGCGAGCGCGCGCTCGAGATCGCCGACCCGCAGCGCCACGTGCTCGAGCAGCCCGCGCTCTCGCGGCGCCTCCGCTGCGAACAGCGTCAGCTTGCCGCGGCGCGCGTCGGCGCCCACGAGCGTGAAGGCGTCGGTCCGGTCGATGACGTGCATCCCGAGATGCGCGACGGCGAAGTCCGCGACCGCGTCGCGGTCGGCGAGCCAGTAGGCGATGTGGTCGAGAGTCCTCGGATTCACGACGTGCACCTTTCCCCGAGTGCGCGGTCGTTACTCGATCGGCTCGTTCTGGACGTTGTGCTCGGTCGCGTAGGCGTCGGTGAGCTGGTTCACGACGTCCATGCCGTCGGGGTACGCGTAGTTGATGCGGACGAACGGCTCCCACTTGTCCGGCAGCGCGTCCTCCGGGAAGATCGCCTCGACCGGGCATTCCGGCTCGCACGCGCCGCAGTTGCCGCTGTAGACGCCGCCGGCCAGCGTGAGCGTGTGCTTGTCCGGCACGACGGCGCAGTAGACGTGCTCGTCGTCCCGCTCCCGCAGCGGCGTGATTCGGTTGACGCGCCAGAAGGTCTCGCGCGCGGCGAGATAGAGCCAGCGGATCGGCCGCTTGCGGCGGCCGTAGTTCGTCTCCATGCTCGACTCCTGGCCGGAGCCGACGACGATGTAGCCGGCGAGCGGCGCGACGAGCTCGAGCCAGTCGAGCGCCTCGTGCTCGATCGAGCGCAGCCGCCACGAGCCCGCCCGCGTCGGATCGCCGTCCGCCGCGAGCCAGCCCTCGACGAAGCCGGCGATGTACTCCGGGTCGGCGTGGATCGGCAGCGCGCCCTTGAGGTTCAGCGGCGCGCGGACGACGCCGGTGCCCGCGTAGCCCGGATGGATGTCGAGGCACGGCGAGAACGTCACATGGTCGAAGAACTCCCGGAACCTCGCGACCCGCTCCCCGTACAACTGCACGAAATGCAGGTGCTCGCCGGAGCGCGCTTGCTGCTTGTTCCAGGCGCCGTCCCCGAAGACGAGCCCGTGCAGCACGCCGAGCCGGTAGCTCTCGTTCTCCTGCCGCGCGGCCGCGCGCATCGCCGGCACGAACTGCCCGGCCGCGAGCGAATCCGTCCGCTGCCCGTCGGCGAGCACCCAGGAGTGACTCGGCGTCGCGAGGACGGTGCGCCGGTAGCGCGAGATGTTCCGCGTGGTGAGCCGCGTGCCGCCGTAGCGGTCGCGCTCCTCGAACGCAGGCGCGAACTCGATCTCGACGAGCGGCTTGCGCCGGAAGCGCTTGACGAGCGCGGGCTTGAACCCGTCGTCGGTCAGCACCTTCGTCCACGAGTTCTCGAGCTCCACGAACGTCTTGACGCCCCACGGCGTGAAGAACTGCTGCGTCGGGGCGAAGCAGTCGATGCACTCCTCCGGGTCGATGATGAGGATCCGCTCGGCCTCGTGGATGCAGTCGACGGGGCAGACGTCGACGCACGAGCGATCTTTGATGTCGATGCAGGGCTCGGCGATGATGTACGTCACGCGGCCTACTCTACCGAGGGCACCAGCTCCCCCACGAGGTCACCGATCCGCTCGACGAGCGCCGATTTTGCGAGCACCTGGTCGAACCCCGCGGCATGCGCGGCCCGCAGTCCCGAGGTGTCCGTGTGGTTCGTGAAGCCGACGAGCGGGACGTCCGGATACGCGTCCGCGACCTCCTCCGGGTCGATCCGGGATATGTCCGCGATCACGAGGTCGGGGTCTTCCGTGTGGTCGACGGTGACGCAGCGATGGCCCGGCAACAGGGCCTCGAGCTTCCCGCGCATGAACAGGTCGACCCCACAGCACAGGATCGTCGCCATGGGAAAAGGTTAGAACGCCGTGGAGGGGCCGTACAAGCGCGGACTGGCGCTCATCCGCGAGGGCGAGTTCTTCGCAGCCCACGAGGAGCTCGAAACGGCGTGGCGCGCGGCGCCTCCCGGCGAGCGCGACTTCTTCCAGGGGCTCGTCCACGTCGCCGTCGCCTGGTACCAGGCGGGCCGCGGACGCCCCGTGGCGGCCGAGCGGCAGCTCGAGAAGGCGACCCGCCGCCTCGGGCCGTTCGCGCCTGCGCACCGCGGGCTCGACGTCGCCGGCGTCCTCGCGCAGGTGGAGCAGGCGCGGAAGCGAGTCGCGGCCGGCTCGCTCGAGCTCGCGCCGCCCCGGCTCACGGTTTCGCGAGGCCGAGGTCGATCAGCGCACGGTTGACAGCGACGTGGAGCCACCAGTCCCGGCCGAAGAACAGGAGCAGCCCGAGCGCCACGAGCACGAGGCCGCTTCCGGCCTGGATCAGCGTGTAGCGGTCGCGCAGCCAGCGGAAGGCGCCCATCGCGTGCGAGAAGGCAACCCCGGCGAGCAGGAACGCGGCGCCGAGGCCGAGCGCGTACGCCGCGAGCAGCACCGCGCCCTTCAGCACCGTTCCCGTGTTGCTCGCGAGGACGAGGACGGCGCCGAGGACGACGCCGATGCACGGCGCGGCGCAGACGGCGAACGCTCCGCCGAGGAGCGCGCCCGAGCTGCGCCGCCGGGCGCCGGCCAGGAGGCCGGGCGCGATCACGCGCTCCGGCACCGGCAGCAACCCGACGAAGGCGAGGCCGAGGACGACGAGCACGAATCCCGCCACCTCGGTCTGCGCCGGCCCGCTGACGACGCGGCCGATCGCAGCCGCTCCGGCGCCGAGCACGACGAAGACCACGGTGAAGCCGAGGATGAACGGGACGCTCGCGGCAACGACGCGGCGAGTCGTGCCGCGTTCGCCGAGCCGCCCGGCGTCGACGCTCGAGAGTGCCGACAGATAGCCGGGCACGAGCGGGAGCACGCACGGCGTGATCACCGATGCGAAGCCGGCGGCGAACGAGACGGCGAGCCGGACGGCCATCTACTCGAAGCGGGCGAGCGCCTCGTCGAGCCGCCGCTCGGTCTCCTCGTCGAGCCCCGAGCCGCCGGCGGCGGGCTCCGGCTCCCGCCCTCGGCTCCAGCGCCAGACGCCGGCCGCGAGCACGAGCGCGCCGCCGAGAACGCCGGCGATCGGGAGCCACCACGCAAGGAGGTCGAAGCCCTTGTGCGGCGGAGCGGCGAGGATCGCCGGCCCGTAGTTCGCGACGAGAAGGGTCTCGATCTGCTGCGCCGTCCAGCACTTCGCGATCTTCGCCCTGATCACGTTCTCGATCTGGACCGCGGCGGCGGAATCGGATTGGTTGAGCGTCGTGTGGCAGATCGGGCACATGACCTGCCCCTCGAGGTAGGCGAGCGAGGTTCGCGGGCGGGCGCAGCCGGCCGCGGCGGCGGGAGCGGCGAGCACGAGCGCGGCCGCGACGACCGCGAGCAGGCGCGCGATCACGCCGCCTCCGCTTTCGCGATCGCCTGCCGGAACTCGCCGGCGAAGCGCGGGTACGTGAGCGGCCCGGCGAGGTGCGCGACGATCCGCCCCTGGCGGTTCAGGACGTACGTCTCGGGCACCTGCGCGACTCCGTACCTGCCCGTCACGCTGCCCGAGCCGTCCTCGAGCATCGTGAACGTGAGCCCGTGGGCGGCCACGAAGCGGCGCGCGTCGGACGCGAAATCCTTGTCGTCGACGCCGAGGAAGACGACGCCGCGTCCCTTGTACCGCGCCCAGTCACGCTCGAGCACGACTGCCTCGCTCTTGCACGGGATGCACCACGACGCCCAGAAGTTCAGCACGACGGGCTTCCCCCGGAGCGAGGCGAGCGAGACCTTGCCCGCACCCTCGAGCCGCCGCAGCGTGAAGACGGGCGCGATCGTCCCGACTTTCGGCGCGTGCTCCTGATGCGCGAGCTTCCAGACGAGGAGCGCTAGTAGGCCGGCGACGCACCCGAGCGCGAGCAGCTGGGCGCCGAGCTTGAGACGGCGGCTCACGACTTGACCGAGGCGTTCAGCTCGCGCGTGAACTGCTGGCTGAAGCCCTTGTCGCTGATCGGCCCGAGGATCGGGGTGCCGACGACGCGGCCCTGCGGGTTGAGGACGAACGTCACGGGCAGCACGGGGATGCCGTAGCGGAACGCCTCGCTCGCGCTCGGATCGCTCACGATCGGATACGTGAGGCCGTGCGCGTGGACGAATCGCAGCGCGTCGCCGCGCGCATCCTTGGAGTCGATCCCGAGCACGACGACGCCGCTGCCGTGATCGTCGCGCCACACCTTCTCGAGCGCCGGCGCCTCGCGCTTGCACGGGTCGCACCACGAGGCGAAGAAGTTGAGGACGACGGTCTTGCCGCGGAACGAGGCGAGAGAGAGGTCGCCGCTGCCGGTCAGCCGCCGCAGCGAGAAGGCCGGGGCCGGAGCGCCGACCTTCGGAGGCGGCGTCTGGTGCGTCAGGTTCCAGATCAGCAGGGCGCCGAGCGCGGCGACGCCGGCGACCGCGACCGCCTGCGCTGGGCGCTTCAGCCGGGCGCGCACTGGCGCTAGTCCGGAACGATGAAGACCTGCGTCCCCACCTGGACGCGGTTG
>DATIZN010000045.1:0-5018 GCA_035517075.1 Gaiellaceae bacterium | reverse complement strand
GACGTCGTCGTGACCGACACGTGGATCTCGATGGGCCAGGAGCACGAGCGCGACCGGCGGCTGCGCGACCTCGAGCCGTACCGGCTCGACGAGGCGCTGCTCGGGCTCGCGTCGCCCGACGCCTTCGTCCTCCACTGCCTGCCGGCGCATCCCGGGGAGGAGGCGACGGCCGGCGTCCTCTACGGCGACCGGTCGGCGATCTGGGAGGAGGCGGAGAACCGCCTCCATGTCCAGAAGGCCCTGCTCGCGCTCTTGCTCGGAGCCCGCTAGCCCGCCAGCTCGCGGATCCGCGCCGCGGCGCGTGCCAGCGCGGCCTCGTCGAAGACGTACGGCGCCGCGTTCGCGACGTAGCGGAGCGGGTCGTTCAGGTCGTCGCTGCCGCCGGCCGCGTTGACGAGGTAGCGGACGGGGATCTCGTGGCAGACGACGAGCGTTACCTGCTCTTCCCGCGCGAGCAATCGCTCGGCGGCGCCGGCGTAGCGGAGCGCGGCCTCGTCGAGGCTCTCGCCGCCGGGGAAGCGCTCCCGGGGGTTCGCGTGTCCCGGGCTGGCGCGGTACTCGTCGAGCGTCTTCCCTTCGAGCTCGCCGATGCGCACGTCCCCGAGCTGCTCGTCGACGACGTGCGGCACCTCCGGCCGGCGTGCGAGCGCGATGTTCGCCGTCTGGATGGCGCGCGGGAAGTGCGAGACGACGACGAGGTCGATCGCGATCGGCGCGATCTGGCCGGCGAGTCGCTCCGCCTCCTCGATCCCCTGCTCCGAGAGTCCGCGGTCGAGCAGCGGGTCGCCGTTGACGACGCTGTCGACGTTGAAGAGCGACTGTCCGTGACGCGCGAGCAGGAAGAGACGCACCGCCGGAGCCTAGACTCGCCGGGATGAGCCGGGTCGGAGAGATCGTCGCCGACGTTCGTGCGCGCGGGGACGAGGCGCTGCGCGAATGGTCTGTTCGCCTCGACGGGGTCGAGCCGGCGCGCGCCGTGCCGGCGGGCGAGCTGCCGGAGGAGGCGCTGCTGGAGCTCGCCGGGCGCGTCCGCCGCTGGCACGAGGCGCAGCGGCCGGCCGACCTGCGGCTCGAGGTCGAGCCGGGGGTGGAGCTCGAGCGGCGCTGGGTGCCGCTCGCGTCGGTCGGCGTCTACGTCCCGCGCGGGCTCGTCTCGACGCTCGTGATGACCGCCGTTCCCGCGCAGACGGCGGGCGTCGAGCGGATCGCCGTCGTCACCCCGCCCGCAGGCGCAGGGCTCGTCGCCGCTGCCGCGGCGCTTCTCGGGGTCGAGGAGGTGTGGGCCGTGGGCGGGCCGCACGCAGTCGCGGCGCTCGCGTACGGGACGGAGACGATCCCGCGCGTCGACAAGATCGCCGGCCCGGGCAACGAGCACGTGAACGAGGCGAAGCTGCTCGTCTCCCGCGACGTCGCGATCGACCTTCCCGCGGGGCCGTCGGAGGTGCTCGTCGTGCTCGGCCGCGGCGGCGACCGTCGGGTTGCCGAGCTCGAGGTCGCGGCGCAGGCGGAGCACGGCCCGCACGCGCTCTGCGAGATCCTCGAGGCGGACGACCTCGAGGCGGCCCTCGACGAGGTCGAGCGCCGCGCGCCGGAGCACGTCGTCCTGCTCGGGGAGGCCGAGGCGCTCGCGCCGCGCATCCGCAACGCCGGCGCGGTCTTCGTCGGCGCGAGCTCGCCCGTCCCCGCAGGCGACCTCGGCACGGGCGCGAATCACGTCCTCCCGACCGGCGGCTGGGCACGCTCGACCGGCGGGCTCGGGCTCGAGACATTCCTCAAGCCGGTGACCGTGCAGCGGCTGACGGAGGACGGGCTCGCGCGCGTGCGGCCGACGGTCGAGGCGCTCGCGGCGCTCGAAGTGCTGCCCGCGCACGCGGCGGCCGTCCGGCGCTAGCAGGCCTTGCTCAGGTCTGCAGCGCGCGCCGGATGCCGCGACCGAGGCTTCGCTTGCGCGGGAAGAGCCAGTGGCCGGCAACCGACCCGACCGCCCAGACGACGAGCGTCGCGCCGGCGAGCGTCCAGAAGCCGTGGATGGCGAAGCCGCCGACGATCGCGTCCGTCAGCCAGAGTACGAACATCGCGACGAAGAACCACGCGGCGCCGAGCGTCACGAGCGCGAGCGGGAACGTCACGACCTTGAGCGCGGGCTTGACGAACGACGAGAGCAGGCCGAACACGAGCGCCGCGACGACGAGCGTCCCGGCCGACCCGCCGACCGTGACGCCGGAGAAGATCCACGCCGCGAGGGCGAGGGCGAGCGCGTCGACGAGCCACGACATCGCGAAGCGCTTCAGAAACGACGACATGGGTCGATCGTAGTCCCTGCGCATTGGGCCGGGGAGGGATCGAACCTCCGACCTTGGGATTAAAAGTCCCCTGCTCTGCCAACTGAGCTACCGGCCCGCCTGTGACGGCGAGCGTAGCGCCGGCCCGTAGGATCTGCGCCGTGGCGCCGTACCCCTACGAGAGAGAGTTTCCGTCGCTCGACCTCGACCGGCCGGAGGAGGGGATCCTCCGCCTCACGCTCCGGGCGCCGGGGCGCCTGAACGCGGTGAGCGAGGCGCAGCACGGCGAGCTCGCGCGCGTCTGGCAGGCGATCGGACGCGACGAGGAGACGCGGGCGGTCCTCGTCCGCGGCGCCGACGGCGCGTTCAGCTCGGGCGGCGACCTCGACCTCGTGCTCGCGATCGCCGACGACGCCCAGACGCGCCGCCGCGTCTTCCACGAGGCGCGTGACCTCGTCTACAACCTGCTCGCGTGCCCGACGCCGATCGTCTCCGCGATCACGGGCCCGGCCGTCGGCGCCGGGCTCGTCGTCGGCCTGCTCGCGGACGTATCGCTCGCCTCTCCGAACGCGCGCATCGTCGACGGTCACACGAGGCTCGGCGTCGCGGCCGGCGATCATGCGACCATCGTCTGGCCGCTCCTCTGCGGCATGGCGAAGGCGAAGTACCACCTGCTGCTCTGCGAGGAGGTCGACGGCGTCGAGGCGGAGCGGATCGGGCTCGTCTCGCTCTGCGTCCCGGAGCAGGAGCTCGAGGAGCGCGCGCTCGAGGTCGCGCGGCAGCTCGCGTCGGGCTCGCGCGCCGCGATCTCGCACACGAAGCTCGCGCTCAACGACTGGCTTCGCGCGGCCGGCCCGATCTTCGACGCGTCGCTCGCGCTCGAGTTCCTCGACATGACCGGGCCGGACGTGCGCGAGGGAGTCGCCGCCATCCGGGAGAAGCGCGCAGCTAAGTTCTCCACATGAACGAGACAGAGCTCAGGGACATCCTCGGCGAGCCGGCCGAGCTCGTCCGGAAGAAGGTCGCCGACCGGCTCAACCCGCTGACGCGCCAGTTCGTCGAGCGCGCGCCGTTCGTCGTCGTCGCCACGGGAAGGCCCGACGGCGGCCTCGACGTATCGCCGCGCGGCGATCCGGCCGGCTTCGTCCGGATCCTCGACGAACGGACGCTGCTCCTTCCGGATCGCCCGGGCAACAAGCTCGCCGACACGCTGACGAACCTGCTCGAGGACGACCGGATCGCGCTCCTCTTCCTGATCCCGGGCGTGAACGACACCTTCCGCGTCAACGGCCGTGCCCGGATCGTCGACGACCCGGAGCTGCTCGCGCCGAGCGAGGTCGACGGGAAGGCGCCGCAGCTCGGGATCCTCGTCGAGGTCGAGGAGGCGTACACGCAGTGCCCGAAGGCGCTGCTCCGCTCCGAGCTCTGGAATCCGGAGCGGCACGTCGACCGCTCGGAGCTGCCGAGCTCGGGCGCGATCCTCCGCTCGATCGCCGATCCCGAGCTGGACGTCGAGGAGTACGAGGAGGCGCGCGCCGATCGCTACGCGCGCCGCGAGGGCTTCTACTAGACCTGCCTCGCGCGTTGGCGCTCCCAGGCGTCGAGCAGCTGCTCGACGTTCCGCCGCTGCGCGTCGCTGAACTCGAAGCCGGCGAGCAGCCGCCGCGCCTCGGCGACGTCGTCGTTCTCGACCGCCGCCTCGAGGTGCTCTCGCGCCGGGATCGGCTGGCGCAGCTGGCGCCGCAGCCAGCGGAGGAGGCTGACCTGCGCCGCTTCCATGGGCCTATTCGAGCAGACCAGGCAGTTGAGCGGAGCGGGCGGGCGTCATACGGTTCGCGCGTGAGCGCTCCGTTGCCCTCCACCGTCCCCGAGGTCGTCGAGCGACTGCGCGCGCTCGAAGCCGCGGGCCCGAGGCGCGACGGCGTCGCCTGCTTCGCGCACCTCTACCGGGAGGTGACCGAGAGCGTTCGCGCCGACCTGGGAGAGCGGCGCTTCGAGGACGAGCCCTTCCTCGAGCGTCTCGACGTCACCTTTGCCGGGCTCTTCTTCTCGGCGCTCGACGCCTACGAGCGCGACCCAGCGAGCGCGCCCCGGGCGTGGGTGCCGCTGTTCGCGCAGCGGATGCACCGCGGGATCGCGCCGCTGCAGTTCGCGCTTGCCGGGATGAACGCGCACATCAACCGCGATCTGCCGGTCGCGCTCGTGACGACCTGCCGCGAGCTCGGCATCGGCCTGGACGAGCGCTCGCGCGAGCACGCCGACTACGAGCGCGTCGACCTGCTCCTCGCGCAGGTGGAGACGCGCGTGAAGCGGTCCTACGTGACCGGTTGGCTCGCCTGGGTCGACCGGCTCGTGCACCGCATCCACCGCATGGACGACGTCGTCGCGATGTGGGACGTCGACCGAGCCCGCGACGCGGCATGGACGAACGGGCAGGCGCTCTGGGCGCTACGTGACGTGCCGTCGCTGGCCGAGGAGTTCCTCCTCACGCTCGACCGGATCGTCGGCCTCGCCAGCCGCGGCCTGCTGATCCCGGCGGACTCGCTGCTGTGGCGCCTGGCCCGCCTCCTCGGCGAGTGACGTCGTCGCGCCGCATGGGCGGTGACGGGATCGAACCGCCGACCCCCTGCTTGTAAGGCAGGTGCTCTCCCAGCTGAGCTAACCGCCCGCGTCGACGGAGGGTACCGCGAGCGGCGCCGGCTTTCCGGTACGCCAGGCGGCGACGCGCGCGACCAC
>DATIZN010000044.1:0-4282 GCA_035517075.1 Gaiellaceae bacterium | reverse complement strand
CGCGGTCGCTGCGAGGACGAGCGCCGCAGCGGCCACGATGAGGAGCGCCCAGCGCGCCCGCTTCCTTCCCGTCATGTCTCTCCTCTCTGGCCTGCGGCCGACGCCGCGACCCTCCGTTTCGACCAGCACTCGGCAAAGGCGTCCCGTCCGCGGCGCGCGAGCTCGGCGGCGTCGAGATCCCAGAGCGAGTCGGGATACGCGCTGCCGAAGGCGCCGTTGTCGGAGAAGATCTCGAGGTCGTAGAAGCCGTCCCAGCCGGCGGCGTCGAGCGCGCCGAGGATCGCGGGGAGGTCGGCGACGCCGTCACCGGGAAGGACGCGGTCCGCCCAGCCGCGGGTCGGCTCGCGCCAGTCGCAGACGTGGACTCCCGCGATCAGGCCGGCGTGGCGCCCGATCTCCTCGAGGAGCTCGGGTGTGTTCCAGAGATGCCAGACGTCGAACTGGATGCCGACCGCCTCCGAGCCGACCTCCTCGACGAAGGCGGCGGCGTCGCCGAGCGTGTTCAGGATCGACCAGCTCTCGATTCCCTCCCGCTGGAACGGCTCGAGGGCGAGCCGGAGCCCGAGCCGCTCCGCCTCGCGCGCGACCTCGCGCACGCCGCGGACGGCCGCCTCGCGATCGCCGGGGCCGGTGAAGCAGAGCACCGCCGCAGGCGCGAACGGCGCGAGCGTCTCGAGCGAGCGGAGCAGCGCGTCGACGCGCTCGCGCACCGTTTCGGGGCCAGGCAGCAGCGGGAGCGGATGGATCGACGGGACGGCGGGAACGGCAGTCGCCGAGCCGAGCCCGCTCGCACGGAGCTCGTCGCGCGAGCTCTCGCCGAGCTTCACCTCCCAGATGCCGATCGCGTCGACACCGGCGGCCGCATATGCGCGCACGTCGTCAGCGAAGCTCGCGGTGAGGGTGCTCACCTGCGAGATCGAGAACGCCGGCAGCTGCTGCCCATCCCTCGACACGCGTGGAGAGTGATCGTTTCACGCGTTTGACATCTGATCAAGTGTGGTTCACGCTCGATCCTCGTGGAGTCCTCGACGCTGCCGCAGAGCGGAGGGGCGGTTCGGCACCGCACGATGGCCGAGGCCGCCCTCGAGCGTCTGCGCGAGGCGATCATCCTCGGC
The DNA here is from genome assembly GCA_035517075.1 of Gaiellaceae bacterium. Taxonomy (GTDB): domain Bacteria; phylum Actinomycetota; class Thermoleophilia; order Gaiellales; family Gaiellaceae; genus Palsa-739. Next base: position 3,167 of record DATIZN010000044.1, on the reverse strand, counting down.
GAGCTGACGCCGGGAACGCCGCTCCGGCTCGAGGACCTCGCCCGCTCGCTCGGGATGAGCATCTCGCCGATCCGCGAGGCGGTGCGCCAGCTCGAGGCGCTCGGGCTCGCCGAGCACGTCCCGCACCACGGCGCGAAGGTGACCGGCCTCGACGTCGAGGAGCTGCGCGAGCTCTTCTCGGTGCGACTCGCGCTCGAGACGCTCGCGCTCCGCCGGGCCGCGCAGGTCTTCGAGCCGGCGAACGGCGAGTCGGCGCGAGCGCAGCTCGAGGCCTTCGACAGCGCCCGGAGCAGCGGCGACGTGCGCGCGGCGGTGCGAGCCCATACAGCGTTCCACTTCGAGCTCTACGGCGCGGCGCGCTCGCAATGGCTGTTGCGCCTGATCCGGCCGGCATGGGACAGCTGCGAGCGCTACCGGCCCGTGCTGCTCGGCGAGAAGGGCGAGCTCCAGGCGCGTCACCGGCAGCTCGACGAGGAGCTGCTCGGCGCCTGCGCCAGGCACGACGCGGAGCGGGCCGCGGCCGCGTTCCGCGACCACCTCGAGCTGGCGACGAGCATCTTCTCCGTCGAGCTCGCCGGCCGCTCGATCTTCGCCTTCTGAGCGCCCGCAAGGGACATGACCGGGGTCAGACCCCGTACATGTCCGAACGAGCTAGAGCCGCCCGAGCAGGCCGCGCGCCCGCGCGACCGCGCGCTGCGAGAGAGGCGGCTCCAGCAGCTTCTGCGCCACGAGCGCCCCCGACCCGCCGCCGAGACCGGGGCCGGGCCACGTGCTCGCGCCGATCTGCCACAGCCGCTCGACCGGCGTTGTGTGCCCGGGGCTGCGCGGGAAGGGCCGCCAGAGGAAGTTCTGGTCGAGAGCGAGGGCGCCGCCGTAGGGGTCGCCGTGCCGGAGGTTGACGTTCGCCCGCTCGAGGTCGTGCGGTCCGAGCGCGACCCGCTTCAGGATCGACGACTCGAGATTCGGGATGTGCCGTGCGAGCCGCCCCTGGATCCGGTCGGCGTAGCGCTCCCGCAGCTCGTCGGTCCACTCGCCGCCGCCGCTGTCGAGCTCGCCGGCGGCGTCGCCCTTCACCCGCCACGGCAGCTCCTGCAGCTGGATCCAGAGGATCCCCTTGCCGTCCGGCGCGCGGGACGGGTCGATCGTGAGCGGCTGGCCGACCACGATCGTCGCCTCCGCCGGCAGCAGCCCGCGGTCGGCCTCGTTGACGGCTCGCGAGACCCCGTCGAGCCCCGGCGTCGCGTGCACGATTGCCGTGCCGGCGAGGCGCTCGTCGCCGTCCCAGCGCGGCGGCTCGGAGAGCGCGTAGTGAATCTGCATCTCCGCGCGCCCGTAGCGGAACCGGCGCGCGCCCTCGGCGACCGGCGCCGGAACGTCCGCGTCCGCGAGCAGCCGCTCGTACAGCTGGGTCGGCGTCACGCTCGCGACGACCGCCCGCTCGGCCTTGACCGTCTCGCCGTCGGTGAGGCGGACGCCGGTCGCGCGCCCGTTGTGGACGAGGACGCGCTCGACGTCGCGGTCGGTCTCGCACGTGCCGCCGTGGTCCCGGATCAGCTGCACGAGCGCCTCGGCGAGCTTCGCGCCGCCGCCGCGCGGAATCGGCAGCCCGCCCTCCTGCAGCGCGACCGCGATCACCTGCGTCATGAAGCCGGACGTCGCCTGGTCGGGGCCGAGCCCCGTGTGCAGCACCCACGGCGCGAGCACGCCGTGCGTGCGCCCGGCGGCGAACGTCGTCTCGAGCCAGTCGCGGCTCGACTGCAGCACCTCGCCGAGGAAGGCGGCGGCGCCGGCGCGGCCGAGCCGCCGCACCGCCTTCGCCGCGAGTGCGAGCCCCGCCGGCGACCAGAGCTCGGTGCCGAGGACTCCGAACGCGAGGTCGGCGTTGGCGAGAAAGCGCTCGAGCTCGGCCTTCCACTCGGGCCCCAGCTCCTCGGCGTTCGCCGCCGCGGTCCGGAGCAGGAACGCAGCGCTGCCGTCGGGGAAGGCCGTCCCGGTCGGCAGGTCGGTGTTGAGGTACTCGAGCCCTCGCCGCGCCAGCTCGTCGCCGAGGGCCGCGTGGGCCGCCCCGCCCACCCAGAGCGGATGCCAGGCGCTGTAGACGTCGTGGTGGAAGCCCGGCTCGGTCAGCTCTTCCGTCTTGATCGCGCCGCCGAGCCAGGCGTTCCGTTCGAGCACGCAGACACGCCAGCCGCCGCGGGCGAGCAGCGCCCCGCACGCGAGCGAGTTGACGCCGCTCCCGACGACGACGGCGTCGAAGCCGTCGCCCTCAGCCACCCGCGAGCTCCCGGAACTCGTCGTCGGTGACGAGGTCGCGCTTGCGGGCCCCGAGCTCCTTCACGCGCGCCAGCAGCTCGGCGCGCCGCTCCTCGGGGACGTCGAGCCCGAGCTCCTCCGCCTTGATCCGGACCGAGTCGAGCCCGCTCTTCTTGCCGAGGACGATGCCGCGCTCGGCGCCGACGAGCTCGGACGAGTACGGCTCGATCGAGGGCGGGTCGTGGAACTGCGACGCCACGGCCCCCGACTCGCGGCGGAAGAGCGTCTCGCCGGTGAGCGGCTTCCACGGCGGGAGCGTGTAGCCCGACAGCTCCCGGACGCGCGCCGCGACCTCGCGGATCCGGTCGAGCCGCAGCCGCGACTCGACGCCGTAGAGCGCGCGCAGCGCGAGCGCGATCTCGCCGAGGTCGGCGTTGCCGGCGCGCTCGCCCATCCCGTTGATCGTCCCGTGGATCCAGCGCGCGCCGGCCCGGACGGCCGCGACCGCCGACGCGGTCGCGAGCCCGAAGTCGTCGTGGCCGTGGAAGTGGACGGGGACGTCGCCGCCGACCGCCTCGACCGTCGTCCCGACGAGGTCGGCGACCGCCTCGGGAGAGGCGATCCCGAGCGTGTCGACGACGACGACCTCGCGCGCGCCCGCCTCGACGGCGCTCGCATAGACCTCGGCGTAGAAGTCGGGCGCGGCCCGCGTCGAGTCGACGCCGAAGAACGCAGCACGGATGTCGTGCTCGGCGGCGAAGCGCATCGCGCTCGCGATCCGGCCGAGCATCGTCTCGCGGTCGACGCCGATCGCCTCGAGCTTCAGGTCGGAGATCGGGGATTCGATCACCGCCGCCTCGACGCCGAGCTCGACGAGCAGCTCGAGGTCGGCGGGAACGGCGCGCGAGAAGCCC
>DATIZN010000043.1:0-108866 GCA_035517075.1 Gaiellaceae bacterium | reverse complement strand
CCGCCGCCTTTCGCTCGTCGATTCCCCAACGTGCCAGGAGCGGCAGGAAGTCCTCGGAGATCGTCACGACCGCGTCGCTGCGTCGCAGCACACGTCGCTCCAGGGCGCCTACCGCGAGCGCCGCCACGGCGCCGGCAGCCTTCGAGCGCTCGCCGACGACGCGCCGAGCCGCCATGCTCATCACGTCCTGCTGCCAGAACACGAACCCGGCGCCGAGCGCGTGCGACGCCCGGAGCAGCCGGGCCTGCACGAGCAGCGGCGCGTTCGACAGCAGGGCGTCGGGCCGGAACCTCTCGATCAGACGCGAGAGCTCGCGGCCGAGCTCACGCTCGTGCGCGATCCTGCGCCGGAGGTCGTACTTCGCGAAGTCGCCGCCGAGGGCTACGGCGTCGAAGCTCAGGCTGGGCGGATCGCCCGGCTTGCGCTCGACGCTGCCCTTGCCGGACACGAACGACGCGCACTGCAGGTGGAGGACGTCGTGCCCGCGACCGGCAAGCGCTCGCGCGAGCTGCGCCGGGAACGCGTGACCCGCATAGTCGTGGACGACAGCGCGCATCAGCCCACGCTCAGCCCGCGATCAGACGTAGTGCTCTTGCGTCCGGCGGAGCTCGCGGTCGTGGTCGACCATCATCCGCACGAGCTCGGGGAAGCGCACCGTCGGCTCCCAGCCGAGCCTCTCCTTCGCCTTCGACGCGTCGCCGAGGAGGAAGTCGACCTCGGCCGGACGGAAGTACCGCTCGTCGATCTTCACGTAGTCGTTCCAGTCGAGCTCCGCGTAGGCGAACGCCTCGTCGAGGAACTCCCGCACCGAGTGCGTCTCGCCGGTCGCGAGAATGTAGTCGTCCGGCTCGTCAGCCTGGAGCATCCGCCACGCGCCGTCCATGTAATCGCGCGCATAACCCCAGTCTCGCTTCGCATCGAGGTTGCCGAGCCGCAGCTCGTCCTGCTCGCCGCGGAGGATCGCCCCGATGGCGCGCGTGATCTTCCGTGTGACGAACGTGGGCCCGCGGCGCGGCGACTCGTGGTTGAACAGGATCCCGTTCACGGCGAACATGCCGTACGCCTCGCGGTAGTTGCGCGTGATCCAGTACCCGAAGACCTTGCCGACGCCGTACGGACTGCGCGGATGGAACGGCGTCGTCTCGCGCTGCGGAGTCTCCGCGACCTGACCGAACATCTCGCTCGAGCCCGCCTCGTAGAAGCGGCACTTCACGTCCTCCTCGCGGATCGCATCGAGCAGGCGAAGGGTGCCGAGCGCCGCGATGTCCGCGCTGTACTCGGGAATGTCGAAGCTCACGCGGACGTGGCTCTGCGCGCCGAGGTTGTAGACCTCGTCCGGCCGGATCGTGCGCAGCAGCTGGTTCAGTGACGAGCCGTCGGACAGGTCGCCGAACACGAGGTTCAGGTCGCCGAAGATGTGGTCGATCCGCGCCGTGTTGAACGAGCTCGAGCGGCGGATCATCCCGTACACCTCGTAGCCCTTCTCGAGCAGGATCTCCGCGAGGTATGACCCATCCTGGCCGGTGACGCCGGTGATGAATGCCTTCCGCTTCGCCATTGGCGCCTTACCGTAGCGGCCCGGCCGTCTACGCTTCGCGGTATGCGCGTCTTGGTCACGGGAGGAGCCGGCTTTCTCGGCTCGCACCTCGTCGAGCTGCTCGAGCGCGAGGGCGTCGACCCGTTCGTCGCCCGCCGCCGAGACTACGACCTGACGGACGCGTCCGATACGGCCCGGCTCTTCGAGGACGCGCGGCCCGAGCTCGTCTTCCATCTCGCCGCAGAGGTCGGCGGCATCGGCGCGAACCGTGCGAATCCCGGCCGGTACTGGTACGCGAACCTCCTGATGGGCGCCCACGTGCTGGAGCAGGCGCGCCTACACGAGACGGCCAAGGTGGTGGTGCTCGGGACGATCTGCGAGTACCCGAAGTTCGCCCCCGTGCCGTTCCGCGAGGACGACCTCTGGGACGGCTATCCGGAGGAGACGAACGCGCCGTACGGAGTTGCGAAGAAGTCGATCCTCGTCGGCGCCCAGGCGTACCGCAGGCAATACGGAACGAATGCGATCCATCTCCTGCCGGTCAACCTCTACGGTCCGCGCGACAACTTCGACCTCGAGAGCTCGCACGTGATCCCGGCACTGATCCGGAAGATGGTCGAGGCCCGCGAGCGAGGCGAGCGCGATGTCGTGCTCTGGGGAGACGGTACGCCGACGCGCGAGTTCTTCTACGTCGAGGACTGCGTCGAGGGGCTCTGGCTCGCGGCGCAGAGCTACGACGGCGGCGAGCCCGTGAACCTCGGCACCGGCAGCGAGATCTCCATCAGCGAGCTCGCCGAGCTCGTCGGCGAGCTGACCGGATACGACGGCGACATCGTCTGGGACACCTCGCGGCCGAACGGGCAGCCGCGTCGCAGCCTCGACACCTCCCGCGCCGAAGAGCTCTTCGGCTTCCGCGCGCGCACCTCGCTCCGCGAAGGGCTCGAGCGGACGATCGCCTGGTACCGCGCGGAGGCACCCGCCGGAATGCGATCCGGCTAGAGAGTCGCCGCCCGGTAGACGTCGAGCGTCCGGTCGATCACGCCGTCCCAGCCGTAGCGCTCGCGGGCTCGCTCGCGCCCGGCGCGCCCGAGCCGCTCGCGGAGCTCCGGATCGGCGAGCAGCCGCTCGACCGCCGCCCGCAGCGCCTGGGGGTCGCGCGGCGGGACGAGCAGGCCGGTCTCGCCGTCCACGACGAGCTCGAGCAGCGCGCCGCCGGCGGCGGCGACGACCGGCCTGCCGAACGCCATCGCCTCGGCGGCGGCGAGCCCGAAGCCCTCCCGCTCGCACGGCGCGACGAGGATCGCCGCCCGCTCGAGCAGGCGCTCGACCTCCTCGTGCGGGATCGGCCCGAGCGCCTGCGGGACGAGGTGGCGCAGGGGCCCGTCGCCGACGACGACGAGGTTCAGGTCGCCGAGCGCCTCGACGAGCGTGTCGACGTTCTTCTCCGGCGAGAGCCGCCCGAGGTAGAGCAGCTCCGGCGGCTCGGCCGGCGGCGGCGGCTGGTCGGGAACGGCGACGCCGTTCGGGATCACGACCGGCTCGACTCCCGTCTCGCGTACGGCCGCGGCGACCGTCTCGGAGACGCAGATCACGGCCCGCGCCCGGCCCAGCAGCGCGCGGACGAGCGCCGGCCGCCGGCGCGCGAGCTCGACGTCCGAGAAGCGGCCCGCGGAGCCGGAGCCGTGGAGCGTGACGACGAACGGCCGGCCGCCGAAGCGGCCCACCGCCGCCGTGAGCAGCCAGTGCGCGTGGACGAGGTCGGCACGGGCCGCGGCCCGCCGCAGGGCGAGCCACATCGAGAGGAGCATGAGCGGCACGGCCCAGGGACGCCGGCGGGCGTTCGCCGCCATCCCGCCGCCGTACGCGAGCCCGAAGTCCCGGTAGCCCGAGCCGGGCGCGAGGACGTCCACCTCCACCCCGCGCTCTCGCAGCCGCTCGACCGCTGCGGCGACGAACCAGCCCGCGAACTCCTCTCCGCGCGGCCACGAGGTCGTGAGGACGGCGACCCTCACGCGATCAGGACGACCGATGCGCGATGGCCGCGCGACCGCGCGAGCCGGCCGTCGGAGGTGATCAGGTCGGAGCGAAGATCCTCCGCCAGCGCGACGTACGCGGCGTCGTACGCGCTCAGCTCGGCGCGGAGCTCCCAGATCCTGGGCAGCAGAGCTCGAACCGGGTAGTGGACGAGCGGAGCCTCGAGGAGATCGTCGAGAGCGTCGAGGACACGCGGCGCAGCCACGGCTCGCCCGCGCTCGAGCCCTCGCAGCGCGGAGCAGACCTCGACGTCGATCAGGTCGGGGGCGTCGAGCGATCGCTCGCCCTCGAGCCGGTCGCCGACCCGCAGGCCGAGGTCGGTCCCGAGCAGGTACTCGAGGAGAGCCGATGCGTCAACGACCGGCAAGGTCCCGCTCGCGAGCACCGCGTTCCTCGTGGAGGATCTCGGCGACCGGGCGATCGAGCCGCACCCGCGGCCGCCTGCGCACGCGTGCCGTCCACTCCTCGAGCGTCGGGCGGCCGGCGAGCTCCGTCACCTCCTGGAGCAGGTACTCCGAAAGCGAGAGACCTTTCCCGGCGGCGCGCTTCTTCAGCGCCGAGTGCACTCCGGGCGGGACGTTGCGGATCTGCACGTGGGGCATCGCGGGCACGCTAGCACATGCACTATGCATGCACCTTGCGGCCGCGTCCTGCGAAGACGACGGGGAGCGCGAGCGCGAACGCGAGGAAGGCGTAGAAGTAATAGAACTGCATCGTCAGGTAGAAGAAGTTCGCCGCGATCGTCCCGGCGAGCGCGGCCGTCATCCCGTAGGCGAGCGGCCGGACGCGCCGTCCCTCCTCGTCGCCGATCCGGTCGAGCAGCCGGCCGAGACGCCGCGCCGCGAGCAGCCGCACGAAGACGTAGCGGAGGAAGACGATCCAGAGGAGCAGGCCGAGCAGGCCCGACTCGACGATCACGGCGACCCAGTACGAGTGGGCGCCGAAGTTCGCCTTCCCGGTCACGAACTCGTAGTAGACGGCGAAGTTGTTCAGCCCGAGCCCGAGCAGTGGGTGCATGTGCAGCACCGAGCCGATGAACGAGTACACCGCGAAGTGCGCGTTCGTCGAGCTTCCGCCCGTCTGCACACGCGAGCGGAAGACGACCTCGAAGAAGTGGCGGCGCTGGTAGACGACGGCGAGGAGCACGAGGGCGAGCGCGCCGAGCGGATAGAGCAGGGCGCGAGTCCGGACGAAGCGCCGGTACGGGATGAGGAGGATGAGGACGCCGATCCCGAGCCCGAGCAGGCCGCTCCGCGACAGCGTGGCGAGCTCGACGAGCAGGAGGAACGCGAGCACGGCGGCGAGCCACCACTTCCTCGGGTGCCCCCGCGGCATGCGCAGGTACACCGGCGTGAGCGAGAGCAGCGGGATGTCGAGCATCACCGCGAGGTGGTTCGGATCGCCGGTGAGCGCGTTCGGCCGGTAGATGTTCTGGCCGTTGACGGCGCCGTAGATGTTGATCGAGCTCGCGCCGCCGGTGAGCGGCGAGAGGACGAGGTGGTCGAGGTTGTGGCCGGAGCGCGCGGCGAGGAGCTGGAGGATCCCGTACACGCCGTTCGCGACGAACCCCGCCGTGAACCACGTCAGCGAGCGCCAGAAGAAGCGCTGGCCGCGCTGGGCGAGGTAGCCGACGCCCGCGACGAGGAAGAGGAAGTGGATGAGGAACTTCGTCATCCCCTTCGTGAACTGCTCGAGCGCCTGCTTCGTCGAGAGGTCGAAGAAGCCGCCGAGATAGACGAGCAGGAAGAGCGCGAAGAAGCCCATCAGGATGGCGCTCGTCCGCGGCAGCGGCCGCCGCTCGGTGAGGACGTACGCGACGAGGAAGAGGATCGTGACGATGTCGTTGAGCCCGATCGCGCCGCCGAACCGCCAGTGCACCTTCTCGAAGGTCGCGACGAAGAGCGAGGCGAAGAAGAGGCCCGTCACGACGCGTTCCTGCGCGCGCGGGACGGCGCAGGCGCGGTCGAGCGCGACGGTCGTCACCTGAGGCTCCTCAGCAGCTCGGCGAGCTCCTCGACGCGGCGCCCGCGCGAGAGCTTGTCGCGCCACTCGGCCGAGAGGGGCGTTCCGTCGAGGATCCCCGCGCGCCAGCGCGCGTGGAGGTCGAGCAGCGCGTGCTTCAGCGCGTCGACGTCGTCGGACGGCGCGACGACGCCGGCGCCGGTCTGGCGGACGAGGTCGGCGGCGGCGCCGTCGGGCGGGACGGCGGCGAGGATCGGCCGCTCGGCGGCGAGGTACTCGAACACCTTGCCGGAGAGGACGCCGCGCCCGCGGCCGCCCGCCTCGGGGATGATCAGGAGCAGCACCTCCGAGTCGCGCTGCAGCTCGAGCGAGCGCCGCCTCGACACGTAGCCGGTCTCCTCGATCCGATCGCCGAGCCCGAGCTCCTCCGCGTGCTCGCGGTCGCTCGCCCGCAGGTCGCCGACGAAGCGGACCACGACGTCGTCGAGTCCGGACTCGGCGAGCGCGCGCAGGAACGGCTTCGGGTCGCGCTTGCCGTAGAACGAGCCCGCGTGCGTGATCCGCAGGCGCTCGGACGGACGATGCTCGAGCCCGGCGAAGTCGTCGAAGTCGCAGCCGTTCGCGATCGTCACGACCCGGCCCTTCGGCTCGAGCGCCCGTGCCTCTTCGGCGATAGCGTCGGCGGCGGCCGTGATCGCGTCCGCCTGCGAGGCGACGAGCCGGGCCACGCCGCCCGCGGCCAGCTCCTTCAGCTGGACGAGCCGGGACTCGTACCCGCGCCGGTGCGGGTGCGCGGTGAGCGAGTCGCGCAGGTCGGCGACCCAGGCGGCGCCCGTGGCGCGCTTCACCGCGGCGCCGACGAGGTGGAGCGAGCCCGGCGGAGACGTCGTGAGGACGGCGTCGATCCCTTCCCGCCGCGCGATCCGGAGCGCCGTCGGCAGCGCGAGCGTGCTCCACGGGACGTTCTCGTCGGGGACGAGGAGCCGGCGCCCCAGGAGCGCGGCCTGCGTCCCGACCCGCGCGACGCCCTCCTTGCCCTGCAGGCGCTCGGCCGGCCGGCCGCCGCGCGGGCCGACGTAGCGCACGCGGTGCACCCACGCCTGCGTCGGCAGCTCGAGCTCCGTGTCGACGGGAGCCGCGCCCGGCATGTCCGGGGCGAGCACGTGCGTCTCGATCCCGAGCGCGGGCAGGTGGCTCGCGAACTTCAAGGGCCGCTGGACACCGCCGCCGCCGGCGGGCGGGAAGTAGAGCGTCACGAGGAGGAGCTTCACCCGGCCGAACGGTACTTGGCCCCCGGCAGCTTGAAGACGACGAAGTGCGGATCGCTGTACGCCGGCCGCAACCCCTTTCCCTCGACGTCCGCGACGTCCTTGCCGCGGCGGAGCACGAGCCAGCCGGCGTGCCAGCGCAGCGGGATCGCGAGATCCGGGTGCGACAGGAACGTCAGCACGGCATGGCGGCGCTGGTGCACGCGGTTGGGCTTCGTGTTCGAGACGTGCGAGGGCGGCATCGCAACCGCGTAGACCGGCGCGAAGGCGACCGCGCGGTAGCTCGTCTCGAGGTCGGTGAAGACGACCGAGCGTGCCGGGACGTCCTGCTGCAGGAACCGGACGAGCCCCGGCGTGAGCGCGTTCGGGTCGTGGGGCTTCTTCGGCGCCCAGTGCGAGAAGCCGTGGACGGCCGCCGGCACGACGAAGAGCAGGGCCGCGAGCGCCGCCGTCGTCTCTCCGCGCATGCGGCCGAGCTGGAGCCACTCGCGGCGCGACAGGGCGAAGAGCGCCCCGGCGACGATCGCCGCCGCCCCGCCGTACAGCGCGATCCAGGCGGGCAGGCCCGGGCCGGGATGCGGCAGGCGGCGCACGGCGAAGTCGCCCGGATATGCGAGCTGGAGCCAGATGCCCGCCCCGAGCCCGGCTGCGAGCGTGAGCAGGCGGGAGAAGCGCGCGAGCAGCGTCAATCCTCCCGCGAAGGCGAACTCGAACGGGATGAACGCGAGCGCCCGGCGCCCCTGCGAGATCGAGACGAGGTTCGCGAAGTGCGGGAAGACGAGCGGCCAGAGGTCGAGCGAGAGCAGGGCCACGGTCCCGCCGAGGACGAGCGCGCTCCAGCGGCGGCGCCAGGCGAGCAGAGCGAGGGGTGTGAGCACGAGCGCGGCCACCGCGACGGGCCCGTTCCGGGCGGCGAGCTGCGGTACGACGCTGTAGCGGCCGAGCGACTGGACCGTCAGGTCGTGGCCGTAGTGCACGAGGCTGCTCTGGAGCGCCTTCGGCCCGAGGTGGAGCGCGACGTTCTCCTCGACCACGGGGCGAAGCCAGGCGTAGACGAGCGCCAGCGGCAGGACGAGCGCGGCGAGCGCGGCGCCGCATTCGCGCCATTCGGCGAAGCGCGTGAACAGCATCCGGACGACGACGAACGCGATGAGCGGAATCGCCACGAAGAGCGCGTACGTCGAGTGGATGAGCCCGAGGGAGGCCGCGCCGACGGCCAGCGTCAGGCCGACCGGCCACGTCGGCGTGCGGGCGAGCGCGAAGAAGAGCGTGACGGTGGCGGGCACGAGCATCACGTGGGCGACCGTCGCCGGCTCCCACAGCCACGCGTACGTGCCGGCGTGCCCCGGGGCGAGCGCGTCGAGGGCGACCGCCGCGAGCAGGACGGCGAACGCGATCCGGAGCGACCGGAAGACCGCGAATCCCATCTCGAAGATGAGGATGAGGGCGAGCGGCGCGAGCAGGCTCGACTCGTGGCGAACGACGGCTGTGGGGTCGACCCCGGCAAGCCGCGCGACGAGCGCGAGCCAGCCATGCCAGAGCGGGAACGCGTACCCGCTGTCGAGGCCGCCGCGGTAGAACTCGCCGACGTCGTGGAGCGAGAGCGACGAGAGGGCAGCGAGCTTCCTGATGCGCCCGAGGTGGAAGAGCCCGTCGCCGCTGACCGGGCCCTCCACGAACCAGAGCGCCGCGCCGAGCGCGGCCCCCGCGATGCCGACGGGCCAGCGCGCGAGGCGCTCGCGCACCGGAACGGCGGGAGCCTGCACGGAGCGGTCGCCCATGAGCACCCCGAGCGCCGCCGCGCCGACGGCGAGGTCGAAGGCGAGCGCGACGTCGAGCGACGCGCCGAGAGAGAACGCCAGCGCGAGGCCGCCGCCGAAGACGGCGAGCGACCAGGCGAACGTCGCGGCGCTGCTCCGCCGGCCGAGCGCGCGCGCGACGAGGTAGCCCGGCAGGAGCACGATCGCCGTCCCGGCCGCGAGCCGGACCCAGAGACCGAAGCCGGTCTCGGGAAGCAGGCGGGCGATGCCGAGCAGCCCCGCCGCGGCGGCAGGCCCGACGAGGCGCCTGCCGGCCGCTCCAGCCTCGATTCGGACCACCCGCCGGCTCGCTCCCACGCCTCCGGCGGCCCGCAGCGCGCGGGCCACCATCATGCAGCTGCCTCGATCGGCTGCGTCACGAGCTCGATTCTCGCCGCAGCCGCCTCGGCCGTGCGCCGGGCGTCGGCGCGGTCCCGGCCGGTCGCCACGATCGCTCCGGCACGATCGGAGGCGCGGCGGAGCTCGCCGAAGCGGTGTCCCGGGCTCCGGTAGAGGCGGACGCGCCGGACGCCGGGGACGGCGCGCGCGGCCTCCTCGCCGGAGGTGACCTGGAGCTCGCCGGGCGGGGCGACGAGGAAGCGGACGCACGCCGCTCCCACCTCGACCGCCGTCTTCAGCCGGCCGGCGGCAACGGCCTCGCCGAGCGCGGCGGCGATGGCGAGGTCGTCGAGGTCGATGCCGAGCGCGGCCCGGCAGAGGTCGGCGTCGTGGCCGCCTCCGGTGCGGGCCGAGAGCTTCGCGAGCAGCGCCGCCTCCGGCGTGACGAGCACCTGCGCCGTGACCGTCCCCTCGCCCACGCCGAGCGCGGCCGCAGCGGCCGCAGCGACACGGACGACTGCCTCCCGTTCTCCGTCGGTCAGGTCGGCGGGCCAGAGGTGGACGAGCGGGACGCCGAACGCAGGCGGCGGCGCCGGCTCGCGGTCGGTCAGGAGCAACGGCATGAGGTCGCCGCCGCGGAGGAAGCCGGTGAGCGTGACGAGCGAGCCGCCGACGAGCTCCTCGACGAGCCAGTACGAGTCGCTCGAGTCGACCGACGCCTCCGCCGCCGCGTGTGCGAGCGCCTCGGGGTCGGGGGCGAGGGCGACGCCGCGCTCGCCGAGCGGATCGGGCGCCTCGACGACGCAGGGATAGCCGAGCTCGGCCGCAGCCGCTGCAACCTCGTCGAGCGTCCGGCAGACGAGCGAGCGCGGCTGCGGTATCCCGGCCTCGGCCAGCCGCTCCCGCTGCCTCCGCTTCGACGAGGCGAGCAGCGCAGCCTCCGGAGCGACCGGATGGGCCAGGCCGAGACGCGAGGCGACGCGCGCGGCGAGCGCCACGGCGTGGTCGCTGCCGGGCGCGACGAGCCCGTCGACGTCCTCCGCGCGGGCGAGCCGCTCGATCGCGGGCTCGTCCTCGATCGAGACGATCGCGCGCCGGTCGCCGAGCGGGAGGCCCGGAGCCGCGGGGTCGCGGTCGGCTGCGACGACGACGAGATCGCGCCGCCGCGCCGCCTCGAGCAGGCTCAGCTGCGCCGGGCCCGCACCGAGAACGAGCAGCCGTTTCGACCTGCCGCTGCCGGGTGCCACGGGGGCATTGTCGCGACTGCGCCAGTCGGCACGGCGGAAGTAGCATCGCGGGCGTGGCCGCGACGACGATCCTCGTCACCGCCGCCGGCGCTCCGGGGGCGGCGCGGTTGCTGCGCGCGCTGCGAGAGAACGGGGAGTGCGAGGTGCGGCTCGTCGGCGTGGACATGTCCGAGCGCGCGATCGGCCGCCACCTCTGCGACGCGTTCCACCTCGTGCCGCCCGGCAAGGATCCCGCCTACGCCGACACGCTCCTCGAGCTCGTCGGGCGCGAGGGCGTCGACGTCGTCCTGCCGGAGTCGTCGCACGACCTGCCGCACCTCGCCGCGCGCCGCGCCGAGTTCCCGGTGCCGGTGCTGGTCTCCGGCTCCGAGACGGTGCGGCGGGCGAACGACAAGGCGGAGTTCTACGACCTCCTGCACCGGATCGGCGTCCGCGCGCCCGAGTTCCGCCGGGTGACGGGCGCCGCAGGCGTCGAGGCGGCGGCGCGCGAGCTCGGCTATCCCGAGCGGCCGGTCTGCTTCAAGCCTGTCTTCTCGTCCGGGTCGCGCGGCTTCCGCGTGCTCGACCCGGGCGTCGACCGGGCGCACCAGCTCCTCTACGGGCGGCCGGGCGCGGTGGCGATGCGGCTCGAGGAGGCGGTCGAGCTGCTGCCCGAGGGCGGCGTCGACCTGCTCGTGATGGAGCTCGCCACCGGCGACGAACGGACGATCGACGGCATCGCGGACGGCCGCCGCGTCGTCCTCGGCCATCCGAAGACGCGCGAGGGGATGCGCGCCGGCCTCGCGATGTACTTCGTCACGCTCGAGGCGCCCGAGCTCGACGAGATCGCCGACCGGATCGTCGCCGAGCTCGAGATCGAGTGGCTATTCAACATCCAGCTCGTCGGCGAGCACGTGATCGAGGTCAACCCGCGCATCTCGACGATCGTCTACCAGGAGGATCTCAACCTGCCGTGGCTCGCGGTCAAGCGCGCCCTCGGCGAGATCTCGGACGAGGATCTCTCCGCGCTGCGCTCGCGCGTGCGGCCCGGCCGAACCGCGCTCCGTTTCTACGACCAGGTGGAATTCGACGAGTGACGGGCCGCGGCAACGCCTAGAGGTCGAGCGCGAAGAAGAGGACGCCGGGAATCGGGTTGTCGCTGTAGCGCTCGGCCGGAACGAACCCGAGCGAGCGGTAGAGCGCTCGCGCCGCGTCCATCGTCGGCAGGGTGTCGAGCCGCATCGTGCGGTAGCCGAGCCGCCGCGCCTCCTCGACGACCGCCTCGGCGAGCGCGCGGCCGGCGCCGCTGCCACGGGCGTCCGGCCGGACGTAGAGCCGCTTCAGCTCGCACGCGCCGTCCGCGAGCGGCCGCAGCGCCACACAGCCGACGACCTCCTCGCCGTCGCGCGCGACGAGGATCGCGTCGTAGCCGCCGGGCAGCGCGGCGAGCTCCGCCTCGAACTCCCGGCGCCAGAAGAGCTCCCCGATCGAGTCGGCGTATTCGCGGAAGAGCCCGCGCAGCGCGTCGGCATCGTCGCCGGTCGCCCGCGAGATCAGCGGAGCGCGCGCAGCTCCTCCACGTCCGCCGCCGACGGCTCCCAGGCGCCGGCGGCGACGTTCGCGCGCACCTGCTCCGGCTTCGTCGCGCCGGCGATCACCGAGGTCACGGCCGGCATTCCGAGCAGGCCGCCGATCGCGACGTCGAGCAGCGAGATCCCGCGCTCGCCCGCGAAGCGCTGCAGCGCCTCGACGCGATCCCATTGCTCGTCCGGGATCTCGCGCCCGGCGAGGCGCCCCTCGGTCGCATCCTCGCCGTGGATGTACTTGCCGGTGAGGATGCCGCTCCCGAGCGGGAAGTAGGGCAGGAAGCCGATCCCCAGCCGCTCGCAGAGGGGCAGCACCTCGTCCTCGGCCTCGCGCTCGACGAACGAGTACTCGTTCTGCACCGAGACGAAGCGGTGGAGGCCCCCGCCGCGGGCGACCTCCTCGGCCGCCTCGATCTGCCCGGCGGAGAAGTTCGAGGAGCCGATCCAGCGCACCTTGCCCTCGGCGACGAGATCGTTCAGCGCGCCGAGCGTCTCCTCGATCGCCGTCAGCGGGTCGGGCTCGTGCAGCTGGTAGACATCGATCACGTCCGTGCGCAGACGGCGGAGCGAGCTCTCGACCGCCCACTCGATGTAGTCGGGGCTGCCGCGCCGCTCCTCCGGCCGCGCGTCCATCGGCTTGCCGAACTTCGTCGCGATCACGACCCGGTCGCGCCGGCCCTCGAGCGCGCGGCCGATGAACTCCTCGCTCATCCCTTGGCCGTAGATGTCGGCCGTGTCGAAGAGCGTGACGCCGGCGTCGAGCGCCGCATCGATGACGGAGAGTGTCTGCTCGTAGTCGCAGCGCCGGCCGAAGTTGTTCGTGCCGAGACCGACGACCGAGACCTCCGGACCGCCGTCGCCGAGGGTGCGGGTGCGCATGGGCTCGACGCTACCCGAACATACGATGGCCGCGATGGACGAACACCGGCTCGTCTTCCTCGCCGGGCTGCATCGCAGCGGCACGACGCTGCTCGCCCGGCTGCTCGCCGCGCACCCCGAGGTGAGCGGGTTCTCGGGCACGGGCGCGCCGGCCGACGAGGGACAGCACCTGCAGACCGTGTATCCGCTCGCGAGCGTCCACGGCGGCCCGGGGCGCTTCGGCCTCGCGCCCGAGTCGCACATGACGGAGGACGACCCGCTCGCGACCGAGGAGAGCGCGCGGACGCTGTCCGAGGAGTGGTCGCAGCACTGGGATCTCGGGCGGCCCGTCCTGCTCGAGAAGTCGCCGCCGAACCTGCTCAAGACCCGCTTCCTGCAGGCGCTCTTCCCCGGCTCGTCGTTCGTCGTCATCCTCCGCCATCCGATCCCGGTCACGCTCGCCACGGCGAAGTGGCGACAGACGCGGCGCTACCACCGGCTGCTCGGGCACTGGCTGCGCTGCCACGAGCTGTTCGAGGCCGACCGCGACCGGCTCGAGCGCGTCCACCTCGTCCGGTACGAGGAGCTCGTCCGCGAGCCCGAGACGGTGCTGCGCGGGATCTTCGAGTTCCTGGAGTTAGAGCCGGTCGCTCCGAGCGAGCCGGTGGAGGACGGCAACGAGCGCTACTTCCGGCAGTGGCGGGAGATCCAGCGCGACCCTCGGATGCGCGCCTACCTCACGCTTTCGTCGCTTCGCTACGAGCGGCGCGCGCGGCGCTTCGGCTACAGCCTGCTCCGGCCACGCTAGCCCAGCGCGTCCGGCAGCGGCCGCGCGTGGACGACGACGAGCGTCCTCGTCGGGCGCGTAAGCGCGACGTAGAGCTCGCGCAGGCCGCGCTCGCCTCCATCCGCGATCGCCGCCGGCTCGACGACGACGACGTGGTCGAACTCGAGGCCCTTCGCCTGACGCGGCGTGAGGATCGGGAACGGGAAGCCGTCGTCGACGGCGAGCGAGCGGGGGACGATCACGGCGAGCAAGCCGCCGAGATCCTCGAGCCGTATCGCTTCGCTCAGAGCAGACTTCACCAGCTCGTCCTCTTCCACGCGCACGAGCCGCGGCCGCTCCCCGCCCTTGCGGTAGGCGAGCGGCGGCTCGACGTCCGGGGCGATGAGGTCGAGCAGCGGCAGCGCGAAGTCCATGATCTCGGCCGGAACGCGGTAGGCGTGGCGCAGCTCCTCGATCGACAGCTCCGCGTCGTCGGGCAGGTAGGGCTCGAGCTCCTGCCAGCGGCGGTAGACGACGGGCCCGGTCGCCTGCGCGACGTCGCCGAGGATCGTGAGCGAGCCGTCGACCGCACGGCGGGAGATCGCGAGGAGCTGCATCGGCGAGAGATCCTGCGCCTCGTCGACGATCACGTGGCCGTACGTCCTCGGCGCGCCGTGGAGCAGCGCCCGCGCCTCGTCGAGCAGCGGCAGGTCGTGGTCGCTCCAGCGCAGGTCGCGCACGCGGCGGGGCCGGTCGCGCAGGAGGAGGCGCCGCTCGCCGTCGTCGAGGAGGCCCTCCGAGGCCTCTGCGAGCGCGGCCGGCGAGGTGAGGAGGCGCGCGACGAGCTTCTCCGGCTGCGGCAGCGGCAAGACGCGGTCGAGCCAGCGCGTGAGGAAGCCGCCCTTGCGCAGGGCGCGCTCGAGCTCGTCGAAGGTGCGGAAGGCCTGCGGGCCGAGCAGCTCGCCGTAGCGCTCGTAGAAGCGGCGGAGGACGGCCATCCGAAAGCGCTCGCGCGCGAGGCCGAGCGGGTCTCCTGCCTCGAGCGCCTCGTCGAGCAGCGCGGCGACGTCCCGCTCCCGCACGCGCACGAACTCGCCGTCGAGGTAGGTCACGAGCTCCTCCGGGGCGGGCACGACCGCGAGCTCGACCGCCCGCGCGACGACCTCGCGCAGCCGCGTGTCCGACTTTAGGAGCGCGACGTCGGGCTCTTCCTCGCGCTCGGCCCCGATCCCGTCGAGCAGCTCGGTCACCGCCCGCTGCTCGACCGCCTCCTCGCCGAGCGCCGGCAGGACGTGCGAGACGTAGTCCATGAACGTCGGGTTGGGACCGACGACGAGGACGCGGCGCAGCTGCTCGCGGTGCGTGTAGAGGAGCCACGACGCGCGGTGGAGCCCGACGGCCGTCTTTCCGGTGCCGGGGCCGCCCTGGACGACGAGCGCGCCCTCCGGCTCGGCGGTGATCAGCCGGTACTGGTCGGACTGGATCGTCGCGACGATGTCGCGCATCCGCGCCTCGCGGCGGCGCTCGAGCTCCTCGAGCAGGAAGTCCGAGACGGCCGCGCCCTCGATCGCGCTGCCGTCGAGCGCTTCGTCGGAGATGTCGGTGAGCCGGCGTCCCTCGGTGCGGAAGCGCCGGCGCTGGACGACGCCGTGCGGAGTCGCGGGCGTCGCGGTGTAGAACGGCCGCGCGGCCGGCGCCTGCCAGTTCACGACGAGCGACTCGTGCTTCTCGTCGTGCACCCAGCGGCGGCCGACGTAGAGCGGGCGAGGGGTTCCGTCGAGCGTCAGCCGCCCGAAGACGAGGCCGCGCTCGGCGTCCTCGAACGTCTGCATCCGCCGCTTCGCCCACGCCTCCATGTTCAGTGCGGCCCACTCGGTCGCCATCGCCTCCTGGGTGCGCTCGACGGTTGAGCGCATGCGGTCGAGCTGGTCGTACGCGCGGTCGACGTAGGCCTGTTCCGCTGCGAGCTCGGGATGCGCCATAGAGTCACCCTAATGAAGTTGGGGCTGAACCTCGGCTACGCGCCGCCGGGCACGAATCCCTCCGATCTCGTCCCGCTCGCGCTGGAGGCGGAGCGGCTCGGCTTCGACTCGGTCTGGACGGCCGAGGCCTGGGGCACGGACGCCGTCAGCGTCCTCGCCTTCCTCGCTGCGCGCACGGAAAGGATCGAGCTCGGCTCGGCGATCATGCAGATCCCCGGCCGCACGCCGGCGAACACGGCGATGACCGCGGCGACGCTCGACCTCCTCTCCGGCGGCCGCTTCCGGCTCGGGCTCGGGACGTCGGGCCCGCAGGTCGTCGAGGGCTGGCACGGCCAGCCGTGGGGCAAGCCGCTGGGCCGCACGCGCGAGTACGTCGAGATCGTCCGCGCGGCGCTGCGCCGTGACGTCGTCGAGCACGCGGGCGAGCACTACCGGATCCCGTACGACGGGCCGGACGCGACCGGCCTCGGGAAGCCGCTGAAGCTGATGCTGCGCCCGCTCCGGGCCGAGATCCCGATCTACCTCGCCGCGCTCGGGCCGAAGAACGTCGCGCTCGCCGCCGAGATCGCGGACGGCTGGCTTCCGATCCTCGTCGCGCCCGAGCGGTTCGCGGACGCGTTCGGCGCCAGCCTCGGCGAGCCGCGCCCCGGCTTCGAGATCGCGGCGACCGTCAACGTCGTCGTCGGCGACGACGTCGCTGCGCTGCGGGACTCGCTCAAGCCGCACGTCGCGCTCTACGTCGGCGGGATGGGCGCGAAGGGCCGGAACTTCTACAACGCGCTCGTCCGGCGCTACGGCTGGGAGGCCGAGGCCGAGCGGATCCAGGATCTCTATCTCGCCGGGCAGGTGCGCGAGGCGATCGCCGCCGTCCCGGACGAGCTCGTCGACGCCGTCTCGCTCGTGGGGCCGAAGGAGCGGATCCGCGAGCGGCTCGACGCCTGGCGGGAGACGCCGGTGACCGAGCTCCTCCTCGGGACGGCGCAGCCCGAGGCGCTCCAGACGCTCGCCGAGCTTCTCCTCTAGCTGTCGAAGCCGACGCCGAGCCGGTCGAGCAGCCGCAGCCAGGGCCCGCGGCGGCCGCCGCGCTCGTCGGCCCGCGCGAGGGCGCGGCGCGTGAGCTGGATCGTGGGCCAGCGGAGCGGCTCGGGTGGGTACGGCGCCGGCTTCCGCCGTACGAGCTCCAGCGCTGCGAGATCGCCGAGCGTCCCGTCCACGAGACCGAGCGCGACGCGGGCGCCGAAGCGCGTCGCGCCGACGCCGAGCCCGGTGTAGCCCGCGACGTAGGCGAGCCGGCCGCCGAGCTTCGTCCCGAAGAAGGCGCAGAAGCGGCTCGACGTGTCGATCGCGCCGCCGAAGCGGTGGGTGAAGCGGATCCCCTCGAGCTGCGGGAACGTGCGCAGGAAGTTCCCGGCGAGCAGGCGGTGCGTCGCGTCGTCGCTGTCGTAGCGCGCCGCGACCGGGCCGCCGAAGCGGTAGACGGCCTCGTAGCCGCCCCAGACGATGCGGTCGTCGTCGGTCAGGCGGTAGTAGTGGAAGCGGTTGCCGCTGTCGGCGACGCCTTGACGGCCGCGCCAGCCGAGCTCCCGCAGCCGCTCCCCGAGCGGCTCGGTCACGAGGACGTAGTCGTAGACGGGAGCGACGTAGCGGCGGATCTCGCGCACGAGCGGCGGGTAGACGCCGCTCGCGAGCACGACGCGCCGCGCGTGGAGCCGGCCGGCCGGGGTGCGCAGCTCGACGCCCGCGCCGGCTTCCCTGATCCGCTCGACGCGTGTCCGCTCGTGGAGGCGGACGCCGAGGTCGAGCGAGGCGCGGCGCAGGCCCCAGGCGAGCCGGCCCGGATCGACGAGCGCCACGTTCGAGCGCTGCCAGGCGCCGGCGAGGTAGGTCGGCGAGTCGACTTCCGCGCGGACGGCGTCCCGCTCGAGGAAGACCGCGTCCTCGCCGTGCTCGCGCAGGAGCTCCGCTTCCTCGCGTAGCCAGGCGACCTCGTGCGGCCGCGTCGCCACCGCGATCGCGCCGACCGGCTCGAAGCGCGCGTCGATCGCATGACGGTCGGTGGTGGCTGCGATCCTGGCGAGGTTCTCGCGTCCGAGCGCGAGCAGGCGGTCGATCTCGCGCGGGAAGTGGGCGAGCCCGTTCGAGAGCCCGTGCGTGAGCGACGCCTCGAGGAAGCCGCCGTTCCGGCCGGAGGCGCCGAAGCCGCACGTCTCGGCCTCGAGCAGGACGACGTCCCGCGCCGGCTCGGCCTCCTTCGCGAGAAGCGCCGCCCAGAGGCCGGTGAAGCCGCCGCCGACGATCGCGAGGTCGGCCTCGACATCGCCCTCGAGCGGCGGCGCCGGCTCGGGAGCGTCCTCGCGGTCGAGCCAGAAGAGGCGCGGCGCCGCGTCGGCGAGCGCGGCGGACGCCGCGTCAGAGCTCGGCACGGTGGACGATCTCGCCGTCGACGACCGTGAGCAGCACCGGCAGCTGCGGCAGGTCGTCGGCGTCGCACTCGACCGGATCCTCCGCGAAGACGGTCAGGTCGGCCAGGAAGCCGGGAGCCACGCGGCCGAGCCGTCCCTCGTCGCCGGCGGTCGCCGCGGCGCCGCTCGTGTAGCCCTCGAGCGCGGCGAGCCCGTCGAGCGCCTCGTCGTCGTACGGCTCCCAGTCGGGCCGGCCCGGCGGCCGCCGCAGCCGCGCCGCCGCCAGGCCGAGCCGCGGGTCGAAGCGGGCGACCGGCCAGTCGGAGCCGAGCGCGACCGCGGCACCCGACTCGCGGAGCGAGCGGATCGGGAAGGCGCGGCCCGGGCGCGTCCGCTCCTCGCCGAGCCGCCGCGACCAGTTGTCGGAGCGGTCGGGCTGGAACCACATCATGTGCTGCGCCTGCATCGAGGCGACGACTCCCTCGGCCGCGAAGCGCGGCAGGTCCTGCGGCTGCAACGTCTCGATGTGCTCGATCCGGTGCCGTCCGCGCAGCGGCTCTCCGGCGTCCCGGTACGCGTCGAGCGCCTCGCGCACGCCCCGGTCGCCGGTCGCGTGCGTCGCGCACTGGAAGCCGGCGCCGGCGAAGCGCGCGACGGCGGCGCGGTAGTGCGCGGGATCCGGCCAGAACGGCAGCGTCCCCTCCCCCTCGGTGTCGGGCTCGTAGAGCCACCCGGTGCCGGCGTCGATCACGCCGTCGATGAAGAACTTCGCGACGCCGCCGCGCCAGCGCCGGCCGTATGCATCGCGGTGTGGGACGAGCTCGTCCCACTCCTCCGGCGTCGACTCGGGGCGGAGCCAGAACGGGACGACGAGCCGCGTCACGAGGTCGCCGTTCTCCTCGAGCTCGCGGAGGAGGTCGTGCGTCCGGAGCGTCCCGTCCATCACGTGCGCTCCCGCGATGCCGACGGCGGCGAAGCGGCGGAGGGTCTCGGCGTACAGGCGGTAGCGGTCGGCCTCGCCCAGCTCGGGGAGCACGCGCTGCACCGTCGCGACGGCAGCCGGCTCTCGCAGCTCGCCCGTGGGCGCGCCTTCGGCGCAGACGATCTCGGCGTTCTCGTCGAACGCGCGCGGCCCATCGACGGCGGCGAGCGCGAGCGCCCGCGGCGTGGCGAGCGCCGTGTGGAGATCCATGAACATGAGCAGGGCGGGCGCGCCTTCGACGGCGTCCTCGACGAGCTCGCCGCGGATCCCACCCTCGCGGAAGACGTCGTACTCGAGCCCGTAGCCGAGCACCCACTCGTCGGGCGCGCAGCGGGCGCGCTCCTCCCGCAGCGCACCGCGCACCTCGTCGAGCGTCCAGAGGTTGGTCAGATCGGCGCCGCGGGCCACGTCAGCGCCGTGGAAGGGATGGATGTGGCTGTCGACGATGCCCGGCGTGACGGCTGCGCCGCGCAGGTCGACGATCTCCGCTCCGCCGCCGGTCAGCTCGCGGATCTCGGCGTCGTCGCCGACCGCGACGATCTCACCGTCGGCGACGGCGACTGCCGACGCACGCGGCCGCTCGAGATCGAGCGTCCGGATCCGCCCGCCGACGAGTGCGAGATCGACCGTGCCCATACCCCGATTCTGCCCGTTCATCCTCCCGCGGGATGCGTGAGCGAGAGCGCCGCGAGCGCGGCGGCGAGCGTGAGCGGGACGAGCACGATCCCGAGCAGGCTGACCTGGACGAGCGACGGCCGCGCACCTGCGCCGCGAGCCGCCCGGTACCAGAGATACGCGGCGAGCGAGCCGGTGACGGCGAGGTTGGGCCCGAGGTCGAGGCCGAGGAGCAGCGGCAGCGGGTGCGGCGGCCGCTCGGCCGAGAGCAGGGAGGCGGCGGGCAGGTTGTTCACCACGACGGACGCGCCCGCCGCGACGGCGGCCGTCCCGACGCCGTCGAGGTGGGCGAGCAGGTGGATCGGCCCGTGCCAGCGCCGCCCGAGCGTGCCGAGCGCGACGGCGACGACGAAGAGCCCGGCGAGCACGGGAAGGTCGATCCGGGGACGCAGCCGGCGCCAGACGACGGCGACGACCCCCACCCCCAGCACCGGCAGCGCGGGATTCTCGAGTCCGAGGATCAATCCGGTCGCGGCCAGGGTCGCGAGCGCGCCGACGCCGAGCCGCAGCGGCGGAGCCTCCGGCCGCTCGCCGTCCTCCGACCGCGGCCGGTACCAGAAGGCGAGCAGCGCCACGCAGAGAGCGACGGTCGCGAGCCAGGGCAATGCCATCGCCTCGAACACCGCCGCGCCCGACAGCCGCTCGTGCGCGAGCACGATGAGGTTCGTCAGGTTCGAGCCCGGCAGCAGGACCGACGCGCCGTTGGCGACGAAGAGCGCACCGTAGAGGAACGGCCGCTCGTCGCAGCGGCGCTGCCGCGCGGCGTGGACGACGATCGGCGTCACGAAGACCGCGGCCGTATCGAGGTTGAGCAGCGCGGTCACGACCGCGTCGAGCGCGAGCACGGCGGCGAGCAGGCGGAACGGGCTGCCGCCGATCCGCTCGACCCGTGCCCCGACGGCGGCGAAGAGGCCGTCGGCCTCGACGACGACGCCGATCGCGAGCAGGCCGGCGACGAGGACGAAAGGCGGCCAGTCCTGCCGCGCAGCCTGGAGAACGGCGTTCGACACTCCGGAACCGTATGACCCGAGCGGGAAACTAGGAGTGTGGGCCGCTCGTTCGACGAGACGTTCGCCTCGGAGCTCGAGCCGCTGCACGCCTACCTCGCCCGCCGGCTCGGCAGGTCCGCCGCCGACGACCTCGCAGCCGAGACCTTCGCCGTCGCCTACAGGCGCTGGGACGACGTCGACCCCGAGCGGCCGGTGCGGCCGTGGCTCTACGGGATCGCGTCGAACCTCGTCCGGCACCACTGGCGCAAGGAGCGCCGCATGCTCCGGGCCTACGCCCGCACCGGCGTCGACCCGGTGCTGACCGACGACGCGGTCTCCCCCGCTCGACTCGAAGCCCGGCTGGAGCGCGCGGCCCTCGCGGAAGCGCTGGCAGAGCTGCGGGACGAGGAGCGTGAGGTGCTCCTCCTGCACGCCTGGGCGGAGCTGAGCGACGCGGAGATCGCTGAGTCGCTCTCGCTACCGCTCGGGACCGTGAAGTCGAGGCTCAGCCGCGCGCGCGAGCACATGCGGAACCGCCTGGGGTTCAACGGGCAAGTAGAGGTCGACAGCCCGAAGACGGTCGAGGAGCAGCCATGACGAACGACGATCTCCAGCTTCTTCGCGAGTTCCGCGCCGTGGTCGCCGCGCCCGACGAGGCGACCCGCCGCAGGATCTACGCCCGCGCGACGCGCGAGACGCGCGCCCGCCGCCGGCGCCTTCCGGCCGTCGGCCTGGCCGGGGCAGCTGCGGCCGCGACTGTCGCGGTGCTGCTCGTCTCGCCGTGGAGCGGGAACGGCGGCCTCGTCCAGCGCGCGCTCGCCGCCGTCGGCACGGGCGAGGTGCTGCACGTCGTCTTCACCGAGCAGCCGGGTCCGCCCGGCTGGTACGACGCGGTCTCGCTGCCGAGCGGGACGCCGCTCCCCGATCCGACCTTCCGCGAGGAGGTCTGGTACGACCAGAGCCGCAGCCTGGAGAAGACGGTCACGTCGCTTCCGGACGGCGTCGACGACGCCGTCTTCGGCCAGTCGGTCCTCAGCCCGCAAGGGGACCACAACGCGGCGGGCCGGATGACCAATGCGATCACGATGGACGGCAACAAGGCGACGCCGTCCGCCGGGCCGCAGGCGTCGCTCGAGCCGGCCCTCACCGACTTCGTGGACGAGTACCAGTCCGCCCTCGCCTCCGGCAAGGCGAGCCGGACCGGCGCCGGCCAGGTCGACGGCCACGAGGTGATCTGGCTGCACATCGCCGCCGATCCGAGCCAGCACTACCCGGCGATGGACGTCGCGATCGACAGCTCGACCTACGCCCCCGTCCAGGTCCGCACCGACGACGCCGATCCCGTGCAGCTCGACGTAAGCGAGATCGACACGCAGGCGTACGACGCCTCCCTGTTCGCGCCCCCGACGGTCACGTCGCCCGTGAGCAGCACGACGGGGGCGACGGCGCCGATCGACGCGACCCAGGCGCCGGGCGTCCTCGGCGGGCAGGCGGTCTGGCTCGGGCAGAGCTGGAACGGCTACCAGCTCGTCGGCGTCGCGCAGGAGCAGTTCACCGACAGCTACGCACCGGACTCCGGCAAGCACCCCGTGCAGTCGGTCGGCGTCGTCTTCACCTACGCACCGCCCGGCGGCTCGGCCGACAGCCCGGACGTGCTCCGGATCGAGGAGGCGGCACAGTGTGAGTTCGCCCTGGGAATGTGGTGCAACGGCCCGTACGAGCCGCAGGCAGGCGTGCTGTTCCTCCACCAGCCGGCCTCCTCCAGCACCACAGTCGTCGACGGCATCGACGTGGCGATCAGCCAGCAGGGCGGCGACGCCGACCCGGTCGCCGTCGCGAACGCGCTCCAGCCGGTCGGCAGCAGCAGCAGCAGCAGCTAGTCGATCACGCGGTAGACCTGGAAGACCTCGGCGTACTCGCGGTTGACGTTGATTCCGTGCATGCGCGCGAGGTTCCGGACGTACTCGGCGTTCGCGTAGCGGCGATGTTGCTGCGACGCGTAGCGCTCGAGCGCGGCCACCTTCCGCTCGACGTGGCGCTTCTCGAGTGCCACGTACCACTGGTAGGCGAAGTCGAAGTTGTTCCACGGGATCTCGTAGCCGAGGATCGTGGTGCGCTTGAACGCGCGCAGGCCCTCCTCGGCGACCGTCCGGTGATCCTGGTGGATGTCGTGCAGGCTCGGCTGGAAGACGGCGTCGGGCCGCCAGTCCTCCCAGAGCGCCACGAGCAGCTCGAGGATGTCCTGCCGGCGCTGCGGGAACGTCCGCACGTCGAAGTCCCGGACGTCGAGCTGCTCGGGCGGGATGCCGATCTCCGCCGTCGCCTCCCGCACCTCGCGCGCGAGCGTGTCGGGCGGAAACCCCGGCGGCAGCGACCGCGTCGCGATCGAGAACGCGAGGTAGCGCACCTCGACTCCCGCGTCGACGAGCCGCGCCATCGTCCCGCCGCAGCCGAACTCCCCGTCGTCGGTGTGCGGCGCGAGGACGAGAACACGCTTCCATTGCTCGATCACACGACCACCGGCTCCTTCTTCTCCACCGCCGGCGCAGCCTCCTTCGCCCGCACGCGGCGCGGCGCCGTCAGGGCGATCAGCCCGAGCAGCCCCCAGGTCGTCGGATCCTCGAAGAAGTCGTTGTAGAAGAGCGAGTGGACGAAGATCGCGCCCACGGCGAGCCCCGCGGCGAGCGCGACGTTGCCGTAGAGGCTGCGGTCGACGCGTCGCGCGGCGGCGGCGAAGACGGCGACGAGGAGCCACAGATACAGCAGCTCGCCGACGGCGCCGCCTTCCGCCGCGACGGTCACGGGCGTGTCGTGGGAGGCGCTCTTCCGCGGCGAGCGATGCGTGCGCTTCGAGTACGCCTTCGAGAATCCGCCCACGCCGACGCCCACGGCGGGATGCGCTTTGGCGATTCGCAACCCGTTCGAGACGAGGCTGTAACGGCCACTCGACGCGCTGTTGAGGCCCGCCTTGGTGTGGTGGAGGAGCGCGTGGCGGATGCTCGGCTGGCCGAAGGCGATCCCGGCCAGCACGACGACGGCGGCCGCGACGGCGAGCGCCGCCTTCCACCGCCAGGCGACCGCCGCGACGCCGATCACGCCGACGAGAAGGGCGGCGAAGCTCGACTGCGAGAAGGAGAACAGCAGGCCGAACCAGGCGACGACGGCGAAGACCGCGGCTGCGACGCCGGCTCGCAGCGACCGGCCGCGCACGATGAGCACGACGGTCGGAATGAGCGCGACGACGAGGAAGCGCCCGTAGATCGAAGGGTCCCAGAACAGCGAGTTGACCCGGAAGATCGCGGTGTACGCGTTGTCGACCTTCAGCTTCCCGTTCTCGAAGATCGTCCGGGTGGCGTACTGATAGAGACCGACGCAGGCGAAGAGCAGCGCCATCAGCACGAGCTCGACGTAGAGGAGCCGCAGGCGGAGGGCGTTCCACGGCAGGCGCGCGATCGAGAGCGCGAGGATCGTGAGCGGGATGTAGAAGGCGAGCACCTCGACCGCGCCGGCGCGGACGTCGACCGTCCAGCCGAGCGAGAGGCCCGTCCAGCCGACGAAGAGCGCAAGCGGCCATGTGAAGAGCCCGAGCTCGCGCGACCGCTCGTCCCCGTCGACGAGCTGCCAGAGGAGAAGCACGGCGGCGCCGAGGGAGACGGCATACAGCGGCACGAGCAGCTCGTGTCCGAGGTAGCCGACCCGCAGCGGCAGGAACGCGAGCGTCCCGTAAGCGACGAGCCAGGGCTCGCGCCGGAAGAGCCGGGCGAGGAGCGGCGCGAGGACGACGCCGCCCACGATGGCGCCGGCGAGCTCCGCCGCGCTCCCGTGCGCGAGCGAGGCGACGAGCAGAGCCGTGCCGACCGCGCAGTAGCCGAACCCGGCGATCCGGTTCCGCCGTGTCCGCGAGACGAGCAGGACGGCGAGGCCCGCGCACGCGATCGGGCCCGCCAGGCGGGCGAGATCCGTCACTTGACCACGATCCGGGCGCTCGCGGAGTGTCCCGACTCCCGGACGACGAGGCGGTAGCGGCCGCGCTTCGCCGGCGCGCGCAGATGAAGCTCGGGACGGGTAGACCTGCCGTGCCGGTGCGCGAACCTCCACGTGTACCGCGCGTTCGCGCGGACGCCGATCTCGAACCGTGAGCCGGCGTGCACGGTGACCCGGCGCCGGGCGAGCGCGATGTAGCGGATCGTCACGACGAGCGTCTTCCGCTCCGCGGGCGGCGTCACGTTCCCCGCCAGGTCGACGGCGCCGACCTCGAGCGTGTACGTGCCGGCGCGCCATGCCTTCCCGCCCGTCTTGCCGTTCCACGATGCCTTCGCGTCGGGCTTGTCCGCGCGCGTGCGGAGGAGGCGCCGCCTGCCGTGCCAGACGATGAGGTGCGCGCGCTCGCTGAGGCGGTAGGCGATCCTGAGGTGATTGCCCCTGCCGCCGACGCCCGGCGAGAGGACATGCGGCCGCTCGACGGCCGAGCGCACGGTCGGCGCCTGCGTGTCGAGCACGATCCGATTCGGCAGGAGGATCCCCCAGTGCGCGTGCGCGAGGTGGATCTCGGGCCAGTAGCTTCCATCGGGAGCGCGGCCGCCGGCGTCCGTGTGCCCGTGCCAGGCGAAGCCCACGCGCCCGCGCGGCTCGGGCTCGCTCGCGGCGAGCGTCGCCACCGGATGATTCCGCGCGTCGACGATCTGCACGGTCACGACGTCGGCGTGGCGCAGCTCGACGCTCACGAGCGCGGCCTTCGTCGAGCAGCCGCAGACCGGTGAGAAGTAGCGCGTCACCTGCGCCCCCGTGAGCGGGGCCTTGACGAGCTTGAAGTGCTCCGTGATCGCGAACGCCGCAGCGGTCGCGAAGAGCAGGCCCATCAGCACGACCGTCGAGAGAACCCGCTGCAAAGCCCGCTGATTCTATGCCCGCCGCGCGAACGGCCGGCCGGTCAGGGCGCTCAGCCCGGCCTGCCGCGTCACGGGGTCACGAGAGCAGGTCGCGCTCGGCGAGCGCCTCGAGCACCCGCTCGGCTGCCTCCTCGACGGTGAGGGAGGTCATGTCGAGCCGGAGCTCGGGCGCCTCCGGCGGCTCGTAGGCGGCGCCGATCCCGGTCAGGTTCTCGAGCTCGCCGGCCCGCGCCTTCGCGTAGAGGCCGGAGGTGTCGCGCTCGGCCGCGAGCTCCGCGGGCAGGTCGACGTGCACCTCGAGGAACTCGCCCTCGCCGAAGAGCGCGCGCGCCGTCTCACGGTCGGCGCGGAACGGCGAGACGAGCGCGGCGACGACGATCAGCCCCGCCTCGGTCATCAGCTTCGCGACCTCGCCGGCACGACGATTGTGCTCGGCGCGGTCGGCCGGCGTGAAGCCGAGATCCTTCGACAGCCCCTGGCGCAGGTTCGCCCCGTCGAGCAGCACCGTGTGCCGCCCGAGCGAGTAGAGCCGCCGCTCGAGGAGGTTGGCGATCGAGGACTTCCCCGCGCCCGGCACGCCGGTCAACCAGACGACGAACGGCCACTGCGCCTTCAGCGAGGCACGCGCCTCGCTGTCGACCTCGACCGCCTGCCAGGCGACGTTCTCGCCGCGGCGGAGCGCGAAGCGGAGCAGCCCCGCGCCGACCGTGTGGTTCGTGATCCGGTCGATGAGGATGAAGCCGCCCGTGTCGCGGTTCTCGACGTACGCGTCGAACGCGACCGGCTGGCCGAGCTCGAGCTGGACGACGCCGATCTCGTTCAGGTCGAGCTGGTTCGCGGCGATCTGCTCCCCCGTGTCGACGTCGAGCTTGTAGCGGATGGGCGCCACGGTCGCCGGCACCGTCTTCGTCCCGGCGCGCATGAGGTACGTGCGGCCGCGCAGGAGCGGCTCCTCCGCCATCCAGACGACCGTCGCCTCGAACTGCTCCCCTACGTGCGCCGGCGCCTCCGCGGCGGCGATCACGTCGCCGCGGCTGACGTCGATCTCGTCGGCGAGCGTGAGGGTGACCGCCTGCCCGGCGACGCCGGCGTCGAGGTCCTGTTCGAAGCCGACGACGCGCGCGACCGTCGTCTCGCGCCCGACCGGGAGGACGACGACGCGATCGCCCGGCTCGACGCGCCCGCCGGCGACCGTCCCGGTGAAGCCGCGGAAGTCGGAGCTCGGCCGGTTCACCCACTGCACCGGGAGCCGGAAGGGAGCGTCCTGCATGCGCTCCTGGTCGATCTCGACCGCCTCGAGGTATCCCATCAGCGTCGGGCCGGCGTACCACGGCATCGCTTCCGACCGCTCGGTCACGTTGTCGCCGCGGAGCGCCGAGACGGGGATGAGCGTGAACTCCTCGAGCCCGAGCTGCTCCGCGAACGCGCCGTACTGGCGTTCGATCTCGCGGAAACGCTCCTCGCTGTAGTCGACGAGGTCCATCTTGTTCACGGCGACCGCGACGTGGCGGATGCCGAGCAGGTGGACGAGGTAGCTGTGACGTCGCGTTTGCGTGAGCACGCCCTTGCGCGCGTCCAGCAGGATCACCGCGCAGTCGGCGGTCGACGCGCCGGTGACCATGTTCCGCGTGTACTGCTCGTGACCCGGCGTGTCGGCGACGATGTACTTGCGCGTGTCGGTCGAGAAGAAGCGGTAGGCGACGTCGATCGTGATCCCCTGCTCGCGCTCGGCCGCGAGGCCGTCGAGGAGGAGCGCGAAGTCGAGCTCCTCGCCCTGCGTCCCGACGCGGCGCGAGTCGGCCTCGAGCGCCGCGAGCTGGTCCTCGAAGAGCATCTGCGACTCGTAGAGGAGCCGGCCGATCAGCGTCGACTTGCCGTCGTCGACCGAGCCGCAGGTGATGAAGCGCAGCAGGCTCTTGCGCTCGTGCGCGTCGAGATACGCGTCGATGTCGCGCTCGATCAGCTCGCTGCTCATGCGCCGCCCACTAGAAGTAGCCCTCGACCTTCTTCTTCTCCATCGACGCGGCCGCGTCGAAGTCGATCAGCCGGCCCTGCCGCTCGGAGGTCGTGGCGAGCAGCATCTCCTGGATGATCTTCGGCAGCGTGTCGGCCTCCGACTCGATCGCCCCGGAGAGCGGGTAGCAGCCGAGCGTCCGGAAGCGCACGCGCTTCAGCTGCGGCTCCTCGCCGGGCTCGAGCGGCATCCGGTCGTCGTCGACCATGATCCACGTCCCGTCGCGCCACACGACCGGCCGCTCGGCCGCGAAGTAGAGCGGCACGATCGGGATCTGCTCGCGATGGATGTAGAGCCAGACGTCGAGCTCCGTCCAGTTCGAGAGCGGGAAGACGCGAATCGACTCGCCCTTGCGGTGGCGCGCGTTGTAGAGCCGCCAGAGCTCGGGCCGCTGGTTCTTCGGGTCCCAGCGGTGCTGCGCCGTGCGGAACGAGAAGATCCGCTCCTTCGCGCGCGAGCGCTCCTCGTCGCGGCGGGCGCCGCCGAAGGCCGCGTCGAAGCCGTACTTGTCGAGCGCCTGCTTCAGCGCCTCCGTCTTCATCACGTCCGTGTGCACCTGCGAGCCGCTCGCGAACGGGTTGATCCCGCGCGCGAGCCCCTCCTCGTTCACGTGGACGAGCAGCTCGAATCCGTGCTCCTCGGCCATGCGGGCGCGGAAGGCGTACATCTCCTGGAACTTCCAGGTCGTGTCGACGTGGAGGAACGGGAACGGCGGCGGCGCCGGCCAGAAGGCCTTGCGCGCGAGGTGCAGCATCACCGAGCTGTCCTTGCCGATCGAGTAGAGCATGACCGGGTTCTCGGCCTCGGCGACGACCTCGCGCATGACGTCGATCGCCTCCGCCTCGAGCCGCTCGAGATGGGTGAGGCGGACGCGCTCGGCGCTCACGCCGCGACTCCCAGCAGCCCGAGCTCCTCGAGCTTCGCGATCACGAGGCGCGCCGACTCCTCCGGCTCGTGCTCGGTCGTGTCGAGCCGCAGCTCGGGACTCTTCGGCTCCTCGTACGGATCGGAGACGCCCGTGAACTCCGCGATCTCGCCCGCGCGCGCCCTCTCGTAGAGACCCTTCGCGTCGCGTCGCTCGCACTCCTCGACCGGCGTCGCGACGTGCACCTCGACGAACGTCCCGAACTCCTCCACGAGCGCGCGCGCCTTCCGTCGCGTCGCCTCGTACGGCGAGATCGCGGAGACGATCACCGCCGCGCCGTGCCGCGTCAGGCGCGAGGCGACCCAGCCGATCCGCTCGATGTTCGTGTCGCGGTCGTCCTTCGAGAAGCCGAGCCCCTTCGTCAGGTGCGTGCGCACGACGTCGCCGTCGAGCCACTCGACGGCGAGGCCGCGCCGCTCGAGCTCCGGCGCGACGAGCTCGGCGATCGTCGTCTTGCCCGCGCCGGAGAGCCCGGTGAACCAGAGCGTGAAGCCGCTTCGCATGCGCCTAGCTTTGCTGACGTCCGTGGATCCCGCACTCGATCTTGTCGGAGTCGGCCCAGCGGCCCGCCCGCTCGTCCTCGTCGCGGCTGACCGGACGCGTGCACGGGATGCACCCGATCGACGGGTAGCCGGCGTCGTGCAGCGGGTTGTAGGGAATCTCGTTGACGTGGATGTAGGCGTCGACGCGCTTCGCGTCCCAGTCGACGAGCGGATGGATCTTCCAGACGTCGTACCGCTCGCTCCACTCGACCCGCTGCGAGTCGAGCCGCGTCAGGCTCTGCTCGCGGCGGATGCCCGAGATCCACGCGTCGTAGCCGGAGAGGACGCGCTCGAGCGGCTCGACCTTGCGGATGTGGCAGCAGCGGTCGGGATCGCGTTCCCAGAGGTTCGGGCCCTCGCGCGAGTGCTGCTCGGCGATCGTCATCACCTCGGGCCGGATCGGCTCGAGCCCGTAGCGCTCGACGAGCCGCTCGCGCGTCGCGTACGTCTCGGCGAAGAAGAGGCCGGTGTCGAGCTCGACGACCGGGACGCCGAGCCCGAGCTCGGAGACCATGTGCACGAGCACCGAGGACTGCTTCTGCCACGAGCACGTGAGGCAGAGCCTGTCGCCGAAGCTCTCGTAGGCCCAGACGAGCACCTCCTCGGCGCTCATCGACTCGACGTCAGGGAGCCGGAGCGTGCTCAGGCCGCTCGCCACCGAGTAGCACCTCCTTCAGCGTGTCGCCGCGCAGGCCGAGGCGGAGCGTCTCGAGCGGGATCACCTCGTCCGGCGGGATGTTGCCGAGGTTCACCTCCGGCCCGAAGTGCTTGACGAACCAGGCCTGCGACGACTTCGTCGGCGCCTCCCAGACGAGGTCGTGGAAGTCGATCGTGTGCGCGATCTCGTCGACGAGCCCGGTGCGCATCTCGCCGGAGGGCCGGAAGATGCCGGCGGTGCCGCCCTCGCGCGACTCGGTGATCACCTTCCAGGCGCCGGCCTCGAGCTCCTCCTTGATCCACTCCACCCACTCGTACGGCGCGAAGACGACCTCCTCGTCCTTCGAGCCGACCTCGGAGAGCACGGTGAAGTCGCGCGCGAAGTCGGCGATCAGCTCGAGCTTCCGCTCGCGCGGGATCTCGACCGTCCCGTCGGAGATCTCGACGTGGTCGATGCCGAGCGACCCGAGCCAGCGCTTGTAGGCGTCGACCTGGTCCTTCGCGTAGACGACCTCGAAGAACGTGCCGCCGATGACGACGCGCATGCCGCGCAGCACGTCGAGCTTGCGCTGGAGGCTGTTCGTCACGTACGCGGTGCCCCAGCCGAGCTTGACGATGTCGATGTGCTCGCCCGCAACCTCGAGGAGGTCTTCCCAGGCGCGCGGGCCGAGCCCCTTGTCGAGGACGTGCGTGAGGCCGCCGTCGCGCTGCAGGCCGAGATCCAACTCAGAGTCGGGCATAGAGCTCCTCCAGCTTCTTGGTCGCGGCCGCCTGAACGTCGTGGTAGAGCGAGTTGCCGTGCGCGTCGATGCCGACGGTGAGCGGCCCGAAGTCCTTGACGCGGAAGCGCCAGAGGCACTCGGGCATCAGCTCCTCCCAGGCGACCTCTTCGATCTCCTCGATCTGCGTCGTCTCGAGCGCGGCGGCGCCGCCGACGATCGCGAAGTAGACCATCCCGTGCCTGCGCATCGGCTCGATCGCCTCGTCGGGGAAGCCGCCCTTGCCGCAGATGGCGCGCACGCGGTAGCGCTCGCCGAGCGGCTCGGTGAAGCGGACCATCCGGGCGGAGGTGGTCGTGCCGATGCAGACCTTCTCGTAGCGGCCGTCGTCGAGCTTGCGGACGCCGGGCGCGGTGTGGAGCAGGAACGCGCCGCGCAGGTCCATCGGCGGCTCGACGCCCTGGTCGAAGATGCGGATCTGCGTCCGGTCGCGGATCCCGACGATGTGGCCCTGTACGACGACCTCGTCGCCGGCCCGCAGCTTCAGGATCTCCGCCTCGTCGCGAATCGGGAACGTCACCTCGTGTACGGCCATCTCAGGCCTCCCGGTCGTAGTCGACGCTGCCGTCGGCGGCCACGTGCGCGGTCGCGCGCCGCGCGGCCCAGCACTGGTAGTTGACCGCGACGGGGTTGAGGGTCATGTGCGTGTCGGCGTGCTCGATGTGGCAGTTGAGGACGGTCACGTCGCCGCCGAGCCCCATCGGGCCGATGCCGGTCTCGTTGAGGAGCTCGAACAGCTCCTCCTCGAGCTGCGCGACGTGGGGATCCGCGTTGCGCGTGCCGATCGGCCGCGCGATCGCCTCCTTCGCGAGGTACATCGCGTAGTCGGCGGAGCCGCCGATCCCGACGCCGACGATCCCGGGCGGGCAGGGCTTGCCGCCGGCGCCGACGATCGACTCGAGCACGAACTGCTTGATCCCCTTCACGCCGTCGGCGGGGACGCACATCTTGAGGAAGCTCATGTTCTCGGAGCCCGAGCCCTTCGGCACGCACTTGACGTCCATCCCGTCCCAGTCGGGCACGAACTCCCAGTGGACGATCGGCAGCCGATGGCCGACGTTCGGGCCCGTGTTCTCGCGCGTGATCGTGTGGACGGCGTTCGAGCGCAGCGGATGCTCGAGGGTGGCGCGGGCGGTGCCTTCGCGCAGCGCCTCGTAGATCCGGGCCGGGTGGAGCGGGAAGGCTTCGCCGACGTGGCATGTGTAGACGGCGATGCCGGTGTCCTGGCAGACGAGGTTCTTCTCGCTGTCGGCCACGTCGACGTTGCGGAGGATCGTCGAGAGGACGCGCCGCCCGGGGATGGAGGTCTCGCGCTCGGCCGCGTCGGCGAGCGCGTCGCGGAGGTCCTGCGGGATGTCCTTCAGCGCCCACACGTAGAGATGCGCCGCCGCGTCGGCGACGGCTTGCTGGAGGTCAGTGTCGAGCAGCTGCGGCACGTCCGGCCCTCCTTCCGAAGACGGCGCATTCGAGCAGGCTGTTCCCCATCATCCGGTTGCGGCCGTGGGTGCCGCCGGCGATCTCGCCGCAGGCATAGAGCCCTTCGACGGTCGTCTCGGCGTCCGTGTCGATCACGAGGCCGCCGTTCTGGTAGTGGAGGACCGGGTACGTGAGGATCGGCTCCCGCAGAGGGTCGACCCCGGCGGCGCGATAGCGGCGGAGCATGTACGGCAGCGAGCGCTCGGCGTCGTGCTCCGCGATCCGCGTCGTGTCGAGCCAGACCGCGGGACGGCCCGCGGGCGACTCGACGCCTTTCCCCTTCTCCACCTCGGCGAAGATCGCCTCGCTGACCTCGTCGCGCGGGCCGAGCGAGTCGCAGAACTCCTCGCCGTCGGCGTTGAGCAGGACGGCGCCGTAGGCGCGCGCCGTCTCCGGGATCGAGTAGCCCTGGAGCGACTCGGGCCAGACGCCGCCGTTCGGGTGGTACTGGAGCGCGTCGAGGTCGCGCGCCTCGGCCCCGAGCCCGAGCGCGAGCTGCATCACCTCGCCCGTCGCGTGCGGGTGGTTGGTCGAGAGCTCCCCCCGCTCGGCCGCCTCGGCGAAGCAGCGGCCGCCGGCGGCGAGAACGACGGCCGAGGAGGCGATCGTCCGGCCGTTGCACTGCGCCCGCCAGCCGTTCTCCGTCCGCTCGAGCTCCTGCAGCGGCGACTTCGGGAAGAAGGAGATGCCGTCGCCTTCGGCGGCGCCGCGCAGGGCCGACGTGACCGCGTGGCCGGTGCGGTCGCCGACCTGGAGGAGCCGGCGGGCGGAGGCGCCGCCGCAGCGCGCCAGCCGGTACGTGCCGTCGTCGTCCCGTGAGAAGTCGACGCCGAGCTGCTCGAGCCAGGCGATGGCGGCCGGCGCCTCGGACGCGAGGATCTCGACGAGCCGGCGATCGGCGGTCTCGTGCGAGCTGCGCCAGACGTCCTCCGCGTGGAGCTCGGGAGAGTCGTCCGGGCCGACGGCCGCCTGGATGCCGCCCTGCGCCTTCGCGGAGTTGCAGGCCTGGATCGAGCCCTTCGTCGCGAGAGCGACGCGGGCGCCGGCCCGCGCGGCGCCGACGGCGGCGGAGAGCCCGGAGGCCCCGCTGCCGATCACGAGGACGTCGAAGCGGCCGTCTTCCGTCACAGCAGGCCGAGTATAACCGGCTGCGCCTAATGCGTCGCATGAGGTTTGCTTATCTTTGCGCGAAGGGGACATGGCAGAAAGAGCCATCTTGATTGTCAGGACAGACAACGCTACGGTGACCGTCCGACGCATCGCCCAACCAGGAGGAGGTCACGATGTCCAGACGACTCGCCGCGGCGGGGGCGGCACTGCTCGCAGCGCTTGCGGTAGGCGCCGGCGCCGCGCGCGCGGACTCATCCGATCCCGGCGCAACTCCGCTCGACCCGGACGTCGCCGCTGCGCTCGCCGCCGACGCAGCGTCCGTCGAGAGCGGGTCGTCCAGCTGGATCGTGTCGCCGAGCGAGGCGCTCTCGGCCGCCGCCGTGCCGGACGCGGTTACCTGGATCGACCCCACGCTCTCGGCGCAGCAGGCGGTGGGCGAAACCGAGGTCCCGGACGCCCTGAGCGGCGCGCTCACCCCCACGTGGTGCTGGGCCACCGCCGACTGGCACGAGTGGGGCACCTGGCCCTACCAGCAGCGCCTCACCGACACGACCTACTGGTGCGCCGTTCTCGCCAAGCGGATCACGTACCGGAGCACGAGCGTGACCGGAAGCGGCACGCTCTGCGCCACGAACTGGACGTCGAGTGCCCTCATCAGCGGCGGCATCGGCTATCCGTGGTTCACCATGCGCTCGTCGGCGGGCTTCGCGTGTCCCACGGTCATTCCCTGGATCACGCTGCACGAGAACCGCTGGATCGACGTCAATCGCACCGACACGGGCGGCACGACTCAGGTGGCGAGCGGATGAGAAGGCTGATCGTCGGCGCCGTGGTGGTGCTCGTCGCCCTCACCGTGCTGGCGTTCGTGCTCGCCAACGTCGGCGGCGGACACGGCTTGACCAGGCTCTTCAGCGGCTAGAGGACTCCGCCCAGCAACGACTCGATCTCGTCCGGGCTCGCCGGCCTCGGGTTGGCGCGGTTCCCGCCGCGACCGGCCGCGAGGGCGGCGAGCTCGGGCAGGTCGCCCGCCGGGATCCCGAGCTCGCGCAGCCGCGTCGGCCCGGCGAGCGAGGCGAGCCGCTCGACGCCGGCGGCGGGGTCGTCGGGAGCGCCGATCGCCTCGCCGAAGCGGCGTACGGCGTCCGGCACGAGGGTGGCGTTGAAGCGGAGAACAGGCGGCAGGAAAATGCCGTTGAGCGTGCCGTGGGGCAGCCCGTAGCGGCCGCCGACCGCCTGCGCGAGCGCATGCGCGAGAGCGAGGTTCGAGCCGGCGAGCGCCGCGCCGCCGTGGCAGGCGCCGCGCAGGAGCTCCGTTCGGCCCTCGATCTCCTGCGGGGCGGCGACCACCTGCGAGAGCCACCCGGCGATCAGCTGCGCGCCGGCGAGCGCCTCGGCGTCGGCGGCGGGATTGTGTCCTCTCGCGTAGAGCGCCTCGGCGCAGTGCGCGAGCGCGTTCATCGCGGTGCCGACCGTGATCTCGGCCGGGAGGTCGAGCGTCAGCTCGGGCTCGTAGACGATCCCCGCCGGTCGCGCGTCGCCGCCGCCGCCCCGCGTGCGCCGGGCCGCATCGCGGATGCCGTAGTACGTCGTCCACTCGGCACCGGCGTACGTCGTCGGGACGGAGACGAGCGACAAACCGGTCTCGGCCGAGACGGCCTTGGCGAGGTCGACGGCGCTGCCGCCGCCGACCGCGACGATGCCGCCGGCGCCCGCGGCTTCAGCCGCGACGGCCGCGATCCGGTCGGAGGGCACGTCGCGCCAGTGGGCTGACGGCTCCAGGGGCAGCTCGAGCTCGTCCCAGCGGCCGCTCGCGACGAGCAGGGGCGACGACACGCCCGCCGCTGCGCAGACCTCCGGCAGCGCGACGAGGCCCCAGCGGACGATCACGCATTCCCCGGGGGCTGGAGCCGCGCCCGGGCGAATGCGACGAACGCCTGCGCGGCGCGCGTCTCGGCCCTGCCGGTCGATCGCACGAGCTGGATCTCCCGCGACGGCTCGAGCCCTTCGACGCGCGCGACGGCGAGCGTGCCGGCCGCGAGGTCGGCCTCGATCGCGTTCCGGGAGATGAACGTCGCGCCGTAGCCGGCGAGCACGGCCGCCCGTGCCGACTCCTGCAGTCCGAGCTCGAGCCGGACGTCGAGGTCGCGCAGGCGGACGCCGAGCTCGCGGAGCTCTTCCTCGATCACCTGCCGGACGCCGGCGCCCTCCTGCATGAGGACGAGGGGCTCCACCTGCAGCTCCGCGAGCGTCATCGTCTTCCCGGCGCGGCCGTGGCCCTTCTGGACGGCAAGCACGACCTCGTCGCGGAAGAACGTCTCGAAGGAGACGCCGCGGTGCCGGCGCGCGGCGCCCACGACGCCGAGCTCGAGCTCTCGCCGCGCGACCTGCTCGACGACCGTGTGCGTGTCGGAGACGCTGAGAGCGACCTGCACCTGCGGATGGAGACGCTGGAACTCGCCGAGCACGACGGGCACGACGGTTCCTCCGGGCCCGGTCGACGCGCCGATCTCGAGCCGTCCCCCGAGCTCGCCCTCCGCTTCCTCGCCGAGCTCCCCGAGCAGCTGCTCCTCGAGGGCGAGCAGGCGCTGGGCACCGCGATAGAGCCGGATGCCGGCCTCGGTCGGCTCGACCCGGCGGCCGGAGCGGTCGAGGAGCTGCTGGCCGAGCCGTTTCTCGAGCGAGCGGATCTGGAGGCTGACGGCCGGCTGGGTCACGCCGAGCTGGTCGGCAGCCTGGGAGAAGCTCCGACGCTCGACGACGGCGCAGAACGCCGCGAGCTGCCTCGTGTCCATAAGCGCACCTTATTCCCCGCGGCCGCCTCCGCAGATCCGGCCGTCGCTCTACGATCCGCTCGTGCCCAACACGCGGATCGAGGACACGCTCATCCGCGGCTACCGGCAGCTCGCCCTCGCGACGCCGGGGCGCCAGCGGGACACGCTCCTGCGCGTGCTCGACCTCGCGCTCTCGGCCTTCTTCCTCGTCGTCTTGCTGCCGGTCTCGCTGCTCATCGCGGTACTCGTCGTCGTCACGAGCGGGACGCCGATCCTCTACCGGGGCGAGCGAGTCGGCCGCGGCGGCCGCATCTTCACGATGTACAAGTTCCGGACGCTCCGCCTGGGAGCCGAGCAACGGCTCGGCGCTCATCTCGGCGAGGAGCTCGTCCAGCGGACGCAGACGGAGTTCACGCCGATCGGGCGCTGGCTGAAGGCGACGCAGCTCGACGAGGTGCCGCAGTTCGTCAACGTCGTCCGCGGCGACATGAGCCTCGTCGGACCGCGGCCGATCCGGCCCGTCTTCTTCGAGCAGCTCGCCGTCGAGCTGCCGGCGTACTGGCAACGGCTCGTCGTGCGGCCCGGGTTGACCGGCTTCGCGCAGGTGCGGCGCGGCTACGAGACATCGATGGCCGAGAAGCTCGCGCACGACCTCGAGTGGATCGCCGACCGATCGGTGCAGCTCTACCTCCGGACGGTCGCCGCAACCGCGTGGCGCGTGCTCAGGCAGTCGCTGCGCGGGATCGTTCGTCCCGACGCCTAAGGTAGGGCCGTGTGCGGGATCTGCGGGATCGCGAGCGTCGACGGCGCGCCCGACTTCGACGCGCTGCGCTCGATGAGCGAGCTGCTCGTCCACCGCGGCCCCGACAGCGGCGGCGAGCACGCCGACGACTCGGTCGCGCTCGCGGCGCGGCGGCTCTCGATCGTCGATCTCGAGCACGGCGACCAGCCGCTCGCGAACGAGGACGGCAGCTGCATCGTCGTCCAGAACGGTGAGATCTACAACTATCCCGAGCTGCGGCGCGAGCTCGAGCGCGCCGGCCACGTCTTCCGGACGCGCTGCGACACCGAGGCGATCGTCCACCTCTACGAGGAGCACGATCTCGGCTTCGCCAAGCGGCTGCGCGGGATGTTCGCGATCGCGATCCGCGACGCGCCCCGCGGGCGGCTCGTGCTCGCACGCGATCCCTACGGGATCAAGCCGCTCTACTACCGGCACGCGGGCGGTGAGCTCCGGTTCGCCTCGGAGGTGCGAGCGCTGCCGCGCGGCGAGATCGACCTCGACGCGCTCGAGGCGTTCCTGGCCTTCAACTCGATCCCCGCGCCGTACTCGATCTTCCGCGAGATCCGGAAGCTGCCGGCCGGGCACCTGCTCGTGTGGGAGCGCGGAGAGGCCCGGCTCGAGCGCTACGCGCGGCCGGCGCCGGCCGCGGGCGGCGAGCTGCGCGCCGGCGACGAGGCGGAGGTCGTCGAGGAGCTGCGCGCACGGCTGCGAGATTCCGTACGCGCCCATCTGCTCTCGGACGTGCCGGTCGGCGTGCTGCTTTCCGGCGGCGTCGACTCGGCGGTGCTCGCCGCCCTCGCGGCGCAGGAGACGAGCGAGCCGGTGCACACGTTCACGATCGGCTTCGCGGAGCGGAGCTTCGACGAGCGGGCCGACGCGCGCCGCGTCGCCGAGCGGTACGGAACGGAGCACCACGAGCTGCTCGTCCGGCCGGAGCCGGAGGTCCTCCTGCGCGCGCTCGCCGAGGCGTTCGACGAGCCGTTCGCCGACTCCTCGGCGCTGCCGACCTATCTCGTCTCGCAACTCGCGGCGGAGCACGTCAAGGTGGCGATGTCGGGCGAGGGCGGCGACGAGCTGTTCGGCGGCTACTACACGTACGCGGCCGACCTGATCGCCGACCGGGCCGCGCCGCTCGCACGCCTCGCGCGGCCGCTCGTCGAGGCGCTGCCCGCATCGACGCGGAAGGCGAGCCTCGACTACAAGGCGAAGCGGTTCGTCCGCGCGGCCCACCTGCCGCCGCTCGAGCGGCATCACGGCTGGAAGGAGATCTTCTCTCCCGAGGCGCGCGCCGAGCTGACGGCCCGCCGCGTTGCCTTCGACCCGGTGGACGTCTATCGCGCCCGCTACGCCGAGACCGAGGGCGCGCCCGAGCTCGCGCGGCTGCAGGACGTCGACTTCGGCGTCTACCTCGTCGACGACCTGCTCGTGAAGACCGACCGGGCGTCGATGGCGCATTCGCTCGAGGCGCGCGTGCCGTTCCTCGATCCGGTCGTGACGAACCTCGCGTTCGCCCTGCCGACGCGGCTGAAGGTGCGCGGGCTCGCGAAGAAGGTGCTGCTGCGGAAGGCGGCTCAGCCGCTGCTGCCGGCGGAGGTCGTGCACGGCCGCAAGCGCGGCTTCTCGATCCCGGCGGCGGCCTGGCTGCGCGGCGAGCTCGAGCCGTTCGCCCGGGAGACGCTCTCGACGGGGAACCTCGCGCGGCAGGGCTTCTTCCGGCCCGAGCCTGTGGCGCGCCTCCTCGACGAGCACGCCGCCGGGCGCGAGGACTGGAGCCGGCAGCTCTGGGGCCTCCTCGCCTTCACGCTCTGGTACGAGCGGCACGTCGAGCAGGAGCCGCCGCGCCTCTACTCGGCCCGGATGGAGGCGCTCGCCGCGTGAGCGACCTGCCGCCGTTCGAGCTCGGCTATCCGCGCACGGAGCTCCGGCGCCGGCTCGTCGAAGCCGTCCTGTCCGGCGAGAAGACGGCGACCTCCGGGCTGCTCGAGGAGTACGAGGCGGACGGCGAGGAGGTCGGCGAGGCCGGCGACCGGTACCTGCTGCACGACTACGACGACGATCCGGTCGCGATCGTCGAGCTGACCGAGGCACGCGTCGTGCCGGCGGCCGAGATCGACCTGGAGTTCGTGCGCGACGAGGCCGAGGCGTTCGGGTCGGTCGAAGACTGGCGGCTCGCGCACGAGCGCTTCTTCGAGCGGCCGATCGAGCCCGACACGCAGATCGTCGCGCTCCGCTTCCGCGTCGTGGAGCGGCTCTAGTGCGCGTCTGGGTGGACATGACCGCGCCGGCGCACGTCCTCGTCTTCCGGCCCCTCGTCGAGATCCTGCGCGGGCACGGCGACGAGGTGCAGATCACGGCGCGCGACTACGCGCAGACGCTGCAGCTGCTCGAGCTCCACGGTCTCGAGGCGGACGAGGTCGTCGGACGGCACGGCGGCCGCTCGCGCCTGCAGAAGGCGCGCCAGATGACGCACCGGCTCGGCGCGCTCCGTCGCTGGGGGAAGGGGCGCGGCTTCGACGTCGCGCTCGCGCACGGCTCGCACGAGCTGACGATCACGGCGCGCCGTCTCGGCATCCCGAGCTCGACGACCTTCGACTACGAGTTCGCGACGCTCCAGCACCAGCTCGGCTGCCGCGCCGCGACGCGCGTCGTCGTGCCCGCCGCCATCCCGCCCGAGCGGCTGCGGCCCTACGGCGTCGCCCCGCCGAAGCTTCTCCAGTACCCGGGCCTGAAGGAGGAGTACTACCTCGCCGACTTCGAGCCGGACCGGTCGCTCCTCGACCGCCTCGGCGTCGACCCGTCTCGCGTGCTCGCGGTGCTGCGCCCGCCGCCCGATGTCTCTCTGTACCACCGGCACTCGAACCCGCTCTTTCCGCAGACGCTCGACCATCTGGGGCGGCTCGGGGACGTGCACGCGGTGGTGCTGCCGCGGACCGAGGAGCAGCGTGCGTTCGTCCGCTCGCTCGAGCTGCCGTCGGTGGTCGTTCCGGGCGGCGCCGTCGATGCGCAGAGCCTGATCGCGCTCGCCGACGTGGTCGTCTCGGCGGGCGGCACGATGAACCGCGAGGCGGCGGCGCTCGGGGTGCCCGTCTACACGACCTACGGCGGGCGGCTGGGCGGAGTCGACGAGGAGCTGATCCGCGACGGGCGGCTGAAGCCGCTCACCGACCCCCGCGCCCTCGAGCTGCAGAAGCGGGACGAATCGGGCGCGCCGCGCGCGCGCCGCGACCCGGCGGAGCTGCTGCGGCTACTCCTCTCCGCCCTCGACGCGTAGCTCCTCGCGCACGAGCTGATAGCTGCCCGTGTCCGAGAGGCTCGGCGGCCCGAGTCGCACCGGCTCGCGGACGATCGAGCCGAGCTTCGCCACGACCTCGAGCGTGTCGCCCTCGTCGGCGAGCCGTTCGAGCTCGGCGAGCTGCGACTCGAGCCACTCCGGATCGACCGGCGGGCGGCTCAGCCTCATGATCTTCGGGTGCGTCGTGGCGCCGCGAGCCTCGTCGTCGGCCCAGAGCTCCTCGTGGATCTTCTCGCCGCCCTTCGGGCCGACGAAGACGATCCGGACGTCGCGCGGCGAGGCAGCCTCCTCGTCCGGCAGCCTCGGCTCCTTGCCGGAGAGGCGGATCATGTTGCGCGCGAGGTCGAGGATCTTGACCGGATCGCCCATGTCGAGGACGAACACCCGGCCGCGGCCGCCCATCGCGCCCGCCTGCACGACGAGCGACACGGCCTCCGGAATCGTCATGAAGAAGCGCGTCATCTCGGGATCCCTGACCGTGACGGGCCCACCCCGCTCGATCTGCTTGCGGAAGATCGGGATCACGCTGCCCGAGGAGTTGAGGACGTTGCCGAAGCGGACGGCGACGAAGCGCGTCGGAACGTCGCGACGGTGCCCGAACGACTCGACGATCCACTCGCAGAGCGCCTTCGACTGGCCCATCACCGTCTTCGGGTTGACGGCCTTGTCCGTCGAGATGAAGACGAAGCGCTCCACGCCGAACTCGGCGGCGAGCTCGGCGAGGACGCGCGTCCCGATGACGTTGTTGCGCACGGACTCGACCGGATGCGTCTCGAGCATCGCGACGTGCTTGTAGGCCGCCGCGTGGAAGACCACGGTCGGCCGGTACTTCTCGAACACGTCGCGACGGAGCGCCTTGCGATCCTTCACGTCGACGAGCTTCGTCACGACTGCCGTGAAGCTCCGCTCGTCGACGAGCTCGCGCTCGATCTCGAACAGCGGCCCCTCGGCGTTGTCGACGAGGATCAGCCGCGACGGGCGCACGCGCGCGATCTGGCGGCAGAGCTCGGAGCCGATCGAGCCGCCCGCGCCGGTGACGAGCACGCTGTGATCCTCGAGGTACGACGCCACCTCGTGGAAGTCGACCTCGACCTGCTCCCGCCCGAGCACGTCCTCGACCTGCACCGGACGGATCTGCCCCGCGAGGCCGACCTCGCCGCTGATGAGCTCGTACAGCCCCGGCAGCGTCTTCACCGGGATCTGCAGCTCCTGTGCCCGCTCGACGATCTGGCGGCGCACGTCGCCCGAGACCGACGGCATCGCGATCAGCAGCTCGTCGGGCTTGTGCTCGCGCAGCAGCCGCGGCAGCTCGTCGATCCGTCCGAGCACGCGGACTCCCATGATCCGCGTGTGC
The DNA here is from genome assembly GCA_035517075.1 of Gaiellaceae bacterium. GTDB lineage: Bacteria > Actinomycetota > Thermoleophilia > Gaiellales > Gaiellaceae > Palsa-739. The sequence goes on along the minus strand of DATIZN010000043.1, from coordinate 67,868 downwards.
CGCTTCCGCGGGTCGTCGTCGACGAAGCCGATCGGCGTGTAGTTGAGCATCCGCGAGCGCTGCATCTCCTGGACGATCAGCCGCCCGGCGTCGCCCGCCCCGACGACGACGACTTCCTTGCCGCGCGCGACCACCGTGAGGCCGGGCCGCTCGATCGCAGTGCGGGCGACGAGTCGCGAGCCTGCGATGAGCAGGAGCGTGAGGATGAAGTCGATGGCGGCGATCGACCGCGGCAAGCGGAAGCCGTGCACCGGCTCCACGAGATAGACGGTCAGGTCGGCGACCAGCGACGCCACGGCGACGCCTCGCGCCGCCGCCCACATGTCGCGGATCGAGACGTAGCGCCACCAGCGGTTGTAGAAGCCGAACGCGACGAAGACGGCGAGCTTGAGCAGGAGGACGAGCAGGATCGTCCGCCGGAACAGGGTCACGTAGTAGTGCGGCCACGCGTTGTCGAAGCGCAGCGAGAACGCGAGCCACCACGAGGCGGCGACGATCGCGGCGTCCACCAGCAGCTGCCACAGCCTGTGCGGTGACAGCAGGTTGCGCATCAGACGCCGCTGGCGACGCCGACCGCCGAGCGGACGACGTCGACGACCCGCTCCTGCGTCTCGACCGGGATCCCGGGCCAGAGCGGCAGTGAGAAGTTCTCCGTCGCGACGTGCTCGGTCACCGGTAGCGACCCCGGCTCGTAGCCGAGGAAGTGCAGCGCCGGCTGCAGGTGCAGAGGCGTCGTGTAGTACGTCGCCGACGCGATCCCCGCCTCGGTCAGCGCGGCGCGCACGGCGTCGCGCTCGGCCGAGCGGCAGACGAAGAGGTGGTAGATGTGGCCGGGCTCGTCGTGCGGCAGCTCGACGAGCTCGCCGAGCCCGAGCTCCGCGTACCGGGCGGCCGCAGCGCGGCGTCCCTCGTTCCAGCCGGCGAGCTCCGGCAGGAAGATCCGCAGCATCGCCGCCTGCACCTCGTCGAGGCGCGAGTTGTAGCCGACGAAGTCGAAGTCGGTCTTGTCGCGCGAGCCGTGGAAGGCGAGCACCTGGACGCGCTCGGCGAGCTCCTCGTCGTTCGTCGCGACGAGGCCGCCGTCGCCGAGGCAGAAGAGGTTCTTCGTCGGATAGAAGCTGTACGTCGCGATCGTCCCCTTCTGCGCGACGCCGGGAGCACCGAACGCCTGCGCCGAGTCCTCGATCACGGGCACGCCGTGCTCGAGCAGCGGCTCGATCTCCAGCGGGCGGCCGAACAGGTGGACGGGCATGATCGCCCGCGTTCGGCTCGTGACCTTGCGCGCGACGTCGTCGGCGTCGAGGTTGAGCGTGGCCGCGTCGACGTCGGCGAAGACCGGAGTGGCGCCGCGGCGGGCGATCGACTCGGCCGTCGCGTAGAACGTGAACGCCGGGCAGATCACCTCGTCGCCGGGGCCGATCTCGAGCGCATCGAGGGCGAGAACGAGCGCGTCTGTGCCGTTCGCGACGCCGACGGTGCGCTTCACGCCGAGGTAGTCGGCGGCCTCCTCCTGGAAGGCCCAGAACTCGGGGCCGCGCACGAAGGCGCCGGAGTCGAGAACGGAGCGGAAGGCGGCTTCGAGCCGCGGAATCAGGTGGCCGTACTCGGCCTTGACGTCAACGAGCGGAATCGTGTTCATTGCGAGCCACTCTAGCCGGGGCCAGCCACCGATAGAGGAGATACGCCACGAGGAGCACGAGGCCCGCCGCGATCGCGTACTCGACGTAGCGGAAGTCGTGCTCGAAGCGGTCGTAGCTTGCGCCGAGGCCGTAGCCCGCGCCCGCGAATGCGAAGGACCAGACGGCGGCGCCGACGAGGGCAAGCCCCGCGAACGGCGCGAGCGGCATCTCGAAGATCCCGGCCGGGATCGCGACGAACGAGCGGACGACGGGGGTCATCGTCCCCAGCAGCACGCCGGGCCGGTCCCAGCGCTCGAACCACGCGTCGGCGCGCTCGAGCCGCTCCGGCGTCACGTGCAGCCAGCGGCCGCGGCGCTCGAGCAGCTCGCGCCCGCCGAAGCGCCCCAGGAGCCAGCCGGCGAGCGCTCCGGCGAAGTAGCCGAGCGTCGCCGCGACGGCGATCGCGACGTAGGCGCCGGCGCCGAAGCCGACCTGCGCGCCGAGGACCGAGACCCCGTTCGCACCCGAGAGGACGCCGGCCGCGACGGCGCCGCCGACGAGCGCGACGAGCTCGCTGGCGACGGGGAGCACCGCGCCGAGCGCGAGCAGGCCGAAGACCGCGTAGACGCCGTGGCTCGCAACCGCTGACGTGAAGCTCGAGGAGACGCTCGCGACGAGCACGCGCGCGAGTCTAGTTACGGTTGACGGTCGTGCAGACGCCGCTCGTCGAGGTCGACCAGGGCTGGGACTTCAAGATCCTGATCCTCGAGGACGAGTGGGTGCTGCGCATTCCGCGCTCCGGCGAGTGGAACGCGACGCTCGCGAAGGAGGCGGCGCTGCTGCCGCGGCTCGCTCCCTCGCTCCCGATCGAGATCCCGCGCTTCGAGCAGGTCTCCGAGAGGCCCGCGTTCGTCGTCTACCGGCTGATCGACGGTGAGCCGCTGCAGAACGAGGACCCGGAGGGCGTGCGCGCGTTTCTCGACGCGCTGCACTCGTTCGACGCGAGCGCGCTCGACCTCTCGGAGCCCGACTGGCTCGAGGCGTGGCGCGTGAACGTGGAGATCTTCCGCGCCCTCGTCCTGCCGCGCCTCGACCCCGACGAGCGACCGCGCGCCGAAGGCCTCTTGCAAGAGGTCGAGACGCTGACCGGCTTCGAGCCCGCGCTCGCGCACTGCGACCTCGGCCCCGAGCACCTGCTCGTTCGGCGCGAACGTCTCGTCGGCGTGATCGACTGGGCGAGCGCGCAGATCGGCGACCCCGCGATCGACTACGCCTGGCTCCTGAACGGGGCGTTCCCGGATTGGGAGGTCGACGACGAGCTGCGCCGGCGCGCGTCCGTGTACCACCGGCTCGGGCCGTGGTTCGAGGTCGAGTACGGGGTTCGGACCGCGCAGCCGGACTTCGTCCGGAGCGGCCTCGCGGGCGTCAGGTCCAGACTCTGAGCGGCCGGTAGAGCGTGTCGCGCTGCACCGGCACCTTGCCGATCGAGCGGATCAGGTGCGCGAGCTCGTCGGCGCTCGTGCGGTGCGTCGTCCCGGCGGCCGAGACGACGTTCTCCTCGATCATCACGCTGCCGAGGTCGTCGGCGCCGAACCCGAGCGCGACCTGGCCGATCTTCTTCCCCTGCGTGACCCACGACGAGCCGATGTGGGGGACGTTGTCGAGGTAGATCCGCGAGACGGCCTGCGTGAGGAGGTAGTCGAAGGACGTCGGCCGGGCCTCGACGGGAACGAGCGAGACGAGCCGGTTGCCGTCGTCCTGGAACGTCCAGGAGAAGAAGGCCCGGAAGCCGCCGGTCTCGTCCTGCAGCTCGCGGATCCGACGGAAGTGCTCGACTCGCTCCTCGAGCGTCTCGACGTGGCCGTACATCATCGTCGCGGTCGTCGAGATGCCGAGCCGGTGCGCCTCGCGCATCACGCCGAGCCACTCCTTCGTCTTCGTCTTCTTCGGCGCGATGACGTCGCGCACGCGGTCGACGAGGATCTCCGCGCCGCCGCCGGGAATCGAGTCGAGGCCCGCGTCGCGCAGCCGCACGAGCGTCTCGGGCACGGTGAGCTTCGAGCGGCGCGCGGCGTGGAGGATCTCGGACGGCGAGAGCGCGTGCAGGTGGATCGGGTAGCGCGCCTTGATCTCCCGGAAGAGATCCTCGTAGTAGTCGACGCCGAGGTCGGGATGGTGGCCGCCCTGCATCAGGAGGCCTGTGCCGCCGAGCGCGAGCGTCTCCTCGATCTTCTTGAAGATGACCGGCTTCGGCAGCAGGTAGCCCTCGCGCTGGTCGCCCGGGCTGCGGTAGAAGGCGCAGAAGTCGCAGTCGGTGACGCAAACGTTCGTGTAGTTGAGGTTGCGGTCGATGATGAACGTCACCCGCTCCGGGTCGTGCAGCCGGTTGCGGATCTCGTTCGCCGCCCGGCCGACGGCGACGAGGTCGCGCGAGCGGAGAAGCTCGACCGCCTCCTCGTCCGTGATCCGCTCGCCCGAGACGGCGCGCTCGAGGATCTCGCCGACGGCGCTGCGCTCGGCCACGCTCATGCGACTGCCGCGCCCGCAGTCTGGACGAAGCGCAGCTCGGGCACGGTCTCGAGCAGGCCCGCGTCGCGGGCGAGCTCGAGGAACGTGTAGAGGCCGGCGCGCTCGCGCGGCCCGAAGCGGTAGCGGAGCTTCTCGAAGTAGCGCGCGAGGAAGCCGGCCGGATAGCCGTAGCGCTCGGCCGCCTCGAAGGCGAGCTGCTCGGGCTCGGCGCGCGCGAGCCGAACCGACGAGACGAGCGCGTCCTCGAGCTCCTCGAGCCCTTCGGCGAGCGGCTCGGGGCAGGCCCAGACGGCGAAGACCATCGGCAGCCCTGTCCGCTCGAGCCAGAGCCGGCCGAGGTCGTGGTGCGGCGTCGGATCCTCGAACGCCGACTTGAGCGCGGCGTCGCCGATCAGGAGCTTCGCCTCCGCCTCGCCCGCCTCGTACGCCTCGAGCGGCACCTGCGCCGCCTCGGGCAGCAGCACCTTCGTCAGCGCGACCGAGGTCGCCGACTCGGGCGTCACAGCCACGACCCGCACCTGCTCGAGCGGGGCACGAGAGACGAGCTGGATCGAGTCGACCGCGCCCTCCGACGCGACGCAGAGCCGCGGCAGCAGCCGGAGCTTGCCGGCGTGGCGGGCGTACTCGATCGAGGAGATCGGCGCCGTGTCGAGCTCGCCGGCGACGAGCATCCGGTTCAGCTCGGTCGGGACGCCCGGCACCTCCTCGACCTCGGTCTCGACCCGATAGAAGACCGGCGCCATGTTGACGTAGGCGATACGGCCCAGACGGATCACGCCGCGTCCTCCGCCGCCGCGAGCGCGGACCGCCGGTCGGGATAGACCCGCACCTCCGAGACGAGCCCGTCGTCGAGCACGAGCAGGTGGTGCCGCCCGTCGAGCCCCGGATCGACGACGAGGAGGTCGTCCTGCTCGGCGACGATCCTCGGCCGCAGCTGCTGCTCGCGCTCGCGCATGCGGGCGAACATCTCGAGCACGTCGTCGCGGTTGCGACAGAGCTCGCGCGGCCGGAACCCGATCCAGACGACGTCCGGCGCGAGCATGTCGGCGAAGTCGTCGAGCGACATCCGCTCGATCGCCTGGCGAACGCTCACCATCGCCGCAGCTCGTTGTAGAGGCTGTCGCGCTGCACCGGCACGCGGCCCGCGGCGCGGACGAAGCGCACGAGCTCGCCGATCTTCTGCTCGGTGCCCGCCGTCGCTCCGGCGGCCTGGAAGATCTTCTCGCGCACGACCGTGCCCTGGACGTCGTTCGCGCCGAAGTGGAGCGCGACCTGGGCGAGCGGGAGGCCCATCATGATCCAGTAGGCCTTCACGTGCGGGATGTTGTCGAGCAGGAGCCGTGAGACCGCGATCACCTTGAGGTCGTCGGCGCCGGTCGTGAAGCGGAAGCCGCGGCGCTCGAAGACCGTGTTCTCCGGATGGAACGCGAGCGGGATGAAGGAGAGGAAGCCGCCCGAGCGGTCCTGCTGGTCGCGCAGGCGAAGCAGGTGGTCGACGCGCTCCTCGTAGGTCTCGACGTGGCCGTAGAGCATCGTGCACTGCGTCGTGATCCCGAGCCGGTGCGCGGTGTCGTGGACGTCGAACCACTCCTCCGGATGCTCCTTGCCGGGCGCGATGAGCGCGCGCACACGGTCGGCGAAGATCTCGGCGCCGCCGCCCGGCATCGAGTCGAGGCCAGCGTCCTTCAGCGTCCTCAGGACCTCCTCGTGCGTGCGGCCCTCGAGCCGGGACATGTGGTGGATCTCGGAAGCCGTGTAGAACTTGAGATGGACGTCGGGCAGCGCCTGCCTGAGCTTGCGCAGCAGCTCGGCGTAGTAGTCGAGCTCGACGTGCGGGTTCTCGCCGTTGACGCAGTGGATCTCGGTGAAGCGCGACGCCTCGTACTGCGCGAGCGCGTCCTCGACGAACTCGTCTGCGGTCAGCGTGAACGCGTCATCCTGCTTGCGCGTCTTCGCGAACGCGCAGAACTTGCACTTCACCCGGCAGACGTTCGTCTGGTACAGGTTGATGTTCTGGACGAAGTAGACCTCGTCGCCGCCGCCGCGCTGCCGGCGCGCGAGGTCGGCGAGCTCGCCGAGCGAGAGCAGGTCGTCCGTCTCCATCAGCGCGACTCCGTCGTCGAAGTCGAGGCGCTCGCCGCCGAGCACCTTCTCCCGGATCGGCGCGAGCGTGTCGAGCGTGTCCAGAACCGCCAAGCGGCCCTACCTTTCCCGATCGACGACGACGTGCGTCAACGCCTCGAGCTCGTCGCGATGGAGCTCGCCGTTGAGGCACGCCCTGGCGCGGCTAGCGTAGTCGAGCGCCACCTGCCGGGAACGCTCCAACGCGCCCGTGGCGGCAACGCGCAGGAGCGCGCCGTCCATCGGGCCGCCGGCGAGCGCGTCACGGACGACGGCGTCCTGCTGCGCGGCGAGAAGGAGCGGCAGCGTCGGCGTGCCGTCGCGAAGGTCGGTGCCGGCGATCTTCCCGGTCTCGATCGTCGCGCCCGAGCAGTCGAGGACGTCGTCCGCGATCTGGAAGGCGACGCCGAGCGCAAGGCCGTACTCGCCCGAGCCGCCGCCGAGCCGGCACGCCGCCTCGAACAGCGCACCCGTCTTGAGCGCGCACCGGTCGAGGTACGCCTCGACCGTCGTCGACGGGTTGCGGGTCTGCGTCCGCTGCAGGGCCTCGCCCCGCGCGAGGCAGAGCGTCGCGTCGGCGAGGATCTCGACCGCCTCCGCGTCGCCCGTCGCGCTCAGCTCCGCGAAGGCGCGGGCGAAGAGGTAGTCGCCGGTGGCGCGGGCGGCGTCGGGCCCGTAGAGCGACCAGGCGGCCGCCTTGCCGCGCCGGAAGTGAGCGCGGTCGATCAGGTCGTCGTGGACGAGCGTCGCCATGTGGACGAGCTCGACGGCGACTCCGGCCGCGAGCGACGGCTCGGCGCCCTCCGACGTCGAGAGGAAGACGAGCGCGGGCCGCAGCCGCTTGCCGCCGGCGGCGAGCGCCTCGTTGCCGACGGCCGCGACGAGGCCCGGATGGCTCGCGACGGTCCGCGCGAGCCGCTCCTCGAGCGCGTCGAGATAGTCCTCCAGGCCGGGCACCGACCGAATGTCTCTGAGCGTGGTCGCGCTCACTCCGCCTCCCCTAGGTGCAGAGCCACGATACCCCCTGCAAAGAGCCGGAATCGCACCGAGACGAAGCCCGATGCAGCAAGGAGGTCGCCCAGCTCCTGCGGGCGCGGGAAGCGCCGCACGCTCGCGGGCAGGTACGTGTAGGCGTCGCCGCCGGGGAGGAGGCGCCCCAGCAGCGGCACGGCGCGGTCGAACCAGAGGCGGTAGAAGGGGGCGAGAATGCCGCCGGGCGTCGTGATCTCGAGGACGCCGAGCCGCCCGCCGGGGCGAAGGACACGCCGCAGCTCGCCCAGCGCCGCCCCGAGATCCTCGACGTTGCGGATGCCGAAGCCGACGACGGCGGCGTCGAAGCTGCCGTCGTCGAAGGGCAGCGCGAGCACGTCCGCCTGCACCCACTCCAGCCCCGGCGCCTTGCGCCGCGCCCGCCCGAGCATCCGCTCGGAGAAGTCCACCCCCACGACGCGATCCGCGCCCGCCGCGCCCGCCGCGATCGCGAGGTCGCCGGTGCCGCAGCAGGCGTCGAGGACGCGGTCGCCCGGCCGCACCGCCTCGCGCACCGTCACCGCGCGCCAGCGACGGTCGAGCCCGCCCGTCATGACGCGGTTCATCACGTCGTAGACCGGCGCGATCCGGTCGAACATGCGGCGGACGCCGTCCGCTGGAAGACGCCCGGTCTCCACCGTCACGTCTGTCCCCAGCGCGGTACGAGGGCGTTCTCGAGCCCGAGCTGGTCGAGCGCCCTGGCGACGACGAAGTCGACGAGGTCGTCGACCGAGCGCGCGCCGTGGTAGAAGCCGGGCGCGAGGACGAGGATCGTCGCGCCGGCCTCGCGCAGCGTGAGCATGTTGCGGAGGTGGATCGCCGAGAGCGGCGTCTCGCGGGGCATCACGACGAGCTTCCGCTCCTCCTTCAGCGCGACGGAGGCTGCACGATGGATGAGGTTCTGCATCGCGCCGGAGGCGACGGTCCCGAGCGTCCCCATCGAGCACGGGCAGATCACGTAGGCGTCGACCCTGGCCGAGCCGGAGGCGTACGGCGCGCTCCAGTCCTCCGGGTCGTAGACGGTCGCGGCGCCGGGCGCGACCTCGAGCAGCCGGGCGAGCGTCTCGTCCCGCGGCAGGGTCGGGTCGCCGTACAGCTCGGTCGCGAGCACCTCGATGCCGGCCCGCGAGGCGCAGACGCCGAGCTCGGTGTCGGCTGCGGCGAGCGCCTCGAGCAGGCGCGCGGCGTAGGGCGCGCCGGAGGCTCCCGTGATCCCGAGGAAGACGTGCATCCCCCCGGATTGTCGCTGCTGATCGCCTGCTAGTGCGTGCCCTTCGAGTCCACGAGGAAGGTGGCGAGCTGCTCGAGCCGCGCCGGTCCGAGCGATTTGAAGGACGGCATCGGCGAGCCCGGCGTGACGCACGACGGGCACTCGAGATGGTGGATCTGGAAGGTCTTGCTCGTGATGCGCGAGCCGATCGCCGTCAGGTCGGGCGCACCGAGGTTGGAGCCGCCCGCGCCGTCGTAGGTGTGGCAGGCCGTGCAGCCCGCGGTGGCGAAGAGCGTCACTCCGGGCTTCGCCGCGGGCGGCAGGTGCTCCTGGGCGATCCAGCGCGGGATGTTCAGCTTGACCTCGGAGGCGAGCGCCTCGTTCGCGATTGCGCCCTTCCAGGTGAGCACGCCCATCGAGAGGACGGTCAGGGCGGCGGCGACGATCGCCACCGGCCGCGTCGAGATCCTCCGCTCGCGCCGCCGGTCCATGAAGGGGAGGGCGAGCAGGAGGATGAGGCAGATGGTCGGGATGCCGACCGTGGCGAGGAACACCGACTCCGGCCACTTGAAGATCCGGAGCAGGTAGAAGAGGAAGTAGAAGTACCAGTCCGGACGCGGCACGAAGCTCGTCGTGCCGGGATTGGCAGGCGCGTCGTATTCGGGCCCGAGCAGGCCGGGGTTGGTGCCGACGTGGTGCGGCCCGAACGACGTCCACTTCCAGATCGCGGCGAGACCGACGATGACGCCGACGACGACGAGGCTCATCACCGTGTCGTGGAACATCGCGTACGGATAGAACGGCTTCCCGCGCGACTTGACGTCGGCCTTGTAGCGCGCGAACCCGGCACGCTTCTCCTCGACCGCGGACGGCTTCTCCTTCGGGACGGCGGCCACTATTCGCTACCTCCGAGCTCCGCTTGGGCCGCGGCGCCGCGCGCGACCGGTCTCGTCAGCCCCGGCCGCAGCTCGCCGTGCCCGTTCTCCGACGGCTCCATCCCCGCCGCCTCCTTCGACCAGGGCGGCGAGGTGACGCCGAGCCGGATCACGAGATAGAGGTGCAGCGTGATGAGGGCGATGATCGCGCCCGGGATCACGAGCATGTGGAGCGAGTAGAAGCGGGTCAGCGTGTCGGCGCTGATCTCCTGTCCGCCGCGTAGGAACTGGGCTATCCAGGGGCCTAAGAACGGCGCCGTCCCGTTCAGGTTGATGCCGACGACGGTCGCCCAGTACGCGGTCTGGTCCCACGGCAAGAGGTAGCCGGTGAACCCCTCCATCATCCCCATGACGAGGATGAGGACGCCGACGATCCAGTTCAGCTCGCGCGGGTATTTGTAGGCGCCGAAGAGGAAGACGCGGCCCATGTGCAGGAACATGAGGATGATGAAGACGCTCGCGCCCCAGCGGTGCATGCCGCGCACGAGCCAGCCCATCGTCAGGTGGTCGGTGATGTTGACGATCGACGGGTACGCGCCCTGCGGCGTCGGCTCGTAGTACATCGCGAGGATCACGCCGGTGATCGCCTGCACGATGAAGGCCGTGAGCGCGGCCGAGCCGAGCGTCTGCATCCAGTTGATGTCGGACGGGACGTTCCGGAACAGGAAGTAGCGGACGCCGCCGATCAGCCCCGAGCGCTCCTCGAGCCAGTCGAGCGGGTAGTTGACGAGCTCCTCCATCCGCTCGCGGCGGAGCTCGGCGCGGCTCGGTGGACGGCGGAGCGTCATCTAGTGATGCGGCGGCTGGAGGGGATAGAACCACTGCTCCGGGCCGTCGACGTGCTCGCCGGGGCCGGCCTGGCGATACTTGTAGATCTTCGCCTGCGCTCCCGTCCCGACCACGTGCGAGACGGAGTACGTGCTGAGCAGGATCAGGCGGCCGTTGTCGACCTCGAACTCGTAGCGGTCGAGCGCGCGGACCGCCGGGCCGGCGGTTCGGTTGCCCTCGGTGTCGAACTGGCTGCCGTGGCACGGACAGCCGTAGCCGGCGGGGACGACCGGGTCGAGCTCGATCTTCCCGTTCGCCGTGTGCTCCGTCTGCGTGGGCAGTCCGAGGATCGAGCCGCTCGGCCCGTTCGCCTGGGTCGGGCAGCCGAGGTGCGTGCAGCGGTTGGAGATGACCGTGAAGCTCGGCACCTGCTTCCCGCCCTCGCTCACGGTGCCGTTGTTGCGGACGAAGGCAGCGCGGCGAGAGACGGTTCCCTCCGCCGGGTCGACGATGAAGGTCGCGACGTACCACCGCCCGACCGCGTAGTCGGCGACCGGCCCCATGTCGACCTTGTGCTGCTTCTGGCCGAGGAACGACGGGAGCAGCGCGAAGCCGGCGACGGGCACGGTGATCACCCCGCCGATGACGCCGCCGAGGCCGAGCGTCGCTCCCTCGAGGAAGCGGCTGCGCGGGATCTTCGCGCCCTCGGATGCCGGCGGCGCCGCGCCCTGCTGGTCGGCGGGCGGCGCCGTCATCCCCTCGCCGGCCTCGACGAGGTCGCGCCGCTCCGGCTCGACGACGACCGCCTGGCCGCGCAGCTCGGCGGTCGCGTCGCGCGCCCAGAGGAAGCCGAAGACGATCGCGATGATCGCGCCGATCACCGAGATCAGCTCGGGATCGATGACGAGGCCGACGAGGATGACGACGATGCCGATCGCGAAGCCGATGGGCCACAGCGTCGGCGGCGGCAGGTGCGCCTCCTCGTGGAGCGACTCGTGCTCGGTGTCGGGACTCGGGTGCTCCGGCTCCACCAGGGCGAAGTCTTATCGGAAACGCCGGCGTTGCGGGGAGGGAACTAACCGACGCCGTACTCGGTCCAGCGCCGCGTGACGAGCTCCTTGACCTCGTCGCTCATCTCGATCTCGGCGGGCCACGGCCGCGCGCCCTCCTCCGGCCACTTCGCGGTCGCGTCGATGCCGAGCTTGCCGCCGAAGAACTGCCGCTCGGGCGCGTGGTCGAGATGGTCGAGCGGGCCTTCCGAGAGGACGACGTCGCGCCTGGGGTCGACGTTCGCGCCGGCGTAGAAGAGCACCTGCGCATAGTCGTGGACGTCGACGTGCTCGTCCACGACGACGACGCACTTCGTGAGGCTGAGCATCCCGAGCCCCCAGAGCGCGTGCATGACCTTCGCCGCATGGCCGGGAAACTGCTTGCGGATCGAGACGATGCAGCAGTTGTGGAAGGCGCCGGCGACCGGCAGGTCGTAGTCGACGATCTCCGGCACCGTCGTGCGGATCGCAGGCAGGAAGATCCGCTCCGTCGCCTTCCCGAGCCAAGCGTCCTCCTGCGGCGGCTTGCCGACGACGATCGACGGATAGATGGCGTCGCGCCGCATCGTCAGCGCCGTGACGTGGAAGACCGGGAACGGCTCCGCCGCCGTGTAGTAGCCGGTGTGATCGCCGAAGGGGCCCTCCTCGCCGACCTCGTCGCGCTCGATGGTGCCCTCGAGGACGATCTCCGCGCGCGCCGGCACCTCGATGCCGACCGTGACGCCTTTCACGAGCTCGACCGGCTCGCCGCGGAGAAAGCCGGCGAGCATCAGCTCGTCGACGTGCTTCGGCAGCGGCGCGCTCGCCGAGTAGGCCGTGATCGGGTCGAGGCCGAGCGCGACGGCGAGCTCGATCCTGCCGTCGGTGGCGAGGTAGTCGGCCCGCCCGTCCTTGTGGATCTGCCAGTGCATGAACGTCGTGTTCCGGTCGATCACCTGCATCCGGTACATCCCGAGGTTGCGGCCGCCGGTCTTCGGATCGTGGGTGATGACCGCCGGGAGCGTGATGAACGGCGCCGGGTCGCCGGGCCAGCAGCGCTGGATCGGCAGGAGGCCGAGGTCGACGTCGTCGCCGCGGAGGACGATCTCCTGGCACGCGCCCTTCGAGACGGTCTTCGGCCGGGAGTCGGCTACCGACTTGAGCTTCTGCAGGCCGCGCACCTTCTCGATCAGCCCGCTCGGCGGCTGTATCTCGAGCACGTCGGCGACGTGCTGCGCGACGTCGTCGAGCCGCGCGACCCCGAAAGCGAGACACATCCGCCGCTCCGTTCCGAACTGGTTGATCAGGAGCGGATGCTCCGAGCCCTTCGGATGCTCGAACAGCAGCGCCGGCCCGCCCGCCTTGACGGTGCGGTCGACGATCTCCGTGATCTCGAGGTCGGGATCGACCTCGGCGGAGACGCGGACGAGCTCGCCCTCGCGCTCGAGCAGCGCGATCCAGTCGCGGAGATCCTTCGCCGACATGCGGCGAGTCTACGGCCGGCTACGAACCGTGGTGCGACCAGAGGATTCTGGCCTGTCCCCGGACGATGTCGAGCTCGAGGATCGCGCTCCCGCTCGCCCAGCCATTGCCGTAGAAAGTGTCGGTGTAGACGACGCCGTGGCGAGAGACGGCGAGGCCGTCCGGCAGGAAGTTCCGGACGTGCGCGACCTTCTTGCCGTCGAAGTTATAGAGCGTTCTCTCGGCGTGACGGCCGAGCTCCACGATCCTCTGCGTGTCCATCGCGATGACGTGCCCGCCCGGGTCCGTCACGAGCCCGCCGGGGCCACGGGGGTAGAAGCCAGTACCTGTCCCGAGTGGCGCACGCATGATCCCGTGGCGGTCGACCATCAGCAGTGTCTTCGTGTTGAAGCCGGCGAGGTAGAGGTCCCCGGCGCGATCGAACGCGAGACCGTCGGCGCCGTCGACGGACACGGCGGCGGCGCGACGTCCGAGCCCCCACACGCCCTCGGGCCCGCGGACACCGGCTATGCGGGTCAGCGTCCCGTCGCCATTCAGGCGCAGCACCTCGCCGTAGCCGCCGGCCGTGACGTAGAGGCGGCCTCTGCGATCGAAGGCGAGTGCGTCCGGAGACTCGACCGGTGCCGACAACGCCGGCTCACCGCCGCGGACCCAGCCGTGCTTGCCGTTGCCGGCGATCGTGCCGATCGTCCCGTCCGGCGCGATCCGGCGAACGCGGTTATTGCCTGTGTCGGCCACGTACACCGAGCCGTCGGCGCCGACCGCCAGCGCGCTGGGCCGGCTCAGCTCGGCGTCCACCGCCGGGCCGCCGTCGCCCGAGAAGCCGAGCTTTCCCGTTCCGGCGAAGACGCGGAAGGCACCGTCGGGCAGTCGCTCGAGGATCTGATTGCGATCGTCGTCGATGACCAGCAGGTCGCCGTTCGCGGCGATCGCCAGGCCGGCCGGCTCCTTGGGCACGACCGTCGCCCCGGCAGAAGCGCCGTTGCGAGAGCCGGGACGGTCGTGACTCGCGCTGGCGGACGCGTTCCCGCGCAGGCCGACGTAGAGAAACGGGATCGCCGCGGCCGCGAGGACTACGACGGCGAGGGTGAGGAGTCGCCTCCGCCGCTGCTGCCGCGCCCGCGCCTCGCGGATCAGTGCCTCGAGCTCGTCCCGCTCGGGCGGTGCGACAGGCGGAGGCGCGTGCACGGTCACTGCGCAGCCACGGTCACGATCTTCCGCAGACGCACGCCGCGTCCGACCTGCTTGCCGCGAATCGTGACCCCGCGGCCCGCGACCCGGATGGCGGCCGGCATGTAGCCCGTGAGCTCGGGGATTTCGTACTCCCGGAACGTTCGCCCGCCGTTCTTCGTCACCCAGAGGGCGTTTGTCCCAGCGCCGCATGCAGGACACCATCCGATGAAGTACGCGGCGGACCCGGCGAGCGTCCACGGGCCGAGGTAGCCGATCACGAGCTGGTGCGGAGCGTGCAAGCCGAAGTAGGGCTCCGCGAAGACCGGCCGCCACGTTCGACCTCCGTCGCCGGAGTGAACGCCGAAGTACGCCTCCTGGCTCGAGCCGACTCCGTTGAAGAAGACGACCCAGATGCTCGAGCCGCTGCACTGCACACGGTGCCCCATCGTGCGCCGAGCCGGCTCGCGGTAGAGGACGTGCCCGCTACGGCTGAGGATCGTCGTCCACGCGACGCGGACGCCGCAGGCCTTCCCGGTCTTGACGGCAACCGTCGACCCGGCTGCGCTCGAAGCGCTCGGGCTCCTGCCGGCCGCGATCGAGTCGACTCCGAGCGCCGCGGCGGCGAGCAGGGCGACTGCAACCGCCGCGCCGAGCCAGCGCCTTCGCTGCCGCGCCCGCGCCTCGCGGATCAGGAGCTCGACGTCGTCGGGGCGAGGCGGGCGGGCCGGTGCCTCGATCATCGGATCCGGACGACGGCCGGCTGGGCCTGCGGTGCGTTCCAGCTGTGCGGTGCGAGCGTCCAGCCGAGCGGCGGGAACCGCTCCGTCAGATGCCGGGGGACGCGGACGCGCATCGCGAACCGGACCGACTGGCCCGATGCGAGCGGGCCGACGGAACGGCAGTTGAGGATGTACGCCTGATTCTCGTCCGCGCCGATCCCCTCCGTGTACGCCGGGCACGTGCGGCCGAAGCGGAACGGCTTCTTGCCGCGGTTCGTCAGCACGACGGTGTACGAGAGCCAGCTTCCGGCGCGCGCGGTGAGCGTCGGCCCGACGATGCGCCTGCCCTTCACGTGGAGCGGCGGGCCGGAGACGATCGACGCCTTCAGCGGCAGGGCCGAGCTCGGCGGGCCCTGTGGGACGAAGGGGGTGAAATTCCCGGCCTGCAAGAGGGACGTCGATCCCGGCCCGCCGTTGCAAACAGGCCCGCCGAGGCCGTGCCACTGCGCGAGCCGAATCTGCCCGCCGCCGGGGGGAGTAAGGACGATCGCAGAGGGCGACTGGGTCAGGCTGCCGCCGGACTTCGCGCCGCGTCCGCACCAGTTCGACCACCACAGCATCACGGACACGTGCTCTCCGGGCGCGAGGGCACGCAGCGATCCACGCGGCGGAGCGAGCGGGTCGAACGGGATCGGGCTGCTCCCAGTCGGAAGCCACCGCGTCTCCCGCCACTTCGACGTCGCGTTCGCGAACGAGAGCTTCGGACGCCCGAGCAGCGAGCAGCGCTGCGAGCTCCGGTTCACGATCGAGATCGGGCCGACGAGACTCATCGTCGCCCCCTGCAAAGAGAGTGAGGCACGCAGCTGCGACGCCGTGCAGGCGGGAGCGAGCGGCGGGTTCGCCGAGCCGAGCTGCGGACGCGTCGGCAGCCACGGAACGGCGCCCGAACTCCCGGCGCCCGCGGTGAGCACGACACCCGCAGTCGCGCCCGCTGCCGCGAGCGCGATCGCCGCGATCAGGAAGCGCCTCCTCCGAGCCCGGCGCTTCGCCTCGGCGATCAATGGATGAAGGTCGAACGGGAGCCCAGGCAGGTGCCATTCCATAGTGCTATTATCCCTATCACTAATGCTTCGCGTCAAGATCGATCGGCAGGAACCGACCGACCTCTACCTCCAGGTCGCCGCCGAGATCCGGCGCGCGATCGCGGACGGCGAGGCGAAGCCGGGCGAGCGTCTCCCGCCGGCGCGCGACCTCGCGGCCGTGCTCGACGTGAACACGAACACCGTCCTCCGCTCGCTCCGCCTACTCCGCGACGAGGGCCTGCTCGAGTTCCGCCGCGGCCGCGGGATCAGCGTCGCCGGCACGCCTGAGCAGGGCGCCGTCCTCGCGCGGGCACGCGAGCTCGTCCGCTTCGCCCGCGAGCAGGGCTACCGCACGGACGAGCTGGTGCGGATCATCGAGAGCGTCGGCTGACGGCTACCGACTGCGGCGGCGCCTGGTGGCCCAGTGCGTCAGCTCGCCGAAGGCGATGACGCCGATGAAGATGCCGCCGACGGCGAGCATCATGAAGATGACCTTCCTGCCCTGCTGGGCCGCGCTCTCGACCGCGAGCAGGTGGAGGAACAGGGCGGCGAGCACGGTGGGAATCTATCCGACGCGTCCCGCGTGCGCGGCGAGCGCCGCCTCGACCGCGTCGTCGCCGACCGTCTCGCGCGCAGCTGCGTCGAGCGCGGTGGGATCGGAGCGGAGCCGAAGCGCGGAGCGCGGCTCGTCGAGGGCGCCTCGGCCGAGCAGTGCGGCGGTCGCCGCCCAGAGCGGCCCATCGCCGTCGGCGTCCTCCGCCCGCAGCTGGCTGCAGAGCGAGATCAGCTCCGAGAGGTCGGCGACGGCCGCGACCTCGTGCCCGTCCGCGATGCGCACGAGCCCGTGCGCGTAGAGGTAGTCGCCGAGCAGGAGGGCCGTGTCCTCGTCCGGCGGCGCGAACAGGCGCGGCCGGCCGTAGTGGACGAGGTAGCCCTCGTAGATCGTCTCCAGCCCGAGTGCGTGGCGGTCGTCGCCGAGGATGGAGAAGACCGGGCAGCGCTCGCGACTCTCCGCGGGCAGCAGGCAGTCGCGCCAGAGCTCGCTCTCCGCCGTCGCGTCGCCGGCGATGGCCTCCCACAGGTCAGCCATCGAAGCTCCCCACGGCCGCGATCGTCCGCTCGATCGCCTCGTCGTCGTGGGCCAGCGAGGGGAAGAGCGCCTCGAACTGCGACGGCGGCAGGTAGAGACCCTCGGCGAGCGCGTGCCGGAAGAGCGCGCCGTAGCGCTCGGCGTCGCAGGCCCGCGCGTCCTCGAAGTCGCGCACCGGCGCGTTCCTCATGAAGAGCGTCAGCAGCGGACCGACCCGCTGGACGCGGCCGTGCGGCGCCAGCCCCGCCTCGAGCAGCGCCGCCCGCCGCTCGAGCTCCGCGTAGACGGCGGGATCGCGCAGCCGCCGCAGCACCGAGAGGCCCGCGGCGGTGGCGAGCGGATTCCCCGACAGCGTCCCCGCCTGGTAGACGGGCCCGACCGGCGCGAGCAGGTCCATCACGTCCGCGCGACCGCCGAACGCCGCGAGCGGCAGCCCGCCGCCGACGATCTTGCCGAGCACGGTCAGGTCCGGCGTGACGCCGTAGCGTTCCTGGGCGCCGCCGCGCGCGACGCGAAAGCCCGTGATGACCTCGTCGAAGACGAGCAGAGCCCCCGAGGCGTCGCACAGCCGCCGCAGCGTCTCGAGGTAGCCGTGCGCGGGCGGGACGACGCCCATGTTCGCGGCGACCGGCTCGACGACGATCGCGGCGAGGCCCTCGCCGTGCTTCAGCACGGCGGCCGCGGCCGCGTCCGCGTCGTTGTACGGGACGACGATCGTGTCCGCGGCGACCGCGGTCGGCACGCCCGGCGACGACGGGATGCCGAGCGTCGCGAGCCCCGACCCCGCCTCGGCGAGCAGGGGGTCGGCGTGGCCGTGGTAGTTTCCGGCGAGCTTGAGGATCCGGTCGCGCTGCGTGAACGCGCGGGCGAGGCGCAGCGCGCTCATAGCCGCCTCGGTCCCCGAGGAGACGAGCCGCACCTTCTCGACCGACGGGACGGCGTCGGCGATCTCCGCTGCGAGCTCGACCTCGGCCTCGGTCGCCGCGCCGAAGCTCGTCCCGCGCGCCGCCGCCTCGCGCACGGCCTCGACCGTCTCGGGATCCGCGTGCCCGAAGAGGAGCGGGCCCCACGACATCACCCAGTCGAGCAGGCGCCTGCCGTCGGCCGTCTCGATCCAGGCGCCCTCGCCGCGGCGCACGAAGAGCGGCTCGTCGAGGCCGACGGCGCGCATCGCGCGCACCGGTGAGTCGACGCCGCCGGGGATCAGCTCGAGCGCGCGCCGATAGAGATCCGAGCGAGCCCCTATAGCCAAGCCGGGAGGTCGCGCGTCCAGTAGCTCACGATCAGGTCGGCGCCCGCCCGCTTGATCGCCGTGAGGGATTCGAGCGCCGCCGCTCGTTCGTCGAGCCAGCCCGCCCGGGCCGCGGCCTTGACCATCGCGTACTCGCCCGACACGTTGTACGCGGCGACCGGAACGTCGAACGCCTCGCGCGCGGCGCGGATCACGTCGAGATACGGCAGCGCCGGCTTGATCATGATCGCGTCGGCGCCCTCGTCGAGGTCGAGCTCGCACTCGCGCAGCGCCTCCCGGACGTTCGCCGGATCCATCTGGTAGCCGCGCCGGTCGCCGAAGCTCGGCGTGCTATCCGCCGCCTCGCGGAACGGCCCGTAGAACGCAGACGCGTACTTGGCGGAGTAGGCGAGGATCGGCGTCGACTCGAAGCCGCGATCGTCGAGCGCCTCGCGGATCGCGCCGACGCGGCCGTCCATCATGTCGCTCGGCGCGACGACGTCGGCACCGGCGTCGGCATGGCTGACCGCGGTGCGGGCGAGGAGCTCGAGGCTGCGGTCGTTGTGGATCTCGCCGTCGACGACGACGCCGCAATGGCCGTGCGACGTGTACTCGCAGAGGCAGACGTCGGTGAGCACGACGAGCTCGGGAAAGCGAGGCCGCAGCGCGCGCAGCGCCTGCTGGACGATGCCCTCGTCCTCCCATGCGCCCGTCGCCTCGTCGTCCTTCTCCGGCGGGATGCCGAAGAGCATCACCGCCCGGACGCCGCTCGCCGCGAGCGCGTCGACCTCCGCTACAAGCCCCTCGACGTCGAAGCGCGCCATCCCGGGCAGCTCCTCATTGGCAAGCGCCTGAGGCGCGACGAAGAGCGGCATGACGAACTGGTCGAGGTGGACGCTCGTCTCGCGGACGAGCCCGCGCAGCGAGGCGGTGCGCCGGAAGCGGCGGAGCCGGGTGACCGGGAATGCACTCACGCCGGAAGAGTACGCCGGACGTTCAGGCGACCGGCGCCGCCGGCGTCTCGGGCGCCGGCTCGTCGGCCACGACCTCGACCGGCACCGTGACCTCGCCTCCCTTCGGCCACGGCTCGAGCTCGACCCGCTCGCCGAAGAACTCCCAGCACGCGCGGAGCGCGGCGAGCAGCGGCAGCGCCATGAGGATCCCCGGGAAGCCGTAGATCGCGTCGCCGGCGAGCAGCCCGAAGATGACGAGCAGGGGATGGAGACGAAGCGAGCTTCCCATCACCTTCGGCACCACGACGTGGCCCTCGAGCTGCTGGATGCCGAGGAAGAGAAGCGCGACCCAGAGCGCCGAGAGCGGATGCTGGACGAGCGCGTAGAGGACGGGCGGCGCTCCGCCGAGCCACGGCCCGAGGTATGGGATCAGCTCCGTGAACGCGGCCCAGGCGCCGAACGCGACGGCGTAGCGGCCGCCGTGCGGCATGAGCCCGGCGACCCCGAGGATCCACAGCCCGAGCCCGACACTGAGGCCGATGATGAACGAGACGAGGAACTGGCCCTTGACGTAGCTCGCCACCGCGTGCTCCATCCGGACGATCAGGCCGCCTGGGCCGCGCGGCGGAAAGCGGCGGTCGATCGCCTCCGTCAGCCGCTGCATGTCGAGCAGCATGTAGATCGACACGACGGCGACGAGGACGACGTCGAAGAGGAGGCTGACGAGCGCCACGCCGGCGCCCTCGGCCCAGTTGAGCGCCTTCGTCGTGTACTTCTGGACGTCCTTCGTCCCGACCTGGTTCAGGAACTTCTGACCCTGCTTCTGGACGTGGATGCTGCTCAGGCGATGGTGGTCGAGCCAGCCCTGGAAGCGCGAGAGATCGTGCTCGGCGCCGGTGCGCGAGGGGTGTCCGGAACGGGTCGTAAAGTAGGCATCCACCCGGTGGGATGCGCTGCGCGTCTGCTGCACGACCACCGTGCCCAGGGCCAGGATCGCCAGTGCGAGTAGCGCCGCGAACGCGAGATAGACGAGAGCCACCGCCGGCCCGCGCGGGATCCAGACTCGACCCAGCAGGCGAACGATCGGGTTGAGGAGTAGGGCGATGAGCAGCGCCACGAGGAAGAGAAAGAGCACGTGACGAACCGCTCCCGCCACCGCCCAAGCCAGCAGGAGCAGCAACGGCAGCATGACGAGCTGCACCCAGCGCGGTACCTCGATCCGGGTCGAGGCCTGAGGCGGCATGCGAGCGATGGTACCGCCGGTGCCGCACGGATTCGGCCGCGCACAGACGGCGCCTTGGCACTGGAGTTCTGGGACGAGTTCGATAGGCTCCCGCCCGACATGCCGTCCTCGCGCCCCAACGGGAGGCGGCGGGTCGAACGTCGGGAGGCTCGTGCGGCGCGCCGAGCCCGCAGGTTCGCGCTTCTGTTCCTCCTGGCTGCCGTCCTCGTCGTGAGCCTCCTCGTCACCGCGTTCGGCGGCGGGACCGCCCGCGCCCCGCTCGCGCTCGCATCGGCGAGCCTCTCCCACACGTCGCCGCTCGCGAAGCCGTATCCGGAGATCGTGGCCCTGCGCGCCGGGGTCCGGCTCCAGCTCCCGGTCAACCAGGGCCGTGTGACGGCAATCGGCTACCAGACGGCGGATGACGGCGCGCTCTCGCTGTCGCCGTCCGGGCACCAGGCGAACGAGGGCCTCGCACAGCGGGTCTTCCACTCGATCTTCGGCAGCAGCGGCAGCAGCAGCCCGAGCTGGTACGAGCTCGACGGGGGCGCCTCCGCCCTCGACGTCGGGGCGCCGGTCGGCACGAGCGTGTACTCGCCCGTCGACGGGACCGTCGTCGCGATCACGCCGTTCGTCGTCGAGGGAAAGCGCTACGGCTCCCAGATCGACATCGAGCCGCAGACCTCGCCCTCGCTCGTCGTCGCCGTCACGCAGGTGAAGGCCGATTCGTCGCTCACGGTCGGAAGCTCCGTCGTCAGCGGGGCGACGCGCCTCGGCAGCATCGTCGACCTCGCCGCCGTCGAGCGGCAGGCCCTCGCCCGCTACACGAACGACTCCGGGAACCACGTGACGATCGAGATCCGCCAGGCCGCGACCTCGCCCGCAGCCTGAAGATCCTCTTCCTCGCAGACGTCTTCGGCGTTGCCGGCCGCCGCGCCGTCGAGGAACGCCTCGGCGCGCTCCGCGAGCGGCACGACGTCGACCTCGCGATCGTGAACGGCGAAAACGTCGCCGACGGCGCGGGCATCACGCCGAAGCTCGCCGACCGGCTCCTCGCGGCCGGCGCGGACGTCGTCACGCTCGGCAACCACGCGTACCGTCGCAGCGGGATCGCCTCCTATCTCGCGGCGAGCGAACGCGTGATCCGCCCTGCGAACGCCGGCTCGCAGACGCCGGGACGCGGCCTCGCCGTGGTCGAGGCGCGCAACGGCGTCCGTGTCGCGGTGCTCAACCTGCTCGGCTCGCTCTTCATCGACACGCCCGTCTCGCCGTGGGAGATCGTGGACGGGCTCGTCGAGGAGGCCCGAGCCGCGGCGCCGGTCGTCGTCCTCGACTTCCACGCCGAGGCGACGAGCGAGAAGATCGCGCTCGCGACGTGGCTCGACGGTCGAGTCACGGCCGTGATCGGCACGCACACCCACGTGCAGACGAACGACGCGCGGATCCTTCCGGGCGGCACGGCCGCCGTCACCGACGCCGGCATGACGGGCCCGCACGACTCGGTGATCGGCGTCCGGGCCGAGCTCGCGATCGAGCGGATGCGGACGCGGCTACCCGTCCGGTTCGAGCCCGCCGAGACCGGCGTCCGGCTCGAGGGAGTGCTCCTGACCTGCGCCGAAGACGGCCGGGCGGAGGCGATCGAGCTCCTGCGCGTCCCGCTCTGAGGCCCAGCCGCCGCGCGCGAGCGGCACCGCGGGCGCGAGTAGCGCGAGCGCCGCGAACGGGAAGAACCACGGGATGTACGTGTAGAGCCAGTACGTCACGACCAGCTCGAACCCGGCGAGGAGGGCGGCGGTCAGCGCCGCGAGCTGGAGCGGCGACTTGCGGCGCGGCAGGAACGCCGCGGCGAGCGCGCCCGCGACGAGCATCCCCTGCAGGACGCGCTGGACGAGCCGGAGGTCGGGCAGCCCGCGCGCGTGATACTGCCGCCAGTCCCAGAGCGAGAACGGCGAGGGCCGCCCGATCTGCCAGCCGATCGTCCGCTGCCAGAAGACGTGCAGCTCGTGCAGGGGATGCGCCGCGAGCAGGACGATCGAGAACGCGGCGAGCGTCGCCGCGACGAACCCCAGCGCGAAGCGGAGACTCGGTCGCCGCTCCGGATACGTGAGCCAGAGCGGCGCGACGATCAGCGATGCGAACTTCGTCCAGCCGGAGAGCGCCGCGAAGGCCCCGCGCGCCGCCGGGACGGTCAGGAGCCAGAACCCCCAGACGAGGAGGCACGGCATGAGCACGTCGTTCGTGTTCGAGTTCGACACGTACTGGGTGAACGGGTACGCGACCCAGGCGAAGCCGAGCACTGCCGCGAGGCGCGGGCCTCCGAAGCGCCGCCCGACGAGCCAGAGTCCGAGCAGCGTGAGCAGGTCGAACGCGATCGACGTGAAGTGCGCCGCCGGCAGGTCGTCCCACTTGCCGCTCCAGCCGAGCGCGAGGTAGCCCGGGATGTACGCCTCGTACGCCACCGGGCCGTACGTGTCGCCCTGCGGGTTGGCGCTCTCGCAGCGGCCGTTCGTCTGGATCCGGTCGCGAATCTCGCCGGATGCGTCCGCCGGGCCGCACGGCTTGAGGTACTTACCGCTGGGAAGCTGCTCGACCGGGAAGTTCCCCCACGGAGCCTGCCCGTCGACGATCCGCTCGGCGCCGATCACGCCGGAGTAGCCGACGTCGATCACGTTCGAGCGCTCGACGTTGAGG
Source organism: Gaiellaceae bacterium (assembly GCA_035517075.1). Classification (GTDB taxonomy): domain Bacteria; phylum Actinomycetota; class Thermoleophilia; order Gaiellales; family Gaiellaceae; genus Palsa-739. The sequence goes on along the minus strand of DATIZN010000043.1, from coordinate 44,986 downwards.
CCGACGCGGAAGCCTGCGAGGAAGATGGTCGCTCCGACCAGCAGCCACACCGGCCAGCGCGGCCCGCCCCGCGTCCCGCGCCCGCGCGCGCCGATCCACGTCGCGCGCAGCACGACCCACACGAGCAGCGGATAGAAGAGCGGGACGGCCGTGAAGATGTCGCCGTGGTTGAAGAACCACAACGACGCGGTCGGCGAGAGCAGGAAGAGCAGGTCGAGATTGCGGAGCGAGAACGGCCGCCGGAAGTCGGCGAGGCCGAGCAGGAAGACGGCGCAGAACGCGCCCCACAGCCACGGGTCGTTGATTGCCGTGCCGCCGAAGGCGCCGGGCGAGCCGCGCGCCATCCCCCACGCCACCTGCGGCCCGGTCCAGGCCTCGACGACCGCTCCTGTCGAGTCCTCGACCGTCCCCTCGACGATCTCGCCGGCGGCGCCCCACCAGATCTTCACCGTCCACTGCCCGGTCTTCGCCCCGTACGTCTCCTCGTCGACGAGCCCCGCCCGCGGATAGCGCGACAGCCAGGCGGCGACCTTGGGGAAGCGCTCGACCTCGAGCAGGGCTCGGTGCTTCGTCAGGCGCGGCCCGCCGCGCGCCGGGACGAACGGCGTCTGGACGAGGCGGCCCTTGCCGTCGAAGACCGGGGCCGTCGGCGCAGGCGTGGTGGCGGCGGCGGCGGCCGCCGCCGCGGGAGCGAGCGCCGCGGCGGCGAGTGCGGCGGCGAGGAGGCGCCTCACCGCAGGAAAGTTAGGCGTTGTACCGGCGCGGTAGCCGGAACGACCACAGCTTGTTCCCGATGAAGTTGAGCGGAGTGACGACGACGATCGCCAGCGCCTGCGCGGGAAGCTTGTCCAGGCCGCCGTAGCGGATCAGCAGGTGGAGGACGACGAGGTTCGCCCCGAGCGACGCGAGCGAGACGACGAAGAAGCGCGCTCCCTGCACCGCGACCCCGCCGCGCTGATCGCGGAACGTCCAGAGCCTGTTCAGCGTGTAGTTCGAGGTGACCGCGACGAGGAACGAGCAGGTGGCGGCGAGGAGGTAGTGCAGCCCGTGGTGGATGAGCGTGTCGTAGACCGCGAGGTTGACGGCGTAGCCGATCGTCCCGACGACGCAGAACTTCCCGAGCTGCTGCCAGTTGCGGAGGGAGCGCAGCGACCTCGCGATGCGATTGCGCGAGGGTTCCAGCGTCGGGGCCGGCCGGTCCACGAGCCGCGAGTCTACGGGAGCGGCGCGCTCAGGCCGCCGAGGCATGGGGCGCAGAGCACAGCCGGCCGGGTGTACGGCTAGTCGAAGACGAGCGGAACGAAGCGGCAGGGGACGCCGCGCAGTGACGCCGGCCCCTCCGGCGTCCGCACGACGACCTCGAGCCGCTGGCTCGCTGCGGCCCCGCGCGGCAGGACGAGCCGGCCTCCCGGGACGAGCTGGTCGTAGAGCGCCTGCGGCACGTCGGCCGCGGCCGCAGCGACGGCGATCGCGTCGAAGGGAGCGTGCTCGGGCAGGCCGCGCGTCCCGTCCCCCACGTGAAGCTGGAGGCGTCCTTCGTAGCCCGCGGCGGCGAGATTCGAGCGCGCCTGCTCGGCGAGCCCGGGGAGCCGCTCGATCGTGTGCACCTCGGCTGCGAGCTCCGCGAGCACAGCCGCCTGGTAGCCCGAGCCGGTGCCGACGTCGAGGACGCGCTCGGCGCCGCGGAGCGCGAGCTGCCCGCAGATGAGCGCCACCATGTACGGCTGCGAGATCGTCTGGCCGCCGCCGATCGGCAGCGCCGCGTCGGCGTAGGCCTCGGCGCGAAACGCCTCGGGAACGAACAGCTCCCGGGGAACGCGCCGCATCGCGGCGAGCACGCGCTCGTCGCCGATGCCGCGGCGCCGCAGCTGCCGCTCGACCATGAGGACGCGCTGTTTCTCAGCCGACACGAACCGGCGCCTGCATCGAGGCGGGAACGTCGACGCCGAGATGCGCGAGCACCGCCGGCGCGACGTCGGTGATGCTCTGCGGCTCGGCCGCAACGCCGACGGTGAGGAGCGGGACGAGCGAGTCTCCCGCCGCGAGCGACCCGTGGCTGCCCCCACCCGCGTGGTGGCCGCCGCCGAGGTCGGCCAGCTCCCAGCCTGCCGCGGCCGAGACGAGCAGCTCGCCCGCGTTCGGGTTGCAGAGCGCCGACCAGGCGCGGCCCAGGGCATCCGGGTGGTCGAGCAGCGAGGCGTCGCCGCTCGTCGTCCAGCCGCCCGTGCCGGCCGGCTTGAAGCGGAGCTCCTCGCCGTCCCGCCGGGCGACCGCCTCACCGTCCTCCAGGCGCAGCGTGAGCTCCACCGCGGGCTCGCCGTCCAGACGGCGGGCGAGGTCGGCGGCCTCCAGCCGCGCACGCGGCAGGAGGTAGACCTGGCCGGCCCGGTTGGAGGCGGTCACGACGACCTGCTCCGCGAGGTCGGCGAACGGCAGCTCGAGCCGCGCCGCCTGCGTGACCGACGTCTGGCCATGATCGGAATGGACGATCACCGCATAGCGCTCGAGGAACTCGTCCGGGCCGCCGGCTGCCTCGAGCAGCGCCCCGATCGCGGCGTCCGTGCGCGGCAGCGACACCTCCGCCGCAGCCTCGGGCCCGTGCGTGTGGGAGGCGTAGTCGTAGCCCGACAGGTAGTAGGCGAGGAAGTCGAACCCGTCGCGCGTGACGAGCCAGCGGCCGACGGCCGCGGCGTACGCGTCCACCGAGCCGCCGCTCCGGTTCAGCACGGCGAGCGGCGCGCCCGTGCGATCCGACTCGAACAGGCTGTAGTAGAAGAAGCGCTTCGGCCCGTACGCGACGCGGGTCACGCCCGGCACCGTCGCGAGGTGGCGGTGGCGACCCCGGTAGCACGTGATGTTCACGGCCGCCGCCACGAAGCCCGCATCCTCCACCGCCTCGTAGACGGTCGCGGCCTCGCGGGAGAGGTGCTTCGCGTTCATGTTGAAGATCGTGTCGACGACGGCCTGCGAGAAGCCCGCGGCGCGGATGGCGGCGAAGGAGGAGCCGTACTCGACAATCCTGCGCTCCTGCCGGTGCCACCAGACGAGGGAGGGGATGCCGTGGACGGCGGGGCCGGCGCCGGTCGCGATCGAGGAGAGGCAGACCGGCGTGAGCGACGGGAAGACAGAGGTCGCCTGCCGGTACTCGCCGTGCGCGGCGAGGTGGGCGAGCGCCGGCGCGCTCCCGTCCTCGACGGCGCGCTCGAACGCCGCCGGCGTCATCCCGTCGATCACGACGAGGACAACCTTGGGAGGCATCAGTCCCGAGCGAGCGTGCGCAGCCCGGCGTAGCGCTCGGGCTGCGACCGGCGGAGCCGCAGGGCGAGAGCGGGCAGCGCGAGCGCCTCGAGGTAGCCGAGGACGGGGATGAACGCGAGCCCTGCCGCGACGAGCGCGCCGCCCGTGACGAGCGTGGCCGTCCCGCCGCGGGTGCCTCCGCGCCGGAGCGCGCCGGCGACGATCTGCGCCGCCCCGAGCAATCCGAGCACGCCGCCGGCGGCTCCGCCGCCGACATCGCCCCAACCGCCCGCCTGCCACTCATGGATCCCCCAGCCGAGGCCCGCGCCGGCGAGCAGGGCTGCGACCGCCGAGGCGAGGAGCACGGTCCGCACCGCGCCGACCGCGCCGGCGACCAGCACGCCGAGCGCGGCGCCGAGGCCCGCGCTCACGCCGATCCAGTACCACCATCCCATCGCTCACGAGTGTAGATCCCTGCCCGGCCCCGAGCGGGCCGTATCCCATGCGCACGCTCACGCGTTGTAGGAGCCGACACTCCCCGTTCACGCAGGAGGTTCGATCTTGGCATCTGACGCCCCCGCTAGGAGGCGTTCTTCTCCAGCCGCGCGACCACCGCGAGGCCGAACTCCGCGGCGCGCTTGCCGTCGATCACGCGGTGGTCGAACGTCACCGAGACGTTCCCCATCGGCCGGACGACGACCTCGCCGTCGCGTACGACCGGCCGGTCGGCGACCCGGTGCACGCCGAGGATCGCCACCTCGGGATGGTTGACGAGCGGCGTGACGAGCAGGCCCGCTACCCGGCCCGCGCTCGTGACGGTGAACGTGCCGCCGCGGAGCTCCTCGGGCTTCAGCGCGCCCGCGTGTGCCGCCCCGGCGAGGCGCTGCACCTCCGCGTCGAGCTCGTCGAGCGAGAGCCGGTCGCAGCCGCGCACGACCGGGACGACGAGGCCCTGGTCGGTCTGGACGGCGATCCCGATGTCGTAGCGGTCGAGCTCGACGAGCTCTCCGTCCTCGACGCGCGCGTTCAGCTCCGGGAACTCCGCGAGCGCCGCCGCGACCGCCTGGAGGACGATCGGGACGAGCCGCTTCAGCTCGACGTTCGTGAAGTCGCACTCCTCGACCCACGTCACGGCCGGGATCTCGCGGTGCGAGCGGGTCAGGTGCTCGAACATCTGCCGCCGCACGCCGCGGATCGGGACGCGCGTCCCCTCGGCCGGGGCCGCGCCGGCCGCCCCGCCGGCGGCGGCGCGAACGTCCTCCTCGGTGATCCGGCCCTGCGGCCCGGTGCCGGCGACGGACGCGAGATCGACCCCGAGCTCCTGCGCGACCTTGCGCACGAGCGGCGTCGCCCGCACCTTCTCGGCGGCCGCCTTCGGCTCCGGCTGGGACTGCGACCGGGCAGGCTCGGCTACGGCGCTGTCGCCGCCGATCACGACGAGCACGGTCCCCACCGGAACGACGTCGCCCTCCCGGACGAGGATGCGCGAGACGGTGCCGCCGGCCGGTGAAGGGATCTCGACCGTCGTCTTGTCCGTCGCGATCTCGACGAGCGGATCGTCCTCGGCGATCTCCTGGCCCTCTTCGACGAGCCAGCGCGCGATCTCGCCCTCGGTGAGCCCTTCGCCCAGGTCGGGCAGCTTGAACTCGTAGGCCACGAGCGCGGAGCCTAGCGAGGCTCCTGGACCCAGGCGCCGGCCGGCGCGATGAGCACGCGCAGCCCGATGCGGGGACCGCGCTCGTCGCGGAACTCCCAGAGCGAGACGGCCTGCTCGTCGCCGCGCAGCTCCGGCGCGACGTCGGCCGGGACGTACCCGGCCTGCAGGCGACGCTCGGCGTCGTAGACCGCGATCGCGTTCGGGTCGTGCTCGTTCTCCGGCTCGCGGACGAGCGCGAGGCGGCGCCCGGGAGCGAACGCGTCGTCCTGGAGCGCGCCGGCGCGGTACGACGCGCCCGCGAGCTTCACGACCCGGATGCGCGGATCGTCCCACTTCATCGCGTCGCCCGTGGCAGCGTCGCGGAGCCAGTAGCCGGACTCGCCGCGCTCGAGCCAGATCCGGAGCCGTTCAGAAGGAGAGGAGCTTCCGGGCGGCATTGGCCACGCGCTCCGCCGACGGCATGTAGTGATCCTCGATCCTCCAGTACGGATACGGGACGTCGAAGCCCGTCACGCGCAGCACCGGGCCGCGCAGGTCGAGGATCGCCTTCTCCGCGAGGATCGCCGCGAGCTCGCCGGCGAAGCCGTTCGTCCGCGGCGCCTCCTGCACGATCACGACGCGCCCGGTCTTCGCCGCCGACGCGAGCAGCGCCTCCTCGTCGAGCGGCTTGAGTGAGCGCACGTCGAGGATCTCGACCGACGCCTCGCCCTCGAGCAGCTCGGCCGCGTGCTCGCAGACCGGCACCATCGCCCCGTACGCGACGAGCGTCACGTCGTCGCCCGGGCGCACGAGCCGCGCCTTGCCGAGCGGGACGACGTGCTCGCCCTCCGGCACCTCGCGCTTCTCCGCCCGGTAGATGAGCTTCGGCTCGAGCACGACGACGGGATCGGGATCGCGGATCGCCGCGGCCAGCAGCCCCTTCGCGTCGGCCGGCGTGGACGGGATGGCGACCTTGACACCGGGCGTGTGGACGTAGTACGTCTCGGGCGAGTCGTCGTGCAGCTCGGGCGCACGGACGCCGCCGCCGTACGGCATCCGCACGACGAGCGGGAACTCGAGCTTCCCGCCGCTGCGCCAGCGATAGCGACCGACGTGGGTGATCAGCTGGTCGAGGCAGGGATACGAGAAGGCGTCGTACTGCATCTCGCAGACCGGCCGCCAGCCGGCCAGGCAGAGCCCGACCGCCCCGCCGAGGATCCCCGCCTCGGCGAGCGGCGTATCGACGCAGCGGCTCTCGCCGAACCGCTCGCGCAGGCCGGCCGTGGCGCGGAAGACGCCGCCGGCGCGGCCGACGTCCTCGCCCAGCACCATGACGGTGTCGTCGCGCGCGAGCTCGACCTGGAAGGCGTCGTTGATCGCCTCCACCATGAAGAGCTCAGCCATCCCAGCCCTCGCGCAGGTTCGGGGGCGGGTCGACGTACGCGTGCTCGAAGACGAGCTCCGGATCGGGCTCCGGCTCGGCCTCCGCCTCGGCGATCCCCTGCCGCATCGTCTCGAGCGCCTCGGCCTTGACCTCCTCCGCGACGGCGTCGTCGAGGACGCCGAGCCGGCGCAGATACCGCTCGTAGCGGCCGACGCACTCGTTCTGCTTCTCCTCCTCTACCCGCTCGAGGTCGATGTAGGCGCGCGGGTCGTCGGCGGTCGCGTGCGGCGCCGCCCGGTACGTCACCGCCTCGATGAACGTCGGCCCACCGCCCGACCGGCCACGCTCGGCCGCCTCCCGCGTCGCCTCGTAGACGGCGAGGACGTCGCCGCCGTCGACGCGGACGCCCGGCATCCCGTATCCCGCGGCCTTGTCGACCAGCGCCTCTGCCCCCGTCTGCGCCTCGAGCGGGGTCGAGATGGCCCACTGGTTGTTGTTGCAGAAGAGAATGACCGGCGCCCGCATCACGCCGGCGAGGTTCGCCCCCTCGTGGAAGGAGCCCTCGCTCGTCGCGCCGTCCCCGAAGTACGCGATCGCGACGGCCGAGCTGCCTTTCAGCTTCTCGCCCCACGCGAGGCCGGCGGCATGCGGGACGTGCGTCCCGATCGGGACGCAGATCGAGGCGACGCGGTAGTCGGCAGGATTCCACCAGCCCGCCGGATGGCCGCGCCACCAGTGGAGGATCGTGCTCGCGGGAATCCCGCGCAGCAGCCCGATCGCCGACTCGCGATAGCTCGGAAAGAGCCAGTCCTCGTCGGCGAGCGCGTGCACCGAGCCGGCCTGCATCGCCTCGTGGTTCCAGAAGATCGCGTACGTCCCGATCCGGCCCTGGCGGTGGTAGACGAGCGAGCGCTCGTCGTACGTTCGCAGGAGAACGAGCGACCGGTAGAGCGCAAGCAGCTCGGCGGCGCCGAGGCCCTCGACCTCGCGCCCCTCGTCGATCACCCGCCGGAGCTCGTGCTCTTGTGGAGCCACCTTGGCCACGCGCGCCAAGCCTACTCAGACGAGCACCGAAACGGCCCCGCGCTCGGCCTCGAAGAGCGCGTGCTCCGTGTCGCCGAGATCCTCCCCGTCGGCGTGAAGGGGCATCGGCCGGTCGCAGGCGATCTCGACGCGGTCGAGGTCGTGGCCGTAGAGGTAGGGGCCGTGCCGGACGTGGCCGGTCAGGATGCGGAGGGCCGTCCCGACGATCGTCCGGCGGCGGACGCGGATCGGCGCGACGAGGTCGAGGCCGAGCTCGAAGCTCGCCTCCGGCGCGATCGGGATCGGCACGCCCTTCGCGTACGTGTACGGGCTGCCGTTCGCGACGAAGGCGAGCGCGGCGCGGCCGAGCCCGGCGATCTCGAGCTCCGGCTCGAGATGGCCGCGGCGGGCGACGATCGCGCGTACGATCGCGACTGCGAACGCGAGGTCGCCCGGGCGCTTGCCGTCCGCGCGGCGGCCGAGCGCGTCGACGCGGCGCACGGCCTCGGCGTCGAGGCCGACGCCGGCGCCGAACGCGAAGCGGCGCCCGTTGACCCGTCCGACGGTGATCCGGCGCGTTCGCCTCTCCGCGAGCGCCGCGGCGACGACGCGCGCCGCCTCCACGGGATCCTGCGGCAGCCCCAGCGCGCGCGAGAGGACGCTCGCGCCCCCACCCGGCAGGAAGCCGATGGGCACGTCGCGCTCGAGGCCGTTGAGCGCCTCGTTGAAGCCGCCGTCGCCCGAGAAGACGACGACGGCCTCGGCGCCGGCCGCACAGGCCGCCGCGACGAGCTCGGTCGCATGACGCGGCCGCTCGGTGAGGACGACGTCGAGCTCGGCAGCCCGCTCGAGCTCGGCTCGGACCTCGGCGAGCCGCTTCTCCGCCACGTTCGTCGCGAACGGGTTGACGACGAGTGTTACGCGCACGTCACCTCGACGCGTAGCCGCGCATCCCGTCGAGCAGGAGCGCGGTGAAGCGGTCGGCGAGGTGGTCCGTGTCACTGCCCGGGCGGAGCCAGGTGTAGGCCCAGTTCGCGGCGGAGAGCGCGAGCAGCGCGGCGGTCGCGTCGTCGAGGTCGGTGCGGAGCTCTCCGAGCTCGCGCCCCTCGCGGAAGATCGCCCGGAACCGCTCCTCGTAGCGGCGCCGCTCGGCGACGAACTCCTCCCGCCGCTCGCCCTCGAGATAGCGCCACTCGCGCACGAAGACGGTCGCGACGTCGAGCTGCTCGGCGACGACACTGAGGTGGGCGCGGAGCGCGGCGCGGATCCGTTCGACGACCGGCCCCTCCTCCGGCACCGAGTCGAGCGCGGCGTGGAAGGCGGCCGCCCCCTCGCGCGCAACCTCCCAGAGCAGGTCGGCCTTCGACTCGATGTGCGCGTAGAGCGAGCCCTTCTGCACGCCCAGCGCCTCGGCGAGGTCGCCGATCGAGGTGCCGTGGTAGCCCTTCTCCGCGAAGAGGCGAGCGGCGGCGCGCGTGAGCTCGGTGCGGCGGGCGGACACTACAATCGAGAGGCTAACGATCGTTCGGAAGGCGGTGTTGCGTGGCAGCGGCCGAGATTCCGCGGGATGAGCAGGCATTTCTCGAGTACGTCCAGGGCGGCGGGCAGGTCGAGACGACCGACTGGATGCCCGACGACTACCGGGCGAAGCTGATCAAGTTCATCGAGATGCACGGCAACTCCGAGCTCATGGGCGTTCTGCCCGAGCGCGAGTGGATCCTCCGCGCTCCGACGCTCCAGCGCAAGCTCGCTCTCACGGCGAAGGTGCAGGACGAGGTCGGCCACTCGCAGCTCATCTACCGCGTCGTCGAGGACCTCGGCAAGCCGCGCGAGCAGTGCCTCGCCGATCTCGTCTCCGGGAAGTCGAAGTTCCACAACGTCTTCCACTACCCGACGAAGACGTGGGGCGACGTGGGCGTCATCGCGTGGCTCGTCGACGCGGCGGCGATCATCAGCCAGAAGGCGCTGCTCAAGTGCTCGTATGCCCCATACGCGCGGATCATGAAGAAGATCTGCTGGGAGGAGTCGTTCCACATCCTCCACGGCCGCGACGTGATCCTCGCCATGGTCACCGGCACGCCGGCCCAGTTCGAGCTCGTGCAGGAAGCGCTCGATCGCTGGTGGGGGCCGCTGATGCAGTTCCACGGCAATCCGATCCCGCGCGACGAGGACCCGATGTGGATCTGGCGGATCAAGTCGCAGGGAAACGAGGAGGCGCGGCAGCAGTTCCTCGACGGCTACGTCCCGCAGATCCGCGAGCTCGGCCTCGAGGTTCCCGACCCGAAGCTCCGCAAGCGCGACGACGGCGTCTGGGAGTACACGGAGCCCGACTGGGACGAGCTGCGCCACGTCGTCACCGGCCACGGCCCGAAGACCGAGGAGCGGCTCGCCTTCCGGCGGCGCTTCCTCGAGCAGGAGCAATGGGTGCGCGACGCGGTTCTCGCCGCATGAGCGAGCCGCGCGTCTACGAGGTCTTCCGGCAGGAGCGGCGCGGCCAGCCGTTCGAGCACGCCGGCTCCGTCGTCGCACCGGACGGGGACTTCGCCGAGGCCTGGGCGCGCGAGCAATACGGCCGGCGCGGCGAGTCGGTCGCGCTCTGGCTCGTCCCGCGCGACGCGATCCGCGACGTCGAGGAGTGGGCCGACGAGTTCGACCTCAAGTACCGCCGTGTCGACGGCTACTCGATCAAGGCCCGGCTGAAGGAGGCCCGTGAACGAGCATCTGCTCGGAGTGGCTGATGACGAGCTGATCCTCGGCTGGCGCGAGTCGGAGTGGACGGGAATCGCGCCGGTGCTCGAGGAGGACGTCGCCTTCTCCTCGATCGCGCAGAACGAGATCGGCCACGCGCGCGCGCTCTACCAGCTGCTCGTCGGACCGGACGGGGACGCCGACGCGCTCGCCTTCGACCGCGCGCCCGACGAGTACCGCTGCGCGCCGCTCGTCGAGCTGCGCCTCATGGACTGGGCGCACGCGATCGCGCGCCGCTGGCTGTACGAGACGGCCGACGAGATCCGGCTCGCGGCGCTGAAGGACGAGCCCGACCCGGAGGTCGCCGGCCTCGCGGCGAAGATCGACCGTGAGGAGGCGTACCACCGCATGCACGCGGAGATGTGGCACGAGCGCCTCCGCGACGAGCCCCGCTTCACGAGAGCGGTCGAGGAGCTGTGGCCGTACGCGCTCGGGGTCCTGCCCGAGGAGCTGCGCGCCGAGCTCGCGTCCCGCACCGGCCTCGACCCCGCAAGTTGCAATTTGCAACTTGCGCATCAGCGCGGCTCGCACACCGACGAGCTCGCCCCGCTCTGGGACGAGATGACGATGGTGCGCCGCTCGGCGCCCGCGGGCGCGCAGTGGTAGCCGAAGCGCAGGTCTGGGAGGCGCTCGCGGAGATCCCCGACCCCGAGATCCCGGTCGTCTCGCTCGTCGAGCTCGGCGTCATCCGTTCGGTCGATGTCCAGGACGGGCACGTCCGGATCGAGTTCACGCCGACCTTCCTCGGCTGTCCTGCGCTCGAGTTCATGAAGCGCGCGATCGAAGAGAAGATCCCGGAGGCCGAGGTCGCGGTCGTGCAGGACGACTCGTGGTCGACCGACAAGATCACTCCCGCCGGCCGCGAGAAGCTGCGCGCCGCAGGGTTCGCACCTCCCGCGCCCAAGCTGGTGCAGCTGCAGTCGCAGGTGCACCGCTGCCCCTACTGCGGCTCGACGGAGACGCGACTCGAGAACCTCTTCGGACCGACGCCATGCCGCTCGCTCCGCTACTGCGAGAGCTGCCGCCAGCCGTTCGAGCAATTCAAGACGATCTGATCGGATCCCCAAGGGCGGTGCGGGCCCTCGGCCCCGACGACTTCTTCGGGGACCTCGCGCTCCTCAGCGACGGCCGGCGCGCCGAGCCCGGCGTCTAGCTCATGTCGAAACTCGGATAGCGGCTCGTCAGCAGGTAGATGTAGCCCTGCGTCTGCGCGTGGAACCGCACGCTGAACGCGAGCATGTTCCGCATCCCCTCCGGCATCCGGCCGAGCGCGAGGCAGACGAACCACGCGAAGAACGCCAGCACCTCGGTGAAGTAGTTCAGGACGCCGGAGAAGATCGCCGCGGGTAGCGCGAGCAGGAACCGGAAGAAGACGGCCAGCCGTCCCTGCTCCGCGGGCGGTGCGATCGTCGCGGTGACGGGATAGTCGGCGGAGCCCGCGAAGCTCGGGTACGGATCAGCGACGAGCGACACATACGAGTAGACGTGCACCTGATAGCGGAGGAAGCTCGCGAGGAAGTCGTGCAGCCCCTGCGGGACGCGCTTCGTGAACAGGGCCGCGAACCACACGACGATCAACGCGAACGTGGCCGCGATGCTCCACAGCATCAGCCAGATGAAGTGGGGAATGACGAGCAGCGCGCGAAAGAAGACGGTAACGCGGCTGCGCCTGAGGTCGTCGGTGACGACGAGCGTGATCGGATGGCTCATGCGGAAAGTGTCCCAAGCCGCCCGGCTGCCACGGCGGACACGCCCTATGCGCGCCGCTGCACCTGTCGTACTGTCTTGCGATGAGCATCGCCACGGCCGCCGGGTTCCGGCCGTACGTCTCGCGGCTCGCCGCCGAATGGGAGGCGAACGTCGCGGGCCAGCGAGCGCGCGTGCTCGACGCGTCGCTGCTCGGCCTCGACATCTCCGGCTTCACGGCCCTCTCCGAACGGCTCCAGGAGAAGGGAAAGCTCGGCGCGGAGGAGCTGATCACGCTGATCAGCCGCTGCTACGGAGGACTGATCGACATCGCCGCCCGCTACGGCGGCGACGTGCTCAAGTTCCGCGGAGACGCGCTCCTCATGGTCTTCGACGGCGACGGTCACGAGGCGCGCGCGGCGCGCGCAGCCCTCGCGATGCAGCGGTTCGTCGCGGCGGGAGGAGCGGCCGGCGAGTCGAGCGTCGGGCCGGTGCAGCTGTCCATGTGCTCCGGTCTCGTCTCCGGCCCCTGCCACTTCTTCCTCGTCGGCGGGCGACACCGCGAGCTGCTCGTGTGCGGCCCTTCCGCCTCGCTGACGCTCGAGCTCGAGGACGCCGCGGAGCAGGGCGAGGTGCTCGTTTCGGCGCGCACCGCCGACGCGCTCGAGGGATTCGTCGCCGCGGAGCGAGACGGTGCGTTCCTGCTGCGGCCCGATGCGGGCGACACCGAGCTGCCGCCGCTCCCCGACGAGCCCGACCTGCCGCTCGACGAGCTCCGGGAGCTCGTCCCGCCGTCCCTGCGAGAGCCGATCGAGCAGCACGCGATCGAGGCCGAGCACCGCCGGGCTACCGCCGCCTTCGTCAAGTACTCCGGCACCGACGAGCTGGTGGAGCGGCTCGAGGAGGCAACGACGGCACTCACGGCCCTCGCCGACGCGGTCTCGACGGAGACGCACGAACGCCGGGTGACGTGGCTCGAGTCGGACATCGACCGGAACGGCGGCAAGCTCTACCTCGTCGCCGGCGCGCCCGCGAGCGAAGGCGACGAGGAAGACCGGATGCTGCGGACGCTGCGGGCCGTCGTCGATGCACACGCCGGTCCACCGATCGCGGTCGGCGTCAACCGCGGCCCCGTCTTGGCCGGCCCGATCGGCTCCGACCTTCGCACGACGTATGCCGTCATGGGCGACACGGTCAACCTCGCGGCCCGCCTGTGCGCCCGCGCCGAGAAGGGCGAGATCCTCGCCACGGCCGACGTCCTGCAGCGCTGCCGCGCGCGCTTCGAGACGACGCCACGGCAGTTCCTGATGAAAGGGAAGGCGAAGCCCGTCACCGGCTACTCGGTCGGGGCCATCGCGGCAGAGGGCAGCGAGGAGACGCGCGCGCTGCTGCCGCTCGTCGGGCGCGAGCAGGAGATGGCCACGCTGCGTGAGGCGGTCGACGCGGCCCGGATGCGCCAGAGCCGCGCGCTCGAGCTCGTCGGCGAGCCGGGCGCCGGCAAGACCCGCCTCGTCGAGGAGCTCGCGACCGCCGCCGTCGGCTTCCAGGTGCTGCGGGCGCGCTGCGAGCCGTACTCGGCCTCGACCCCGTTCGCCCTCTTCCGGACGCTGCTGCGGCCGCTCGTGGGCATCCTCCCCGAGGACTCTCCGGATGCCGCCGGGGCGAAGCTCGCAGCGTTCGCGACGGGAGTCATGCCCGACCTCGCACTCTGGCTGCCGCTGCTGGCGCTGCCGTTCGACGCCGACGTTCCCTCGACACCGGAGGTCGACCAGATCGACCCGGCCTTCCGCCGGGACCGCCTGCACGACGTCGTCGACCAGTTCCTGATGCGGCTGCTCCTGATGCCGACGGCGATCCTCGTCGAGGACACCCACTGGCTCGACGACGCCTCGCGGCTCCTGCTCGAGAAGCTCGCGGAGCCGGGGCCGCGGCCGTGGCTCGTCGTCGCGACGCGACGGCCGTCCGGACTCCCGCTCGCGGAGACGGCGACCGTGCTCGAGCTCGAGCCGCTGACCTCGAACGACGCGCGCGCCCTCGCGCTCGCCGCCGCCGGAGAGACGGCGCTCTCGGAGGCCGAGCTCGCCGCCCTGACCGAGCGCGCAGCGGGGAACGCGCTCTTCATCCGCGAGCTCGCGCTCGCTCCGACCCTCGAGGGCGCGCTCCCCGAGACGGTCGAGTCGCTCCTGACGAACCGCATCGATGCACTGCACCCCTCCGATCGGCTGCTGCTGCGCCACGCATCGGTCATCGGCCCCTCCTTCGACCTCGACCTCCTCGACGAGACGCTCGCCGAGGAGAGCGGCGACGCCGAGCAATGGGAGCGGCTCGCGGACTTCGTCGACTGGGAAGGGGCCGCGCGACTTCGCTTCCGGCACGACCTCGTGCGCGCCGCCGCCTACGAGGGGCTCTCGTTCGCCCGCCGGCGGGAGCTTCACGCACGCGTCGGCGAGGCGCTCGAGCGGCGCGCCGCCGACCCGGCGTCGCAGGCCGGCGTCCTCTCGCTCCACTTCCTCGAGGCGGGCGAGTGGGAGAAGACGTGGCGGTACGCGGTGCTCGGCGGCGATGACGCCCGCGCGAAGTACGCCAACGTCGACGCGGCCACCTTCTACGAGCGCGCCCTGACGGCGGCGGAGGAGCTCGGGCCGCCGCCGGGGGAGCTGGCGCCCGTCTGGGAGGCGCTGGGCGACGTCCGCGAGCTGTTCGCGAAGTACGACGACGCGGACGCGGCCTACGTCCAGGCACTCGAGCACGGCGGCGACGGCGCCCGCGTGCTGCGCAAGCGCGGCGTGGTGGCCGAGCGGCAGGGCCGCTATGACGACGCGCTCGAGCTCTACGACACGGGCGCGGCCGAGGCCGACGCGAAGGAGAGCGTCGCGCTCCAGCTCGGCCGCGCGATCGTGCTCTACCGCCAGGGGAAGATTGACGAGTGCGCCCGGACGGCCGAAGAAGCGGCCGCGGCCGCGAAGGCGCTCGCCGACCGCGAGGCTCTCGCCAACGCTTACTACATCCGGGCCGCCGCGGAGGGCGATCGCGACGGGCCTGCGGGCGAGTTCCTCCGGCTCGCCCTGCCGATGTTCGAGGAGCTCGGCCTGCTGCATCGCCAGGCGACCGTGCTCAACAACATGGGAGTCCGCGCGTACTACGAGGGAGCGTGGAACGAGGCCCTCGAGCTCTACCGTCGCTCGGAGGAGGCGGTCCGCCGCGCAGGCGACGTGCTCACGGGCGGGCACGCCACGAACAACCGTGCCGAGATCCTCCTCGACCAGGGCCATCACGCCGAGGCGGCCGAGCTGTTCGAGGTCGCGCTCCGCACCTACCGCGCCGCACGCTTCCCGATCGGCGAGGCGCTCGTCCAGGTCAATCTCGGACGGCTCGCCGCCGAGCAGGGCCGCTTCGAGGACTCGTACGAGCACTTCGACACGGCGCGGATGCAGCTCCAGGCTCTCGGCGCGGAGAGCTTCCTGATCGAAGCCGACGCGCGGCGCGCGCAGGCGCTCGTGCTCGAGGGCCAGCACGCCGACGCGGCCGAGCTCGCGCGCGACGCGCTCGAGCGGATGGAGGCGACCGGCGAGGTCGGCGTCCGCTCCGCGCTGCTCGAGCGCCTGCTCGCGATCACTGCGGTGCAGGGAAGGACACCCGAGGCCGCGCCGGCGCACTTCGAGACAAGTCTCGCAACGGCGCGCCGGCTCGGCGCCGACTACGAGGTCGCGCGCACGCTGCAGGCGAAGGTGCTGACCGGCCTGGCCTCGGACGAGGAGCACGAGGAGGCAGAGGCCATCATGGCGCGCCTCGGCGTCGTCTCGCTCCCGGCGCTACCGCTGCCCTAGGACCGGCCGGTAGCAGCTACTGCCACGTCTTTGTAACGGGCTGCTTCGGCTCCACCAGGCGACTCTCGGATCCGTCCGTGGACGTGCGCCAGGATCTCGTGACGGTAGCTGCTACCGGTCTCAGAAGTTCGAGTCGCGTGAGCCAGTCTGGGAGTCGGACGCCGTCCCGTGGATCGGGTTGCCTCCCGGATCGAGCATGCTCGGGTCGGGCGTGTACGTCGCCGTCAGGGCGCTGTTCACGGCGTTGACGGTGGCGCTCGGCGAGCCGAGCGTCACGGTCAGCGTTCCGTTGTGGCTCCACTGGATCTTCGAGTTCGTGAAGACGAGGGCGGCGCCGGTCGTGTTGTAGCCGGTGCTGCCGAGGTCGATCGAGCCGAAGTGCGAGCCGGCGGCGCCGCACGCGCCGGCGACGCTAGGCGTGTCAAGCGCGAGCACGTCGTCCGCGCCGCCGCCGTCGTTCAGCTGCACCGTGACGCCGGAGAGCGTCTGATCCCTCCCGTTGTCGGCGCCCCACGCGCCGCACATCGACGCCTCGTCGAGCGGCTGCGAGAAGGCGATCTGGACCGTGTCGCCGCTCGACGGCTTCCCGTCGTGGTGCGCGATCGTGAGGCTCGTCGGACGCGGCGAGGACGAGTCGACGAAGTCCTGCTCCTCGAACTCCTTGTTTCCCACGATGTGGTCGATCAGCGTGCCGGTGTACGCGTGCCCGTCGGGGCCGCAGACCTGGACGTAGTACTGCACGCCCCACGGGAGCGGCGGCCGGCCGGGCGTCTGCAATCCCGTCTCCCAGATGTAGTAGAAGCCGCCGTCGTCGGGCGTGAGCGTGTCGGTGCCGACGACCGGCGCCTGCGTCGGGTCGGCCGGGCAGACCCCGAACGGATTCGCGCCCGAGACGCCGGCGTCGGACGGGGAGTTGTAGAGGTTGACGGTGTCGGTCTGCGCGGGGTCGCCCGGATTGCCGCCGAAGGCCTGAGCCGCCGGAATGTTCTGGCCCACGTAGCCGCCGATCGCGGTCACGTGCTTGCCGCTCAGGACGATCGGGATGTTGTCGTCGCCCGACAGCACCTGCGGGTTGCCGCCCGAGCTGTCGCTCACCGTCACGAGCTTCGTGAGCTTGAAGTTCAGCCCGGCGACGAAGTAGACCTGCGGATCCGGGTTGGCCGGCCAGATGGTGTTCAGCGGCCGGAACCCGAGAGTGACGTCGATCATGGCGTTGTGGCCCGGTCCGATCGCCGGCCCCGGCCCCGCGCGGTGCGGGCCGCTCGGGATCGAGATGCCGGTGATCAGGACGCACTTCGCGACGCCGGGCGTGAGGAGCGATGAATACGGCACGTAGTCGTGCGCGACGTCCGAGCACGGCGTGGTCGCGCCGGGATCCTTGTACAGCACGGTGACGGCCTCGTTGCCCGGCCCGCCGTCCGGGTGGACGTGGACGGCGTCGGATCCGTTCAAGCCGCCCTTGAGCACGAACGCAGGCTGCCCGAGCCCGCCGGGGTTGGAGCAGTCGGGGACGCTCGAGAGGTTGCAGTTCACCGGCATCCCGGGGATGGAGATGATCGCTGCGAGCTGAGCGTTCGCCGCACCCGAGGTGCCACGCCATCCGGGAGGCCCGAGGTCGACGCCGCTGTCGTTGGTGATCGTCGCGACCAGGTTCACCTCGGGCGGGTCGGTGTTCTTCAGCACGAGGTGCGCCGAGTCGCCCGGGATCTTCGCGAAGAGGGCGTTGAAGCTCCGGCCGAGATCGAAGAAGCCGGAATCCTCGAGGAAGTCCGAGTCGTCGAGCGAGCCGCTCGGGATCACGTCGACCGTGACCGTGCCCGTCTGCTGGTACGCGCCGCTCGCGTCCGTGATGGTGTAGGTGAACGTGTCCGTCCCGAGGTAGTTCGCGTACGGCGTGTAGCTGACGCCCGGCCCGCCCCCCACGCAGCTCGAGCACGACGACGCCGTTCCGTTGAACGCGGTCGGGCTCTGGACCGACGAGAGGCCGCCGCCGGCGAGCGAGTCGCCGTTCAGCACGTCGATCGGGTTGGCCGTGGAGTTCGCGTAGACGGTGGCGGTCTGCGGCGCCGCCTGGAGCAGCGAGTACGCCGCCGTGATCGTCTCCGCTCCGGTCACCGTGATCGGGCTCGAGAGCGACCCGCCGTTCTGGAGGATGTAGAGGCCGCCCGAGCTCGAGGTGCTCGCGACCGGGTTGCCGTACTGGTAGCTCACGCTCGATTCGCTCACGATCGGGAGCGTGACCGGGAGCTCGTCCGCCGTGTAGGCGGTCGGTGCACCGTTGCCGATCGTGACGCTGAGGACCTGGTGCGTCCCCGTGTCGTTCGACCCGCCGGTCGGTATCCCGCTCGCGCCGAAGGTGACGTTGTACGTCTTCACGTAGGTGAACGCGAGGCTGCTCGCAGCCGACGTGTTGCCGGCGTTGTCGGTCGACCTCACGTCGACCGTGTAGCTGACGTGGTCGTCGAGTGCCGAAGCCGGCAGCGGATAGCTCCACGTTCCGGTTCCGGTCGCATCGAGATACGTCTCGGAGGAGGCGGCGAAGCTCGTGCCGTTCCAGTAGTCGCCGTCGCTGTCGCGCTCGATCGACACCTGAACCGAGGCGACGCCCGACCCGCCGGCGTCGGAGGCTGTACCGCACAGGCCCGCCGTCGGGCAGCCCGCGTTCCACTGCGCCGCCGTGTAGGTCGAGCCATCGGTGGCGAATGTCGTCGCCACCGTCGGAGCGGTGTCGTCGAGCAGGTAGACGGCCGTCATCGTGTTCCCGGCCGAGTCGGTTGCCGTGACCGTCTGTGCGCCGTCGCCGGTCAGCGTGAGCTGCCCGTTGCTGTCGAGCGTGACGGGCACGCCGTCGACCGTGACGGAGACCGCCCCGGCGGTCGATGCGACCGTCACCGGCAGGCTGCTCTGATACCAGCCGTTCGCGTCCGGGTCGCGGCTAGGCTCGATCGTGATCGACCCGCCACCGGTTCCCTGCGTCAGAGGCTGCGCGTCGAAGTAGCTGCCCTTGTTCGAGCTGTAGCCGCAGTTGCCGGCGGCGTCGCAGGCCTCGACGAAGTACTGGATGTGGCTGCCGCCGAACGACACGCCGCCCAGCCACGCGCCGGACGAGGAGTCCTGCGTCAGCGGGAGCGCCTGCCAGTGGCCCGTCCCGTCGTCGTAGACGACCTGCGCGAAGACGACCGTTCCCGGATCGCCGTTCTGGTCGCGGTCGCTGAAGCGGCCGCTGAAGGTGAGGATGCCGTTCGAGAGGTAGGCATCGATCGAGTCGATCGTCGGCGGCGTGAAGTCCTGGCTCGTGGAGTACGTGACCTGGCCGGCGATCTGCGTCCAGAGCCGCTCGACGCCGGTGGTCGTGTCACCGGTGGTCTGCGTGAAGAACTGGCCCGTGATCAGGTTCAGGCTCTGGTCGGCGCCGAGCGAGACGAGCGTCGGGATCTTCTCCGGCCACGCCTCTTCCGTGAACGTCGGCGGCGGCTCGTCGCCGCTCGAGTTGAGCGTCGGCCGGACGTTGTCGGGGGTGAACGGCGTGGTGTCCGAGCTCGTGAGGCCGTCGATGACGACGCCGTGCGCGACGAGGCCGCTGCGGGCGGCGGGCAGGCTGATGAAGGGCTGCAGCGGCCGGTAGTTCGGCGCCTGCACCTGGCCGTCGTTCGTGAAGTACTCGCCGTACTCCCCGGTCGTCGGGCCGACGAAGTGCGGCGTCGCGGAGAAGCTCGCGCTCTGGACGCCGTCGCCGGGGAACGAGGAGAGCGGCCCCTGCGACGGACTCGCCGAGTCGGTCGCCCCGTGCACGGGGTCGGGCGAGCTGGTCGGATCCGGGTCGAGCGCAGTCGGCGAGCGCCCGACGCCGTACATCGGCAGGCCGTAGAGCTCGGCCTCCGAGAGCGTCTTCTCGTCGTAATTGCTGAACGCGATTCGCGAGAGGTAGTACTGCTGCTTCGCCTGCATCAGCGCCTGCCCCAGCGTCAGCGAGCCGCCGAGGTTCGCGGCGAAGTCGGACATCAGCTCCTCCGAGAAGGCGACGCTGTCGGTGTCGCCCAACCCGAAGCCGGTGTTGCCGACGAAGCCCGTGTCGTGCTCGGCGAAGTACTGCGGCCAGTCGAGCACGCTCGAGCCGACGACGGCGTCCGTGGTCTGGAAGCCGGCGTGACAACCCATGGTGAAGAAGATGCCGCCGTTGAGCCCGCTCGGCAGGTCCGCGGTCGAGAGGACGTCGCCGTTCGCCATCTGCGCGCGGTAGTTGTCGTAGTGGCCGTTCCACGAGTTGATGTCGGCGGGGCCGCCGGTGGGGAAGGCAGCATTGAGCAGGTCGCTCGCGCTCCAGTCCGACGTCGCGCTGAGCGGGTCGTCGAGCGTCCGCACGTTCACGCCGAGAGCCGTGAGGTCGTCGGCGATTCGCTGGCTGCCGTCGGCGACGAAGTCGTAGCCCGAGACGAACCCGGTCGAGCTCTTCAGGGCGCCCGGCGTCGGAGCGTTCTCGAAGTTGGTCACGGCGTTCGCGATGTCCTGCGCCGTCTCGACGAGCCGCCCGCCGGCGAGGTTCGGCGGGAAGAGCTGCTGTCCGCTCGCCGGGACGGGGTTCGTGTCGAGATACGGGTCGTCGCTCAGCAGGTCGCCCGCGGCGAGCGAGCCCTGGTACTCGTTCGGCCCGAACTGGCCGGCGAAGCCGCTCTCGTTCGCGATCAGCGACAGGTCCGGCAAACGGAAGAACGGGATCTGGTCGTCGCCGCCGGCGAAGACGACGTACTTGACGCTGGGCCGCGCCGCCACGATCGTGTCGACCTCGTTCGCGATCGCGTTCGCGACGGCGTTCGCCGCGTCCGGGTTGCAGGGGTTCGAGTCCCACTGGTCGTAGAGACCCTGGACGCCCGTGATCGTCTCGACCGGGACGACGACGCCGCTCACGCCGAGCGAGCCGTCGCCCGCGAGGTCGTGGAGCTTCGCGACCGCGTTCGCCTCGTCGGTCGAGCCGTACGTGTCGCCGAGCCGCTTCTCGTCGACCAGGATGATCGTGTTCAGGTTCGACGGCAGCGAGCTCGGGTCGGGTAGCGAGTCGAGCGTCGTCCCCTGGCCGGCGTCGGGGAAGTCCTCTCGTGTGCATGTTTCGGTGGCGGGCGGCGGCGTCGCAGTCACGCGGAGCGTGAACGGGTGCGGGCTGAACGCGCCGTTGTAGCCGAAGACCGCGATCGTGACGTACCCGCTGCCGCCGGGCGAGACCATTCCGACGTCCTCGTCGTCGGTGCCGCGGTTCGCAGAGACCTGCACGACGGGGATGCCCGGGTCGGGAACGTCCTGGAGCGCCGTGGGCGTGAGCTGGCCGTTGGCACCGCCGACATTGATCGGCTGGTCGGAGACGATCCCGTCCTGGAGCGGCGGCGCCGAGGTCGCGCCGGTGC
Organism: Gaiellaceae bacterium; assembly: GCA_035517075.1. GTDB lineage: Bacteria > Actinomycetota > Thermoleophilia > Gaiellales > Gaiellaceae > Palsa-739. The sequence goes on along the minus strand of DATIZN010000043.1, from coordinate 24,049 downwards.
GTACCGAGGTCGTCTGATTCGAGTAGAGCGCGAGGTCGTAGTCCGCCGTGAGGTTCGTCAGGTGGACGTGGATGCGCGTCCCGGCCGCTGGCATGGCGATCTTGAAGTACTCGACCGCGCCCGGGCTCGCGAGCGCCGACATCTGGACGGCCTGGTTCGGCGCGATCACCGGCGCCTTGAACGGGTCGCTGCTACTCGGGAAGCTGTCGGCGACGGTGAAGGAGACGATGCTCGAGTCGGAGAAGCTGCCGGCCGTGACGGTCTCCGTGGCCTGCGCCGGGCCGACGTCCGTGCCGGAGTAGACCTGATAGGTAAGCCGATATGTGGCGTTCGCGTCGACGGAGTCGAACTGCCAGTCGAGCTCGTCGCCGCCGGCGCTCCTCGTGATCTGGGGGTCGCCCGGCGGGGGTGCGGGGAAGCTGTTCTCGGTCAGCGCCGCCGATCCCGGCACGTAGTCGAAGCCGGCGGGCAGGTCGACCTTCACTTCGGCCGCGGGCGAGCCCGAGCCCTGGACCGTGAACTGCGCCGTCATCGACAAGGTCGGCCGGTTCGGGTCGAAGGCGGACAGCAGCCGCGGCGGCAGCGTCTCCCACGGCACGTCGTCGCGCTCGATCAGGAGGCCGATCAGGTCGCCGAGCGTGATCGTGTCCTTGTACGGGCTGCCCGGAGCCAGCAGCAGCGCGAGGAGCTGGCCGTATGTCGCGCCGGGCACGATCGCGCCGTCGGCCGCCGCCTCTCCGAGCGTCGTCGCCGAGGAGCAGTCGACCTTGCTGCAGTCGATCACGTCCGAAAGCAGGACGTTGAGCCCGTTGATCGGGAGGCCGTTGATGGGCAGCCCGTTGATCGGCAGCCCGTTGATCGGGGACGCGGAGAGATCGAGCCCGTTGATCGGCAGCCCGTTGATCGGCAGCCCGTTGATCGGGAGGCCGTTGATCGGCGCGCCCGCGAGCCCGAGGCCGAACAGGCTCTGCCGGCCGATGTTGTCGAGCGAGCAGTCGGTGGCCGGATCGCCGCTCGTCACGACGCTCTCACACCACGTCTGGAGCTGCTGCTCGATCGTCTCGGCCTCCGTGCCGAGGCCGTTGATCGGCGTGCTGCCGAGCACGAGCGCGCCGATGGTCAGCTGGCCGAGCGCGCTGTCCGCGAGCTCGAGATCGCCGAGCGTCAGGTTCTGCAGCGCCGCCGGTTCGGGATCGAGCGCGAGAACCTGCTGGAGCGTGATGTCCTGCAGCGGCTGGTTGGCGAGCGGCGTCCCGGCGAGTAGCTGCTCCCAGCTCGAGTCGGGAAGCTCGAGCCCGTTGATCGGCAACCCGTTGATCGGCAACCCGTTGATCGGCAGGCCATTGATCGGCAGGCCATTGATCGGCAGACCGTTGATCGGCAGACCGTTGATCGGCGCCGGCGTGATTCCCTCGGGCGTCACCTCGAACGCCGAGAGCGGGATGTCCGAGATCGAGTCGTTCGAGCCCGACATCTCGACCGTTGGATCCGAGTTGAAGGTGGCCGAGGCGCCCGTTGCGATGCCGGCGCCCTCGGTGAGCGCTGCGGCGTAGATCGCGGCGTCGTCGCAGTCGTAGGCGGGACAGTCGGCGGCCGACTCCTTCCAGGCGATCGTCAGGTGCTGACCCGGGCTGCCCGCCTTGTACGTGATCGTGAAGACGGCCGGGGTGTTGCCTTCGTAGGACGGATAGTCGGGCGAGCCGTCGACCGTCTGGGTGTAGGGGGCCGCGCTGCCGTCGGAGAGCGTGGCCGTCAGCGTCCCGGTTCCCCAGTGCTCGCTGGTGAAGATCGTGAGCGTCCGCTCGGTCGTGTCGGCGGGAACGGTGAAGGAGAAGCCGTCGCCGGTCGTGGCCGCCTGATTCTGCTGGCCGTCGTGCTCGAGCCCGGCGTAGGCTCCCGTCGTGGACGGCGGGTCGTTCCCGTCCGACCAGTCGAAGCTGAACGGCTCGTAGGAGGCGCCGAACTGCCCGAGGCCGCGGAGGGGCGCCGACGAGGGATCGCTGTCGGTGAGGTCGCTGATCCCGACCCCGCCCGCCTTCCGGACGTCGGGCGCGAGGGACGTGCTCGTCCCGGAGTCCGCGTAACCCCAGACCGCCCAGTCCTCGTCCCCGAGCGCGGTCAGGTCGACGTTCGGCTGGCCGGTCGACGAGAGGCTCCCCGAGAGCGACCCGGCAACCGGCAGGCTCGCGGTCGCGCACGACGAGAAGGCCGAAGTGTCGCCGGCCGAGTCGGTCGCCGTCGCCGTGATCGCATCGCCGGCTGCGACCGGCGCAGTGATCTGCAGCCCGCTGGTATCGAACGCCCCGGCGCCGTCCGAGACGGTCACGTCCGTCGAGCCGATCCACTGGGCGCCTTCGCCCGCGCCGCTCGCGTCGCACGCGGGGCTGTCGTAGAAGTCGACCGTGTAGTCGCCGTCCGCGCCGGAGAGCGAGCCCGTGACGTCGGTGTAGCCATCGTAGATCACGGCGCCCGCCAGGTCGGGTGCGGCCGCGTTGTCGTTGGCCCCGTTGAGGAGGTCGATGCCGAGGCCGCCGTTGTCGTGGATCGCGTTGCCCCGAATCGCGTCGCCCGAGGCAGGCACGTCGCTGATCGTCTCGACCGAGACACCGTCCCCGGCGTTGTCGGCGACGACGTTCGCCTCGCCTCCGTAGATGCCGCCGACCGTGTTCGTCGAGCTGGCGACCATCGCGATGCCGGCCTCGGCGTTCGGCAGCGCATCGCCGTCAGCGTCGACCCCGACGTCGTTCCCCTCGATCGTGTTGTCGTCCGAGAAGCGGAGCGCGATCCCCGCGCCGCCGTTGCCGGAGACGAGGTTCCCTATCGTGGCTTCCGAAATGCCGATGAAGTCGCCGTCGGTGTTCTCGAGATCGATGCCCCCGTTCACGTTCGGGAGCGCGAGCGTCCCGGTGGCGTCGGTGCCGACGTAGTTGCCCCCGACCACGAGGCCATCGCCGCCGTCGACATGGATCCCGTAGCCGCCGTTGCCGGAGACGACGTTGCGCGACGCAGGCTCCGCGCCACCCACGGTCACGCCTTCGTACGTCTCGCTGAGCAGGATGCCGTCGCCCGTGTTCCCGATCGGCTCGGCGCCCGACTCGTCGGTGCCGACGAGGTTGCCGGTGATCGACAGTCCCTCGATGCCGTCCCCGTCGACCTCGATGCCGTCGGCGTTCCCCGAGACGACGTTCCGGCCGATCGTGCTGTCGGAGCTCTCCTCGTCGAACTGAACGCCGTCGCCGCCGTTGCCGAGCGCCATCGTTCCGGAAGCGTCGAGACCGATGAGGTTGCCGTACACCGTGACGCCGTCGGTGTAACCGGAGACCTCGATCCCGTCACCGGCGTTGCCGGAGATCACGTTGCCCAGGCCCTCGCCGGTCCCGACGGTGGTGTCGTCGCCGGAGTCGATCTCGATCCCAGGGCCGTTGTTGCCGAGCGGCAGCAGTCCGTCGGTGCCGACATCGTTGCCCGTGATCTGGGTGTCCGTCGCGCCGTCGACGAGGATCCCGCCGCCCGAGTTGTCGTAGACGACGTTCCCCTGGATCGACGCCTCGTCACCACCGCTCGCTTCGATGCCGTAGCCCGAGAAGCTGCCGATCGCGAGGCCCTCGATCATGCTTCCCTCGCCGCCGGCCAGGCTCAAACCGTCGCTGCAGCCGTCGCACTCGCTTCCGTCGAGGGCGATGAGCGGTGGGCCTCCGTACTCCCAGCCCGGCTGCGAGGTTCCGTCGATCGTGACGCTCTGCGTGATCGCGGGAAGCGGGCCGGAGACGACCGGGATCGTCTGCAGTCCGTCGCCCGGGATGTCGAAGTCGACCGTGCCGCCGCCGGCGGCGTCCGCATTCAGGATCGCCTGGCGCAGGCTGCCGGGGCCGGTGTCGTTCGTGTTGGTGACGAGGGTGCTCGGCGCAACGTACTCGTACGCGCCGATGTCGCAGGCCGCGCCCTGCGGCCTGGGAGTCCCGATCTGGTCGGCAGGCGGACACGCCATGTCGTCGCCGGCGTCGATCGCCGGGCTGCCGGAGGTCAGCGGCAGCACGTCCGTCGGGCCGGCCGTGTCGACGGGGCCGAGCTGCGGGTCGACGTCCGACTGATCGCCCGTGCTCGTGAGACCGCAGGTGCCGTCGTCGTCGAGGTTGTGGCCGAGCGAGGCGATCCCGGTCGAGCAGTCGTCGGCTACCAGGTTCCCGTATCGCTGGTCGGTGTTGCCGGCGAGCAGCGTGTTCGTCAGATAGATCGTGTCCGGATCGGCTCCGCTGTAGACGGCGATGCCGCCGCCCGAGCCCGTGGAGGTGAAGTACGCGGCCTCGTTGTTCGCGATCGTGTCGTTCGTCAGCGTGCTCGGCCCGGCGAGGAAGAGACCGCCGCCCCCACCCTGGGCCGTGTTCCCCATGATCGTGCTGTTCAAAGCGAGGAGGCTGGGGCCGAAGTCGTCGATTCCGGCTCCGAAGCCCGGCGTGTTGTTGTTCTCGATCGTGCTGCGGATGATCTGGAGCGATCCGTCGGAGTCGATCCCGCCGCCCGAGATGTCCGCCTCGTTGCCAGTGATCATCGAGTCGAGCAGGATCAGCGAGCTGCCGGAGTCGAGCCAGATGCCGCCGCCGACGCCCGCGTTCGGCTCGGGCCCCGTGCTGCTTGTACTCCCGCCCTCGATGGTCACGCCCCTGATGCCGGCGTTCGTCGCCGAACCGGTGATCTCGAAGACGCGCTGCCCGGTCGCGCCGCCGTCGATGACGGTCGAGCGCGCGCCGGCGCCGATGATGTTCACATCGCTGTCGACCAGGAGCTCGCCGATCGTCAGGTCGTAGCTGCCGGCGGGGACGTCGATCGTGTCCGTGATCGTCGAGAGCCCGTTCTTGCAGCCGCCTTCGGAGACGTTGTAGTTCGCCGAGGCGATCGCCTCGCGCAGCGAGCAGTTGTTGCCCTCCGCCTCGTCGTTCGTCGTGTTGACGACGATCGGGTTCGCGATCCCGACGCTGACGGTGGCGGTGGCCGTGTTTCCCGAGGTGTCGACCGCCTCCGCGGACACGGTGCATGCGTCGTGCTCGCAGTTCTGCACCGCGGTCGAGTCGAACTGGACGCTGTACGGCGGGGCCGACGCTGTCCCGATCGCCACCGGCGCCGGCGAGCCGTTGTCGAGCTGGAACGTGACGTGGTCGACCGCGACGTTGTCGCTCGCGTTCGCCGAGACCGTGACCGTGCCGCTGAGGTCGGAATCGGCGGCCGGCGACGTGATGCTGACGGTCGGCGGGGTCGTGTCGGGGGGGTTGTTCTCGGCGCCCGCGGCGGTGGAGAGGACGAGCGCTAGCACGACGGCGGTCACGCCGAGGGCGGTGCGCAACGCGAGCTTGGCCCACCTGGTATCCGCAGTCATGCCCCTCCCCGGACCGACTAGCGCGCAATCTGCGCCGCATCCGCCACAAAGTCAACCCCCCAACTCGGCGGACCTTTCCGCGGCAGAGCAGCCGCCGCGCATGCCAGGCTTCGGGGCGGATGACCGTCGAGATCCTCTACTGCCCGACCTGAAGCGGCTACGAGCCGAGGGCCGCGAGTCTCGTGGCCATGCTGCGGGAGCGGGGTGTCGACGCACGCGCGACGCCGGGGCGGAACGGGCAGTTCGACATCGTCAGCGACGGCGAGCTCGTCTTCTCGAAGCACGCCGAGCACCGCTTCCCCGGCGAGGGCGAGGTCGAGCGTCTCGTCGGCCTCTAGCGCCCGCGGAACTCCGGCGCGCGCTTCTCGCGGAAGGCCGCGACGCCCGCGCGGAAGTCGTCCGTCTGCGCCGCCTCCGCCTGAACCTCCGCCTCGCGCTCGAGCTGCTCCTCCAGCGTCGACGTCGCCGCCTCGTCGAAGAGTCGCTTCGTCAGTGCGATCGCGCGCGTCGGCGCCGCCGCCAGCTCGGCCGCGCGCTCGGCCACGCGCGCCTCGAAGGCGTCCGTCCCGACCACCTCCGAGACGAGCCCCCATGCATGCGCCTCGGCGGCGGTCAGCCGCCGGTTCGAGGTCATCCACTCGAACGCGCGCGGCGTCCCGAGCAGGCGCTGGACGAAGTACGTGCCGCCGGCGTCGGGGATCAGCCCGATCCCGACGAACCCCGGGACGAAGAACGCCGCCTCCGAGGCGAGCCGGAGGTCGCACGCGCACGCGAGCGACAGACCGGCGCCCGCGCAGACGCCGTTGACGGCGGCGAGCACCGGCTTTTCGAGCGCGCGGATCGCGAGGACGTTCCGGTGATACGTCGCGCGCAGCATCGCCGCGACGTCGCCCGCCTCCCCGAAGGCGCCGAGATCCTGCCCCGCCGAGAAGCCCCGGCCGGCGCCGGTCACGACGACCGCCCGCACGCCTGGATCGCGGGCCTGCTCGAGCGCGTCGTAGAGCTGCGCATGGAGCTCGCGCGTGAAGGCGTTCAGCTTCTCCGGCCGGTTGAGCGTGATCGTCTGGACCGCGCCCTCCCGGCTGACCTCGACCTCCGCCACGCGGCGGACCCTACCGCGCTAGTGACCGAGCAGCGGGAAGTGCTTGTGCTGGCGCGCATGGCGTTGCTCCCGCAGCCGGCGCACGACCGGCACGAGCAGCAGGAGCGAGACCACTGCGAACGCCTGGCCGCCGAGCGCGAACTTGTGCGCGTTGCGCTCGAGGATGCCCTCCGGCATCTCCTCGTCCATCTCCACCTCCTTGTCCCGTCCAGGCTGACGCCGCCGGAGCACAGCGGCATCGGGGATTCCGCCGATCCGGAAGTCAGTCGAGCTCGACGAACTCGACCGCCGGCTGCGGGAAGCCGCGCTTGTACGCGTCCTTGCCCGTTGCCATGAACTCCTCGCTGCGGATCGCGCGCTCGAAGGCATCGCGGTCGGCGAACTCCCATTCGGCGTAGTACGCGTGCGCGGGGTCGCCCATCGGCGCGCCGCTCACGCGCCCGTGGCGGAACGCCGAGCCCGGGACGCGCCCGCAGAGCTCGGCGTGCTCGGCGTACTGCTCCGCGTCCGGCTCGCTCTCGTAGAGGACGATCACTCTGTGCATGCCGCCGGAGACTAATCCTCGGAGCGCCGGTCGAGGACGCGGAGCGCCTTCCCCTCGCTGCGCGGGACGCTTCCGGACGGATGCAGCTCCACCGTCGCGGTGAGGCCGAGCGAGCGCCCGAGGCGCTCCTCGACGAGGGCCTGCAGGCGCTCACCGCCGGGCTCGCCCTCGCGCAGCTCCGCCTGCACGGTCAGCTCGTCGAGATGGCCGGGCCGCGCGACGACGAGCTGGTAGTGCGGGGCGAGCTCCGGGATCGCGAGCAGCGTTCGCTCGATCTCGCTCGGGAAGACGTTGACGCCGCGGATGATGAGCATGTCGTCGGTGCGGCCGACGACGCGCGACATCCGGGCGAACGTCCGCCCGCAGGGGCACGGCTCGCGGATGAGCGAGGCGAGATCGCCGGTGCGATACCGCAGCAGCGGCAGCGCCTCCTTCGTCAGCGTCGTGAAGACGAGCTCGCCGAGCTCCCCGTCCGCGAGCGGGTCGCCGGTCTGCGGGTCGACGACCTCGACGAGGAAGTGGTCCTCGTTGACGTGCGCTCCGTCGCGTCCCTCGAGACACTCGGCGGAGACGCCGGGGCCCATCACCTCCGAGAGGCCGTAGATGTCGAGCGCGGTCAGGTCGAGCGCGTGCTCGACCGCCCCGCGCAGCCCGACGCTCCACGGCTCGGCGCCGAACAAGCCCGCCTGGAGCCGCAGACGGGCCGGCTCGGAGACGTGGTCGGCGATCGCGAGCGCGTAGCTCGGCGTGCAGCAGAGGATCTCCGCCCCGAGATCCTCGAGCAGCTGCGCCTGCCGCGGCGTGTTGCCGCCCGAGGCGGGGACGACGGTGCACCCGAGCCGCTCCGCGCCGTAGTGGAGACCGAGCCCGCCGGTGAAGAGGCCGTAGCCGTAGGCGACGTGGACGACGGTGCCCGGGCCGCCGCCCGCGCCTGCGATCGCCCGCGCACAGCAGTCCGCCCAGGCCGCGAGGTCGCCGCGCGTGTACGCGACGATCGTCGCCTTGCCGCGCGTGCCCGAGGAGGCGTGGATGCGGACGCACTCCTCGAGCGGAACCTGCAGCAGTCCGAACGGGTACGCATCGCGGAGCTCCGACTTGACCCGGAAGGGCAGCTCCGGCAGCGCCTCGAGCTCGACGCCGAACCGCTCGCGCAGCCGCTCGCGCTGGAGCCGCTCGAGCTCCGGCTGCGGCAGCGTCTCCAGCTCGGGCTGGAACATCGGCACGTCCCGATTATGGTTTGGCCGTGTCGGGAGGTGCGCTCGCGACGGGATTGGCGGTGGCTGCCGGTCTCGCCGGATCCGTCCAGGTCGCGCTCATGTCGCGGCTCGGCGAGCGCATCGGCGTGCTCGAGGCCCTGGGCTTCTCGGCCGCGCTCACCGGCGTCCTCGCCGTCGCGATCCTCGCGCTCGCGCACCGCAGCCTCGGCGGCTTCGTCCACGCCGTCCACCAGCCGTGGTGGATGCTCCTGGGCGGGGTGATGGGCCTGCTGATCGTCTTCACGGTCACCTACGCGGGCCCGCGGATCGGCGTCGCGGCGACCGTCGGCATCCTCATCGCGGGCCAGCTCGCGATGGGCGCGGCGATCGACCGCTGGGGGTTGTTCGGCTCGCAGCGGATCGCGCTCCACTGGCCGCGACTGCTCGGGATCGTGCTGCTCGCTGTGGGCGCCGCCCTCTCGCTGCGGAAGTAGCTGTGCGGGCACGAGACGACCCGCGGAGCGAGGGCGGATCGTCTCGGAAGCGGGTTTGCTGAAGCCTCTACTTCGATCTGCGGCTGACGAGCAGGGCCTGCAGAACCCTATTGACAATCATAGCGAGATTGTGTCTTCCGTCAATAGCGAGTGCGAATTACCGCTCGATCGGCGTCTGCGCACCAGCCGTCGCCCGCCTCAGGACGGCGAGCGCGCCTGCCGTGTCTCCTTCGTCCTCGAGCAGGTCGGACAGCTTGACGCCGACGGCCGTGACGAACGGCTTGCCGTGCTCGAGCAGTAGGTCGACGGCCATGCCGTAGGTCATCCTCGCCCGCTCCCGGTCGCCGCTGGCGAGAAAGACATCGCCGAGCGAGGCGTACGCGCGGCCGCGATCGCCGGGTTCGATCGCGTCGATCAGCTCCAGTGCCCGTGACGCTGCCCGCGCCGCGGCGGCATTCTCGCCGAGCAGGGAGCGCGCTCGCGCTTCCTCCAGGGCGAACTTGGCATGATCGCGCTCGGTCATCTGGGCCCCGAACAGCGCTCGACCGCGCTCCAGCAGGTTCAGAGCTTCTTGCCCGTTCTCCGCTTCGATCTCCGCGAAGGCGAGCAGGTGATAGGCCATCGCGACGTAGGCGTCGTTCTCGGTGCGCTCGAGGATCGCCAGTGCCCGGCGCGCGTAGCGCGCGGCGAGCTGGCTCTCGCCTCGCAGCACGTGGAGGCGCGACTGCGACCAGAACACCCGCGCCTCGACGAGCGGGTCGCTCGCGGCACCAGCGAGGTTGATCAATCCGGCGAGCGTTCGCTCGGCCTCGCCGAAGGCGCCGTTGTCGATCTGGCAGTTGGCGAGCATCACGGCGAAGCGCAGCTCCTCGACGGGGGCCTCGGCTCGCCTGGCCTGCTCGAGCGCTTTCCCGAAGAGCGCGATCGCGAGCTCGAGCTCGCCCTGCGCCGCGTAGGCGCGGCCGAGCGCCTCGACCGTCGCCGGATCGAGCAGCGGATCTCCCTTGCGCGCCCCGAGCGCCTCCTCGAGCCGGGCCACCGCTTCGTCGAGCCGCTCCTCGCGTAAGGCGATCTGCCCCAGCCCGGCGAGCGCGGCGGCGCGAGCGGGATCTCCCGGCTGCAGCCGCTCCGTGTAGAGCCGGCGCGCCTCCTCGAGGTCGCCGAGGCGGAGCGCGACCTCCGCGTCGACGATCTCCGGGCTCGCCGCCTCGAGCGGCTCGATGCCCGTCGCGAGCCACTGCGGCGCGACGTTCAGCCGCACCGCGAGCTCGTTCACGAGCTGCAGCGAGGCGACCCGTGCGCCCGACTCGAGCCGGGAGATGTACGCGGTCGTGCAGCCGGGGAAGGAGAGCTGCCCCTGCGAGAGGCCGGCCGCGAGGCGGCTGCTCCGCAGGCGCTGGCCGAACAGCCTCGGATCGTCGATGTGCGTTCTCGTCGAGCGCGCCACAATTGGATTCTGCCCGAAAATCGCCCGTGACTCAAGGCACAGTGGTTTCCTGGCATCGTTGCCGGGTAAGGATCGCCTCGCGAAGAATGGCGGCTCGCCTAGGCACTCTTGCCGAACGAACAGAAGGAGACATCTCGTGCGTCGCTACCTGCTGCTCATCGCCGCCCTGGCCTTGCTCCTCGTCGCTTCCGCCGCGCTCGGCGTCGGACCGTACTGGCCGTAGGCCACTCGCTGCCGGTGCGCGGGCGCCGTCCCGCGCACCCGCGGCGGCTCGCAGCGCGCTACAGCCCGAACGGATTGAAGGGCTTCGCGCCCGTGGAGAAGAGCACGCCCTTCGTCTCGAGGTAAAGCTCGAGCGTGTCGATCGAGAGCTCGCGGCCGAAGCCCGACTGCTTGTAGCCGCCGAACGGGATGCCCGGGAAGGCCGTGAACGGCATGTTGATCCCGACCATCCCCGACTCGATCGCCCGCGCGACGCGATGGCCGCGCGCGGGGTCGCCCGTCCACACGGTCGCGAAGAGGCCGTAGCGCACGTCGTTCGCGATCCGGATCGCGTCCTTCTCGTCCTCGAACGGGATCGCCGTGACGACCGGGCCGAAGATCTCCTCCTGCGCCACCGTCATCGCGTTGTCCACCTTGGCGAGCACGGTCGGCGGGTAGAACGCGCCGGCGCCGGCGCCCGGCTCGCCGCCGGCGACGACCTCCGCTCCCTCTTCGCGGCCCTGCTCGACGAAGCCGTGCACCCGGTCGCGGTGCGCGGTCGAGATGAGGGATCCGACCTGCGTTTCCGGGTCGAGGGGGTCGCCGACCCTGAGCTCCTTCGCCGCGCCGGCGAAGCGCGAGACGAACTCGTCGTAGATCGACGCCTCGACGAGCACGCGCGAACGCGCCTCGCAGCTCTGCCCGGCCGCGTAGTAGATCGACCAGACCGAGCTCGGAATCGCGTCGTCGAGGTTCGCGTCCGCGAACACGAGGTTGGGGCTCTTCCCGCCGAGCTCGAGCGTGAGCCGCTTGATCGGCTCCGCGCAGAGGCGCATGATTTCGCTCCCCGTCCGCGTCGAGCCGGTGAAGGCGACCTTGTCCACGCCCGGGTGCCCGACGAGGTACGAACCGGTCGTCGGTCCTTCGGCGGGGACGATGTTGATCGCGCCCGCCGGGAAGCCGACCTCCGCAGCGAGCTCCGCGACGCGGAGCGCGGTGAGCGGCGTCTGCGGGTCGGGCTTGAGGACGACCGCGCAGCCGGCGGCGAGCGCCGGCGAGAGCTTCCAGACCGACATCAGCAGCGGGTAGTTCCAGGGGACGATCTGGGCGCAGACGCCGACCGGCTCCTTGAGCGTGTAGCTCATGAGCGAGCCGCCGACGGGATTCGAGCGACCGGAGATCGAGCCGACGACCGAGGCGAAGAAGCGGAAGTTCTCGACCGCTCCGGCGACCTCCGCCTTGACCGAGGAGATCGCCTTGCCGACGTTGCGCGACTCGAGCTCCGCGAGCTCCTTGCGGTTCTGCTGGATCGCGTCGGCGAGTGCGTTCAGAAGCCGGCCCCGCTCGTTCGGCGCCGTGCGGCCCCACGGTCCGTCGAGCGCCGTCCGCGCCGCCTCGACCGCGCGGTCGACATCCGCCTCGCCGGCGAGCGCCGCGCGCGCGAGCAGCTCGCCCGAGGCCGGCTCGCGGAGCTCGCGCACCTCGCCCGAGACGGGCTCGACGACCTCGCCGCCGATGAAGAGCCCGTACTCCTGTCCCGCCGTGACCGCCATCTCTACGGAAAATAACGGTTGCATCCCGACGTTTGCTGCCTTCATACTCGCGGTAGATCTCGGATCCGAAAGCGACGAAGGGAGCACGATGGGCACGACGATTCACGTGACGGCGGCTCGGATTCCCGACCGTGACCGGCTGCTTCGCGCGCTCCGCGAAGAGGGGCTCCATGCCGAGCCGCAGGGCGAGCTCGAGATCGTCGTGCCTGTCGCCGACGGCGGCGAGGAGCTCTTCCACCACGTCGAGAGCGTCGTTCTCAGCGTCGGCGCGCCCTTCGTGCCGACCCAGCACGAGGGCGTGATCTACATCCGCCCGCCCGTCGGCTAGTCACGCTCGAACAGCGCCGCCTGACCCTGCCCGACGCCGACGCAGAGCGTCGCGAGGCCGTAGCGCCCGCCACGGCGGCGCAGCTCGTGCAGGAGCGAGACGACGAGGCGCGCGCCGCTCATCCCGAGCGGATGGCCGAGCGCGATCGCGCCGCCGTTCACGTTGACGCGCTCGGGATCGAGGCCGAGCTCGCGGATCACGACGAGGCTCTGCGAGGCGAACGCCTCGTTCAGCTCCACGAGGTCGACGTCCCCGAGCGAGACGCCCGTCCGCTCGAGGAGCTTCCGTACGGCGGGGATCGGCCCGATGCCCATCACGCGCGGGTCGACGCCCGAGACCGCGCTGCCGAGAAACGTCCCGAGCGGCTCCGCGCCGAGCTCGCGCGCCTTCTCCTCCGATGCGATCACGACCGCCGCCGCGCCGTCGTTGATGCCCGACGCGTTCCCGGCCGTCACCGTCCCACCCGCGCGAAAGGCCGGCTTGAGCTCGGCGAGCTTCTCGAGCGTGCTGTGAGGACGCGGATGCTCGTCCCGGTCGAGCTCGCCGACGGGGACGAGCTCGTCGGCGAACCGGCCGGCCGCGTCGGCGGCCGCCCAGCGCCGCTGCGACTGGAGGGCGAACGCGTCCTGCTCCTCGCGCGTCACGCCCCAGCGCTCGGCGACGTTCTCACCCGTCTCGCCCATCGACTCCGGCGGGAAGAGCTCCTCGAGCCTCGGGTTGACGAAGCGCCAGCCGAGCGTCGTGTCGTAGAGGGGACGCTCGCCGCGCTCGAACGGGTTCTCCGCCTTGGGCGTGACGAACGGCGCGCGGCTCATCGACTCGGCGCCGCCCGCGACGAACAGGTCCCCGTCGCCCGCGATTACCGCATGACAGGCGCCGGCGATCGCCGCGAGGCCGGACGCGCAGAGGCGGTTGACCGTGACGCCCGCGACGGACTCCGGCAGCCCCGCGAGCAGCGCCGCCATTCGCGCGACGTTCCGGTTGTCCTCGCCCGCCTGGTTGGCGGCGCCGAACCAGACGTCCTCGATCTCCTCGGGCGGGACCGCCGCACGCTCGACGGCCTCGCGGATCGCGAGCGCCGCGAGATCGTCGGGCCGGACGCCCGAGAGCGCGCCGCCGTAGCGGCCGATCGGCGTGCGAACGGCGGAGAGGACGACGGCTCTGGGCATCCCCGGCGAGTCTACGCAGCGGCAGCGGCACGACCGATCAGCCGCTCGACCGCGACGAGCCCCTCGTCGCCGATGTCGACGCTGTGCTCGTTCACGTAGAGCGCGATGTGGGCGGCGCAGACCTCCTCCGACATCTCCTGCGCGAGCGAGCGGACGTAGTCGCGGCTCGCCTCCGGCTGCGCGAACGCGTACTCGACCGACGCGCGGAGGGACGCCTCCGCCGCCTCCACGAGCTCGGGCGCGAGGTCGGTGCGGGCGAAGATCCCCGCGAGTGGGACGGGCAGGCCGGTCTCGCCCTCCCACCACTCGCCGAGGTCCGCCACCGCGACGAGGCCGTGGTCGGCGTAGGTGAAGCGGCTCTCGTGGATGATCAAGCCGGCGTCGGCCTCGCCGCCGACGACGGCGCGCAGGATGCGGTCGTAGCGGAGCTCGACCACGTCGCCGAGCCTAGGCGCGGCGAGACGCAGCAGCAGAAACGCGGTCGTCTCGCGACCGGGAACGGCGATCCGGCCGGCCGCGGCCTCCTCGAGCGACGCCGGCTCTCGCGCGACCACGAGCGGCCCGACGCCGCGCCCGAGCGCGGCGCCGCTCCGCAGCAGCCGGTAGCCGTCACCGGCCGACGCGGCCGCGCCGAAGCTGAGCTTCGTCAGCTGGAGCTCGCCGCCGGCCGCGCGCCGGTTCAGTTCCTCGATGTCGCAGAGGACGGGCTCGACCTCGAACGACGCCGGGACGAGCCCGTGCGCGAGCGCGTGGAACGCGAAGGCGTCGTTCGGGCACGGCGTGTAGCCGAAGGTGAGCCTCACGTCCGCCCGAAGAACCAGCGTTCGAGCGGCTTGAGCAGCTCGTCGCGCGTGAACGGGCGCAGGTGCTCGCCGTGGCCGTCCTGCTCCGAGACTGTCAGGTCGTCCTCGAGCGCGGCGTTCGCCTCGTCGAGCGCGTCGACCATCTCGTAACCCTCGAAGACGTAGTCCTCGGGCCGGGGCCGGCGCACCTCCCGCAGGTGCGGATTGACCGCGCGGCCGACCGCCCAGACGCCGCCCTCCTTGCGCTCGATCCAGAGCACGACCGTCTCGGGCTCGCCGCTCGAGTCGACGCCGTGGAGCACGCGCTCCGCAAACCGGCCACGGTCGGTCGAGGAGTGCACAGCGGGACTATGACAACTCGCGGCCGGCGCCCGCGTCTCTCGCCCGCTCCACGACCGCCGCCGCGGCCGCGACGTCCCACGCCGCGAGGCCGTTCGACTTGAAGAGGACGACGTCCTCGTCCGACTGCCGGCCGGCGACCTCGCCCGCCACGACCTCCTGCAGCTCGTGCACCTCGAGCCAGTCGAGGACGCCCGCATCGACCGGCTCGATCAGGTCCGCCGACTCGAGCCGCGCATCCTCGAGCGAGTCGCAGGAGACGAACGCGGCGCGCTCGAGGACCCCGTTGTCGAGCTCGCGGCGGCGGCCATCATTCGCCCCGACGGCGCAGACGAGCGCGCCCCGCTCGAGCCAGTCGCCGCGCAGCACCGGATCCGGCGAGCTCGTGACCGTGACGACGACTTCGCAGGCCGCGGGCTCGCGATGGCTCTCTCCCGGCTCGGCGCCGTGCTCGGCACAGAAGGCGCGCAGCCGCTCGCCGTTGCGGCAGTACGCAACGACGCGATCGAGGTCCGGCAGAACGGCGCGGATGCAGGCGAGCTGCGACTCGGCCTGCCAGCCGCAGCCGATCAGGCCGAGGCTGCTCGCGCCCGGCCGCGCGAGGTGCTTCGCGGCGACGGCGCTCGCAGCTCCCGTTCGCAGCTGCCCGAGCTTGTCCGCCTCGAGCACAGCGACGAGCTCCGGCGAGTCGGCGCGGAAGAGGAGGACGGCGAAGCGGGCGCCGTCCCGAAAGCCCGTGTACACCTTGGCGCCGGCGTAGCCGAGCTCGCGGTCGGCGGCGGCCATGACGGCGAGCGCTCCCGCCTCGAGCCGGAGCCGGTAGCGCGGACGGTTCTCGACCGCGCCTGCGGCCATGCGCCGGAAGCATCCCTCGATCGTCTCGACCGCGTCCGAGGGCGAGAGCAGCTCCGCCACGTCCCGCTCGCTCAGATAGAGAGCCATGCCGGGATTCTGGCGGCAACGTCAGCCGGCCGTAAATTGAGATGCAAAGGGCGGTAAATCCCTGTTCAGGGCGGCCTCCCGGCGTCGTACCATCAGGTGTGCGATGCACACTCGTCCGGCCGCGGCACTCCTGGCGGGATCGCTCGGTGCGCTGACGCTCCTCTGCGCGTCGGCGTCGGCGAGTCCCGCGCGAGCCACGCTCCACTCGCGGACGCTCACCATTCACCTCACCGCCCGCCAGTCGGCCAGCGCTCCCCAGGAGGGCCCGATCGAACGGATCGCGCTCGACGGGACGCACGCGGCATTCGTCGCCGGCGTTCCCGTCAGCAGGTCCGACCAGCTCGGCCAGCGCCTCTATCGCTGGAACCTCGCGACCGGACGGAAGACCGCCGTCAGCGGCGCCAAGACCGGCGCGATTCCGGAGACGAGCACCGGGATCGGCATCTCCGACATCGCGCTCACCGGCTCGAGCTCCGCCTGGATCGTGCGCAGCGGCGGCAACGAGGAGAGCGACGACGCGCTCCTCGGGTCGATGCCCAGGGCCGGGCACGACAGGCAGCTCGCGACCTCCGAGCGCTACGTCATCGGCGACGGCGACCTCTACCACGGAGACTGGATCGGCGGCCTCGTCTCCGGCGGATCGCAGGTCTGGTACTCCACGTGGACGACGGACGCGAGCGGGAACGTCACCGAGAGCGCCCTCTGGCGCCGCTCCGGCTCGACGACGAGGCAGCTCGCGAGCGGCAGCGGTGCGGTCGTCGCGGCGTCGGCGGACGGAGGCCGCGTCGCCCTGCTCCGCACCGACGGAAGCGTCGCGATCTACGGGAGCGACGGGACCCTCCAGACGACGATCGGCGGAGCGGGATCTGCCGACCCCGCCTGCGTGACGATCTGTCCCGCCGAGGGCGTCGCGCTGACGGGCAAGCTCGTCGCCGTCCTGGCCTCGGCCAAGCCTTGCTGCGGAGCCGACTCGATCGAGGTCTACGACCGCACGACCGGCGCGCTCCTGCACACCTGGCCGAACGTCAGCGGGTATGTATGGCAGTTCGACGCGCACGACGGGATCGCGATCTACGGCCAGGGCGACCGTCTCTTCGCGATCGACCTCGAGACCGGGAAGACCGCCGTCGTCGCGCACCGCACGCGCACGATCGAACAGGCGCGGCTGGACAAGGCCGGCCTGCTCTACTACTTCAACGGTCGCTGGTCGTCGAAGCGCGGGTGGAGCGGGACGCTCGTCTTCGTCCCCTTCAGGACGATCGCCGCCAAGGTCGCCGGCTGAGCTCGGGCAGAGAGCCGGCTCGAGCCGCGGAAGCGATCACGGCCCGGCCTCGAAGCAGCCGTCGAAACGGAACAGCGGGTTGACGTGCGGCCGGCCGTGCCGGTCGCGAATCGTGAGCGGCCCGATGAACGCCGGCGGGCCCTCGGCCGTGTAGCAGCCGTTCGCCTTCACGGTGACGTCGTAGTCGACCGTGACCTGGGCGAGGGAGGCCGTGAACACGTCGAGCGTGCAGAGCCAGTCGTCGCCGGGGCCCTTTCTGGGCGTCGAGACGCCCTGCCGGAGGCAGCTCGGCAGGATCCGCATCTGACTTCCGGCGCCCGCGGTGACGCGTCGGCCGAGATACCGCTGCTGGAGCACCGTCAGATTGCGGAAGCTCCTCACGATCGACCGTTCGAGCCGCGCCTCCGTGATCCCGGTCGGCCCCCAGTTGCTCGCGACAGCGAGCAGCGCGACCGCTGCGGTCGCCACCACGACGACACGGATCTGACGCCGCCAGCGGCGCTCGTCCGGCGCGGTGCCCGCGAT
Source organism: Gaiellaceae bacterium (assembly GCA_035517075.1). Lineage (GTDB taxonomy): Bacteria > Actinomycetota > Thermoleophilia > Gaiellales > Gaiellaceae > Palsa-739. Next base: position 6,753 of record DATIZN010000043.1, on the reverse strand, counting down.
GTCGCGGTTGCGCAGGCTGAGCCAGGCCGGGGCGAGGAAGACGAGGGCAGACGCGAGACTGACGACAGCGGCCCAGAGGATCGGGCGGTCGAAGGCAGGCGCGACGAACATCCCGTGCCACGCATCGAGCGCGCTCGAGAGGAGCAGCGCGCGGACGACATCGCCCGACCCGACGAGCGACAGCAGCTGAAAGACGAGCGCGACCACGAGCGGGCCGAGCATGCCCGCGGCGCTGCTTCTCGTCACGGCCGAGATGAGCAAGGCGAGTGCGGCGAACCCGAGCGCGGGCAGCAGCGAGACGCCCCAGCTCGCCGCCGTCAGCTCGAGCGCACGACCGCTCCCGATCATCTGCCCGGACAGCCCGACGAGCGGCTGTGTGCCGGTCGCGAGCACGCCGGCGAGGATGCTCGCGGCGCCGAGAAGCGCCACCATGCCCACGACGTACGCGCACGCCGTCGCCACCTTCCCCGCGAAGATCTCGGACCGCCGGCTCGAGCGGGTGAGCAGCGTCTTCCAGGTGCCCAGCCGGTCCTCGGCGGCGAACATGTCGCCGCCTCCGATGCCCGCGATGACGGGAAAGACCCAGGCGCCCGCGAAGCTCAGGATCACGAGCGGGATCGCGTAGCCCGAGGTGTGCACCCAGCCGCCGAAGAGGGTGTCCTGGGGAACCGCCGATTGGATCCGCAGGACCGCGCCGAAAGCGAGTGGGCCGAGGATGCAGACGAGCGGCAGGATCCGGGTCGGCCACTGTGCGAGCAGCTTGGCCGCCTCGAAGCGGCAGACCGCCCACACGCCGGAACGTCCGCTCATCCGGCCGCTCCCTCGATCAACGTGAGGAACATCGACTCGAAGGAGCTCACGATCTCGTCGAGGCGACGGACCGCGACTCCCTCGGCAGCCAGCGCGAGAACGAACGCGTCGAGCGCGTCACGCTCGGCCGTGACGACGAGGCCTCCGCGGGCGTCCTCGCGCACCTCGAGCGCGGTGCTCGCCGAGCCCAGCTCGCGCGCCTTCGCGTCGTCGCTCGTCTCGAGCCGGTGCTCCGGGGCCGGCGCCTCGGCGCGCAGCCGCTCGATCGTGCCGTGCCAGACGACGCGCCCCGACGCCAGGATCGTGACGCTGTCGCAGACGTCCGCCACCTCGTCCATGTCGTGGCTGCTCAGGAGAACGGCGACGCCCTCGTCGGCGAGGCGGCGCACGACTCCGCGCATCTCTCGCGCTCCTGCGGGATCCAGACCGCTCGTCGGTTCATCGAGCAGGAGCGCGCGCGGGCTCGCGAGCAGCGAGGCGGCGATACCGAGGCGCTGCCGCATGCCGGTCGAGTAGCTGCCGACGCGCTGCCCGGCCGCCTTCGTCAGCCCGACCAGGCCGAGAAGCTCACCGACCCGTCGCTTCCCGCCGGCGCCGTCGAGCTCGCCGAGGAGCTCGAGGGTGCGCCTGGCGGAGAGGTACGGGTAGAAGCGCGGCTCCTCGACGAACCCCACCACCCTTCGGGAGCCGGGAGCGACGCCTGGGCCGAAGAGCTGGCCGAACAGCTCGATCCGCCCCTCGTCGGGGCGGACGAGCCCCAGCAGCATGCGCAGCAGCGTCGTCTTTCCTGCGCCGTTCGGGCCGAGCAGCCCGCGCACCTCGCCGGCGTCCACCTGCAGGTCGACGCCGGCGATGGCCGCAACCGTGCCGAACCGCTTGCAGAGGCCGGAAGCGCTGAGCGCCGGAGCGCTCGAAGCAGGACTCGCACTGTCGAGGGTGACGCCGATGGCGGGCCAACGGTAGCGTCCGGCCGGCGGAGCGGATCGCGTCGTCCGCCGATCCATACCAACTCTCATCCGCGTCTTAGAGGGCGCAGGCATAGCTTCGAGACACTTGACGCGCGTCTTGACCGTCGCTCTCCTTGCCTCTCTTTTAGGGGCTGTCGCGCTTTCCACCGGCGCGCTCGGGACGCGGCCGGATGCACAGGCGGCGCTCCGCAAGAGCCTGCCCGACGGCTCGCCTGCCGGGATCCACAAGATCCGGCACGTCGTGATCATCATGCAGGAGAACCGGAGCTTCGACTCCTACTTCGGCACGTATCCCGGCGCGGACGGCATCCCCGGACTCGCCGGCAACCCGGGCAAGGTGCCGTGCTCGTTCGACCCGAAGACGCGCGTCTGCGTCGAGCCGTTCCACGACACCTCCGACCGGGACAGCGGCGGCCCGCACACGGTGCAGGCGAGCCGCGCGGACATCGCCGGCGGCAGGATGGACGGTTTCCAGGCCCAGGCGAGGAAGGGCCTCGAGGCGTGCCGCAAGCTGCAGGGCATCGACCAGCCCGACTGCTCGATTCCCGGCGGGCGGCTGGACGTGATGGGCTATCACGACTGGCACGAGATCCCGAACTACTGGGACTACGCGCGGCACTTCGTCCTCCAGGACCACATGTTCGCCTCCGACGACTCCTGGAGCCAGCCCGCGCACCTCTACCTCGTCTCCGGCTGGTCGGCGAGCTGCACCAAGCGCGGCGACCCGATGAGCTGCCACTCGGCGCTGAAGAATCCTGGGTTCCCGCCGGGATGGCCGCGCGTCGACCCGCACTGGAAGCGGCCCGACTACGCGTGGACCGACCTGACGTGGCTCCTCCACCGCGACCACGTGAGCTGGCGCTACTACGTCGCCAAAGGCGACCAGCCGGACTGCGACGACAACGCGATGTTCTGTGCGCCGGTGCCGCAGAACTCGAAGACACCCGGAGTCTGGAACCCGCTGCCCCGGTTCGACACCGTGCGGATCGACCGGCAACTCGGCGACATCCAGCCGCTCCAGCGCTTCTTCGAGGCGGCTCGGCGCGGCATGTTGCCGGCCGTCACCTGGGTCACGCCGGCGCAGGCGGTGAGCGAGCATCCACCCGCTCTGATCAGCCGTGGACAGGCGTACGTGACCGGGGTGATCAACTCGATCATGCGCAGCCGCGACTGGCGCTCGACCGCGATCTTCCTCGCCTGGGACGACTGGGGCGGCTTCTACGACAGCGTCGTGCCGCCCCGGGTGGACGCGCTCGGCTACGGGATCCGCGTGCCCGCGCTCGTGATCAGCCCGTACGCGAGGCGCGGCTTCATCGACCACCAGACGCTGAGCTTCGACGCCTACCTCAAGTTCATCGAGGACGACTTCCTGCACGGCCGGCGCATCGACCCGAAGACGGACGGGCGGCCCGACCCCAGACCGGACGTGCGCGAGAACGAGAGGATCCTCGGCAACCTCTCGCGGGACTTCGACTTCCAGCAGAGGCCGCGGCCGCCGCTGATCCTCCCGCTCCATCCGCCCTTCACGTGAAACGGAGTGCGCCCGGCATGATTCGAACATGCGACCTCTGCCTCCGCAGGGCAGCGCTCTATCCCCTGAGCTACGGGCGCTCGCTGGGAACGCCAGTGTAGCGGCGCACTAGCTTCGGCCCAGAAGGCGGGAGAGCAGCCCGCGACCCGCGGGACGGCCCGGCAGGTTCGCCGCGGCGACGCACTCGCGGTGCGCGTGGCGCCGGCGGCTCATGTCCCCCTCCGGCGCGATCAGGACGTGGTCGCTCATCGCGTGCAGCCGGTAGCCGCAGATCGGGCACGTGTACGTGGCCGGCTTCAGGCTTCGCGTCGGCCGGATCGAGTACCACTCAGCCGGCTCGAGCCGCGAGCGCGAGCGGCGCGTCATCCGGCACCTCCGTCCGCACGTACGCAAGCGCGATCACCGAGCCGTCCTCGCGCCGCACGGCGCTCGTGACGCGGCCGACCTCGCGTTCCCCGTGGAGGAGCGGCGCGTCGCGCTCCGGCACCTCGGCGAGCTCGAGTACGCGGAGGCCGCGATTCGGATGGCCGCGAAAGTGGAGCCGCGCCACCGGCTCCTGGCCCGGGTAGCAGCCCTTCGAGAAGGAGACGTGCGTCGCCTCGAGGCCCGCCTCCGCGGGCAGGATCCGGTCGTCGATCTCCCGGCCCCAGCGCGGCACGCCCGCCTCGATCCGCCGCAGCTCGAGCTCGTCCTCCGAGAGCGTGGGCTCGACGCTCCCGTCGACGAGCTCGCGCGCGCCGGGCCAGTCGGTCGCGAACCCGCGCTCGCCGCCGAGGACGAGCGACGACTCGTGCTCCTCGGCTTCGATCTCGCAGCGCGCCCGCAGCCGCAGCCGCGTCAGGTGCGCGCGCACGACCTCGCCGAGCTCGGGCTCGGTCAGGAGCAGGAAGTCCTCGTCGCCGCGCCGCCAGATGACGAGCGGCGCGATCACGCGCGCCTTCGGCGTGAGGAGCAGCGCCGGGCACGCCTCGCCGGCCGCCAGCGCCGCGACGTCGTTCGAGACCATCCGCTGCAGGTAGTCGGCCGCATCGGGGCCGGCGACGCGCACGAAATCCCGCCTTCTCGCCGCGATCTCCACGGCATCTAGTGTTGCAGCGCATGCCCCTGTTCCGTTCGAAGGCCGAGAACAAGGTCCGCGAGGCCGGCTACGACCCCGCGCGGCTGCCGCCGGGCCAGTACCTGACGGAGAAGTGGCCCGTCCTCCACGCGGGCGACGTCCCGCAGACCGATCTCGCGACGTGGACGTTCCGCGTCCTCGGCGAGGTCGAGAGCCCGCTCGAGCTGACGTGGGAGCAGTTCCAGGAGCTGCCGCGGACGGAGAACATGCAGGACATCCACTGCGTCACGCGCTGGAGCCGCTTCGACGCGAGGTTCGGCGGCGTCCACTGGCGTGACCTCGCGCCGCGCGTGCAGCCGAGGGCGAGCGCGCGGTTCGTGATCGCGCACGCCGAGGCCGGTTTCACGTCGAACGTCCCGCTGTCCTCGCTCGAGGACGATCTCGCCCTGCTCGCGACCGAGGCCGACGGCAAGCCGCTCACATCCGAGCACGGCGGGCCGCTGCGGCTCGTCATCCCGGGCAAGTACTTCTGGAAGAGCGCGAAGTGGCTGCGTGCGATCGAGCTCTCGGCGGTCGACGAGCCGGGCTTCTGGGAGCGCTACGGCTACCACAACGACGCCGATCCCTGGCAGGAGGAGCGCTACGGCTTCTAGTAGTAGGAGGAGTCAGGGCTAAAGCCGCACCACGCCGCTGCCGATACGGGAGGGAGAACGACCCTCCCCACCCAAAACGAGAACGGCGCCCGCACGGGCGCCGTTCTCGTTTTCGGGCTTTCCCCGATGCACGTCGACGGCCCGCGCGGAACAGTCCGGCCATGGTCAGGGAGACGCCGTACGGCTCCGTCGAGGACGTGCACGCCGGAAGCGACCTCGAGGCGTGGTGGATCGTGAAGGACGACGAGGAGATCGAGCCGGGCCCGGCGGTGATGGACCGCGACGACCTGCTCTACGTCGCCGAGGGAGCGCTCCGGCTCGAGCTCGAGGGCCGGGAGCCGTTCGTGCTGGGAGCAGGCGAGGTCTTCGTCATTCCCGCCGGCACCCGCTTCCGCGGCTACCGCTGGCCGCGGGAGGGCGGGCGATGCCGCTTCCTCGCCGTCGCGCCCGCGGGCGCGAGCTTCGACCGCCTCTAGCACGACGAAGGGCGGCCGGAGCCGCCCTTCGCGCGAACCGCGAGCCCGGAGGCTCGTTACATCATCCCGCCCATGTCCGGCATGCCGGCGCCGGCGCCCACGGGGTTCTTCTCCGGGGCCTCGGCGACGACCGCCTCGGTGGTGAGGATGTTCTTGGCGATCGACGCCGCGTTCTGCAGTGCCGAGCGGGTGACCATCGTCGGGTCGCCGATCCCGCTCTTGAGCAGGTCCTCGACCTCGCCGGTCTCGACGTTCAGGCCGTGGCCCTTCTCCGCCGAGCGCACCTGCTGGACGACGACCGAGCCCTCGAGGCCCGCGTTGTAGGCGAGCTGCCGAAGCGGCTCCTCGAGCGCACGGAGGATGATCAGCGCACCCGTCCGCTCGTCGCCGTCCTGCTCGTCGAGCACCTTGTCCTTGACCGCGTCGGCCGCGTTGATGAGCGCGACGCCGCCGCCCGGCACCTGGCCCTCCTCGAGGGCGGCGCGGGCCGCCTGCAACGCGTCCTCGACGCGGTGCTTCTTCTCCTTCATCTCGGTCTCGGTCGAAGCGCCGACCTTGACGACGGCGACGCCGCCGGACAGCTTCGCGAGCCGCTCCTGCAGCTTCTCGCGGTCGAAGTCGGAGTCGGTGTTCTCGATCTCGGACTTCAGCTGCTTGATCCGGCCCTTGATCGCCTCGCTGTCGCCGGCCCCGTCGATGATCGTCGTCGCGTCCTTGTCGACGACGACGCGGCGGGCGTGACCGAGCTGCGAGAGCTTCGTGTTCTCGAGCTTGAGGCCCATCTCCTCGGTGATCACCTCGCCGCCCGTGAGGATCGCGATGTCCTCGAGCATGCGCTTGCGGCGATCGCCGAAGCCCGGCGCCTTGACGGCGACGGCCTGGAACGTGCCGCGCAGCTTGTTGACGACGATCGTCGCGAGCGACTCGCCCTCGACGTCCTCGGCCACCACGATCAGCGGGCGACCCGCCTGGATCACCTGCTCGAGCACGGGCAGGAGGTCCTTCACCGCGCCGATCTTCTGGTTCGCGACGAGGATGTACGGATCCTCGAGCACGGCCTCCATCCGCTCGGGGTCGGTGATCATGTACGGCGAGAGGTAGCCCTTGTCGAACTGCATGCCCTCGGTGAACTCGAGCTCGAGGCCGAGCGTCTGGCCTTCCTCGACATTCACCACCCCGTCCTTGCCGACCTTCTCGATCGCGTCCGCGATGACGTCGCCGATCTCGCGCTCGCGCGAGGAGACCGTCGCGACGCGGG
>DATIZN010000042.1:0-45173 GCA_035517075.1 Gaiellaceae bacterium | reverse complement strand
GCGCGTCAGCGCGCTCGGGGCGTCGTTCGTGTGCAGCGTCGAGAGCACGAGGTGACCGGTGAGGGCCGCCTCGATCGAGATCTTGGCGGTCTCGCCGTCGCGAATCTCGCCGACCATCACCACGTCCGGGTCGGAGCGGAGAATCGAGCGCAGGGCGGCAGCGAACGTCAGCCCCGCGCGCTGGTTGATCTGCACCTGGTTCACGCCGGAAAGCCGGTACTCGACCGGGTCCTCGACCGTGATGATGTTGATCTCCGGCCGGTTGATCTGGGTCAGCGCGGCGAAGAGCGTCGTCGACTTACCGGAGCCGGTGGGGCCAGTGACGAGCAGCGCGCCCGTCGGGCGCGCGACGATCTCCGACAGCTTTCCCTGCATCTCGGACGAGAGGCCGAGCTCCTGCAGCGTCGGCGGCTTCTTCGACTTGTCGAGGAGACGCATGACGACCGACTCGCCGTCGACCGTCGGCAGAGTCGCGACACGAACGTCGAGCGTGCGTCCCGCCGCCTGCGCGTTCACCGAGATGCGCCCGTCCTGCGGCTTGCGCCGCTCGGCGATGTCGAGCTTCGCGAGCACCTTGAGGCGCGTCGTCACGGGAGCGACGAGCCGCAGCGGGATCCGCTGCACCTCCTGGAGCACCCCGTCGATGCGGAACCGGACGACGAGCGCGTCCTCCTGCGGCTCGAAGTGGACGTCGGAGGCGCCATCCTCGGCCGCCTGGAAGAGGACGGAGTTGACGAGGCGCACGACCGGCGTGTCGGAAAGGCCGTCCTCGGCTTCGAGATCGGTCTCCGGAGCGAACTCCTCCTCGGCCTCGGCGATCGCGAACGGGTCGGTCACCTTCCGGTAGGACGCGACCCCCGAGACCCGCTCGAGCCGCTGGAGCTCGCCGAGGATGTCGTCGCTCGCGGCGACCGCGAGCTCGATCTGATGCCGCGTCGCGAGGCGGAGCTCGTCGATGCCCTGCACGTTCGCCGGATCGGCGACGGCGACGCGCAGGACGTCGCCGTCGAGCTCGTACGGGATCGCGACGATGCGCTCGAGGACGTGGAGCTGCACCGTCTCGACAGCCCGCTGGTCGACGCCGGTGACGCCCAGGTCGACGAGCGGCAGCCGGTGCCGCGCCGCCTGGCGGCGCGCGATGCCCTCGCTCGTGGCGAGGCCTTCCTCGACGAGGGCGCGTGAGAGCGAGCCGCTCTGGCGGGCGCGGCCGCGCGCGAGCGCGAGCTTGTCCTCGGGAATCAGCCCGGTCGAGCCGAGGAGGTCGACGAGCAGCTCGACCGCCTCGGCGACGCCGAAGGACTCCTGGCCGAGGCCGTAGCCGCCCGCGCCGGCGTCGGCGCCGGTCGCCTCGCCGGGGAGAGGCGCCTGCCGCAGGCCGGACAGCTCGCCGCCGTTGGTGCGGTCGTTCTCGCTCACGCGCTCTGAATGGTGGCTGCGGTCACGTTCGATCCCTCGAACGAGGTATCGGCATTTGCCGCCGCGGGCGTTAGCGCGTCAGCGCCCTAGCGAGCTAACCCACCGTTAGTGAAGGCGAACGAGCGACCAGTAGCGGTCGAGCAGCTGCGGCCCCCAGAACAGCGCCACGACCGAGCCGGCCGCGAGGAAGGGCCCGAACGGCAGCTTTCTCTTGCGCGCCGCCATGCCGTACCGCAGCAGGAGGTAGATCGCCGGGACGAACGCCGCGAGCATGCCGACGAACAGCGCCACCGTGACCGACTTCCCGAGCATCGCGCCGAGCACCAGCGCGAGCTTCACGTCGCCCATCCCCATCCCGCCCGGCGCCGCCAGCGCGGCGGCGAAGAGGAAGCCCGAGGCCCCGAGTGCGCCGATCGCCCACTGCGGGCTCGGCCGGATCGCCGTCTGCGCGAGCAGGACGACGGCCGCGGCAGGCAGGACGATCCGGTTCGGGATGATCCCGTGCTCGAGGTCGGTGGCCGAGATCGCGACGAGGACGAGGCAGAACAGCACGGCGACGAGCGCCTCGGCGTGGAGGCCGAAGTGCCAGATGCAGGCGCCGACGAGGAGCGCGGAGACCAGCTCGACGGCCGGGTAGCGCGCGGGGATCGCCGCGCCGCACGAACGGCAGCGCCCGCGCAACGCGAGCCACGAGACGAGCGGGATGTTGTCGTACCACGCGATCTCGTGCCCGCAGCTCATGCACGCCGAGCCGGGCGAGACGATCGACCGGCGCAGCGGCACGCGCGCCGCGACGACGTTGAGGAAGCTGCCGAGCGCGAGCCCGGGCGCGAGCGAGATCGCCGCGAGAGCGTGGTCCATGCCTTCCTTATCGGCAGGCGCGCGAACGGGCCTGAGTCAGGGCCGGTTGAAGAGGACGACGCCGGGCTGCGAGTTCGGCTCGACCGTGAAGACGGGGCCACTCGTGGGCGGCGCGCTCGCCGAGAGCACGCGGAGGGACGAGCCGGCGGGCGCGGGCGTCGGGGCGTCCTGCCAGCGGAACGCCGTCCCGGCGAAGCTCTGGAACCACGCCTCGTCCTGCGGGTACGTCGTCGGCGGGTCGAGCTGGAGGTGGAGGTGCGGCCCGCTCGCGTCGCCGCTCATCCCGACGAGGCCGATCGACGCGCCGGCCGGCAGGGACGCGCCGGCGACGATGTCCGGATCCATGTACGAGAGGTGGCAGTACGTCCACGTCTGGCCGTCGCTCGTGCGGAGCGTGACGCCGATCCCGCACTTCGGATCGGGCTGGAACCAGGAGCGCAGGACGACGGCGTCCGAGAGGGCGTACACGGGCGAGCCCTCGGGCGCCGCGATGTCGACGGCCGGGTAGTCGTGGTGCGTGTGCGCGGCCGAGACGAGCTGCGGGCCGCCGCCGACCGGGAAGACCCAGTTGCCGGACGTCGTAGGCGCGGCGAGCAGCGGCTGAGCGGCCGGGTCGAAGGACGGCGCCGCCGCCTTCTGCTGCGCCTGCGAGAGCGCGGTCTGGGCGCGCTGCAGCGCGTTCTGCTCCCGCGCGGCCTGCCCGCGGGCCGCCGCGAGCCGCTCGCGAAGGCGGCCGGCGCGGTCCTCGAGCGCGAGCCGCGTCGAGAGAAGCTCGACGCTCCCGGCCCGCAGCTCGAGGTGCGCGATGCGCCTCCCGAGCGTGCGAACCCGGCCACTCGCGGCCACCGCGCGGACGCTCGCCTCCGCTGCCGTCTGCCGCGCCCCGTCGAGCGACTCCTGGAGCCGGTCGAGCGAGAACGGGAGCGAGCCGGCGCCGCCCGAGCCGAAGTCGCGCGAGAGCCGCAGCACCTCCTGGACGTACCACTCGGCATGGTTGTAGGAGAAGATCGCGCGGGCGATGTCGGTCGTTCCGCCCGACGCGGCGAGGTAGCGGGCCGCGGCGAAGACCGCGTCGTACGGGTTCCACGGGTCGGCGACGCCGTCGCCCGACGCGTCGACGCCCCACTCCATCCACGTCGACGGCATGAACTGCATCCAGCCGACGGCGCCCGCCGAGCTCGGCCCCATGTTGCGCCCGAAGTCGGACTCGACCTCGTTGATGGCCCCGAGCACCTGCCACGGGATCCCGTAGGCGGCGCCCGCCCGCTGCCAGAGCGCGACGAGCTGGGCGCGGTCGAGCACGATCGGGTCGGCCGGCGGCGTCGACAGGTCCGGCGGGAAGACGACCGAGCCGGGGAAGTTCGGCAGGGCCGCGCTCGGCACCGCCGCCTCGGTCCGCACCGCGGGCTTGACGCGGATGAAGACGTCGGCGCTCGCGCCCGACGCGAGCAGGCCGGCCGCGACGGCGAGCGCGAGAGGCGGGAGGAGCCGCAGCCGCATCGTCACTCCGCGGGGACGAGACGGAGCCCGGTCGGCGCCGCCTCCTCCGCTGCGGCCGCCGCATCCACGGGAGCCGGCGCGGCGGGCGCGATCGGCTCCGGCGCCAGGGCGCGGGCCTCGGCGTTCCGCTGCTTCTCGGCGCGGTCGAGCGCGACGAGGAAGTCGTGTCTGTTCGTGGCGGCGTTCGCGGCGAGCTCCCGCTCGACCTTGCCCGCGAGCGCGAGGTCGATCAGCGCCTGCGTGAACGTCTGCATCTGGAAGAAGTCACCCTCGGCGACCGCGTCGGTGATCTCGTCGGGCCGCCCGTCGCGGATCAGGTCGGCGATGCGGACGTTCGTCACCATCACCTCGACCGCGGCGACGCGCCCGCCGCCGACGCGCGGCAGGAGCCGCTGGCTGACGACGCCGCGCAGCACGCCGGCGAGGATGGACCGGATCACCTGCTGCTTCTCGGGCGGGAAGAAGTCGATCAGCCGTCCGCAGCTCTCGGCGGCGTCGAGCGTGTGCAGCGTCGAGAGGACGAGGTGGCCCGACTCGGCCGCCTGGAGGGCGATCTGCGCCGTCTCTGCGTCGCGGAGCTCGCCGATCAGGATCACGTCGGGGTCCTGGCGGAGCGCGCGCCGGAGCGCCTCGCCGAAGGACGCCGTGTCGAGCCCGACCTCGCGCTGGCTGATCACGCAGCCCTTGTCCTCGTGGACGATCTCGATCGGATCCTCGATCGTGACGATGTGGTCGCGGCGCGTCTGGTTGACGTGGTCGACGATCGCCGCGAGCGTCGTCGTCTTCCCCGAGCCGGTCGCGCCCGTGACGAGCACGAGCCCGCGGCTCTCGCCGGCGAGCCGCTCGACGCCGGGCGGCAGGCCGAGCGAGGCGAAGCTCGGGACGAGGGCCGGGATGACGCGGAAGGCGAGCGAGAGGTCGCCGCGCTGGCGGAAGGCGTTGACGCGGAAGCGCGGCAGCGCTTCGGCCTGATAGGCGAGGTCGAGGTCGCCCGTCGCGTGGAAGGCCTCCACCTTGTGCGGAGGAGCGACGGCGGCGAGCGCGGCCTCGAGATCGACGTTGCCGAGCGCCGGCCAGCCCTCGAGCACCTGGAGGTCGCCGTCGCAGCGGATGACGGGAGTGCGGCCCGTCTTGAGGTGGATGTCGCTCGCGCCGAGCTCGACGGCGCGCCGGAGGAGGCCGAGCAGGTCCATCCCCCGGAAGATCGGCCTTTTCGGCGTCGTGCTTTAGGTCGAGAGGCGCGAGACGGCGTAGACCGCGCGGATCGCCACCCGCTCGACGCCGCGGGCGGCCGCCGGCTCGGCGAGGTCGCCTCGAAGGAGCTTCTCGAGGGCGCGGAACGTGACGGGCAGCCGCGCGAGAGCGTACGTCGTGCGCGGGAAGCGCTCGAACGCGTGCTTCGCGCCCCAGCCCGCGCGCGTGAGCGGCGCGATCCGGCGCTCGACCGCCGCCTGGTACGGCTCGAGCGTCTCGGCCCGGCCGGCGAGGACGTCGAGCGCGGCGTCGGCGACGAGCTTCGACGAGAGGAACGCCTCGTACATCCCGTCGCCGGAGAACGGGTCGACGAGCCCGGCCGCGTCGCCGATCACCGCCGTGTTGCCGCGGGCGAGCTGCGTCCCGGGCAGCCGCATCGGCAGCCGGAAGCCGCGCGTGTCGGCCGCCGCGTCGGGGTCGATCCCGTACTCCTCGCAGAGCCGCCGCAGCTCGGCGCGGAGCCGCGGCCCCTCCTCGGCGTTGCCGCCGACGCCGACGTTGACGTGGTCGCCCTTGGGGAAGATCCAGCCGTAGCCGCCGTGGATGACGGCGATCTCGACGAGCATCGCGTGCGCGAACCGCGCCTCGTGCGGGTAGTTTGCCTCGAGCGCGACGCCGTGGACGACGCCCTGCGCGAGCTCGAGCTGCTTCGCCGAGGCGCCGTTGCAGCCGTCGGCGCCGATCACGAGCCGCGCGTCGAGCTCGCGCGCGTCGACCGTGACACCTTCACGCACCTCGGCGCCGGCCGCAGCCGCCTGCTCGACGAGGAAGTGGTCGAGCCGCCGCCGCTGCGTCATGAACGCGAGCGGGCCGCGGGCCTGCCGTGAGAAGCGGTGCCGGTAGCGGAGCCCGCAGTCGAGCCGGTCGACGACGTCCTCCACGACGGGGTCGATCGAGAAGGGCAGGAGCCGCGCCGCGCGCCCGGTGACGCCGCCGCCGCAGGGCTTGTCGCGCGGGAAAGTGGCCTTGTCGAGGAGCAGGACGCGCGCGCCCGCGCTCGCGAGACGATAGGCGGCCGTCGAGCCGGCGGGGCCGGCGCCGACGATGGCGACGTCGAAGCTCGCCACGGAGAGGCTGACTCTAGCCGCGCAGGACGAAGTCCAGCGGCGTCGGGCTCGACACCGGCTCGACCTCGAGCGTGACCCGGATCGTCCCCAGGCCGGTTCCGCGGGCGGCCTGCAGCAGCGCCGTCGAGGCGACCGCCTGCGGCAGCGTACAGGTCGAGTGCACGCCGCAGCCGGTGCCGAGCGAACGGACGAGCACGCCCGGCGAGCGGAGCGCGAGCGTCCAGCCCGCAGCGGTGCCGCGTGCGTCGACGACGTCGAGCGTCAACCGGGTCGCGCCCGGCCGCAGCACCTCCGGCGCGCGCAGGTGCAGGCCGCCGCCGCGCACCGAGAGACGGACGTGGACGTCGGCCGCGAGAGCCGGAGCCGCCCAGACGAGCGCGAGGAGGAAGGGAAAGACGAAGCGGCGTCTCATGGAGAAACGGTAGGACGGTACGGCGGCGGCGACAGGCGCAATCTTGCGCGATCGCTGCCTGTAGTAATCCGCACCGTGTGTTCCCGCTTTCCCGGAGGAAGCGGGATGAACAGTGGGGGCGGGAGGATTCGAACCTCCGTAGGCTGAGCCGACGGGTTTACAGCCCGTTCCCTTTGGCCGCTCGGGCACACCCCCTGCGGGGGCGCCATTGTAGCTTTGGCCCGTGGCGCGGATGCACGCCGACGAGCTCGATCTCGACGAGGAGCTCGTCGGCCGGCTGGTCGCCGAGCAGTTCCCGCAGTGGGCCGGGCTGCCGGTGCGCAGGGTCGAGCCGAGCGGGACCGATAACGCGATCTTCCGGCTCGGCGACGGGCTCGCCGCGCGGCTGCCGCGCCGGCGCGGGCGGGAGCAGCCGGGAAGCAAGGCGTTCGAGTGGCTGCCGCGGCTCGCGCCGCTCCTCCCGCTCGAGACCCCGGTGCCGGTCGCGCAGGGCCGGCCGGGCGCGGCGTATCCGTGGTTCTGGGAGATCCACACCTGGGTCGAGGGCGAGATCGTGCCGGTCGAGGAGATCGACGCGATCGAGGCGGCGCGCGACCTCGCGGCGCTCGTGAGCGCGCTGCAGCGGGTGCCGCCGGAGGGCGCGCCTCCGGGCCGCGGCGCGACGACGCTCGCCGAGCGCGCGCGGCAGGTGACGTGGTGGTTCGACAACTTCCGCGGCGACCCGAGGGCGCGACCGGAGTGGGAGCGCCTCGTCGCCGAGACGCCGCCCTGGGACGGCCCGCCGGTCTGGCATCACGGCGACCTCGATCCGCGCAACTGGCTCGTCCGGGACGGGCGGATCGGCGGCGTGATCGACTGGGAGTCGATGGGCGTCGGCGACCCCGCGTGCGACGTGATGGTCGCGTGGAAGCTCCACTCCGCCGCCGCGCGCGACGCGTTCCGCGACGCGCTGCCGGTGGACGAGGCGACGTGGGAGCGGGCGCGTGGGTGGGCGCTGTCGCAGGCGGTCGCCGCGCTCGCGTACTACACGCCCGAGAACAATCCGAGCCTCTGTCGCGAGGCCGAGACCTGGCTCGAGCTCGTGCTCTCCGCTTAGCGCAGGATGTTGACGGCGCGCGCGACGACCATCACCGCGAGCGCGAGGCTGAGCGCCGACTGGACGAGCATGAGCATCTTCGCCCAGCGGCTGAGCGGCATCGTGTCGGTCGGGCTGAACGCGGCCGCGTTCGTGAACGAGACGTAGAGGTAGTCGAGGAAGAGCGGCCGCCAGCCGCCGGCGAGCAGCGCCGGCTCCGTCTGCTGCGGGAACAGGAAGTCACGGTCGGCGGGCGCGCACTGCGGGCGCGCGACCGGGCCGCCGCCGTCCAGCTGCCAGTACCAGAGCGCGAAGAGGAGGACGTTCACGGCCCACATGTGGACGGCCGCCCGCAGCAGCGGCGACGCGTGCGCGGCCGCCCCGTGGAGGAGCAGGTGGATGAGCAGGACGATCGACGCCGTGTTCGCCGCGCTGACGACGGCGATCGTCGCGAGCGCGAGCCAGCGGCGCGTGTGGACGCGGAGGCGGATCACGGCGAGGGAGACGACGACGAGGACGGCGAGCCCCGGGACGACCCAGCGCACGATCCCGAACACGCCCGCGTCGTGGCCGGCGATGAAGCGCGTCGGGAGGTCGGCGTAGAGGCCGGCCGAGGCGACGATCGCGGCGCCGGGCCAGAACGGCGACTCGCCGAGCGAGCCCTCGCTGTCCGCGTACGCCCGGCGCACGACCATGCGGTGAGGCTACGCGCGGCGTCGGCGGGAGCCTCCGCGGGCGCGAACCGGACAACGGCGCGCCGGCGGGTCGGCCGGCCCGGTTAGCCTCGCAGGATGCCGCCCGACGCCGACCTCGCCTTTGCGCTCGGGCTCGCGGAGCTCGCGGATTCGCTCTCGCTGTCCCGTTTCCGCGCCACGGACCTGCACGTCGAGACGAAGCCCGACCTGACGCCGGTCACCGACGCCGATCGCGCGGTCGAGCGGGCGCTTCGCGAGCGCATCGCGGCCGAGCGTCCGGACGAGGGCGTCTTCGGCGAAGAGGAGGGCGACGAGGGCGGCGCGGTGCGTTGGATCCTCGACCCGATCGACGGGACGAAGAGCTTCTCGCGCGGGATCCCGGTCTGGGCGAGCCTCATCGCCCTCGAGCGTGCCGGCATCCTCGTCTGCGGCGTCGTCTCGGCGCCTGCGCTCGGCTGCCGCTGGTGGGCGTCGCGCGAGAGCGGCGCATACCGCGACGGCGAGCCGATCCGCGTCTCGGCGGTCGGAACGCTTGCAGACGCGACCGTCGCCTTCTCGCGCAGCAGCCTGCGCAGGGCGCCGGAGGTGACGCTCGAGCTTCTCCTCGCCGTCCGGCACGCGCAGCAGTTCGGCGACTTCTGGGCGCACATGCTCGTCGCCGAGGGCGCCGTCGACGTCGCCTTCGAGCACGAGATGGCCCCGTGGGACAACGCCGCGCTGCAGGTGATCGTCGAGGAGGCCGGCGGCCGCTTCACGAGCCTCGAGGGTGAGGCGCGGCACGACGGCGGCAGCGCCGTCTCGAGCAACGGCCTTCTCCACGACGAGGTGCTCGCCGCGCTTCAACCGCGCTGACGGCGGCGCAGCTCGTCCTCGACGTCGGCGAGGTCGACACCGGCGACCGCGAGCAGCGTGTAGAGGTGGTAGACGACGTCGGCCGCCTCCTCGACGAGGCGTCCGTCGCGCGCGACCGCCGAGACCGCGGCCTCGACCGCCTCCTCGCCGAGCTTCTGCGCGGCGCGCTCGACGCCGGCCCCCGCAAGCGCGGCGGTGTAGGAGCCGTCGGGCCGGTCGCGGACGCGCTCGACGACGGTGCGCCAGAGCACGGGCGCGAAACACGAGACGGAGCCGGTGTGGCAAGCGGGGCCGGCGGGCCGGACGCGGACGAGGAGCGCGTCGCCGTCGCAGTCGTCGCGAACCTCCTCGACGTGGAGGACGCTGCCCGACGTCTCCCCTTTGCGCCAGAGCTCCTGCCGCGACCGGCTCCAGAACCAGGCCTCGCCCGTCTCGCGGGTCAGCCGCTCGGCCTCGGCGTCCATCCACCCGAGCATCAGCACGCGACTCGTCTCCGCGTCCTGGACGATCGCCGCGCGCAGCTCAGGCTGCATCGCGGAGAGGGACGCCGAGCTCGCGAAGCTCGCCGCGCAGGGAGGCGAGCCGCTCCGGGCTCTCATGGAGGATCGAGGCGAGCAGCGCCGCCTGCGAGAGCTCGAGCGCCTCGGCGACGTGGCGGGCGTTGCCCGCGCCGCCGGAGGCGATCACCGGCAGCGAGACCGCGTCGCGCAGCCGCGCAAGGAGCTCGAGGTCGTAGCCGCCGCGCGTCCCGTCTCGGTCGATCGAGGTGACGAGCAGCTCGCCGGCGCCGCGACCCTCGCACTCGCGCGCCCAGACGACTGGATCGCGGGCGGCGTCGCGGGTGGCCGAGTGCGACCGGACGCGACCGTCCTCGGTGTCGATCGCGACGACGACCGCCTGGCTGCCGAGTACGTCCGCAAGCTCCTCGACGAGCGCCGGCCTCGCGAGCGCCGCCGAGTTGACCGACACCTTGTCGGCGCCCGCTTCGAGCACCGCGGCCGCGTCGGCGACGGAGCCGATCCCGCCGCCGACGGTGAACGGGATCGAGAC
The DNA here is from genome assembly GCA_035517075.1 of Gaiellaceae bacterium. Lineage (GTDB taxonomy): Bacteria > Actinomycetota > Thermoleophilia > Gaiellales > Gaiellaceae > Palsa-739. Next base: position 34,991 of record DATIZN010000042.1, on the reverse strand, counting down.
GTGCTCGGCTACGGCCGCCGCCACCGCGACGGCCGTGCCGCGCCGGTCTACCGTCGCCGCGACGTCGAGGAAGACGAGCTCGTCCGCCCCGGCGTCGGAGTACGCGGCGCCGAGCTCCACCGGATCGCCCGCGTCCCGCAGCCGACGGAAGCGCACGCCTTTGACGACGCGGCCGGAGGCGACGTCCAGGCAGGGGATCAGGCGCGGGAGAGGCATCGCTCCAGGTGGCGGCCGAGGAAGCGGCTGCCGGCCGCTCCGCTCTTCTCGGGGTGGAACTGGACGCCGACGAACGGGCCTTCCTCGACGATCGCGGCCAGGCCCTCGCTCGTCGCGGTCGTCGCGGGCGACTCGGCGGCGTACGAATGCGCGAACCAGTACGCCTCGCCGTCCGGGTCGACCGCGGCCCAGCCGATGCGGGGCACGCGGCCCTCGCGGAGCCTGACCGCACGGCCCGGGACGAGCCCGAGCCCGGCGACGCCGCCATCCTCCTCGCTCTCGACGAGCGCGAGCTGCAGGCCGAGGCAGATACCGAGGATCGGCCGTCCGGCCGACGCGCGCTCGCAGAGGGCGGTGTCGAGGCCGCGCTCGCGCAGGCCGGCCATCGCGCTCGCCGCCGAGCCGACGCCGGGAAGTACGACGAGATCGGCCGCGAGCAGCGCCTCCGGCTCCTCGGCGAGCGCGGGCTCGACCCCGAGCCGGCGCAGCGCGAGCTCGACGGACCGGACGTTGCCCGCGCCGTAGAGCGCGACCGCGACCCTCACAGGCGACCCTTCGTGCTCGGCAGCCCTTCGCCCTCGCGCGCGACGGCCGCGCGCAAGGCGCGGCCGACGGCCTTGAACGCCGCCTCGGCGACGTGATGGGGATCCCGGCCTTCCGCGCGCACGTGGAGGGTCAGCCGGGCGGCCGAGGCGAGGCTCTCGAGCGCGTGCCGGGCGAGGCCCGGATCCTGCTCGAGCGCGATGCTCGCTCCCCGCCGGCCGCCGAGATCGACGGCGACCTCGGCGAGCGCGTCGTCCATTGGGACGACCGCGCCGCCGAAGCGGGCAATGCCGGCGCGGTCGCCCAGCGCGCGGTCGAGGGCTTCCCCGATGGCGATCGCCGTGTCCTCGGCCGTGTGGTGCTCGCCGGTGTCGAGGTCGCCCGCGCCTTCGACGACGAGGTCGAGGCCGCCGTGGAAGCCAAGCTGCTCGAACAAGTGGTCGTAGAGCCCCGCGCCGGTCTGCACGCGCACCCGTCCGCTCCCGTCGAGGCCCAACCGCACTCTGATGGCCGTCTCGGCCGTCGCCCGCACCGTCCGCGCCCGCCGGCCCGGCCGCGGCTCGCTACCGGCGAGCGCCGCGAGCAGCAGATCATCGTCCTCCCGGTCGCGCACGCTGATACGGACGCCTCCTGCGAGGGCACGGACGACGCAGCCGGCGACTCGTAGCAGCTGCTCCGCAAGGGCCTCCGGATCGAGAACCGGGACGAACACGAAGTTCGTCCGCGAGGGAAGCGGCTCGAAGCCGAGCCCGCGGAGCTCGCGGGCCAGGCGCTCGCGCTCCTCCACGACCCAGTCCACGCCGGGCGGGTTGCGGAGCGCAGCGAGCGCGAGCGCGGCAGAAAGGGTCGCGACGGGAGCAGGAGACTGGCGCGCCCGCAGCTCGGCGGCGAGCTCGCGGCCCGCGAGCAAGTAGCCGACGCGGGCTCCGGCGAGCGCGAACGCCTTCGAGAACGTCCTGATCACGACGACGTCCTCGTCGTGGATCAGGCCGGCCGCCGTCTCGCCCGCGTACTCGAAGTACGCCTCGTCCACGACCAGCGGGCGCGCCCCCGGCAGCTCCGGCAGGTCGCCGAAGGGGTTGCCGGGACGGCAGCAGAACGTGAGCGCCGGCGACTCGTCACCGACGCGCGCCCCCGCCAGCTGGGCGGCGACGCGGAAGAGCGGATACGTCGGCTCGCGTGGAGCCGCGACCGTGTCTCCCGGGCCGGCGAAGGCGCGGCCGCACAGCAGGATGAGGTCGTCGGCGCCCGCGCCGAGGACGACGTTCTCCGCCTCCACGTTCGCGTAACGCGCGATCGCCGCCTCGAGCTCCGTGTAGCCGCCGTGCGGGTAGGTGTTCACCTCGGCCAGCGCCGCCGCGAGCGTGCCCGGGCGCGAGGACGGCAGCGGCAGCGCGGGGACGTTGCCGTCGAAGCGGACGATCTCGACCGGGTCGCGCCCCGCCCGTCGCGCCAGCTCCTCGGTCGAGGGAGCCCACGCGTACGGCCGGAACTCCGGGTCGAGGGCTCTCACCGGAGCCGCGGTCATCCGAGCATCCGCTCGACCGGAACGAGGAGGATCGACGACGCGCCGGCCGCCTCGAGCTGCGGCAAGAGCCGCCAGACGTCCGCCGTCCGGACGAGGCTGTGCACGGCCACCATCCCGGGCTCGGCGAGCGGCAGCACGCTCGGCGCGCGCGAGCCGGGAACGAGCGCCGAGATCTCGCCGAGCGACGCCTCGGGAGCGTTGAGCATCAGGTAGCGCATCCCGCGGGCCTCGACGACCGAGCGGAAGACGCCCGCGATCGTGAGCGCGTCGGCGCGCGGCGCGCGCGGCCCGATCAGCACCGCTTCCGACTCGAGCAGCGTCCCGAGCGTGCGGAGGCCGTTCGTCCGCAGCGTCGAGCCCGAGGAGACGAGGTCGACGATCGCATCGGCGAGCCCGAGCCGCGGAGCCAGCTCGACCGAGCCGTGCACGTCCACGAGCTCGATCGGCCCGGGCAGCAGCTCGCGCGCGAGCCTCGGGAAGCTCGTCGCCACACGTGCGCCGCGCAGGTCGGCGAGCGAGCGCGCCGGCGACTCCTCCTGCACCGCCGCCTCGAGCGTGCACGCGCCGAAGCCGAGCCGGACGAGCTCCTGCACGTCCGCGCCGCGCTCGCGGACGATGTCGAGGCCGGTGATCCCGCAGTCGACGACGCCGTCCTGGAGGTACTCGGGGATGTCGTCGGCGCGGACGAGGAGCGCCTCGACGGGCGCGTCGCGGCAGGGGAAAGCGAGCGCGCGGTCGCCCGGTGTCTCCGGGCCGAGGCCCGCGTCGTGCAGCAGCTCGACCGCCGGATCGCGCAGCCGTCCCTTCGACGGGACGGCGATTCTCAGCCGCGCCGCCTCCTGCGCCGCAGCGCCAGCCGGTAGCCGCCCTCGCCGTCGCGCAGCCACTGCGCGACCCGCGTCACCGTCGTCGTCGACGCGTGCGCCCGCTTCGCGACCTCGAGGTAGGGGAGCCCCTCGTCCAGCAGCTGCGCCACCTGCCAGCGGTGCGCCATCGCGTCGAGCTCCGACCGGGTGCAGAGATCCCGCAGGAACGCCTCCACCTCCCCGCGCGTCCGCAGCGCGGTCACCGCCGCGAAGAGATCCTCGTGCTCCGGCCGCGGCCAATGTCGGGTCTCCGCTGCTGTCACCATGTTAGCATGGTAACACGATGGAAGAGAGCTTCGCAATCGTCCCGGCCGTAGACGTCCTCGACGGGCGGGCCGTGAGGCTCGTGCGAGGCGACTACGACCGTGTCGGCGTCGAGGCCGGCGAGCCACTCGCGCTCATCCGCCGCTTCGTCGCCGCCGGGGCGCCGCTCGTCCATGTGGTCGCGCTCGCGGCCGCGCGAGACGGCGGTCCCCCGCTCGAGCTCGCTCGGGCGGCGGTGGCCGCCGCCGCGCCGGCGCGCGTGCAGCTCGGCGGCGGTGTGAGGAGCGTCGAGGACGCGGTCGCGCTCGCCGGAACGGGTCTCGCCCGCGTGATCGCCGGAACGGCCGCGTTCGGGCCGACGCCGCTCGGCGAGCTCGTCGACGCGCTCGGCGACCGGCTCGCGGTGGCGGTGGACGTCTCGGAGGGAGTCGTCCGGACGGCGGGCTGGCTGGACTCGCCCGGCCTGAGCGCGGCGGAGGCGTTCGAGCGCTGCCGAGAGGCGGGCGCGGCGACCGTCGTCTGCACCGCCGTCGAGCGGGACGGCACCGCCGGCGGCCCCGACCTCGAGCTGCTCAGACTCGCGCGCGCCTCGTTTCCCGCCAGGTTGCTGGCGGCCGGCGGCATCCGCGACGAGGCCGATCTCGACGCCGTGCGGCAGACGGGAGTCGACGGCGCCGTCGTCGGCCGCGCGCTGCTCGACGGGACGCTCGCACTCGACGCGGCGGGCTAGTGCCCGTCGAGGAGCGAGGCCTTCTCGCGCCGCGGGACCTTCGTGCCCGCGAGCCAGGCATCGACGGCGGCGGCACAGCGGCGGCCCTCCTCGATCGCCCAGACGATCAGCGACTGCCCGCGCCGCGCGTCGCCCGCGGCGAAGACGCCGGGACGGGACGTCTCGTACCGCTCGGCAGCGACGGCGCCGCGCTCGTCGCGCCGGACGCCGAGGCGCTCGAGCAGCTCGGGCTCCGGCCCGAGAAAGCCCAGGGCCAGCAGGACGAGGTCGACCGGGTGATCCGCTTCGCTTCCCGCGACCGGCTCGAACGGCGGCGCGCCGCTGTTCTCCAGCCAGGCGATCCGCTCGACCGCGCCATCGCCCGAGAAGCCGGTCGTCGAGAGAGAGAAGATCTGCCGGCCGCCCTCGTCGATCGCGTACGAGCGGCGGTACTTCACCGGCCAGAGCGGCCAGGGCGTGAGCTCGTCGACGCGGTGCGCGGGCGGCTCGGCGAGCAACTCGATCTGGACGACCGACGCTGCTCCCTCCCGGTGGGCGCTCGCAACGCAGTCGGCGCCGGTGTCGCCGCCGCCGATCACGACGACGTGCTTCCCGGCCGCGGTCAGCCGCGGCTCCTCGGTGCCGGCGACGGCCCGGTTCCGCCCGTAGAGATACTCGAGGGCGAAGTGGACGCCGTCGAGCTCGCGCCCCGGCACGGGGAGGTCGCGAGGAACGCGGGCGCCGGTGGCGAGCACGACCGCGTCGAACCCGTCGAGCTGCGCGGGATCGTGGATCTCGACGCCGCAGCGAAGCTCTACGCCCTCCTCCTCGAGCTGGGAGAGCCGGCGGTCGACGACGCGCTTCTCGATCTTGAAGTCCGGGACGCCGAAGCGGAGCAGCCCGCCCGCTGCCTCGTCGCGCTCGAAGACGACGACGTCGTGGCCGGCGCGCGCGAGCTGCTGCGCGCAGGCGAGGCCGGCCGGTCCCGAGCCGACCACGGCGACGCTGCTGCCGCTCGGCTCGCGCGCGGGCTGCGGAACGATCCAGCCCTCGTCCCAGGCGCGGTCGACGATCGCCAGCTCGATCTGCTTGATCGTGACCGCGCCGCCCTCCTCGAGCTCGAGCACGCAGGCGGCCTCGCAGGGAGCGGGGCAGAGTCGCCCGGTGAACTCCGGGAAGTTGTTCGTGCGATGCAGCTGCTCCGACGCCTCGCGGAAGCGATCGCGGTAGACGAGGTCGTTCCAGTCGGGAATGAGGTTGCCGAGCGGACAGCCGTTGTGGCAGAAGGGAACGCCGCACTCCATGCAGCGCGCTCCCTGCTGCCGAAGCTCGACGAGCGGCAGCGCCCGCACGAACTCGCGATGGTCGCCGATCCGCTCTCGCGGCGGGCGCTCGAGCTTGCCGGCCCGGGCGACCTTCTTGAACGCGCCGAGCTCCCCCATCAGGCGACCGCCTCGTCTTCGCTCTCTGTCGTGTAGAACCCCTCGCCGCCCGTCGAGACCGCGGCGAGCTCGAGCGCGCGGCGGTAGTCGTGCGGCATCACCTGGACGAAGGACGACGCGCTCCAGCCGGCGAGCAGGCGCGCGGCCACGGCCGAGCCCGTGCGCGCGAGGTGCTCCTCGACGAGCCCGCGCAGCTCCGTGTCGTCTTCGACGTCCTCGAGCGCGACGAGCTCGCGGTTGCAGCGGGACGCGAGCTCTCCGTCCCGGTCGAGGACGTAGGCGACGCCTCCGGTCATACCCGCCGCGAAGTTCCGGCCCGTCGGGCCGAGGACGACGACCACGCCGCCGGTCATGTACTCGCAACCGTGGTCGCCGACGCCCTCGACGACGGCGCAGGCTCCCGAGTTCCGGACGGCGAACCTCTCGCCCGCGAGGCCGCGGAAGAACGCCCGGCCGGCGGTCGCGCCGTAGAGGACGGTGTTCCCCGCGATCACGCTCTCCTCCGGCACGAACGCCGCGCCGTCGGGCGGGCGCAGCGCGAGCACGCCGCCCGACAGTCCCTTGCCGACGTAGTCGTTGGCCTCGCCGACGAGCGTCAACTCGATTCCCGGGGCGAGCCAAGCGCCGAACGACTGCCCGGCGGAGCCGTAGAGAGCAAACCGAACCGTCCCCGCCGGCAGGCCGGCGGCGCCGCGGGCGACCGTGACCGCGTTCGACAGCAGCCCGCCCACCGTCCGGTTCGTGCTCCGGATCCCGAGCTCCGCCTCGACCGGCTCGCTGCGCTCGAGCGCCGGGCGGGCGAGCTCGATCAGCCGCCGGTCGAGCGCGTCCTCGAGCGCCGGCGGCTGCGCCTCGACGCGGCGGCGGACGCGGCCGGTCTCGGGCCAGTGGAGAAGCCCGGAGAGATCGACGCCGCGCTCGCGCCAGACGCCGACCGCCTCGTCGACCTCGAGCAGGTCGGTGCGCCCGACGAGATCCTCGAAGCGCGCGATGCCGAGCCGGGCCATCAGCCGGCGCGCCTCCTCGGCGACGAAGAAGAAGAACTCGACGACGTGCTCCGGCTTGCCCGCGAAGCGGCGGCGAAGCTCCGGGTCCTGGGTGGCGATCCCAACCGGACACGTGTTCAGGTGGCAGGCGCGCATCATCACGCAGCCGCTCGCGATCAGCGGCGCGGTCGCGAAGCCCATCTCGTCGGCGCCGAGCAGCGCGGCGACGAGGACGTCGCGGCCCGTCTTCAGCTGGCCGTCCGTCTGCACCCAGATCCGCGAGCGGAGGTCGTTGCGGATGAGCGTCTGCTGCGTCTCGGCGAGCCCGATCTCCCACGGGATCCCCGCGTGCAGGATCGACGAGAGCGGCGAGGCTCCAGTGCCTCCGTCATGGCCGGAGATGAGGACGTGGTCTGCGCCCGCCTTCGCGACGCCGGCCGCAACCGTGCCGACGCCGACCTCGGCTACGAGCTTGACCGAGATCCGGGCCTGCGGGTTCGCGCAGCGCAGGTCGTAGATGAGCTGCTTCAGGTCCTCGATCGAGTAGATGTCGTGGTGCGGCGGCGGCGAGATCAGGCCGACGCCGGGAGTCGTGTGGCGCACGCTCGCGATGTAGCCGTCCACCTTGTGGCCGGGCAGCTGTCCCCCCTCCCCCGGCTTCGCGCCTTGCGCCATCTTGATCTGGAGCTCGTCGGCGTTCGCGAGGTAGTGGACGGTGACGCCGAAGCGCCCCGACGCGACCTGCTTGATCGCGGACCGGCGCTCGTCGCCGAAGCGGGCGGGATCCTCGCCGCCCTCGCCGGTGTTCGAGCGCCCGCCGAGGCGGTTCATCGCAATGGCGAGGTTCTCGTGCGCCTCGCGCGACAGCGAGCCGAGGGACATCGCGCCGGTCGAGAAGCGCTTCACGATCTCGGCGGCCGGCTCGACCTGCTCGAGGGGGATCCCGCCCGACTCCGGGAAGCACGGCCGCAGCAGGCCGCGCAGGTTCCCGAGCCGTGCGGCGTCCTCGTTCGCGGCGCGCGCGTACTCCTCGTACGTCTCCCAGGAGCCCGAGCGGACGGCGTGCTGGAGCTTCGCGATGGTCTCGGGGTTCCACATGTGCGGCTCGCCGTCCCGCCGCCAGGCATAGAGGCCGACGACGGGCAGCAGCTCGTCCCCGGTCCCCGGGAACGCGCGCGCGTGGCGCGCGACCGCGCCCTCGCCGATCTCGTGCAGTCCGACGCCTCCGATCCGCGAAGCCGTCCCCGTGAAGCAGCGCTCGACGAGCTCCGAGGAGAGACCGACGGCCTCGAAGACCTGCGCGCCGCAGTACGAGCCGAGCGTCGAGATGCCCATCTTCGACATCGTCTTGAGGAGGCCCTTCGCGATGCCCTTCGCCGCGCGCGCCTGTGCCATCTCCTCGTCCATGCCCTCGGGCAGCCAGCCGAGCTCGGCCAGCTCGCCGAGCGTCTCGAGCATCAGGTACGGATTGACGGCTGCGGCGCCGTAGCCGATCAGCACGGCGATCGAATGCACCGAGCGCGGCTCGCCCGACTCGACCACGATCCCGGTCTGGAGCCGGGTGCCGGCGCGTACGAGGTGGCTGCCGACCGCCCCGGTGGCGAGGAGCGACGGCATGGGCACGCGCTCGAGCCCGGCGGCGCGGTCGCTGAGGATGAGGATGTTCGCGCCCGCGGCGAGCGCGAGGTCGGCCTCGGCGCAGATCCGCTCGAGCGCGGGCTCGATGCCTGCGGCTCCGTCCCCGACCGGCCACGTCGTGTCGATCGTCCACGACTTGAAGACGTCCGACTCGACGACACGGAGCTGCTCGAGCTCGGCGTCGCGGAGGATCGGGTTGTCGATGATCAGCTGCCGCGCGTGCTCCGGCGTCTCCGCGAGCAGGTTGCGCTCGGAGCCGACGCTCGCCCGGACGCTCATCACGATCGCCTCCCGGATCGGGTCGATCGGCGGGTTCGTCACCTGCGCGAACAGCTGCTTGAAGTACGAGTAGAGGAGCCGGGTCGAGGCCGAGAGCGCGGCGAGCGAGGTGTCGTTGCCCATCGAGCCGACCGGCTCCTCCGCGTTCGCGGCGAGCGGCGCGAGGATCACCTTCATGTCCTCCTGCGCGTAGCCGAAGAGCAGCTGACGCGTCCGCAGCGGCGCCTCCGGCTCGGGCACCGGCCGCGCGTCGGGCAGGCCCGCGAGGCGGACGCTCTCCTCGCGGAACCACCTCTCGTACGGGCGCCGCGTCGCCACCTCGAGCTTGACCTCGTCGTCGGGGACGATCCGGTGCCGCTCGACGTCGACGAGCAGGAGCTTGCCGGGCTGCAGTCGGCCCTTGCGGACGACGTTCCCGGGCTCCTCCGGCAGGGCGCCCGCCTCCGAGGCGAGCACGACCCAGCCGTCCGCCGTCTCGTACCAGCGGCCGGGACGCAGGCCGTTGCGGTCGAGGATCGCGCCGATCGCGCGGCCGTCCGAGAACGCGATCGCCGCGGGCCCGTCCCACGGCTCGATCAGGCAACGGTGGTAGTCGTAGAAGCCGCGCACCTCGTCCGGCAGCTCGTCGTTCGCCTCGTACGCCTCGGGCAGCATCATCATCAGCGCGTGCGGCAGAGAGCGGCCCGAGAGGACGAGCAGCTCGAGCACGTTGTCGAAGGTGGCCGTGTCGGAGCCGCCGTCGCGGATCACCGGCAGCAGCTTCGGCAGGTCGTCGCCGAAGAGCGCGGAGGCGAGCTGCGACTCGCGCGCGCGCATCCAGTTCGCGTTCCCGCGCAGCGTGTTGATCTCGCCGTTGTGCGCGACCAGCCGGTACGGATGGGCGAGCTCCCAGCTCGGAAACGTGTTCGTCGAGTAGCGGGAGTGGACGAGCGCGAGCGCGCTCTCGAGGCGGTCGTCCGCGAGGTCGAGGTAGAAGCGGTCGAGCTGCGGCGCCGTCAGCATCCCCTTGTAGACGAGCGTCCGCGACGAGAGGCTCGGCACGACGAGCTGCGGCGCCTCCTTCTCCACGAGCCGGCGGATCACGTAGAGCTTGCGCTCGAAGCCGTCGCGGTCGAGGCCGGGAGCCGCGGAGATCACCGCCTGCCGGATCCGCGGCATCGCCGCGGCGGCCGTCGCACCCGGCACCGAAGCGTCCACCGGCACGTCGCGCCACGCCAGGACCCGCTGCCCCTCTGCGGCGGCGATCCGCTCGACGAGCGGCTCGAACGCGGTGGCGGGAGGCAGGAAGAACATGCCGACGCCGTACTCGCCCGGCGGGGGCAGGTCGCTGAGCTCCGCCCGCAGCAGCCGGTCCGGCAGCTGGACGAGGATCCCCGCCCCGTCGCCGGAGTCGGCGTCGGCGCCCGAGGCGCCGCGGTGTTCGAGGTTCGCGAGCGCGGCGAGCGCCCGGCAGACGGCCTCCCGGCTCGCGATCCCGTCGAGCCGCGCGACGAACGCGATCCCGCACGCGTCGTGCTCGTATGCGGGGTCGTAGAGACCCGTTGCGCCCGGTCGGTTGTCGGTGCGGCTCAACGGTCGCAGCTCCTCGGGAGACGGGAGTGGCAGAGCCTCCGCCTCGTGTCGGCTAGTCGACTCGGCGGAGGGAAACGCCGACTAGCGCGGTTCGACACGCGCAACGAACGCGAGAATCGGCTTCGAGGCGTTCGTCGGAGCGGGCATCGGACTTCCGAGATTGAAGCGCCGCGGCGGTTACGTCAATCGTGTTCTCCGGTTAACGCCCGCCCCGCCGGCTGCCGCGAGCAGACGGTGACGGTCTGGCCGCCCATGAAGCCGCGCTCGAGCTTCCTCACGCAGCCGACCGGCGGCGCTGACCCGCGTCCGGCGAGGACGACGCCCGCCGGCGCGGCGAGGGCCGCGACCGCGACGACAGCCGCGAGGAAGCGGCGATCCCGCCTCGCCAGCCGCCGCAGCCGTGCGTTCTCGGCCGGCACTACTCGGAGTCCCCCCCGAAGAGGACGGAGACGCCGCGCGGCAGCACGAGCACGGGACACCCGGCGAGCTCGGTCAGGTACTCGGCCGCCGCGCTGATCCGGACGCGGCCCGTGACCGTGCCCGGCGTGGAGCCGACGACGAGCAGCCCCGCCCCGCGAGTCGCCCGTTCCTCGATCCGCGCGCCGAGACGGCCGGCGAGGGACTCGGCCGTCTCGCGCGCGCACGGGTCGCCGTCCTCGCTCAGGGCCGCGACCGCTGCGATCGCCTCCCCCGCGCGCTCGGCGAAGCCGGCGGGAGCGAGCGCGATCGCGACCGGCCCGCCGTCGAGGAGCCGGCGGGCCGTCGGCTGCGGGTCGAGATGCCCCTTCGCCGTCCGGTATTCGGAGCCGAAGACGATCGCCGCCGCCTCGCGCTCCTGAGCGAGGTCGCGCAGGCCTTCCGCGGTCGAGCCGCTGAGGACGACGTGCTGCGGAGCCTCGGGACGCCCGATCGCGGCGGCGCCGGCCGCCAGCAGCCCCTCCGCCTCGTGCTCGCCGAGGCGCTCGGAGTGCGTGACGTACGCGAGCTCGAGGGACGCGCCCGCGCCGGCGAGCAGGTCGCCGAGCGCGAGCGCGTCGCGGTCCGAGTCGGTGCCGTCGTACGAGACGATGATCGTCGCCATGCGCTACGTCGACGGAGCGATCTCGCCCGACGCCATCGTCGCCTGCGGCACCCCGTGCGGGAAGGCGAGCGACGGGATGTCGGACGGATAGACCTCGTGGCCGTGGACCGCGAGGTCGCCAGCCTCCATGTCCGCGTCGCTCATCCGCAGCGGCACGAACAGGCCGACGAGCTTGAGCAGGACGAAGGTGGCGCCGCCGGAGAACACGATCACCCAGAGCGCCGCGAGCGCCTGCCACTTGAGCAGGTGCAGGCCGCCGGTGACGGAGACGCCGGGGACGATCTGCATGGCGGAGTCGGCGAGGACCCCGGTCAGCAGCCCGCCGGCGAGCCCGGCGAAGCCGTGCGTGTAGACGACCCCTAGCGTGTCGTCCACGCTCCGGAAGGGCCGCAGCAGGGCGAGGTAGTTGTAGGCGACGTAGACGACGACAGCGCTCGCGACACCGATGCCGAGCGCGCCCCAGCCGTTGACGAACCCTGCGGCAGGCGTGATCGCGACGAGGCCGACGATCATCCCGTTGACGCTGCCGAGGAGCGACGGCTTCCGGCCGGTGAGGTAGTCGCAGCCGACCCAGGTGAGGAACGCGACCGCAGTGCAGAGATTCGTGTTGAGGACGGCAGCCGCGGCGTCGGCGCCCGCGTTGTACGGGTCGCCGCCGTTGAAGCCGTTCCAGCCCATCCAGAGCAGGCCTGCGCCGACGGCCACCATCGCGAGGTTGTTCGGGGCGTCGATCTCGCGGTCGCGGGCGAGGCGCGGCCCGATCACGGCCGCGGCGATGAAGCCCGAGATCCCGGCGGCGAGGTGGATCACGTAGCCGCCCGAGAAGTCGACCGCGCCGTGCTGGGCGAAGAAGCCGCCGCCCCAGAGCAGGAACGCGTTGATCGTGTAGACGCAGCTGCCCCAGAGCACGACGAACGGGATCCACGCCTTGAAGTTCACGCGGCCGAGTACCGACCCGAGCATCAGGATCGGCGTGATCGCGGCGAACACGAGCTGGAAGTAGACGAGCGAGGCCTGCGGGAAGTCGGTCTTGCCGACGAGCGGGATGTTCCCCTGGCCCTGCAGGTCCGCATGCCCGAGGACGCTTCCCGGCTGGCCGACGAAGTTGCCGAAGAACCCGGAGCCCGACAGGCCGTGCCACGGCGCGCCGAAGCCCATCTTGTACCCGTAGAGCAGCCACTCCACGAGGATCAGCGCGAAGGCGATGAAGGTCAGCATCATGCTGTTCACCGACCAGCGCTTCTGCATCACGCCCCCGTAGAGGACGACGAGGCCGGGAACGCTCATCAGGCCGACGAGCGTGGCCGCGGTCAGCTGCCACGCGTTGTCTCCGGGATTCAGCCAGTGCGGGTACAGCATCCTTCTCTCCTTCGGTTCGCCCAACAAAAAAGGCCCCAGGACTCCCGGTGGAGTCCTGAGGCCTCGATGCCTCCGCCCGCGACGTCGTCGCCGCGGCCGTATCCAGACGATACGAGCCGGTGCAGACAACGGCAAGGGAAAACCGGAGAACCGTCGGCCCGTTGCCCTCCGAGGGTTGACAAGGACGACTTCTACGGGCAACCTCACGCAATCGTGACGATCGCGCTGACACGCACGCCGCAGAGCCGGACAAGGCTCGCGGCGGTGTGCGCGCTCATGCTTTTCATCGTCTCGATTCTCCCCCGCTAGGGGGAGTGACGCGAACACGCGGCCCGCGACGCCGCAGACGCCGACCTAACCACACCACCGGTGCGTCCCACGGGACGGCCGGGTCGACGGAAGGACGTGTTCGTGTCTCGCAGGATCCAGAGCTTCGACTGGCGGCTCCTCGCCGGAGAGGAGCAGACATGAGACGGAGGCCCACGCTGGCCTGCCTCGCCGGTGCGGGAACCGCGCCCGAGCTGATGGCGGAGGCGGTCGTCGCGCTCTCCGCGGTGGCTCGTCTCCACGCGTTCGCCTTCGACGACGTGCACGCGCCGTTCGGCGCCACCGCGACCGCGCGGTCCGGCCAGCGCTTCCCGCCGGCGACGCGGGCGGCGGTGCTCGCCGCCGACGCAGTGCTGCTCGCCGGCGCGGACGAGCCGGCCCTCGCGGACGTGATGGCCGAGCTCGACCTCCGCGCCCGCGTGACGCGGGTGCGGTTCGGCAGGGCGAACGACCTCGCGGTCGTGTCGCCGCTGGCCGGGAGCGGGGCCGAGTGGTCGCTGGAGGCGGCGTTCGAGCTCGCCGAGCGGCGCCGGCTCGCGCTGGCCGTCGTCGGCGACGCCGACTGGGAGGAGCTCGCCCACCACGCGGCCGCCGTCCACGAGGACGTCCGCGTCGAGTTCCTCTCGCCGAAGGTGGCGGTGCCACTGGCCGCCTTCGACGCCCACCGCTTCGATGTCGTCGCGGTTTCCATGCGTTGGGCCGAGCCGCTCGTGGAGATCGTCGCTGCGGCCGCGCCGGCGCGCGTCACCGCGCACGCGCTACTCGCGGAGCACGGGCCCGCACTCTTCACGCCCGCGCCGGAGGGCGGCTTCGCCCTCGCCGGCCAGGGCGTCGTGAACCCGAGCAGCATGCTGCTCGCGGCGGCACTCGCGCTCGAGCACGGCCTCGGCGAGCCGGGAGCGGCGGTGACGCTCGCCGACGCGGTCTCGGCCGCCCTCGTGGACGGCCCGCGCACGCCCGACTTGCTCCGGCGCGGCCGCGGACCCTCGACGCGGGACTTCACGAAGCGCGTGCTCTCGGGCTTCCAGCTCTCGCTCCGCAATGCCGAGTTCCACGCGGGGCGGGCATGAAGAAGCAGCGCATGACCGGCGCAGACGCGATCCTCCGCTGCCTCGAGGCGGAGGGCGTCGAGGTGATGTTCGGCATTCCCGGTGGAGCGATCCTGCCGCTCTACGACGCGATGGCGCGCGGCACGACGATCCGCCACGTGCTCGCCCGCCACGAGCAGGGCGCCGGGCACATGGCCGAGGGCTACGCGCGCGCGTCCGGGAAGGTCGGCGTCGCCGTCGCCACCTCCGGGCCCGGCGCGACGAACCTCGTCACGCCGGTCGCCGACGCGTGGATGGACTCGACGCCGCTCGTCTGCATCACCGGCCAGGTGCGCTCGAGCCAGATCGGCACCGACGCGTTCCAGGAGTGCGACATCACCGGAATCACGATCCCGATCGTCAAGCACTCGTGGCTCGTGCAGGACGTGGAGGAGCTGCCGCACGTGCTGAAGGCCGCCTTCCACGTCGCGGTCACGGGCCGCTGCGGGCCGGTGCTCGTCGACGTGCCGCGCGACGTCCAGGAGGCGGAGCTCGAGCTCACGTTGCCCGCGGAGGTCTTGCTGCCCGGCTGGAAGCCGCCGCGGCGCGGGCATCCCCGGCAGATCGCGGCCGCGGCGAGCGCGGTCGCCGCCGCCGAGCGGCCGATCCTCTACGCCGGCGGCGGGGTCGTCAACGCCGGCGCCTGCAACGAGCTACGCGAGCTAGCCGAGGCAGGGCGGATCCCCGTCGTCACGACGCTGATGGCGAAGGGCGCCTTCCCCGAGTCGCACGAGCTGCACGCCGGCTTCCCCGGGATGCACGGGCCGAAGTGGTCGAACTGGGCGCTGAACAAGGCGGACCTGATCGTCGCCTGCGGCGCCCGCTTCGACGACCGCGTCACCGGCAAGGTGTCCGCCTTCGCGCCCGGCGCGCAAGTCGTCCACCTCGACATCGACGCGGCGGAGATCTCGAAGATCAGGCACGCCGACATTCCCGTCGTCGGCCCGCTGCGGTCGGTGCTCGGCGCGCTCGCGGCCGACGTCCGCGCCTCGGCGCGCCCCGAGCGCACCGATCCCTGGCTGGAGCTGATCGCCGAGTGGCGCGCCGCCTTTCCGCTTCGCTACGGCGAGGGCGGCGCGATGCTGAAGCCGCAGCGCGTGCTCGAGGCGCTACGCGACCTCGCCGCCGGCCGCGAGGTCGTCTGGACGACGGGCGTGGGCCAGCACCAGATGTGGGCGATGCAGTACCTCGCCTGCGAGCGGCCGCGCGCCTTCCTCACCTCGGGCGGGCTCGGGACGATGGGATACGGCATCCCGGCCGCAGTCGGCGCGAAGGCGGCACGGCCCGATGCGACCGTCGTCTGCGTCGACGGCGACGGCTGTTTCCAGATGACCTCGCAGGAGCTCGCGACTGCCGTCCTCGAGCGACTCCCGATCGTCGTCGTCGTCGTCAACAACGGCTACCTCGGAATGGTCCGGCAGTGGCAGGACATGTTCTTCGAGGAGCGCTTCTCGCAGGTGAACCTCACGCACTCGCTGCCGGACTACGCGGCGCTCGCGCGCGCGTACGGCGCCCTCGGGCTGACCGTGGAGAGCGAGGACGGGCTCGAGGACGCGCTCGCCGAGGCGCTCGACGCCGGGACGACCGTCGTCGTCGACTGCCGCGTCGACCCGCGGGAGCACTGCTTCCCGATGATCCCGGCCGGGGCGGCCGCGCTGGACGTCGTCGAATACGAGCCGGCCCGCGACGCGGGGGCGCTTGCGCTGTGAGGCACACCGTCGCCGTCCTGCTCGAGAACAAGCCCGGCGCGCTCACGCGCGTCACGAGCATGTTCGCGCGGCGGGGCTACAACATCGAGAGCCTCGCCGTCGGCCCGACCGAGCGGCACGACGTGTCCCGGATCACGCTCCGCGTCGACTGCGAGCACCACTCGCTCGAGCAGATCGAGAAGCAGATGCACAAGCTCGTGAACGTGCTCCGGGTCCAGGAGCTCGCACCGGGCGACTCGGTCGAGCGCGAGCTCGCGCTCTTCCGCGTCGCGGCGCCCGCGGGCAAGCGCGCCGAGCTGATCGCGCTCGGCGATGTGTTCGGCGCACGGGTCGCCGACCTCGGCCCCGAGAGCCTCGTCTTCGAGCTGACGGCCGCGCCGGAGGATGTCGACTCCTTCGAGGAGCTGATCCGCCCCCACGGCCTGCAGGAGCTCGTCCGCACCGGACGCGTGGGCCTCGCGCGCGCGCTGCGTCCCCGTCGTTCCGCGTCCAAGCCCGTCCTCGTCTGAACGAAAGGAGCCTGTCAATGGCGACGATCCACCGCGACGGCGACCTCTCCCTCCTCGACGGCACCGTCGCCGTCGTCGGCTTCGGCAGCCAGGGACACGCCCACGCGCTCAACCTGCGGGACTCCGGCGTCGACGTCGTCGTCGCCCTGCGCGAGGGAAGCGGCTCCCGTGCCGCGGCCGAGGACGCGGGGCTGGAGGTGCGGTCGGTCGCCGAGGCCGTCCGCGGCGCGCGGGTCGTCGCCTTCCTCGTTCCCGACCACGTCCAGAAGGGCGTCTGGGAGACCGAGGTCGCGGCGAGCCTCGCCCCGGGCGCGGCCGTCCTCTTCGCGCACGGCCTCAACGTCCACATCGGGCGGTTCGTCCCACCCACCGATCACGACGGGTTCATGGTCGCGCCGAAGGCGCCCGGCCACCGCGTGCGCGAGCTCTACGTCTCCGGCGCGGGGACGCCCGGCCTCGTCGCAGTCCACCAGGACGCGAGCGGCCGGGCTCTCGAGCTCGCGCTCGCGTACGGCGTCGGCATCGGCTGCGGGCGCGTCGGCCTGCTCGAGACGTCCTTCGCGGAGGAGACGGAGAGCGACCTCTTCGGCGAGCAGGCCGTCCTCTGCGGCGGCGTCCCCGCGCTCGTCCAGGCCGGCTTCGACACGCTCGTCGAGGCGGGCTACCAGCCGGAGATCGCGTACTACGAGTGCCTGAACGAGCTCAAGCTCATCGTCGACCTGCTCTACCAGGGCGGCTATGAGTACATGCGCTACTCGGTGAGCGACGTCGCGGAGTACGGCGACCTCTCGCGCGGGCCGCGCGTCGTCGACGACGAGACGCGGGCGCGGATGCGCTCGATCCTCGACGAGATCCGCAGCGGCGCGTTCGCGCGCGAGCTCTTCGCCGACGACGAGGACGGACGCCCGCTCTTCACCGAGCTGCGCCGCGAGGGGGCCGAGCGAGCAGCGGAGATCGAGCGCGTCGGTCGGCAGCTCCGGGAGCTCGCCGGAGTCGAGGGCCTGCTCGGACAGGAGGCGCATGGCGTCGGTTGACGTAGGCGTCGCCCTCCTCGGCTACGGCACCGTCGGCTCGGCGGTGCACCGGCTGCTCGTCGAGAGCGGGGACGAGATCGAGCGCGCGACGGGGCACCGGCTCCGCGTGCTGCGCGCGCTCGTCCGCGACGCGGCGAAGGAGCGCTCGTTCGAGCCGGGCGACGGCGTCCTCACGACGGACTTCGCCGCCGTTCGCGACGACCCCGGGGTGGACGTGGTCGCAGAGGTGATGGGCGGCATCGACCCGGCGGGCCGCTACGTCCGCGAGCTCCTCGAGGTGGGCAAGCCCGTCGTGAGCGCGAACAAGCAGCTCGTCGCCCTCGACGGCGCCGAGCTGTTCGCCGCGGCGTCGGCGGCCGGCGTGCAGCTCCGCTTCGAGGCCTCGGTGTGCGCCGCAATCCCGGTCGTGAAGGTGCTGCGCGAGTCGCTCGTCGTCACGAACGTCCACCGCGTGCTCGGGATCGTGAACGGCACGACGAACTTCGTCCTCTCGCGGATGGAGCAGGGCGGCGGCTACGCCGAGACGCTCGCCGAGGCGCAGGCGCTCGGCTACGCAGAGGCCGATCCGACCGACGACGTCTCGGGCGCGGACGCCGCGGCGAAGATGGCGATCCTCGGCACCGTCGCCTTCGGCTCGCGCGTCACCCTCGAGGACGTCGAGTGCAGGGGGATCACGGAGGTCGAGGAGGCGCACGTCGCTGCGGCGGCGGAGCTCGGAATGGTCGTCCGGCTCGTCGGAATCGCGAGCCTCGTCGACGGCGCCGTCGACGTCCGCGTGCAGCCGGCCCTCGTCGACCGGGCGCACCCGCTCGCCTCGATCGACGGCGCCTTCAACGCCGTGATGCTCCAGGGCGACGCGATCCGCGAGATCACGCTCGAGGGGCCGGGGGCGGGCGGGATCGAGACCGCGTCCGCCGTCGTCGCCGACCTCGTGAGCGTCGTCGGCACCGCGGGGACGGGCTTCCTCCAGAACGACGCGTGCTGGCGTCAGCTGCCGCGACTCGACATGGACGCATGGCGCTCGCCGTTCTACCTCCACCTCGAGGTGGCCGACCGTCCGGGCGTGCTCGCCCACGTGACGAGCCGACTCGCGGCGCACGAGGTATCGGTCGCGCAGCTCGTCCAGCATCTCCGCGACGGCGAGGCGACGCTCGACGTCGTCGTCCACACCGCGAGGTACGGCGACGTCGCCGGCGCCGCAGCCGAGATGGCGAGCTTCCCCGAGGTGCTCCGCCCGCCGTTCATCGCGCCGGTCGTCGCGGAGCGGCCGCTGTGACCCCGCGGGTGACACTCGGCGAGGGCGGGACGCCGCTCGTGCGGGCGGACCGGCTCTCGAAGCGGCTCGGCGTCGAGCTCTGGCTCAAATGGGAGGGCGGGAACCCAACCGGCTCGTTCAAGGACCGCGGCATGGCGCTCGCCGTCTCGCGTGCGCTCGAGCGCGGCGCGGCCGGCGTCGTCTGCGCGTCGACCGGCAACACCGCCGCCTCGGCCGGCGCGTACGCGGCGCGGGCGGGACTGCGCGCCGTGGTCTTCTCGGCCCGCGGCGCCGTCGCGCGCGCGAAGGTCGCGCAGGCTCGTGCCACCGGAGCCGAGATCCGCGAGCTCGACGGAACGTTCGAGGACGCCCACCGCGAGGCGCGCCGGCTCGCCGACGAGCAGGGCTTCGTCAACGTCAACTCGATCAACCCCGACCGGATCGAGGGGCAGGCCTCAGCCGCGCGCGAGATCGTCGAGCAGCTCGGATCCGTTCCCGACGTGCTCGCGCTCCCGTACGGCGGCGGCGGCAACACCCTCTCGTACGCCCGCGGCTTCGGCCAGGAGCTGCCGCGCCTCGTCCTCGGCGAGGCCGAGCACCGCAGCGACACCTTCGCGTCGGCGATCCGGATCGTGCAACCCGTCCATCGGGACGAGGTGGAGGCGGCGCTCGAGCGCAGCGGCGGCCGGGTGGTCTCGCTCTCCGAGGAGCGGCTCGCGGCGGCGTGGCGTGCGCTCGCGCGCGAGGAGGGAGTCTTCTGCGAGCCGGCGAGCGCCGCCGGGCTGGCCGCCGTCGAGGCGGCCGGGATCGACGAGGGAGCGCGCGTCGTCTGCGTCGTCACCGGCCACGGGCTGAAGGATCCGGACGCGGTGGAGGCGCTCGCGTGAGCTTCCGCGTCCGTGCACCCGCCACGTCCGCCAACCTCGGCGCCGGGTTCGACGTCGCGGCCGTCGCCTTCGAGCTCTGGAACGAGGTCGAGGTCGGCGACGCGAACGGGACGCCGGCGGATCGTGACCATCTCGCGATCCGCGCGTTCTCGCGCTTCGCCGACCCGGACGGCTGGTCGTTCCGCTTCACCGACCGGATCCCGCGCGAGCGCGGGCTCGGCTCGAGCGCCGCCGTGGTCGCGCTCGGCCTCGTCGCCGGCGCGCTGGCCGCAGGCGAGAAGTCGGCCACGGACGAGCTCCTCGCCGCCGGCCTCGAGCTCGAGGGCCACGCCGACAACCTCGCCGCCGCGCTCACCGGCGGCGTGTGCCTCACCTGGGACGGCCGGGTCGCGCGCGTCGCCGACGACCTGCCCGCGGCGGCGATCGCCGTCGTGCCGGCGACGCAGGTGCGGACGGCGGAGGCGCGGGCCTCGCTTCCGTCCTCGGTGCCGCACGAGGACGCGGCCTTCAACGCCGGGCGTGCCGCTCTTCTCGGCGCCGCCCTCGCCTCGGGCGACGCGTCGCTTCTCGCCGCGAGCGCCGACGACCGGCTGCACGAGCCGTACCGCGCGGAGCACGCGTCCCACCTCGCCGCGATTCGCGCAGATCTCCCGCCGGGCGCGCTCGGCGCGACCCTCTCGGGCTCCGGCCCGACCGTCCTCGTCTGGGCCGAGCGGGAGCGCGCGGAGGACGTCGCGGGGACGCTCGCCGGCCGCTTCCCCGGCTGCGAGATCATCCGGCTCTCCGTCGCGACCTCGGGGGCGGGACCCCTGTGACGAATCCGTACGACCGCCCCGCCGACCCCGCGAAGCGCCGCAGCGCGCCGCTCACCGACGGTGTGGACCGCGCCCCGGCCCGCGCGATGCTGAAGGGGATCGGCCTCGACGACGACGCGCTCGCTCGGCCGCTCGTCGGCATTGCGACGTCGTGGATCGAGACGATGCCCTGCAACTGGAACCAGCGCGAGCTCGCGCGCCACGTGCGCCGCGGCATTCTCGAGGCGGGCGGGACGCCCGTCGAGTTCAACACGATCGCCGTCTCGGACGGCGTCTCGATGGGGACGGAGGGGATGCGTGCTTCGCTCGTCTCGCGA
Source organism: Gaiellaceae bacterium (assembly GCA_035517075.1). Lineage (GTDB taxonomy): Bacteria > Actinomycetota > Thermoleophilia > Gaiellales > Gaiellaceae > Palsa-739. Next base: position 14,567 of record DATIZN010000042.1, on the reverse strand, counting down.
GAGACGATCGCCGACTCGATCGAGCTCGTCGTCCGAGGCCACCTGCTCGACGGGCTTGTGTGCCTCGTGGGCTGCGACAAGACGATCCCGGCGGCGGTGATGGCGCTCGCGCGGCTCGACGTGCCGGGGCTCGTCCTCTACGGCGGCTCGATCGCGCCGGGACGCTTCCGCGGCCGCGACGTGACCATCCAGGACGTGTTCGAGGCGGTCGGCGCCGCCGCCGCCGGCACGATGAGCCCGGAGGAGGTGCACGACCTCGAGGACGTCGCCTGCCCCGGCGCCGGCGCGTGCGGCGGCCAGTACACGGCGAACACGATGGCCGGCGTCCTCGACTTCCTCGGCATTGCGCCGGTGGGCCTCGGCGACATCCCCGCGACCGACCCCGCGAAGAAGGACGCCGCCTACGAGGCCGGGAAGATCGCGATGCGCCTCGTCCGCGCCGACGTGCGGCCCTCGCAGCTGATGACGCGCGCGGCGCTCGAGAACGGCGCCGCGGCGATCGCCGCGACCGGCGGCTCGACGAACGGCGTGCTCCACCTGCTCGCGATCGCCGACGCGCTCGGCCTCGACTTCACGCTCGACGAGCTCGACCGCATCGCCGCGAGGACGCCCGTGATCGCGGACCTCAAGCCCGGCGGCCGCTTCGTCGCCGTCGACCTCCACGACGCGGGCGGCATCCCGCTCGTCGTCCGCGAGCTCACGGCCGCGGGACTCGTCGACGGCTCGGCGCGGACGGTCGACGGCCGCACGCTCGCCGAGGTCGGCGCGTCGGCGCGGGAGACGCCCGGCCAGGAGGTCGTCCTCCCCGCCGCGACGCCGCTCAAGGCGACCGGCGGCCTCGCGATCCTCCGCGGCAACCTCGCGCCCGAGGGCTCCGTTGTCAAGCTCGCGGGCCACGAGCGCCTCTTCCATCACGGCCCGGCCCGCGTGTTCGACTCCGAGGAGGAGTGCTTCGCGGCGGTCAAGGCGGGCGCGATCGAGGCGGGCGACGTCGTCGTCATCCGCTACGAGGGCCCGGCCGGCGGGCCGGGGATGCGCGAGATGCTCCACGTCACCGCTGCGCTCGTCGGCGAGGGGCTCGGCGACGACGTCGCACTCGTCACCGACGGGCGCTTCTCGGGAGCGACGCACGGGCTGATGGTCGGCCACGTCGCGCCCGAAGCTGCGCGCGGCGGCCCGATCGCCGCGCTCCGCGACGGCGACGAGATCGAGCTCGACGTCGAGGCGCGGGAGCTGCGCGTCCTGCTCGCGGAAGACGAGCTCTCGGCGCGGCTCGCGGCCGTCGTCCCGCGCGCTCCGAGGTACACCGCCGGCGTCCTCGCCCGTTACGCGGCCGCCGTCTCGTCGGCTTCGGAGGGAGCGGTGCTGCGGTGACGTTGTCCGGTTATCCGAGCTTTCCTTTGTATAGTCGAGACAGAACGGAGACGGGCGCGTCCCGCTCCGCATCGAGAGAGGCTGAGGGAACCGGCCCTGCGACGCCTCGGCAACCTGCCCGCTTCGCGGCGGCGCAAGGTGCCAAGCCCGGTGTGGATGCCGAGCGACGGACGAAAGGAGCTGGAGCAGTGCCCGCAACCGCACTTCGCTGCCGCGTCTGCGAGACGCATTTTCCCCTCGACCCGGTCGGGGTCTGCTCGCGCTGCTTCGGGCCGCTCGACCCGATCTACGACCGGGACGAGCAGCGCCGGAGCGTGAGCCGCGAGTCGATCGCCGCCGGGCCGCCCTCGCTCTGGCGCTACGAGGCGCTCCTGCCCGTCGCCGCGCGCCCGGAGCAGCGGCTGGCGCCTGGACTGACCCCGCTCGTCGCGGCGCCGCGGCTCGCTTCGGCCGTCGGCGTGGGCGAGCTGTGGCTGAAGCTCGACACCGCGAACCCGACGCACTCCTTCAAGGACCGCGTCGTGGCCGTCGCCACCGCGAAGGCGCTCGAGCTCGGCTGCACGACGCTCGCGTGCGCCTCGACCGGCAACCTCGCGAACGCGGTCGCGGCGCGTGCCGCCGCGGAGGGAATCGAGGCGGTCGTCCTCTGCCCGGCCGACCTCGAGCCCGAGAAGCTCCTCGCCACCGCGGTCTACGGCGCGCGCATCCTCGCCGTCGAGGGGAGCTACGACGACTGCTCGCGCCTCTCGGTGGAGCTGTCCTTCGAGCTCGACTGGGCATTCGTGAACGTCGGCCTGCGCGCGTACTACGCGGAGGGCTCGAAGACGATCGCGTTCGAGATCGCCGAGCAGCTCGGCTGGCGCCTGCCCGACGCGGTCGTCGCGCCGATCGCCTCCGGTGCGATGTTCTCGAAGCTTCACCAGGGCTTCGCCGAGCTGCGCGAGCTCGGGCTCGTCGCGGGAGAGGCGCCGCGCCTCGTCGGCGGCCAGGCCGCGGGCTGCGCGCCGGTCGCGACCGCCTTCCACGAGGGCGGGCGCGTGCGGCCGGTCCGGGCGAGCACGATCGCGCGCTCCCTCGCGATCGGGAGCCCGGCGGACGGCGACCTCGCGGTCGGGACGGCCCGCGCGACGGGCGGCGCGATCCATGCGGTGCCCGAGGACGAGGTCGCCGAGAACGTCGCGCTGCTCGCGCAGCTGACCGGCGTCTTCGGCGAGACAGCGCCCGCGGTCGCGGTCGGCGCGCTACGCGAGGCGTGCCGGCGCGGCGAGCTCGGGGAGCGCGACAGCGTCGTCCTCGTCGTCTCCGGCGACGGGCTGAAGACACCCGCAGTCGTGGCCGACAGGCTCGAGCCCACCGTGGTCGAGCCCGACGCCGACTCGATCCTGGAGCTGCTCGGTGTCCAGGTGTAGGCAAGCGACCGAAGGAGGTGCGCCATGAGGACCGGCCCGCGGACGGGCTTCCGTTGGACGCCCGAGACGATCGTCTACGCGATCGGCCTCTGGTACCGGCGGCACAGCAGGACCCCGTTCACGAGCGAGTGGGACCAGGCGGGCGAGGACCATCCGTCCCGTCAGACTGTTGCTCGCGTGTTCGGGAGCTGGAACGAGGCGATGGTCGCGGCGGGGTTCGCTCCCCGGCCGCGCGGACGCCCGCGGCGAGACATCGGCGAGGAGAGTGCCTTCGCAGATGCCTGACCCGACAGTCGCCCTTCTGCCCGGCGACGGAGTCGGGCCGGAGGTCGCACACGAGGCGCGACTCGCGCTCCGGCTCCTCGCTCCCGACGTCGAGATCGAGGAGCACCTGCTCGGCGCGGCGGCGATCCGCGCCACCGGGACGCCCCTGCCCGACGAGACGCTCGCCGGCTGCCTCCGCGCGACCGCCGTGCTAAAGGCGCCGATCGGCGACCCCGAGTTCGACGCCGCCGACGTGCGCCCCGAGCAGGGGATGCTCAGGCTGCGCGCGGAACTCGACGCCTACGCGAACCTTCGTCCCGCCGTTGGGGGGGGCGTCGACCTGCTGATCGTCCGCGAGCTCGTCGGCGGCCTCTACTTCGGCGCCCGCGGCGTCCGGGAGGACGGCACCGTCTACGACACGTGCGAGTACCACCCGAGCCAGATCGAGCGCGTGGTCCGACGGGCATTCGCGCTCGCGGCCGGCCGGCGCGGCCGTCTCCTCTCGGTCGACAAGGCGAACGTCCTCGAGACCTCCCGGCTCTGGCGGCGGGTCGTCGACGAGGTCGCGCAGGAGTTCCCCGGGGTCGCCGTCGAGCACATGCTCGTGGACAACTGCGCGATGCAGCTGGCGACGACTCCGGAGCGCTTCGACGTCCTCGTCACCGAGAACATGTTCGGGGACATCCTGTCCGACCTTGCCGCGGCGGTCACGGGCGGCCTCGGCCTCGCGCCGTCGGCGAGCCTCTCCGACTCCGGGCCGGGAATCTTCGAGCCGGTGCACGGGTCGGCTCCCGACATCGCCGGTCGCGGCATCGCGAACCCGGCCGCGATGCTGCGCTCGACCGCGCTCCTGCTCGAGCACGGCCTCGGGCGGCCTAGCGAGGCCGCCGCGCTCGCGCAGGCGGTCGACCGCGGACTCGAGCTCGCGCCGACGCCCGATCTCGGCGGCAGCGCGTCGACGGCGGAGCTCGGGGCGGCGATAAGGGCACAACTCGCCGTTGACGGGGTCACAGCCGGCGCCTAGTCTCAATCCCATCGTGCTCGCGGCCGCAGCGACAGGGATCTTCGCCTTCGGCGGCCGCCGGGCGCGCGCCTTTACCGGCTAGCCGGCGCCTTCGCTCCCCCGCCGCCGCCGGCTGGCTCGAGTACCTCGCGGGACTTCCCTCTCGTCAAGGAGGCACCTCGCCGTGAACATCGTCGCCGTCAAAGGATCCGTCGCCCGTCTCGCCATCGCGAGTTCCGATCCCTGCCGCTGCGCCGACCCGCTGCCCGTCGAGCGGGCCGAGCGAAAAGGCGCTGCGATCACGCTCTGTCAGCGGTGCGGGCTCCGGGTCCCGCCTCGCCTCCGCCGATGAGCGGCCGCGTCGCCTACCCGGGACCGACCGGCTCGCATACCGCGGCGGCGGCGGCGGCGCTCTTCCCCTCGGCGCCGCGCGTGCCGGTGAGCGGCTTCCGCGGCGTCGCGGACGCCGTCCTCACGGCCGACGCCGCCTACGGCGTCCTGCCGATCGAGAGCTCGCTCGCGGGCTCGGTCGCCGAGACCCACGACCTCCTCTACGAGCGGGCGCTCTCGATCGTCGGCGAGACGGTACTGCCAATCCGCCACCAGCTGGCGGCCGCCGCCGATGTACCGCTCGAGCGCATCCGGGTCGTCCGGTCACATCCCGCCGCGCTCGAGCAGTGCCGCTCGCTGCTCGCGCGAATCGAGGGAGCGCGCGTCGTCCCGACGGCGACGACCGCGGAGGCGGCGCGGGAGGTCGCCGACGGCCGCCGCCCCGGCGAGGCGGCGATCGCGAGCGAGGAGGCGGTCCGGCTCTACGGACTGAGCGTGGTCGCGGATGACGTCGGGGACGGCCCCGCCTTCACGCGCTTCGTCTCGATCGCGCCGTTCACGCGGCTCGCGCTCTCGGGCTCGCACGCCCGGACGGCGTTCACGTTCGTCACCGAACACCGGCCCGGCGCGCTCTTCGCCGCGATCGAGCCGTTCGCCCGGGCGAAGCTCGACCTCGTGCGCCTCGTCTCGCGGCCGCTGCCGGCCACGCCCTGGCGCTACCGCTTCGACGCGGTCGTCGCCGGGCATCCGCTCGATCCGGCCCTTCGCGGCGCGCTCCACGAGCTCGCGGAGCAGGGAGCGTCGCTCCGGATCGTCGGCGTCTACGAGGGCCATCCGGAGAGCGCGGCGTGAGCCAGCCCGCAGGCGTCCCGGTCGACCTCGTGCGGGAGAGGTGGATGCTCCGCCTCGCCGCCGAGCACGCGAGCGGGACGACCGCCTAGCCCAGCGCCTGCAGCGCCGCCCGCCGCTGCTCGCGCAGGAGCAGCGAGCGGTTGAGCGCGTTCACGAGCGCGCGCAGGGAGGCCGTGACGATGCTCGAGTGCACGGCGACGCCCCAGACCGCCTCGCCGTCCACCTCCGCCTCGACGTAGGCCGCCGCGACCGCGTCCTCGCCGCTCGAGGTCGCGTGCTCGTGGTAGTCGAGGACGCCGACCTCGAGCCCGGTCGCGGCAAGCGCGCCGACGAGCGCGGCGATCGGCCCGTTGCCCTCGCCGTCGACCTCGAGCGGCTCGCCGTTCCGGCGCAGCTGCGCGACGAGCCGGTCGCCGTCGTCGGAGGCGTCGTGGACGTAGGAGACGAGCTCGTACGGGCCGTCGACGTCGAGGTACCTCGCCTGGAACAGGTCGCGGATCTCCTCCGCGGACAGCTCGCCGCCCTCGGCGTCGGTGACGCTCTGGACGACGCGGGCGAGCTCGACCTGGAGCCCGCGCGGCAGCTCGAGCCCGTAGCGGTCCTGCAGGAGGTACGCGATGCCGCCCTTTCCCGACTGCGAGTTGACGCGGATGATCGCCTCGTACGTGCGGCCGACGTCGCGCGGGTCGATCGGCAGGTACGGCACGTCCCAGATCGCGTCCTCGGGCTGCTGCCGCTGCGCGCGCATCCCCTTCTTGATCGCGTCCTGGTGCGAGCCCGAGAACGCGGTGTAGACGAGCTCGCCGGCCCAGGGGTGGCGCGGATGGACGGGAATCCCGTTGCACTGCTCGACGATCCGCTTCGCCGCATCGAGCTGCGAGAGGTCGAGCCGCGGGTCGACGCCCTGCGTGAGGAGGTTGAGCGCTAGCGTGACGAGATCGACGTTGCCGGTCCGCTCGCCGTTGCCGAAGAGCGTGCCTTCGACGCGGTCGGCTCCCGCCATCAGGCCGAGCTCGGCCGTCGCGACGGCGGTACCGCGGTCGTTGTGCGGGTGGACGGAGAGGATCGCCTCGTGCCGGCGCGAGAAGTGCCGGCCGAACCACTCGATGCGATCGGCATAGACGTTCGGCGGGAACTGCTCGACCGTCGTCGGCAGGTTGACGATCATCGGCTCCTCGGCGCTCGGCCCCCACTCCGCCGCGACCGCCTCGCAGATCTCGAGCGCGTAGTCGAGCTCGGTGTGGTGGAAGCTCTCGGGCGAGTACTCGAACCGGACCTCGGCCTCGGCCTCTGCCGCGAGACGGCGGCACGTCTCGGTCGCACGCACCGCGAGCTCCGTCACGCCCGCGCGATCGAGGCCGAAGACGACCCGCCGCTGCGTGACCGACGTCGAGTTGTAGAGGTGGACGATCGACCTCGGCGCGCCCGCGAGCGCCTCGAACGTCCGCTCGATCAGCTCCGTCCTCGCCTGCGTCAGCACGAGGATCGTCACGTCGTCGGGGATCAGCTCCTCCTCGATGAGCGTCCGGACGAAGCCGAAGTCGGTTGCCGACGCGGCCGCGAAGCCGACCTCGATCTCCTTGAAGCCGAGTTCGACGAGCAGCGCGAACATTCGCCTCTTGCGCTCGGTGTCCATCGGATTCGCGAGCGCCTGGTTCCCGTCGCGCAGGTCGGTGGAGCACCAGATCGGCGCGCGCTCGAGGACCGTGTCCGGCCACGTCCGGTCGGGAAGGTCGACGGTCTGGTAGGGGCGGTACCTGTGGAACGGCATGGTCATCGTGGGACTCCTTGGCGGCTGCGCGAGGACGCACTTCTCCCGCGGTGCGGGGCTGGATATGTGCGCAGGCGTGCTTCCCCTATCGGGGAAGCTTGAGGAGGCCGATCAGGATGGCCGTCGACTCGGGCACGAGTCGAACGCTAGGCGAGCGCTGGCGAAAGTGCCAGCAAAAAGCGGACAAGAGCTCAGACGGCCAGTGTCGAGATCGGGGCGGGATGCGCCGCCTCGAAGGCGGCGATCGCGTTCTCTGCGCGCAGGGTGAGGCCGATCTCGTCGAGGCCCTCGAGCAGGCACGTGCGGGTGAAGTCGTCGAGCTCGAACGGGTGGCCGCCCGCCGTGCGCGCCTCGAGGTCGACCGTCAGCTCCTCGCCGGCACGCCCCCGCTCCATGAGCGAGCGCACCTGCTCCTCGGGGAGCGTCACGACGAGCAGGCCGATCTTGAGCGAGTTCTGGCGGAAGATGTCGCCGTACGACGGCGCCACGATCGCCTCGAAGCCGTGGTCCTGGAGCGCCCAGGCGGCGTGCTCGCGCGACGAGCCGCAGCCGAAGTTGCGGCCGGCGAGCAGGATCCTCCCTTCCTGCCGGTTCAGCTCGAAGTCGGGGTCCTTGCGCCAGTCGAAGAAGAGGAACTCGCCGAAGCCGGCGCGCTCGATCCGCTTCAGGAACTGCTTGGGGACGATCTGGTCGGTGTCGACGTCGGGCCGGTCGAGGACGACGGCGCGCGAGGTGACGCTGCGGAACGGCTTCACGCCGGCACCTCGAAGTGGCCGGCGAGCGCGGTCGCGGCGGCGATCGCGGGACTGACGAGGTGCGTCCGGCCACCGGCGCCCTGGCGTCCCTCGAAGTTCCGGTTCGAGGTCGAGGCGCAGCGCTCGCCGGGGGCGAGCACGTCGGGATTCATGCCGAGACACATCGAGCAGCCGGCGCGGCGCCACTCGAAGCCGGCCGCGGTGAAGATGCGGTCGAGCCCCTCGACCTCGGCCTGCGCCTTCACGCGCGCCGAGCCGGGGACGACCATCGCCCGCACCTGCGGGTGCACGCGCTTGCCGCGCACGACGGCGGCCGCCGCGCGAAGATCCTCGATGCGGGAGTTCGTGCAGGAGCCGATGAAGACGCGGTCGACCCCGATCTCCCGGATCGGCGTCCCGGGCTCGAGGCCCATGTAGGCGAGCGCGCGCTCGGCGGCCTCGTCGGCGGGCTCGGGCACCGCGTCGTCGATCGAGACGACCATCCCCGGGTTCGTGCCCCAGGTGACCTGCGGGCGGATCGCGCTCACGTCGATCTCGACCTCGCGGTCGAAGACGGCTCCCTCGTCGGAGCGGAGGTCGTGCCACTCGGGCCGCTCGGCGACGCCGCGCTCGCGCAGGTAGGCGGCCGTCGTCTCGTCGGGGGCGATCATCCCGGCGCGCGCGCCTGCCTCGATGGACATGTTGCAGATCGTCATCCGGCCCTCCATCGAGAGCGCATCGATCGCCGGGCCGGCGTACTCGACGACGTGGCCGAGGCCGCCGTCGACGCCGATGCGCCCAATCGCCGCGAGCACGTAGTCCTTCGCGCCGACGCCGGGAGCCGGCTCGCCGGCGAAGCGGATCCGCATCGTCCTCGGCCGGCGCTGTAGCAGCGTCTGCGTCGCGAGGACGTGCTCGACCTCAGAGGTGCCGATCCCAAATGCGAGCGCGCCGAAGGCGCCGTGCGTCGAGGTGTGCGAATCGCCGCAGACGATGACGAGGCCGGGCTGCGTGAGGCCGCGCTCGGGACCGATGACATGCACGATCCCCTCCCGGCCGCTGCCGATCGCGAGGAGCGGGACGCCGAACTCGGCGCAGTTGCGCTCGAGCGCCGCGAGCTGCTGCTGGGAGAGCGGGTCGAGCGGCGTGTCGTCGCCGGTCGCGACGTTGTGGTCCATCGTCGCGACGGTCAGGTCGGGCCGGCGGACGCGGCGGCCGGCGATGCGCAGTCCCTCGAACGCCTGCGGCGAGGTCACCTCGTGCACGAGGTGGAGGTCGACGTAGAGCAGATCCGGCAGCCCTTCCTCGCGACGGACGACGTGGTTCTCCCAGACCTTCTCGACGAGCGTCCGCGACATGCGGGCGACGCTAGCGCCGTTCGCGGCGGGCGGGTACGACGTTGTGCGGTTTCGCCGCAGCCGCCCGCCCGGGGGGCGGGCTTCCGCGAAAGACCGGGCTACAATCGCCCGACCAGCCCTCTTAGCTCAGCTGGTAGAGCACCTCCATGGTAAGGAGGGGGTCGACGGTTCGAGTCCGTCAGAGGGCTCTGCAAAAGCGCCGCACATCGGCGCTTTCTCGTTCAGGCCGACTTGCTCATCGTCGAACGTACGGTGGGTATGGAGCCGTTTATGGAGCAGTGAAGATCTGCCGGCGGGTGTTCGCCGGGATCTGACCTGTTCTGGAGCTGACCGAAGTGTCGTCTGAAAGACGTGTCGGTCCCGGCGGACGCTCGTTCTGGCCGCTCATGGGCGGCCGGTCCGGGCGGTCGTGACTTGATAGGAACCTGTTCGCTGCAAGTGCCTCGTCACTGTTGTGTCCGCCCGTCCCGGCCTGCCGCCCCGAACCGAAGGGACGGTGACGTCAAGGATGGCAAATCACAGAGCGTGCGTGGTCGGCGGCGTCGACGCGCACGCTGACGAGCATCACGTGGCGGTGGTCGATCTGCAGGGACGGCTGCTTGGAGCGAGCGCGTTTCCAACGACCGCGGCCGGCTACGAGCTTCTGATCGGCTGGCTGCGCGGCCACGGAACGGTCGAGCGCGTCGGGGTCGAATCGACCGGCGCCTACGCAGCCGGTCTCGTACGCGCCTTCCGCGCAAGCGGGATGAGCGTGGTCGAGGTCAATCAGCCGCACCGGCATGCCCGGCAGCGGCTCGGCAAGAGCGACCCGATCGACGCCGAGCTCGCCGCCCGCGCAGCGCTCAGCCGAACGGCGACCGCGGTCCCAAAGCAGACGAGCGGGATCGTGGAGGCAATCCGCGAGCTGCAGGTCGTCAGGACCAGCGCCTTGAAAGCGCGCCACGCGGCGCTGCAGCAACTCAACGACCTAATCGTCACCGCACCCGAGACGCTGCGCAGCGACCTCCGCCACGGACGCACCATGAGAGCGAAGGTCGCCCGCTGCCGAAAGCTGCGCCCCGACACCCAGCGCCTGCACGACCCGGCTCAAGCGGCGAAGCTCGCGCTCTCAAGCCTCGCCCGTCGCATCGGCGAGCTCGACCGCGAGATCGCAGAGCTCGACCGCCAGCTCGAGCGGCTCGTTTGCGTCGCCGCCCCACGCACCACACAGCTGTTTGGGGTCGGCACGCAAGGCGCGAGCCAGCTCCTCATCGCCGCCGGCCAGAACATCGACCGCTTCCGCAGCGAAGCCGCCTTCGCCAAGATCTGCGGCGCCGCTCCGATCCAAGCAAGCTCCGGCCGCACCAACCGCCATCGCCTCGACCCAGGCGGCGACCGACAGGCCAACCGAGCACTCCACATGATCGCCGTCTGCCGCCTTCGCTACTGCCCACGCACCCGCGCCTACGCCGCCAAGCGCACCAGCGACGGCCTGAACAAACGCGAGATCCTCCGCTGCCTCAAGCGCTACATCGCCCGCGAGACCTTCCACACACTCCGAGCCGACCTCGAAGCCCTCAACAGCACTTGACGTCTATAGGAACGTCTCTCGCGTCGAAAAGTCTCGCCACGGCGCCGAGGAACTGAAGCGCGCTCGGACACAATGGGCCGATGATCGAGCGCCTGCGACTGCTACGTAACGTCGGTCAGTTCGACTCCGTGGCGGCCGGTGCCGACCTGCCATTGGCCAGGTTCTCGGTCATCTACGCAGAGAACGGCAGGGGCAAAACCACTATCGCAGCGATCCTCCGCTCCCTTTCAACCGGCGACGTCCTCCCAGTCACCGAGCGCCATCGCTTCGCAGCCCACCATCCGCCGCACGTCGTGGTCGACTGCTCAGATGGGGCTTCCGCCGTGTTCGAGGACGGCCAATGGAGCCGAACGCTCCCGGAGGTGACGATCTTCGACGACGTCTTCGTCGACGAGAACATCTACTCCGGACTCGTCGTTGGCGCCGGGCATCGGCAGAACCTTCATGAGCTGATACTCGGCGCCCAAGGCGTAGCGTTGACGAGGCAGCTAGACACGTTGCGACGGCGGGTCGAGGCGCACAACGCCGCTCTGCGGACGAAGGCGGCCGCTATTCCTGAGGGCATCAGGGGCGGGCTCACGGTCGATCAGTTCTGCGCGCTGCCTCCCAGGAGCGACATCGACGAGGCGATTGTCCAGGCTCGCCGGGCCCTGGCGGCCGGCCGCGAGCAGGACCAGGTCCGCGCCGCCCACGCGTTCGACAGCCTCAGCCTGCCCGAGATCGACCAGGCAGCGCTCGACGAGCTGCTCGCGCGAGATCTACCGAGCCTCGACGCGGCTGCGGCCGCGCGGGTCGAGGAGCACTTCTCGACACTCGGACGGCAATCCGAAGGCTGGGTTGCGCACGGCATGGCATTACTCGAAGCGACCGAGCGCGACCACGATTCGGATGCCTGCCCGTTTTGCCTTCAAAGCATTGGCGCGTCGCCGATCATCGACGCTTACCGCGCGTACTTCAGCGGTGCGTACGCGACGCATGTACAGGCGATCACTGATGCGGCGACGGCGTTCAGGCGGAACCACGGAGGCGAGGTGTTCGCGGCATTCGAGCGTGGCGTCCGCGTCGCAAGCGAGCGCCGGCAGTTCTGGTCGGCCTACTGCGACGTCCCGGACCTCGAGCTCGATACCGCGGCGATCATCCGCAGCTGGCGAGACGCCGCTGACGCCATCGGCTCAGTTCTCGCGAGCAAGGAAGCGACGCCCCTCCAGCCCATCGCACTGCCCGCCGCCGCGAGGCAAGCGATCGCCGACTACGAGAGGCAACGCCAACTCGTCGCCCAGCGGAGCCGCGCGCTCCAGGAGGCCAACGCGGCCGTCCAGCTCGTTAAGGAACAAGCCGCCTCCGCGAATCCGCACGCGCTCGAGGCCGATCTCTCTCGGCTGCTTGCCGTCGAGGCGCGTCACACGGCGCCGATCGACGCACACTGCACGGAATATCTGGACGAGAAGAGCGCCAAGGCGACCACCGAAGCGGCCCGGACCCAGGCGCGGACCGACCTGGACGCCTACCGCGCGAACGCCTTTCCGGGCTACGAGACGACGATCAACCTTTACCTCAGCAGATTCAACGCCGGCTTCCGCCTCGACCGCTTCACGCCAGCCGATACGCGCGGCGGCCCGAGCTGCACATACAACGTGATCATCAACAACACCGCGGTGCCGGTGTCGGGTCATGTGCCGGTCGCCGGCGAACCGTCGTTCCGCAACACGCTCAGTGCCGGAGACCGGAACACGCTCGCGCTGGCCTTCTTTTTCGCCTCGCTCGACCTCGACCCGAACCGCAGCAACAAGATCGTCGTGATCGATGACCCGATCTCCAGCCTCGACGAGCACCGCTCCCTCACCACAGTGCAGGAGGTGCGCAGACTCGGCGATCAAACGCAGCAGCTGATCGTCCTGTCTCACACTAAGGCCTTCCTCTGCCGACTTTGGGAATCGTCAGACCGCAGTGCCCGCGCCGCCCTACAAGTCGCCCGGCAAGGCGAGGGCTCGACGTTCGAGGCCTGGGACGTCGACGCCGACTCCGAGACCGAACACGACCGCCGGCACGCGCTGCTGAACAACTACCTCGGCGCGCCGTCGGGGGATCCGCGGGCGGTCGCACGCGCAATCCGACCCCACCTGGAGTCGTTCCTTCGCGTTGCCTTCCCGGAGGAGTTCCCCGCGTCGACGCTCCTGGGGACGTTCCGGAACGTGTGCGAGCAGAGGGTCGGCACAGCGCAAGAAGTGCTGACCCAGCAGGACACGGACGAGCTGAACAACCTCGTCGAATACGCGAACCGCTTCCATCACGACACGAACCCGGCGTGGGAGACCGAGGCGATTAACGACAGCGAACTCCACGGGTTCATAACCCGCACTCTGAGCTTCGTCAAACGCTGAAAGGCGATCCTTCAGTGCGTCAGTCGATTCAGCTTTCGACCCAGAACAGAACAGTTCCCGTTCGCCGCCGTGGGCGTCAAACTAGACTTGATGGCGACCGCTCAGCGAATTAACGCGAACGCCATCGAGGCCCTCAAGGAGGCTCTCTCGGTCGCCTTCTGGCGCAAGCGTGACCTCCTCGACTACCTCCGGGCCTCGATTCCCGACCAGCAACTCCTCGACGGCATCGACTGGCTCAGTCAGGACGTTTACAAACGAGATTCTGTCCGGCGGTTCATCGATCGTCTCGCAACCAGGCAAGACGTCTACGGAGGCCTTCTCCTACAACTGATGAGCGATGTGGCCGCCATGGATGACTTCCCCCAACTTGCCTGGCTTGAGGACGCTTCGGGGAAAATCGCGCGAGCCAAAGAGGCGGTGACTCGTCTACGTAAGTACATCCAGCCATACGAGCAACAGCTCGCCGCGGCGGCAGCTGCGAGCGCACGAATCACACAGGCGAAGGCTGAAGCTCGGCTGCGGCAGGGGACGGTTGAAGCACTCCGCGGACTTCGACAGGAGTACTTCGAGTTACTCGCGATGGACGACGCTCAACGTCGCGGGTTCGCGTTCGAGAAGTGGCTGCACGGGCTGTTTGAGCTGTTCGATCTTGACCCGCGCGCATCGTTCAGAAACGAAGGCGAGCAGGTCGACGGCGGTTTCACCCTCGATAACAGACACTTCCTGCTCGAAGGCCGTTGGCGGAAGGCGCTTGCCACGAAGGACGACCTCGGCGCCTTCAAGACCAAAGTCGACGACAAAGCGGAGAACACCTTGGGCCTATTCATCTCAATTGAGGGTTTCGATGCCACGGCGCTTGCGAAACATTCGCAGCGGGGGTCGCCACTGGTGCTCGCCGACGGCGGCGATCTTCTCGCTGTCCTCGATGAGCGGATCGATCTGCGGGATCTGCTGAGACGCAAGCATCGTCACGCCGCCATGACAGGCGAGGTGTTCCTCCCCATCCACAGGATCTTCGCCGGCTCAGGCACGGCACCATAGGCCCGAGCGAGTTCAGTTGAAGAAGCCATCTGCTCATCCTCGAGTCCGTTCACGAGAGTTCGCAAGCTTCCGCCATGACGGACCGGCGTAGAGGATCGGCGGCGATGGCGGAGCCAGGGCAGCCCTGCGGCCCCGATGAGCTGGCGCAGCCTTCGCCGGGCGAGTTGCGCGCACTCTCACGCTTAATCCTCGCCGAGCTGCGGCGGCGCGAGATCATCCGCAGTGCGATGGTAAGGAGGGGTCGACGGTTCGAGTCCGTCAGAGGGCTTGCAAAATCCCCGCTCACGAGGATTTTCCGCTCAGGACTACTTGCTCTTCGTAGCGCCTGCAGTGGGTCTGGAGCCATTTGTGGAGCAGTGAAGATCTGCCGGCGGGTGTTCGCCGGGATCTGACCTGTTCTGGAGCTGACCGAAGTGTCGTCTGAAAGACGTGTCGGTCCCGGCGGACGCTCGTTCTGGCCGCTCATGGGCGGCCGGTCCG
>DATIZN010000041.1:0-34069 GCA_035517075.1 Gaiellaceae bacterium | reverse complement strand
ACGCGTTCGACGTCACGGTCACCTACGACAAGCCGAGCCATTCGCTCGAACTTGCCGCGACCGTCACCGCGGATCTCGTTCCGGCCCCAGAAAGACTGCAACCGCCTCGTCGGCGGTCGCAGAATTCTGACATAGCGGGGGCAGGATTTGAACCTGCGACCTCCGGGTTATGAGCCCGGCGAGCTACCTGACTGCTCCACCCCGCGTCGCGGCCCGGATTGTAGCACCGTCGTTACGATCGGCCCGATGTGGGATTGGGCCGTCTGGGCGTCGCTGGCTGCGGCCGTGCTCGCGGTCGCCGGCGGGGTCGCGTTCGTCGCCGTCCGCGCGCTCCAGGCGTGGCGCGACTTCAAGCGCGTGCGCCGTCATGTCTTCAAGGCGCTCGACACGCTCCTGGCGCGGGCGGAGGAGCTGGCGGAGAGTGCCGCCGCGGCGGCCGACTTGACGAACGTGCAGCCGAGCCTCGCGCGCCTGCGCGTCTCGCTCGCACGCCTCGCCGTGCTGCGGCAGGCCGCCGGCGAGGCGCAGGAGACGTTCGGCCGCATCGCCGCCGTCGTGCCGCGCAAGTGATCGTCGCGGCGATCGACCTCGGCACGAACACGACGCGCCTGCTCGTCGCGGACGTCGAGGGAGACGAGCTCCGCGACCTTCGCCGCGAGACGCGCATCACGCGCCTCGGCGAGGGCGTCGAGGCGCGCGGGCGCCTCCTCCCGGTCCCGATCGCACGCGTCCGCAACGTCCTCTCCGACTACCGCCGCGCGGCGGAGGAGCTCGGCGCCGAGCGGACGCTCCTCGTGGCGACGAGCGCCGTCCGCGACGCCGAGAACGGCGAAGCCTTCCTCGGCGAGATCGAGTGGAGCTACGGCTTCGCGACGCGGCTCCTCTCCGGTGAGGAAGAAGCGGCGATGATGCGCCGCGGCGTGGGCGACCTCGCTCCGGGCACGCTGCTCGTCGACGTCGGCGGCGGTTCGACCGAGCTCGTCCTCGACGATTTCGACACGAGCCTGCCGCTGGGCTCGGGGCGCTTCACCGAGCGGCACGGCGAGGACGTCGCGGCGCTCGAGGCGGCGACGCGGGAGCTGCTGCCCGAGCTCTCGCCGTCGTCGGCGGTCGGGGTCGCCGGCACGGTCACGACTCTGGCAGCGCTCGACCTCGGCCTCGAGGAATACGACCGGCGGCGCGTGCACGGCCACCTGCTCACGCGCGCCGGCGCGCAGGCGCAGCTCGACCGACTCGCGGCGCTGCCGCTCGAGGAGCGGCGCCGCGTCCCCGCCCTCGAGCCCGAACGGGCGCCGGTGATCGTCGCCGGTGCCGCGATCCTCGTGGCGATCCTCGACCGCTATGCGCTCGCCGGGATCCGCGCGAGCGAGCGAGGCCTGCTCCACGGCGCCGCGCTCGCGGCAGCGGAGCTCCCGGAGCCCGAGGAAGGCGCGGCGCCGCCAGGCGCCTACACCTGCTGCTAGTCGTAGCTAGAGGACGAGCGAGCCCTCGTCCGGCTCGCCCTGCGGCGGCTCGTCCTCGGCGAGCCGGCGCTGGACGACGGCGCGCGAGAGCACGCCGACGAGACGCCCGCCTTCTTCGACGACCGGCACCCGCTCGAGGTCGCGCTCCTCGAGCTCGTGAAACGCGTTCTCGAGCCCGAGCCCGGCGTCGAGCGTGAAGTTCGGCGGTTCCGCGATCTCGCTCAACGCCACGGTGGTCGGATCGCGCCCCTCGGCGACGACCTCGCGCACGAGCGTCTTCCGCGTCACGACGCCGAGCAGCCGGCCGCCCTCCTCGGTGACGAAGATCGCACGGACGTCGGTGCTGCCGGCGAAGCAGCGACCGGCCTCCTGCGCGCTCGCGGACCCCCCGAGCGTCGTCGGCTCGGGCACCATCGCGTCGCGGACGGTCTCGGGGGACATCGTGCTCATTGTCGCGCTTTACGGGTAGATCCCGCGAGCCTCGAGCGCCCCCGCGACCTCGCGGATCGCCGCGACCATCGCGGCCTGGCGCAGCGTGATCCCCTTCTCGTCCGCCACGGCGTAGACGCGGTCGAACGCGTCGCTCATCTTGTCGGACAGCTTGCGGCGGATCTCGTCCCGGTCCCAGAACAGGCGGCCGAGATCCTGCACCCACTCGAAGTACGAGACCGTGACGCCGCCCGCGTTCGTGAGGATGTCGGGGACGACGGGAACGTCGCGCTCAGCGAGGATCGCGTCGGCCTCGAGCGTCGTGGGCCCGTTCGCGCCCTCGACAACGAGCGTCGCCTGGACGCGGGCAGCGTTCTCGCCCGTCACCTGATCCTCCCGGGCGGCGAGGACGAGGACGTCGCAGGGCAGCTCGAGCAGCTGCTCGTTCGAGACGCGCTCGCAGCGGTCGTAGCCCTCGAGCGAGCCGTGCTCCGCGACGTACGCGTGGAGCGCGGGGACGTCGAGGCCGCGCTCGTCGTGGACGCCGCCCGAGATGTCCGAGACGCCGACGACGACCGCGCCGCGCTCGTGCAGCTCCGAGGCCGCGACGCCGCCGACGTTGCCGAAGCCCTGGACGACGCAGCGCTGGCCCGCGAGCTCGCGCTCGAGCCGCCGGCACGCCTGGTCGGCGACCATCACGACTCCGGCGCCCGTCGCCTCGCGCCGGAAGACGGAGCCGCCGATCGAGATCGGCTTGCCGGTCACGATCTCCGGCACCGCGTGGCCCATCTGCATCGAGTACGTGTCCATCATCCACGCCATCGTCTGCTCGTTCGTCGCCATGTCCGGCGCGGGGATGTCGGTCTGAGGGCCGATCTCGCGGATCAGCTCCGACGTGAAGCGGCGAGTCAGCTTCTCGAGCTCGCGCGGGCTCAGCGCGCGCGCGTCGCAGCGGATGCCGCCCTTCGCGCCGCCGTAGGGCAACCGGAGCAGCGCGCACTTCCACGTCATCCACGTCGCGAGCGCCGCGCACTCGCCGAGCGAGACCTCCGGGTCGTAGCGGATGCCGCCCTTCGTCGGACCGAGCACCGTCGAGTGCTGGACGCGGTAGCCGGGGAAGATCCCGACCGACCCGTCGTCGCGGCGCAGCGGGACGCTGACGATGACGGCCCGCTCGGGGAAGCTGAGCCGCTCGGCGACGAGCTCGGACACCTCGGCATGGGGCAGCGCCTGCTGGAACTGGGCGCGGGCCATACGGAAGAGCGGCGTGTCCCACTCGAGCTGCGGCTCGGCCGCCGACGCGTCCACACCCGTCACGGGCGGAGTGTACGACCCGCCGCGGCCGCCGACGAGGAGAGCATGCTCCGCCCCTCCATGTCCGCCGGCACCGGCTCGCCGAGGAGCTCGAGCAGCGTGGGCGCAACGTCTCGGATGTCCCGTTCCTCCGCCCGCCCCGGCGCGACGCCGTCCGCGACGAGCACGTAGAGACCCGGGTGGGCGTGGTTCGCGTCGTCGGGGCCCGTGTCGTTCTCGAACACGTGCACCGTCCCCGTCCCCACCTGGCCGATGCTGCGCCAGTAGAGCCCGCCGAAGTAGACGAGCAGGTCGGGCACGACGCCCTGCGGGTCGGCATACAGATCCTCGGGCCGGTGCGCGACCGTGCCGATCGGGTTCCCCTGCTCGTCGCCGAGCGCCTCGAGCCTCTCCTTCAGCTCGCTCCGCACACGTTCGTAGTCGGCCGCCGGGACGACGCCCTCCGGCTCGCGACCCTCGACGTTGAGGAAGAGGCGGCAGTAGTAGCCGCCCTCGCCCCAGGCGACCGTGCGCGACCAGTCGACCATGTCGGGCGTCAGGCGCGCCGGCCCGGGCGGCTCCTCCTTCAGCACGAGGTAGCCCTCGCGGCGGAGCCACTCGTTGACGCAGATGCCGCCGTCCATTCGCTGCGCGCCGTGGTCGGAGACGACGAGGATCGCCGTCTCGTCGTCGGCGAAGCGCAGCAGGCGCGCGATCTTCTCGTCGAGCCGGCGGTAGTAGTCGAGCACCGCGTCCTCGTACGGATTGCCCGGCTCGTACAGGCGATGCTCGTGGTCGATGAAGCGCCAGAAGCCGTGGTGGATGCGGTCGGTACCCATCTCGACCATGAAGAAGAGATCCCAGGGGCGGGTCTCGAGCAGGTGCTCGGCGAGGCGGAACCGCTTGTCGGTCATCTCCTCGATCTGGGCGAGCAGCCGCTCCTTGTCGTCGCTGCGGAAGTCCTCGACGTCGACCATGTAGCGGCCGACGACCTGCTCGATCTCGTCCTTGAGCTCCTCGGGGTACGTGTACCGGCTCGTGCGCGTGTCGGGCGTGAGGAAGCACGAGACCATGGCGCCGTTGACGCGGCTCGGCGGATACGTCTGGGGCACGCCGAGCACGACGACGTCCCGCCCGCGCGTGGAGAGGACGTCCCAGACGCGCGGCACGCGCACGGCCCGCGAGTCGGCGAAGGCGAGGCCGTCGTACGAGTGGTCGCGCCGGTTCCTGAAGCCGTAGAAGCCGAGCGCGCCGGGGCTCCGCGAGGAGGTCATCACCGTCCACGCCGGCACCGTGATCGGCGGGTCGCACGAGCGCAGCACGCCGAACGAGCCGCGCTCGGTGAGCGAGCGGAGCGCCGGCAGCTCGGGCAGCCAGCGGTCGAAGACGAACTGCGGGGCGGCGCAGTCGAGGCCGATCACGAGAACGCGCTTGCTCACCTACCGATCGTAGAGGGCGGCCAGGTCCCCGGCGGACATGCACACGCCGCCGCGCTCGTGGACGGCGTCGATCAGCTCGAAGTAGAGGCGGTCCCAGCCGCGCGCGG
Organism: Gaiellaceae bacterium; assembly: GCA_035517075.1. Lineage (GTDB taxonomy): Bacteria > Actinomycetota > Thermoleophilia > Gaiellales > Gaiellaceae > Palsa-739. The sequence continues at coordinate 29,338 of DATIZN010000041.1, read as the reverse complement.
TCGGCGGATCGAAGCGCTCCGGATGCCAGAGGAGCGAGAAGCCGCCGCCGTGCTCCGCGGCCCAATCGAGGAGCGCCAGCACGCGCGGCTTCGCCGCCGCCGCCGAGAGCCCCTCGTACCGCTCCTCGGCGAGGGTCGCATCCATCACGGCGAGCGGAACCTCGACGAGGTCGGCCGGCCGCTCGCGCTCGAAGTCCCACGGCCGGAAGGGCTGCGCGATTCCCGCGCGGAAGCCGAGCGCGTCGGGGAAGCCGAGCGTCGTGTCGTAGCGAAAGCCGACGCCGGCGAGCGGGACGAGGTTCCGGTGCGGATCGACGCGGAGGTAGTGGTACCGCTGGCCCGTCAGCGGGCCGTCGAGCTGCGCGAGCAGGGTTCGCTCGCGCGCGAGGCGGTCGAGATCACGGGCGGCGAGGTAGCTGCCGTGGAGCCCGATCTCGGAGCCGGTCTCGCGGAGCGTCTCGACGAGCCGCGGCCGGAGCCGCTCGTACGCCTCGGGTGCGGCTCCGTCGGCGCGATGGCCGTGGCCCGCCATGACGAAGAAGGTCGAGCGCGCGCCGCGCTCCTGCTCGGCGGCGGCGATCTCGACGAAGCGCCAGTTCGGGTCGGTGCCGCGCAGCTTGTGGAGCGGGACGCCGGCGAGCGCGCGAGCCTCGTCCACCGCGCCGCGCTTCAGCCGCGCCGCCGCGCCCAGCACGCCGATCCGCGTCCAGCGCCACGGGATGTCGACGTCGTGCGTGAGCGCGACCGCGAAGCGCGCGCCGCGCCACCGCGGCGGCTCGACGCCGAGCGCTCGCCGCAGCCGCTCGAGCGGCGGATCGAGCGGGTCGAGGCAGGAGGCGCTCGCGGCGAAGCGATCGTGCGAGTCGCGGACCCCGGTCCGTTCCTCGACGCGCGCGAGGTGGAAGAAGGCATCCGCGAGCTCGTCGCCCTCCGGACGCTCGCCGCGGTCGACGGCCTCCCACGCCTCCGGCCGGTACGGCACCTCGTCGCCGAGCCCGACGCCCGCGGCGCCGAGCGTCTCGAGCACCCAGCGCGCGCGCCGCTCGACGCGCTCCGGAATCGGCTTCGCGCCCGGCATCGCCGCCACTCTACGTACCATCGTGGCCCGTGATCGAGGACGCGCAATCGCAGCCAGACGCCCGCACGCAGTCCCTCCTCTCCCAACTGCTCGAGCTCAGCCGCCACTCGGCGATCTACGGGATCGGCGGGCTCGTGTCGCGCTTCCTCTCGGTTCTCATGCTGCCGCTGTACACGAGCCACGTCTCGGCGAGCGACTACGGCCGGATCGAGCTCCTCATGGCGGTGATGGCGGTGGTCGTCGTCGTGCTGCGCGGCGGCGCCAACTTCGGCTTCGTCCGCTTCTACTTCCTGCAGAAGGAGGCGGAGTACCGGCGCAGGCTCATCCGCACCGTCTTCTGGGCGCAGATGGCGTACTCGACGACCGCGCTCGTCCTCTGCGTCGTCTTCGCGCGGCAGCTCGCCGGCCTGCTGGGCGTCGACTACCACCCGGGCGCCCAGCTCCAGGGAAGCGGCACGCGCCTCGTCATCGCGACGGCGGTCCTCCTCTGGGCCAACGTCAACTACCTCCAGATGACGAACCTCTTCCGCGTCGAGCAGCGCTCCCTCGCCTTCTCCCTCGCGACGGTCGCGAACGTCGGCGTCACGGTCCTGCTCACCGTGATCCTCGTCGTCGTCGTCCACGAGGGGCCGCTCGGGATCATCGTCGGCAACTTCAGCGGCACGCTCGTGATCTACCTCGTCCTGCTCGCGTACCGGCGCGAGCAGCTCGGCCTCCAGTTCGACCGGAGCCTCTTGCGGGCGCTCAACCGCTTCGGGCTGCCGCTGATGGCGGCCGCCCTCGCGATGTGGGTGACGAACTTCGGCGACCGTTTCATGCTCCGGAAGCTGCTCCACGGCTCGTACGCGCTGCACCAGCTCGGCCAGTACTCGATCGCCTACAAGATCACCTCGGCGATGGTGCTCCTCTTCACCGCGTTCCAGATCGCCTGGCCGGCGTTCGCGTACTCGATCGAGGACGAGGAGGACGCGAGACGCGCGTACTCGTACGTCCTGACGTACCTGATGCTCGTCGCCGCGTGGGCCGCCGTCGGGTTGAGCCTCTTCGCACCGTGGATCGTGCACGTGCTCGGCCGCAGGCACGGCTACTGGCCCGCGGCGAGCGCCGTGCCCGCGCTCGCCTACTCGAGCGTCTTCTTCGCCGGCTTCATCGTCGTCACGATCGCGATCGGTCGCACGCGCCAGACGCAGTTCAACTGGATCGCGACGGTCGCCGCGGCGACCCTGAACTTCAGCCTGAACTTCTGGCTCATCCCAGCCTACGGGATGCTCGGCGCCGCGTACGCGACGCTCGCGGCGTACGTGCTGCTGATGCTCGTCCGGACGTGGAACGCCCAGCAGGTCTATCCCGTGCCCTACCAGTGGCGGCGGATCGCGATCCTGCTCCTTGCGGCGGGCGCCCTGACGGGCCTCGGCGAGGCGCTGCACCACTCGCTCGTACTCGCGTTCGGGCTGACCGCCGCCTATCCGCTGCTGCTCCTGCTGCTCGGCTTCTACCTGCCGGCGGAGCGGGCGCGCCTGCGGCGGCTGCTGCCGCTCGGCGCCTAGAGTTCGGCGCCGTGGACAAGGGGACGGCGGCCGTCGTGGAGGTCGGCTTCGTGAACGGCCTCGGCGCGATCCGGTCGCTCGGCCGCCGCGGCGTGCGAGTGCTCGCGCTCGACCACCGCGCGTATGCGCTCGGCTTCCGCTCACGCTACGCCGAGCCGCACCTGACGCCCGACCCGCTCGCGGACGAGGGCGGCTTCATCGCAGCGCTCCGCGACCTCGCCGAGCGGACGGACGGGCCGCTGCCGCTGCTCCCCACCCACGATGAGCACCTGAACGCGATCGCCCGCCACTTCGACGAGCTGCCCGGGAGCTGCCGCTATCCGTTCCCGGGCTGGGACGTGCTCGAGGCCGTTCAGAGCAAGCGCCACCAGCTCGAGACGGCGGAGTCGATCGGCTGTCCGGCTCCCGGCACGAGGCACCCGCGCTCCGCCGAAGAGGCGGTCGCCGCGGCGGAGGAGCTCGGCTATCCCGTCCTCGTCAAGCCGTCGACGAACGTCGAGTTCCGGCGACTGCACCGGCGCCAGGCCTTCGTCTGCACGAACGCGGCCGAGCTCGAGCGCGCCTACGAGGCGACGGCGGCACACGAGCCGATGGTGCAGGAGTTCGTGCCGGGCGGCGAGAGCGAGCTCTACACGCTCGGCAGCTACCTCACGCCGGAGGGCGAGGCGCTCGGCCTCTTCTGCGGCCGCAAGCTCCGCCAGACGCGCCAGGAGATGGGGACGGCGCGCGTGGCCGAGGCGATCTGGGTCGACGAGGTCGTCGACCAGGGCCTCGCGCTGCTGCACGCGCTCGGCTTCCACGGGCTCTCCCAGGTGGAGTTCAAGCGCGACCCACGGGACGGCCGCTACAAGCTGATGGAGGTCAATCCGCGCCTCTGGCAGTGGCACAGCCTCGCCGCGGCGTGCGGCGTCGACCTGCCCTGGATCGCGTACCGGCACCTGAGCGGCGACCCGCCCCCGCCGGCCCGGATGGACGGCGGACGAAAGCGCTGGGCGATCACCTTCCTGGCGGACGCGACGCCTGCGCTGCAGCGGCCGCCGTACGTCGACGCGGTCTTCGCGCGCGACGACCCGAAGCCGGCGCTCGTGCAGCTCGCAGTCCTCGCGCGGCGCGCGCTGCGCCGCCACTAGCCTTCGCCGACGATGCGGCTGCTCGGAATCGGCGACGCGAAGTCCCTCAACTTCCTGCGCTGGGCCCGCCGGCTGGCCGAGCGCGGGCACGAGGTGCACGTCGTCTCGGGACGGGAGAACACGCGCGCGGAGGAGATCGCCGGGCTCCACGTCCACGTCGTGCAGCGGCTCGACCCGCTGCTCCGCGTTCCGGGCGTCCGGCGGCTGCGGATGACCGGCGCTATCGCCGGGCTCGCCGAGAGCGTCCGTCCCGACGTCGTCCACGCGCACTACCTCCTGCCGTACGGCTACTGGGCGGCGCGCGCGGGGACGCATCCGCTCGTCGTCAGCCCGTGGGGAACGGACGCGCTCGTCGACGGGCGGCCGGGCGCGCGCGGGCACGAGCGGGCGCGGGAGGCGATCGTCGCGGCCGACGTCGTCGTCGTGAACTCGCGGGCACTCGAGCAGGCGGCAGCCGACCTCGACGCACCTCCCGACCGCGTCCGCTACGTGCTCTGGCACGCCGACCTCTCGGGCTTCGGCCCCGAGCGGCGCGAGCCCGGCTACCGGACGAGGCTCGGCTGGCCCGAGGACGCCTTCGTCGTCCTCTCGCTGCGCAACTTCCGTCCCGACACGCACGTCGACGTGCTCGTCCGCGCATTCGACCGCCTCCGCCGCGACGAGCCGCGCGCCCGCCTCGTGCTCGCCGCCCGCCGCGGGCCGCTGCGAGGCGAGATCGAGCGGCTCGTCTCGGAGCTCGGCCTGGCGGAGCTCGTCACCTTCCAGAGCGTTCCTGCGCCCGAGCTGCCGGCGCTGATCGCATCCGCCGACGTCGCCGTCACGCTCACCGACTCGGACTCGTCGCCGCCCTCCCTGCTCGAGTCGATGGCGAGCGGGCTGCCGCTCGTCGCCACCCCGGCCGCGTCGGTCGAGGAGTGGGTCCAGCATGGCGACGGCGCGGAGATCGTTCCCCACGGAGACGCCGTTGCGGTCGCCGGCGCGCTCCTCCGCCTCGCAGGCGACCCCGAGCTTCGCGCCCGCTACGGCGAGCGGAACCGGCGCGTCGTGCGCGACCTGTACGGCGACCCGACCGCCGAGCTCGAACGCATCTACGAGGAGGTGGCGGCGGGATGAGGGTGCTTGCCCTGGCGATGGACGGCGCCGACCACGAGCTCGTCGAGAAGCTCATGGCCGAAGGACGCTTGCCGACGATCTCCCGCCTCGCGCGGGAGGGCGCGTTCGGGCCGCTCCGCTCGACCATCCCGGCGTTCACGCCCGTGGCGTGGTCGTCGTTCCTCACCGGCCTCAACCCGGGCCGGCACGGGATCTTCAACTTCACGACGAACCCGAACCGCGGCCGGCAGCGCGTCGAGAGCGCGGCGAGCCGCGCCGGGACGCCGTTCTGGCGGACGCTCGGCTCGGCCGGCCTCCGCTCCGCCTTCGTCGGCGTCCCGTTCACGTATCCGGCCGAGCCGATCGCCGGCATCGTCGTCAGCGGCTACGGCGGGCCCGAGCGGCCGCAGATCCTGCCGCGCTCGGCCGAGGAGCGGATCCTCGCCGCCCACCCGAACCTCGTCACCGCACACCATCCGATGGAGGAGCGCTGGTGGGAGAACTTCGAGGCCTACACGGGACGCCTGCTCGAGCACCTCGACGAGATGGCCGGCGTCTGCCGCCTCGCCCTCGAGCTCGAGCCCGACCTCAGCCTCCTCTGCGTCGACTTCATGAGCACCGACCACATGGGCCACCTCGGCTTCAGCCGCTACGACCCGAACCACCCCGCCCACGATCCCGCGCACGCGGGCGACGAGCTCGTGCAGGTGTACGAGCGGGCCGACGCGGTCTGCGGCGAGCTGATCGACTTCGCGGCGGAGCGCTGGGGCGAGGAGCCGACCGTCCTCCTCTTCTCCGACCACGGGATGAAGCCGATCTACTGGTCGTTCCACGTCGACCGCTGGCTCGAGGAGCACGGGCACCTGCGCTTCCGCCGGCGCTCGCTGCAGCCGTGGAAGCGCGGACGGCTCGACTACCTCGCGAAGGTCGACCAGAAGCTCGTGCGGACGGTGCGCGGCTACGGGCGCGCGCTCGACCTCGCCCCCTTCCTGCCCCGGCCGGCCGCCGACCGCGTCTTCGCCGACATCGACTTCGGCTCGACGCGCGCCTACGCGTTCGCCGCCGGCGGGCAGCTCTTCCTCGGCGAGCTGACCGGCGCGCGCCGCGATCGCCGCTTCGTCGAGGCGCTCGGCGAGGAGCTCGGTGCGCTCGAGCACCCCGAGACGGGCCAGCCGGCCTTCCGCGTCGTCCACAAGGAGGAGCTGTACGAGGGGCCGTTCGTCGACAAGGCGCCCGAGCTGATCCTCCTGCCGTACGACGAGCGGATCCACGTCGACGCCTCGCGGCGCCGCTTCGAGCATGCGTTCGAGCCGCGCGACCGCCTCGACCCGGAGCACGCCTACGGCTTCTCGGCCCATCACGGCGTGAACGGGATCCTCGCCGCGGGCGGCCCGGGCATCCGCCCGGCCGACCTGCCCGAGGGCGCGGAGATCGTCCAGCTCGCGGGCACGATCCTCCGGCTGCTCGGCCTCTCCACCGCGGGCCTGGACGGCGCCCCGCTCGAGGGGATCCTCGAGGAGACCGCGCCGTCCGCGCCGCCTGCCTCCTCGGCCGCGCCGCAGCCGGCGAGCGAGGAGCCGGTCTACTCCGAGGAAGAAGAGGCCGCGATGGTCGAGCGGCTCCGCGACCTCGGCTACGAGTAGCCGCGGGCGCAGCGCGCGTAGAGCAGCCCCGGGACGCCGCCGGCATCCTCTTCGCGCCAGTGCACCTCGGCCATCCGCTCGATCCGGAAGCCGGCCTGCGAGAGCTCGTTCACGTACGTGCCGAGAGGCCGGTGGTAGGCGTGCTCCGGCAGCCAGTCGGGCGGGATTTGCTTGCGATAGCGATGGTCGACGAGGTAGTCCGTCGTGTTCTCGACGTGCGCGTGGAAGCACGGGTGGACGATCGAGAACACGAACCAGCCGTCGGTCCGTAGCACGCGCGCGACGGAGCGGATCGCCGACGCCAGATCCGGGATGTCCATGAGCGCCATGTGGCACACGACGCCGTCGAAGCCGGCGTCGGCGAACACGGCGAGCTCCTGCGCGTCCCCGTGCACGTACGCGATCCCGCGCGGCGCGGCCGCCTCGTGCTCGCGCGCGTAGCGCAGCATCTCCGGCGACACGTCGATCCCGGTCACCGTCGCGCCGAGGCGCGCGAGCAGGCGCGCGTCCTGGCCCTGGCCGCAGGCGAGCGAGAGCACGTCCTTGCCGGCGACATCGCCGACGAGCTCCTCGAGCACGGGGTCGACGAGCCCGTTCCCGTCCGGATCGCGCGCGCGGCTGTACGCGTCGGCGACCTCGTCGTATGCGGCAGGCGGCCGGTTCATGTCCGATGCCGGGGGCGGGACTCGAACCCGCATGACCCGTGGGCCACCCGATTTTAAGTCGGGCGCGTCTGACCAGTTCCGCCACCCCGGCGGGATGAGCGTACCGCCCGCCGCAGCGCCGGATACGCTGCGCCGCGATGAGCCATGACGTAACCGTCGCCCTCTCGGCGCTCGGGGTCGCCGGCCAGGTGATCGTCGCCCTGTTCCTGCTCGCAGGGCTGTTCGCGCTCGTGCGGATCTACATCCCGCTCGACGGGATCCGGCGCGTCTTCTGGGGCTACGAGCTGTGGGCGGGATTCGTCGTCGCCTCGGTCGCGACGGGAGGCAGCCTCTTCTTCTCGCAGATCGCGAACTATCAGCCCTGCGAGCTGTGCTGGTTCCAGCGGATCTGCATGTACCCGCTCTCGATCCTGCTGCTCCTGATGGCGTACCGCGGCGACTACCGTGCCTCCCGGTACCTGTTCCCACTCCCGGTCGTGGGCGCCTGCGTCTCGATCTACCACATCCTGATCGAGAACCATGTCGTGACGGAGCCTCAGGCCTGCACGATCGGAGGAGCCGGCTGCGATTACAAGTGGATCAACGAGTTCGGCTACATGACGATCCCGACGCTCGCGCTCACCGGCTTCCTCCTTCTCATCGGATTCTTGGTCCTCGCGGCTTCCGGCCAATCAACCGAGACGGCTACCCTGGCGGCTCATGCCGAGCGGTAAGAGGGCCAAGCAGATGCGCCGGGAGGCGGCGGTTCGGACGCCTCCCCCCGTGCGCTCGAAGGGCGCGCCGGGCGGCGTGCGCCAGGCGTCGCCGCGCGTGCTCGCGATCGCCGGCGGCGTCGTGGTGGTGGCCGCGATCGCGATCGTCCTCGGGATCGTCCTCAGCCGCGGCGGCAAGCCGGCCCCGACCGACCTGCCGAAGGTCGGCAGTGCGACGTGGGAGGGTGCGCTCCAGGGATCGACCGACGTGCGGAAGCTCTTCAAGGGGATCCCCGAGCACGGCCTCGTCCTCGGGTCGCTGAACGCACCGGCGACGTTGACGGAGTTCATCGACCTCCAGTGCCCGGTCTGTCAGGTCTTCGAGACGCAGCAGCTGCCGACGCTGATCCAGAAGTACGTCCGCACCGGAAAGCTCGACGTCCAGATGCAGCCGTGGGCGATCAGAGGGCCGGCCTCGGTCACCGGACAGTCGGCGACGATCGCCGCCTCGCTGCAGAACAAGGCCTTCCAGTTCGCCGAGATGCTCTACCTCAACCAGGGAGCGGAGAACAGCGGCTGGCTGAACGAGAACATGATCGGCCTCGCCTCGGCGAGCGTCGACGGCCTGCGCCCCGCGAAGGTGCTGAGCGAGATGAGCTCGTCGGGCGTCAAGTCGGCGGTGACCGGCGTCGACCGGCGTGCGGCGACGGCCAACTTCGAGTACACCCCCACGCTCCTGCTCAATCGCAAGGGCAAGACTCCCCGCGTCGTCTCGCAAGGGCTGCCCAGCCTGTCGACGCTCGAGGCCGAGATCGAATCCGCCGCCCGCAGCTGAGCGCGGAAGTCCGCAAAGAGCGGCTTTTTCCTGCTTGACCCCGGCGGCCGCGGCCGATTAGGCTCTGCGAGCCGGTTCCGAAGGACTCACGGGTTCGTCGGGGCCGGCTTCTCTCTGGTCCGTCCGACGCCGTCTCTAGGGTTTTGCGCCCCATGATCGTCGGACTCGTCATCGGTCTGGTCGTCGGCGGATTCGCCGCGTGGCTCGCCGTACGCTCGCACTACGCGCCACGCCTGTCTGTGCTCGAGGAGGCGCGGAGCTCTCTCGGCGAGACCATGAAGGTCCTCGCTGCCGACGCGCTCGCCACGAACAACGAGTCCTTCCTCCGGCTCGCGAAGACGCAGCTCGAGCAGCTGCAGCAGACGTCGGCCCAGGAGCTCGAACAGCGCAAGCAGGCGGTCGAGCATCTCGTGTCGCCGATCCGCGAATCTCTCGAGAAGGTCGACGGCAAGCTGCAGCAACTCGAAGTCGCCCGCACACGGGCGTATTCCGAGCTCAGCGTCCAGGTACGGCAGCTCGCAGAGACCCAGTCCCAGCTGCGGGACGAGACCGGAAATCTCGTGAGCGCGCTCCGTGACCGACCCAACGTCCGGGGCCGCTGGGGCGAGATCCAGCTCCGCCGGGTCGTCGAGATGGCCGGGATGCTCGAGCACTGCGACTTCGAGACGCAGGCGCACGTCCGCACCGGAGACGGCAGCCTGCGGCCGGACCTCGTCGTCAGGCTTCCGGGCTCGAAGAGCGTCGTGGTCGATTCGAAGTTCGCCGGGCAGGCGTATCTCGAGTCACTCTCGGCGCGAGACGACGAGGAGCGCATCGCGAGACTCCGCGACCACGCACGCCAGGTGCGCGACCACATCGCGAAGCTGTCCGGCAAGAGCTACTGGTCGCAGTTCGACGCGGCGCCCGAGTTCGTCGTGCTCTTCATTCCGGGCGAGACGTTCCTGAGCGCCGCGCTCGAACAGGATCCGTCGTTGATCGAGGAGGGAGTGAACCAGCAGGTCATCCTCGCGACCCCCACCACGCTCATCGCGCTGCTTCGCGCCGTTGCCTACGGCTGGCGGCAAGAGACGATCGCGGAATCCGCGAAGGCGATCAGCGACGACGCCCGCGAGCTCTACGGACGGATCGCGACGTTCACCGGGCACGTCGCCAAGGTCGGGCGGGGACTCGAGACAGCGGTCGGCGCGTTCAACGAGGCCGTCGGCTCGCTCGAGACCCGCGTGCTGCCGAGCGCACGGCGCTTCCGAGATCGAGGCGTCTCCCCGGCCGCCGAGCTCGCGCCGCTCCAGGTCGTCGACCGCAGTGTCAGGCCCGTCACGGCGCCGGAGCTCAGCGCCGGCGACGAGGCTGCCGACGCCGCCTAGCGCGTACAAGCTCAGGAGCGCCGCGTCGGCGGCCGATGTCACGCGCGGGAACGTCCTTCCGGCCTACGTCGTTTAATAGGGGGTAGGACTTCTGCGAGAAAGGAACCGATGAGCGACGTACGCGAGCTGATCATCGTCGGCGGCGGCCCCGCCGGCTACACCGCGGCCCTCTACGCGGCACGGGCGAACCTCGAGCCGCTCGTGATCGAGGGCTTCAGCTGGGGCGGCCAGCTCATGGTCACGAGCGACGTCGAGAACTATCCCGGCTATCCCGACGGGATCATGGGCCCGGAGATGATGGCCGAGTTCAGACGCCAGGCCGAGCGATTCGGAAGCGAGTTCCTGACCGACGACGTCACGCGGGTCGACTTCTCCGAGCGCCCGTTCCGCGTCTGGGTCGGCGACGACGAGTACCGGGCGCGCGCGGTGGTCATCGCGACCGGCGCGACCGCCCGCTGGCTCGGGCTGGAGTCGGAGACGCGGCTCAAGGGCCGCGGCGTCTCGGCTTGCGCGACGTGCGACGGCGCCTTCTTCCGCGACAAGCACATCGTCGTCGTCGGCGGCGGCGACTCCGCCTTCGAGGAGGCGCTGTTCCTCACGCGGTTCGGATACAAGGTCACGCTCGTCCACCGGCGGAACGAGTTCCGCGCCTCGCAGATCATGATCGACCGCGCCCGCGCAAGCGACAAGATCGAGCTCAAGACGCCGTACGCTGTCGAGGAGGTGCTCGGCGACCAGTCGATCAACGGCCTCCGGCTCCGCAACACCGAGACCGGCGAGGTCGAGGACGTCGAGGCGGGCGCGCTGTTCGTCGCGATCGGCCACGACCCGAACACGAAGCTGTTCGTCGACCAGCTCGACCACGACGAGAACGGCTACCTCGTGACGAAGCCGGGCACGACCGAGACGAACGTCCCCGGCGTGTTCGCCGCCGGCGACGTCCAGGATCACGTCTACCGGCAGGCGGTCACGGCCGCCGGCAGCGGCTGTATGGCGGCTCTCGACGCCGAGCGGTTCCTCGCCGCGCAAGAGGGCCACGCCGGGACGGCGCTCACCGCGCCGCGGCCGGAGGCCGAGACGACGCAGGTTTAGACGCCGCGGCGGCGAATCGCGCCGCGATGGCCGCCACGTGGATCGACCTGCTCGACCCGAGCGCCGACGAGCTGCGGGCGAAGGCGCCGCGCGAGCTCGAGGAGACGGCGATCGAGCGGCTGCTCGCGCCCCCGCAGCACGAGGACGAGCCGCGCCCGACGCTCGTCGGTCACGGCGACTACGTCTTCGGCGTCTTCCTCGTCGCCGTCGCCGCACGCAACGAGGACAGCGTCTTCTACCAGGAGATCGACGTCGTGCTCACGCAGAACACGCTCCTCACCGTGCGGAAGACTCCGCCCGGGGGGCGGCCCGCCTGCGACGTCGCGATCGTGAAGAAGGGCGTCAAGCCCGACGACTCGGCGGGGATGATGGCGTACCGCCTGATCGACGAGATCGCCGAGCGCTACCTCACGCTCGTCGACGACCTCGACGACGAGATCGACGAGCTCGACGACCTCGTCGAGGAGCAGCCCGCCGAGAGGACGCGCGCCCGGATCGGCTCCCTCCGGCACGACCTCCTCCACATCCGCCGCACGCTGACGCCGATGCGGGACGCAGTCCGCCGCGTGATCGACAACTCCGTCGAGGTCGAGGAAGGCGACGAGGTCTTCCCGCACGACGTCGAGATCGCGTTCAACGCGGCGTACGACAAGTTCCTGCGCGCCTCGGACGGGCTCGACCTCGCGCGCGACCTCCTCGCCGGCGTACGCGACTACAGCCAGGCCAAGATCGCGAACGACCAGAACGAGGTGATGAAGCGCCTGACCGTCGTCGCGTCGCTTCTGCTGCTCCCCACCTTCATCGTCGGCCTCTACGGCCAGAACTTCGCCGACATCCCCGAGCTCCGCTGGCACTACGGCTACGCCTTCAGCTGGGGACTCATCGTCGGGACGACGGCGCTCCAGCTCTGGTGGTTCCGCTGGAAGCGCTGGTTCTGAGCCCGGTACCCTGGCCGGGATGCCCCACTTCATCTGCCCGAACTGCAAGGAGCGGTCGGTCCACGTCGACGCCGAGGAGGGTTTCTTCGACGAAGCGGCGGGATGCCATCACTGCGGCTTCGGCTTCCTCTTCGAGCTGATGGACGACTACTACCCGGCCCCGGGGACGGGCCTCGTCACCTGCGACCAGGAGGGCCGGATCCTCGCCCTCGGGCGCGGCGTCTTCGAGCTGAGCGGCTACAACGAGCAGGACGTGCTCGGCAACCACGTCGTCGACGCGTTCGGGCTGCAGGGCTTCGAGGAGGAGAAGAACCCCGTGAAGCTCGCCCTCGAGTGGGGCGTCCGGCGCCTGAACGAGCGGCTCCAGCTCCGCACGCACGGCGGGCAGGTCAAGGCCGTGGTCGGCGACTTCTTCCCCGCCCTCGACGAGGACGGCGGTCTGCTCGTCGCGCTCACGCCCGCGCAGAGCTAGCTCCGGGCCCACCTCTCGCGCGCGAGCTCGGCGACGCGCTCCGGCTCGAGATCGACGGCGCCCTCCCAGTGGAGGCGCTCGCTCCACATCGCGTCCGAGCGCAGCGCGGGGCCGTAGTACGCGCGCGCAACGAGGCGCAGCTCGAGCGGCCGGCCGTCCGGCATCCCGTAGAGGGCGAGGTTGAAGCTCTCGAAGCCGAGCTCCGCGTAGACGGAGAGGACGCGGGAGATCCCGCGCGCGAGCTCGCCGATCGTCGCCTCGTCGAGGTCGTTCGGCGAGGAGCGGCCGAGGACGAACGCCCGCATCTCGCCCGGGCCGAGCGGCGCGAAGCTCGCGAGCCAGACGTGCTCCGCCGAGGCCGAGACGATCCGCTCCCCCGCGTCGCGCTCGAGCGCGAGGTACTCCTCGATCCGTGCCGGCTCGACCTCGGCGAGCAGCCGCTGCAGCGTCGTCGGCCGGGGATTCACGCTGCCTTGCAGGTGCGGATGGAAGATCGAGCTACCGGCCGGCGCCAGATGGTTCGCGTTGATCGACGCCCACGCCGAGTCGGGGTCGTGGGCCCGCACGGCCCGCGCGAACTCGACCTGCGTGGCGAGGTTTCCCGCGATCAGCTCCGGCGTCAGCTCGTCGATCGGCAGCAGATGCCGCTGCGGCGAGTAGACCGAGACGCTGCTCCACTTCGCGTACGACACGAGGTTCGGGAAGAGGACGGCCTCGCCCGAGCGGATGCGCCCCGCGGCGTGAACCTCGGGCGGCAGCCTCGGCGTCTGCTCCTCGATCCGGCCGGCGCAGAACGGACAGGCTTCCCGCGTCTCGGCGGCGAGGCGCTCGAGGTCGTGCCGGCCGGGGGGCGGAAAGCTTCCCGCCGCGAGCAGCCGGCAGCTCTGTCCCGTCAGCGGATCCCAGCGGATCTCGAACTCCGTCCGCACTCGCTCGAAGCCTGCGCGCGGGTCGAGGATCTCCGCGCTCATGCGTTCCCGGCGCAGCTCGACGGCCACGGCCGGATCCTCTCACGCTAGGCTTGCGGGCGGCGCGCAGCGCCGGGGCGATGGAGCTCGCCCGGATCGCCGGTACGGCTGATGGCTCCTGCAACGAGAGGAACCTGCCGATGCGGACAGTCGTCGCCATTGCCATCGCCGGAGCCGTGGGAGCGCTTGCCCGCTACGGGCTCGACGGACTCGTGGCCCGTCGCGCGACCGGCGCCTTCCCGTGGGGGACGCTCGTGGTCAACGTGACCGGATGCCTCCTGCTGGGCTTTCTCTTCACCCTGCTCACCGAGCAGCTGACGACCGCCAGCTGGCTGCGCGCAGGCGTGACCATCGGCCTGCTCGGCGCGTACACCACCTTCTCGACCTGGTCGCTCGAGACGTACCGCCTGCTCGAGGACGGCGCGCTCGGGCTCGCCGCCGCCAACGCCGGCGTGAGCCTCGCGGCCGGGCTCGCCGCCCTCTACCTCGGCGTCGTCGGAGCGCGGGCACTGTGACGCGCATGGAGGGCGAAGGGAAGCTGCTGCGCCTCTTCATCGGCGAGTCCGACACCTGGCACGGCCGCCCGCTCTACCAGGCGATCGTCGAGCGCGTCCGTAAGGAAGGGCTCGCCGGGGCGACGGTCCTCCGCGGCATCGAGGGGTTCGGCGCCGACTCGCACCTCCACACCTCGCGCATCCTCCGGCTCTCGGAGGACCTGCCGGTCGTGATCGAGATCGTCGACACGCCCGAGCGGATCGACCGCGTCGTCCCGATCCTCGACGAGATGGTGGCCGAGGGCATGCTCACGCTCGAGCGCGTGCAGATCGTGTCGTACCGCTCGAGCGGCGGCTAGAGGCCGGTCGTCAGCTCCCTGCCGAAGATGCGCCGGTAGGAGTCGGCACCGAAGCTCGTCGGGAGCGGCGGCGCCTCGCGGAGCTTGAACGGGCGGCTGCCGTCCTCGCCGCGCTCGGCCCGCAGGAAGAGGACATCGTCGCTTCCCTCGTCCGCGAAGCCCTTCGCGAGGTCGTAGAGGTGCGTCACGTAGAAGGCGCGGACGCCCGACTCGCCGAACGCGTAGATGAGCTGGCGGGCGATCTCCGACCCCTCGCTCTCGTTCGTCGACGAGAACGACTCGTTGCAGAGGACGAGGCTGCCGCGCTCGACCGCCTCCGCGATCTCGCTCATCCTGCTCAGCTCCTCGTCGAGCTTCCCGTGCGTCATGGAGGCGTCCTCCTCGCGGCTGAAGTGGGTGAAGAGACCGGGACCGATGCTCGCGGTGAGCTCCGTCGCGGGGACGAACATCCCCGCCTGCAGCATGAGCTGGGCGATGCCGACGCTCCGCAGGAACGTCGACTTCCCACCCTGGTTCGCCCCCGTGACGAGCACGAGCTTCCGCTCGTTCGCGTCGACGTCGTTCCCGACCGCACGCCCGTCGAGGTGGAACGTGAGGGCGGCGTCGTAGAGACCGCGGGCGGCGAAGGCGCGCTCCTCGACGGGAAGCGCGGTCGGGAGGCAGACGGGCTCGCCGCGCTCTTGCAGTCGCGCGTGGAGGTTGAGGCAGGCGACGTAGAACCCGGCCTCCGCCTTCAGCATCGTGAAGAAGGCGAGGATGTGATCCGTCGCCTGGCCGACGGCGTCGGCGGCCCGCGCGAGCCCGCGGCCGCGCAGCTCGCCCAGCGCCCGCAGGCCGTTCTCGTCCCGGCTCGGAACGCTGAAGCTGTAGCTCTTCGGCCCGCCGGGCGTGATGCGCTCGAGCAGGCTGCGGGCGAACGGCTTGCGGAGCGCGTAGCTCGTGCCGCGGTTGGCCCGCCCCAGGCGAGCGCTGATCAGCGGACCGCGCCTGAAGCGCAGCTCGCGCAGGTTCTCCTCGACGGCGGCGAGGTACCCGTCGTCCAGCTCCGCCTGAATCGTGGCGACGAGCGTGCACAGCCCGGTCGAGCGAAACTCCGGCCCTTCGCGATCGGCGAAGGCGCGCAGCCGCCGCAGGACGTCGAGGAGCAGGTCGAGCATCCGCAGCGACTTGCTGAGCTGCGTCTCGGGCGAGTCCCGGAAGAGGAAGAAGCGCGCCTGCTTCCTGCTCTCCAGCGCCTCGACGGCGAGCGAATACAGCTCGCGCGCGACCTCCGGCTGCTCGAGACAGTCGGACAGCACGTTCTGGCGATAGACGATCGCCTCGGGCTCCGCGAGCCCGTTGAGGAGCGTCCGCTCGGCGACCTGGCGCAGGTAGACGTCTCCGGCGGCCATGACGTCGAGGATCGTGTCGAGGCCGAGATCCTGCACGAGCGCCTCCGCCTGCCACGGCAGCTCCTGCTCGAGCTCGACGTCGCGGGTCGCGTGGAGCAGGTGCGCCTTCACGAGAGGCGCTCTCGCAGCTGCTCGTAGGAAAGGCCGTACTTCCGCGCGATCGCCCACGCGTACGCGCGCCCGTCGGCCGCTTGCGGCAGCACGCGGTAGGTGCGCCTCGCCGGGTCGTCCGGCGCCACCTGCGCGACCATGCTCACCGTCGCCTCGCCGAGCCTCGACAGCTCGTCGATGAACGTCACGCAGACGCCGAGGCACTCCCGCCCGATCAGCTCGCTCAGGACCTCGCTCCCGAGGTCGCGGGCGTCGGCGAGCGTCGCCGAGGAGAACACCTCGTTGAAGACGACGATGCTCCTCGTCGTCGCCGCCTCGAGGATCTCGCGGACGCGGACGAGCTCTTCGTCGAGCTTGCCGCGGAGGCTGCCGACGATCTCCTCGCGCTCGAAGTGGGTGAAGATCCCGTCGACGAGGGAGAGCTGCGCCCTCCGTGCAGGGACGGGGACGCCGAGGGCGGCGAGGTAGTGGAGCTGCCCGAACATCCGGGCGAACGTCGTCTTGCCTCCTTGATTCGGGCCTGTGACGACGAGGAGCCGCTCGCCCGCCTCGAGCCGATACCCGTTGCCGACCGCCTCGGCGCCCTCGCCGCGCAGCTTCGCGGCGAGCGCGGCGTCGAAGGCGTCCTCGACGAGCTCCTGCTTCGACTCCGCCGAGACCGCCGGATAGGAGAAGGCGTGACTCGTGCCCGAGAAGCGCTCCCGGAAGTCGAGCCAGGAGAGATAGAACTGGATCTCGCGGTCGAAGACGGCGACGGCCGGGTCGATGAACTCGGCGTGCCGGACGCAGAAGCGGTCGAGCGCTTGGAGCTCTGCCGGGAAGAGGCGGCCGACGAGCTCCGCGATCTGCGCCTCCACGTGATCCATCGAGCCCCCGTCGGGGATCTTGGCGAGCTTGCTCTCGACCTCTCCCTGGCGGAAGCGAGCGAACAGCTCCTCGATCTCGTCGCCGTAGTCGGGCTCGTCGTCGTAGCGGCTGACCGTCACGCGGGAGCCGTTGATCCTTAGCGTGTACGTCAGGCGCGCGAGCCCTTCGAGCACGCCCGCCGCCTCGGCGGCTAGCGACGCGAAGCTCGCCCCGGCGACGTAGTCCGCGAGATACGAGGCGAACCCCCGCAGGCCCGGCGAGGAGGGCTCCTCGCCGTCGAGCGCCCGTGACAGCTCGCTGACGGCCTCGGCGTAGAGCGCGGCCGCGTCGAGCAGCCAGCGCTCCTTCTCGGGCTTGTAGTGCTGCTTGCGCGCGAGTGTGAGAAAGGACCGGACGCGGTGCATGCGCCGGCCGAACGCGCGCAGGGCCTCGTCCACGCCACGGACCTCGAAGTCCCTGAAGACCGCGTGCCGGTACTCGATCTCGCCGACCGAGCCGAGGGGGGTGCGGAAGAAGGGGACGAGGTCGTACTCCTCGCGTCCCGCGATGACCGCCTCGACGACCTGGTCGAGGTTCAGGTCGCGAAAGGAGGACGGTTCCGCGACCTGCCGCAGGTCGGGCGCGCCGTCTCGGAAGAGAATGCTCCTGAAGGCTTCCACCGTGTCCCTTCGGTAGAAGCCATCAGCCGCGGGGGCGGTTCGAGGCGGGCTTCATCGCCTTCCTGAGTCCACTGTAGCCGCGAGCAGCCAGAATGGAGGCGTGGAGTCGCTGCAGGGTCACCTGCTCGTCGCCTCGCCCGGGTTGCTCGACCCGAGCTTCCGGCGCGCGGTCGTCCTCGTCACCGAGCACAACGAGGAGGGCGCGGCGGGGCTCGTCCTCAACCGCCCGTCGCCGGTCGAGGTCGCCGACGCCGTACCCGCGCTCGAGCCGCTCGTCGACGACGGCGAGCAGGTCTGGGTGGGCGGGCCCGTCCAGCCCGAGGCCGTGCTCGTCCTCGGCGAGTTCCTCGACCCCGACGACGCGGCCGTCCCGCTCTTCGGCGCGCTCGGCTTTCCCTCGCTCTCCGAGCCCGACGAGGTCGTGCCGCTGACGACGCGGCGCCGGGTCTTCGCCGGCTACTCGGGCTGGGGCGCCGGACAGCTCGAGGACGAGCTCGAACGCGACGACTGGATCCTCGAGCCCGCGCTTCCCGACGACCCGTTCACCGACGTGCCGGACGAGCTGTGGGCGGACATTCTCCGACGCAAGGGCGGCATCTACGAGCTCGTCGCCCGGATGCCCGAGGACCCGAGCCTCAACTAGACACGACGTCAGGCATCGTGGCGCCGGAACGCGAAGACGTACGTGAGGCGCGGGAACGGGAAGGGATCGCCGTAGCGCGCCGCGAGGTCGCGTACGGCCTGCAGCGCCTCCTCCCGCTCGGCCGGGTCGACGACGAGGAACCCGCTCGCGGTCGCGAGATGGCCGACGAGCGCGTCCGCGGTCGTCTCGCCGCCCGTCTCGATCACCGCCCGCCCCACCTCCGCGAACCACGGCTCGCCGGGCAGCTCGGCCTCGACGTACGGCTCGTGACCCGCGTAGCCGACGAGCTGCCCGAGCTCTCGCTGCAGCGGATGGCGCTCGTCCCACCAGTTCCAGAGCAGCGCGATCCCGCCGCCCGGCCGCAGGACGCGATGGAGCTCCGGCAGCGCGCGCTCGCGATCGAACCAGTGGTAGGCCTGGCCGGCGAAGGCTGCGCCGACGCTCTCGTCGGCCAGCGGGATCGCCTCGGCCGGCGCCTGGTGGGCTTCGGCAGCGGGCACGGCCTGCACGAGCTGCTCGAGCATCGGGCCTCCCGGCTCGACGGCGACCGCGTCGAAGCCGAGCGCGACGAGGCCGCGCGTCAGCTTGCCGGTGCCGGCGCCGACGTCGAGGACGCGGGCTCCGGGCGCGAGCGCGAGCGTGTCGGCCGCCCAGCGGAGCGCCGCCTCGGGATAGTCGGGCCGCCAGCGCTCGTACTCGGCCGCGACCGTCTCGAAGCTGCGGGAGCGTGTGGCCCGGTCAGACACGGGAGGAAGGGCAGAGATCCATCAGAACGCAATCCTCGCAGCGCGGCCTGCGCGCGTCGCAGACGCGGCGTCCGTGCCAGATCAGGAGGTGCGGAAAGCGGCCCCAGTCGGCGCGCGGGACGAGGCGGACCAGGTCGCGCTCGATCTTCACCGGGTCATCTTGCCGGGTCAGGCCGAGACGCTGCGACAGCCTCCGGACGTGGGTGTCGACGACGATCCCCTGGGGCTCGCCGAGCTCGGCGGCAACGACGTTCGCCGTCTTGCGCGCGACGCCGGGGAGCCGGACCAGCTGCTCGAGGCGCGTCGGCACCTGTCCGTCGAACTCCTCGAGCAGCATCCGCATCGTCCCGCGCAGCGACTTCGCCTTCTGGCGGTAGAAGCCGGTGGCGAAGATGTCGCGCTCGAGCTCCTCCTGCGGGACGGCGAGATAGTCCTCGGGCCGGCGGTACTTCTCGAACAGCGTCGCCGTCACGCGGTTGACGTTCACGTCGGTCGTCTGCGCGGAGAGCATGACCGAGACGAGCAGCTCGAGCGGGTCGCGGAAGCGGAGCGCGATCGCGGCGTCGGCGTGCTCCTGCGCGAGGCGCTCGACGATCGGCCCGATTCGCTCCTTCTTCGGCCCGACACGCTTGCGAGCCTCCGAGACGTAGCTACGAGGCAACGGCCTCGACCGGCGGACGCGGGCGCAGGCGAGGACCGCCGCAGACGAGGTCGAGCGCCGGGCAGCCGGCGCACGCGAACTCGCTCGGCGTCGGCGGGAACTCGCCGGCCTGGATCCGCGCGATCGCGGCCGAGAGCTCGGCCTCGAGCGAGGGCAGGTCGTCGCCCGTGAAGACGGCGTGCACCGGCGCGTCGGGCTGCTCGAGGAACTGGTAGACGACCTCGACCTCCTCCGCCCCGGCCCGGAAGCACGCGAGCGCGTAGACGAGCCGCTGCAGCCGGTATTCCTCCTCGACGATCTCCTCCGGCGAGAGCTCGCCGAGCGCGTTCGTCTTGTAGTCGACGACGAGGGCACGCGCTTTGAGGTCCTGCGCGGGCCCCGGCTGCGCGTCGGCGCTTGCAGCCAGATGGAACACGTCGAGGTAGCCGTGGACGAGGACGCCGTCGTGCTCGAACGTGAAGTGGCGCTCCTTCACCGCGCCGTCGAGCGCGGCGACGCGGCGCGCGAGCTCCGACTCGCAGTAGGCCGCGACGAGCCCGCGAATCCGCTCGTCCTCGAGCTCCGGGACGACCGGCGCGGCGAGGTCCATCCGCTCGAGCAGCTCGTGGACGAGGCTCCCGACCTCGGTGCCCGACATCCCGTCCTCGCCCGCGACGGGGACGCGGCGCTCGCTCATCCCGATCCCGTAGCGCGCCCAGTACTTGTACGCGCACTGGTCGAACGTCGAGAGCGCCGTGAAGGAGAGCCGGCGCGCGCGAAGGAGCGGCGGCTCCGGCAGCGCGACGAGCGGCGGCAGAACGGGAGCGAGCGGAGACGGCGCGATCTCGTCCCCCGCCGCGAAGAGGGTGAGCTGGCCGAGCTCGGGCAGCGCCGCATCCTCGGCGACCGCCTGCTCCAGCTCGGGGCGCCGGCGGTCGAGACGCACGAGCAGGCGCGCGTCGCCCCGGACGAGCTCGAGAGGCGCCTCGCCCGCGGCGGCGAGCTCCTCCCCCGCCTCCAGGCGCGCGAGCGCCCACGCGATCGGCGTCGCCGCGTCGCGCTGCGAGGAGAAGTCGACCGAGCCGGAGACGATCAGGCGCTCCTTCGCCCGCGTCATCGCGACGTAGTAGAGGCGCAGTCGCTCGGCCTGCTCCGCGCGCTCGCGCTCCTCCTTCACGGCCTCGTAATCGAAGGCGCCGCGGCGCTTCGCCGTCACCGGGTCGGCGACGCGGAAGCCGAAGCGTCCATCGGGCAGCGCGAGGATCTCCTCCGGCGACGGCGCCACACGATCGCGGCCCGCGTCGGCGACGATCACCACCTTGAACTCCAGGCCCTTGGCGGCGTGGATCGTGAGCAGTCGGACGGCGTCGCCGCCCTCCTCCTCGGCGACCGCCTCGAGCTCGCGCGCGCCAACCGCCTCCTGCTCGGCCACGAAGCGGACGAAGCCCTCCACGTCCGGTCCGCGCAGCTCCTCGTACGAGCGCGCGAGGCGGGCGAGCTTGCGCATGTTCGCGTAGCGGCGGCGACCGTCCCACTGCGCGAGCACCGCGAGGTCGTAGTCGTGCTCCGCGACGACCTGCTCGCACAGTCGCTCGAGCGAGAGCCGGGGCATCGCGGCGACGAGCCGGTCATAGCGCTGGCGAAAGGCGCGGAGCAGGCGTTCGTCCCGCTCGTCGAGCCCCGCGGGCAGCGAATGCTCGATCGCGCCGAAGAGCGGCCGGCGCGGCGCAGCCCGCCGAATCAGGGCGAGCGCGTCGTTCGACACGCCGACGAACGGCGCCGCGAGGACGGTCACGAGCGCCTCGTCGTCGTAGCGGTTCTCGAGCAGCCGCAGGTACGCGAGCAGGTCGACCACCTGCTGCTGGCCGAAGTAGCCCTTCCCCGTCGCGCGGTACGTCGGCAGCCCCGCCTGGCGCAGCTCGTCCTCGTACCAGTCGGCGTCGGTGCCGGCGGCGAAGAGGAGGACGATCTCGCCCGGCGTCGCCACGCCCGCGTCGACGAGCTCGCGGACCCGCCGCGCCACCGCACGCGCCTCGCCGCGCCGCCAGTGGACGCCGCCTTCCCTGTAGCTCGCCTTGTCGGTGACGAGCAGCTCGACCGGATGCCCGAAGACGGGATCGGGGAAGTCGACCGCGGCCGTCAGCTCCTGGAACTCGCCGCCGAAGTCCGAGCCGAAGAGATGATTGACGGCGGCGAGCACCTCCGGCCGCGAGCGGTAGTTGTGGGTCAGCGAGAGCGGCTGCTCGGACGCCGCTCGCCGCTCGCGGAAGACCTGGACGTCAGCATGGCGAAAGCCGTAGATCGACTGGAACTCGTCGCCGACGAAGAACAGCTCGGTGGCCGGACCGCGCAAGAGCTCGACGATCTCGGTCTGGAGCCGGTTCGTGTCCTGGAACTCGTCGACGAGGATCGAGCGGAAGCGCGCCTGCTCGCGCTCGCGGATCTCCGGCTGGGAGCGGAGCAGCTCGCGCGCCTCCAGCTGGAGGTCCTCGAAGTCGAGCGCCGACTCCCTGACCTTCGCGTCGGCGTACGTGCGCGCGAACTCCGTCAGCAGCTCCTGCAGCAGCGCCCGGTCGCGCGCCGCCGCCTCGTCGAGCGCGGCCTGCTCGACCGCCTCGAGCGCCTCGCAGTACGAGACGGCACGGTCGCCGCGCGCCTTGAACCCCGAGAGCGCCATCAGCCGGTCGGGGCGCGTGTCGCGCTCGAGCAGCTCCAGCAGCTCGGCGGCGTTCGTCCGCTGCGCGTCGGTGGCGGCGGAGTCGGCGGCGAGCGTTCGCGCCGCATCTCGCAGCTGCTCGAGGCGCTCGGCGAGCTCGGGCCGCTCGGCGACGGCGAGATCGAGCTCCCGGCCGGCGGCCCGAAGCGTCTCGTAGACGGTGGTGAGCATCCGGCGCAGCCCCTCGCTCCCGTACGTCGCGAGCAGGTCGAGCCGCTGCGGGTCGTCCCCTGCGAGGAACGCCGCGAGCGCGTCGCGGAACGCCTCCGAGCGCAGCACGGCCGCCTGCGCCTCGTCGAGCTCGCGGAAGCGCGGGTCGAGCCCGGCCGCCAGCGGGTACGCCTTGAGCAGGCGGCTGCAGAAGCCGTGGATGGTGGAGATCCAGGCGCCGTCGAGCTCGCGGGCGAGGTCGTGGCGGCCCCGCTCGGTGAACGCGGCACGGATGCGGGTCCGCAATTCGGCCGCGGCGCGCCGCGTGTACGTGATCACGAGGATCGAGTCGACATCCATCCCGCGGTCGCAGACCGCCCGGACGACGCGCTCGACGAGCACGGCCGTCTTCCCGGTGCCGGCGCCCGCGGACACGAAGACCTCGCCGCCCGCCTCGACCGCGGCCCGTTGCTGCTCGTTGAGGGGCAGCGCGCTCATGCGCGCTCGATCCGGCACATCGGCCACAGGTCGCACCACTGCGGGCACTCGCCGCCGAGCGGGTCGTGTCGTACGTCGCCCTTCCGGATCCGCCCGGCCAGCTCGCTCGCCGTCCGCTGCGCCGACTCGACGACACCCCAGAACTGCTCCTCGTCGAGGTAGTCGGTCGCGACGTAGCCCGGGAGCGTCTCCTCCTCGGCGGCCCGCACGAGCCCGCGCGCCTTCCGCGCCCCGGCGAGCGGGCGGTAGAGGCCGCCGAGCGGCTCGAGGCCGACGAGATCGCGGAGGACGAGCATGTAGAGCGGGATCTGGAGGCGGAGCTCGCGCTCGATCTCGCGCGCCGAGTGCGCGTGCTTGCCCGACTTGTAGTCCTGGACGATGCCGCGCGCGCCGAACGGATCGACGTCCACGCGGTCGATCTTCCCCGAGAGGCTCAGGCCCGGAGCGAGCTCGAGGCCGCGCTGCAGCTCGGGGGCGGCGCGGTCGTTGCCGAACGAGACCTCGAAGCGGCGCGGCACGAGCGACAGTTCCGATTCGCACTCCTCCTCCACCACGGCCTCGAGATCGCGCCAGAGCGACCGGTCGAGCTCCCGCGCCTGCATCTCCGTCAGCTCCATGCGCACGCCCGCGAGCGCCTCGTCGAGGCAGGCCCGCATCAGCCGCTTCGCGTCGTCGGCGAGCGCGGGCGCCAGCTTCTCCACGCCGAGCTCGGCCGGGATGCGGGCGAAGAAGCGGTGGAGCGCGGAGTGGGCGACGATGCCCCGCTGCAGCGCGTCGGGCTCGGCGTCGATCGTCTTCGGCGAGAGGAACCGCTCGACGAACCAGGCCGAAGAGCAGTCGGCGAAGCGCTCGAGCTCGGTGACGCTGAACGTGGCGCGGGAGCCGAACTGCTCGAGGACGAGCGGGTTCGTGAGGCGGGTCGGCCGCCGGAACGCGCGTCGTGCGCGTTCGAGGCGCCGCTCCCAGCCGTTGGCGCGTGCGAGGCCGTCCGCGATCGCCGGCTCGCGAGCGGCCAGCTCCGCCACCGCGCGCAGACGCTCGCGCTCGGTCGGCGCCTCCTCGAGTTGCCACGTCAGCGCCGACAGCGCGCGGCGGCGCGTCCAGCGGTCCACGTCCTCGAGGTCGAACAGGGACCGGACGTCGTCCCAGAACGGGCTCGCCTCACGCGGGCTGCCGTCGTCGTCCGCCGCCTCGCGCACGAGATAGAGCCGCTGCGACGCGCGCGTGCACGCGGTGTAGAAGAGGTAGCGGTCGCGAGCGACGGAGTCTGGTCGGGCCAGCCGGGCGCCCCTGTCGTCGAGCTCGCGCCGCGCGTCGTCCTCGAGGAAGGGCGATGCCTGCCCCCGTCGCGGCAGGCTCCCCTCCTCGAGCCCGAGCACGAAGACGACGTCGAAGCGGCGAGTCCGCGCGCGGGAGAGGTCGACGACGGCCACGCGGCCAGGCTCGTCGCCGCGCTGCGGCCGGAGCACGAGACGCTCGAGCGCCGCCGCGACGTCCTCCCGGCTCAGCTCCCCGCCGAGCTCGCGCCAGCGGTCGAGCTCGTCGAGCAGCCGGAGCGCCGCCTCGTGCGCACGCAGGTCGAGACGACCCGGATCGTCCGCCGGGGGCCGGTCGAGGCCGTACGCGCTTCGCAGCATCCGCGCGGCCTGCTCGCGGACGGCGGCGACGGGATCCTCCGCGGCGCGCAGCTCGGCGAGGGCGGGCAGCGGGCCTTCGCGCAGCCGCTCCGCCTCCTCGACGACGCGCTCCGGCGCCTGCACCGCGCGGCCGCGGAGCCGTCCCTCGACGTAGTCGACCGAACGGCGCTCGAGCCCCGAGAACGGCGAGCGGAGAAACGCGAACAGGTCGTTGCGGCTGCCGTTGCTCCACGCGAAGCGCAGCAGCGAGAGGAGCGCGTGCCCGAGCGGCGTCTGCGCGAAGCGCAGCTCGCCGTCGAGCGCGTACGGGATGCCGAGCGTCCCGAGCACGGTTGCGAGGGCCGCCCGGACGCGTTCGTAGCCGGGGACGACGAGCCCGATCCGCTCGGGCGGCACGCCGCCGCGGACGAGCGAAAGCAGCTCCTCGCCGACGAGCTCGAGCGTCCCGCGGCTGCCGGCGCCCTCGAAGAAGCGGATCGCGCCCTCGATCGGAGGCAGCCCGCCGGGCTCGTCCTCGAACAGCGCGCGCTCGAGATGTGCGAGAGCCGGCGGCGCGATCTGCCCGTAGCGCGGCGGGAGCTCCTCGACGGCGCCGGCCGCGAGCCGGCTCAGATCCTCCGCCGTCCGCTGGAGCGACGCGAAGACGGCGCGACCCGGCTCGTACGGCAGCGAGACGGTCACCTCCGTTCGGGCTGCGAGCGCCTCGAGCAGCGCCCACTCGGCGCCCGTCAGATCCTCGAATCCGTAGGCGAAGACCTGCTCGCCGTGCCAGGCGTCGAGATCGGAGCGCAGCCGCTCGACCGCCTGCCGGCGGAGGAGGCCGCGATCCCAGCGCTCGAGCCGGTCGAGCGCGGCGCGGTACGCGCCGTAGAGGAGCGCGAGCTCGCCCGAGACGTCGGACGGCGAGAGGAGCCCCGACTCGAGCTCGTCGAGCGTCTGCTGCAGCGCGTCGGCGAAACCGCCGTGGCGGGCCGATCCGGCGAGGCCGTCGAGCGACGCGTCCGCGACGATGCGCCGGACGAGCAATGCGCGCTGCGCCCGCGAGAGCCGCGGCCGGGCATCCGCGCAGCCGGCCGCGATGCGCTCGAAGACGTCCTCGAAGGTGCCGATCGCGCCGCCGAGCAGCGCGGGACGGCGGCGGAGCAGGTCCCGCTCGACGCGGTCGACGTCCGGCCGGTTCGGCACGATGAGCAGCGGCTCGGCGCCGCCCCCGGCGGCGAGCCGCTCGAGATAGCGGCCGAGCAGCAGCTCGACCTTCCCCGCGTTCGCGGGTCCCGCGATCAGGCGGAGCGGCACCCGCCTACGCTAGCGCGGAAACGGGACGGCTTCGCCTCCGGCCTACGCGGCGGACATCGACTTCGGCCGGCGGCCGCGGCGGGCTGCCGGCTGGCCCGGCATCTGCCCGGCGCACGGATCGCAGAGGTCCGCCTGCTTCGCGCCGCGACGCGCGTCCGCATACGTCAGGCGCATCACCGCCCCGCGTCCCTCGTCGACTTCCTTGCCACAGTTGTCGCAAACGAGCACCGTCTTGCGGGCCACGTTTCCTCCTTCTCGATCGGCTCAGTTGCGAAATCCTAGCGGCAATTCGCGACGACAACTACACGACCCCGCGCGCACGGCGAATACGCCACGAGCGGAGCAGGCTGACGGTCGCTTGCTCCTCCGGCGATAGCCCTGGATCTCGCGCCTTGACAACGCGCAAATGCCGCGGCCTGAAATCGTCGATCGTTCTCCCCTCCAGGTACTGATCGATGACGGCAGGCGAGACGTAGGACGCGCGCACGACGGCAGGCGTATTTCCGAGCTTCTCGGCGACCCGCCGCATCACGGCCGCGACGGATCGCTTCTGCTCGTGGGCCGACTCCGGCAGCCCGTGGCGCTCCAGCCGCTCGGCGAAGTAGACGGCCGCGAGGAGCGTACCGCCCCACGTCCGGAAATCCTTCGCGCTGAACTCGTCGCCGAGGTAGATCTTCACATAGTCGTTCAGCCGCTCGCTCGTCAGGTTGTAGAGATCGCCCTGCCGGCGGTATCTGAAGACGCGGGGGCCGCCTTTCAGGCGCAGGAGGCCGCGGATCGCGTCGGCGAGTTCCTCGTCGACGAGCTCCGAGCGGACGCGTATGCCGTGCTTCGAGGGGAACGAGAGCCGGATCCGCCGGCCGCGCACGTGAACGTGCCGGCGCAAAAGCGTCGTGATCCCGTACGTGCCGTCGCGCACGTAACGCTCGGAGCCGACGCGGAACCAGCCGAGCGAGATCAGCCGCAGCGCGATCGCAGAGACGCGCTCGCGATCGAGCTCGTCATGGTCGAGATGCTGCGTCATCGCCGCGCGCAGCTCGGGCAGGCACCCGGCGAAGCGGATCAGGCTGTCGTACTTCGCCGCCTCTTGCGCTGCGCGATAGTCCTCGTGATACAGGTACTGCTTCCGCCCCGCCTTGTCATAGCCGGTCGCCTGGAGCTTCGCGCGGGGGCGGGGCGAGATCCAGACCTGGGTCCACGCGGGCGGGATCGCGAGCGCCTCGATCCGCTCGACGACCGTCTCGTCGCGGATCACGCGCCCACCGGCGTCGCGATAGCGGAACCTTCCCTTGCGTCCTGTTCTCGTCGGCATCGCTTCCCAACGGCGACACTAGACTGGCCGCGGATGCGCGACGAGCGGACGATCGTCGTCCTCGAGGGCGACCAGACCGGGCAGGAGCTGCTCGAGGAGGGTGTGCGGACGCTTGCGCCCGACGTCGTCGGCTTCGAGCTCGAGCTTCTGCGCTTCGACCTCTCCCTCGAGCGCCGCCGTGAGACGGAGAACGGGATCGTCTACGAGGCCGCCGCCGCCGCGCGTGAGCACGGCCTCGCGCTGAAGGCGGCGACGATCACGCCCGAGGGCCGCGGCGACGTCGGCTCGCCGAACCGGATCCTCCGCGAGGAGATCGGCGGCAAGGTGATCGTCCGAACCGGCCGGCGCATCCCTGGCGTGATTCCGCTCGGCGGCGTCCACGCGCCGATCTCGATCGTCCGCATGGCGGTCGGCGACGCGTACGGCGCGCAGGAATGGCGCGAAGGCGAGGGCGACGACGAGGTCGCCTACCGGACCGAGCGCATCGAGCGGCGGATCTGCCACGCCGTCGCCGAGTTCGCCTTCCGTCAGGCCGAGCGGACGGGCGCGAAGGTCTTCGGCGGCCCGAAGTACACGGTCAGCCCTACCTACGAGGGCCTCCTGAAGGAGGAGATGGACGCCGCCGCCGAGCGGCATCCCGAGGTCGCGTACGAGCCGCAGCTGATCGACGCCACGTTCGCGCTGCTCCTCTCGACGACCGGCGATCCGCTCGTGATCCCGGCCCTCAACCGCGACGGCGACATCCTTTCCGACCTCGTGCTGCCGCTCTTCGGGTCGATCGCCGGCTCGGAGTCGCTGCTCGTCGCATTCGAGACCGACTTCGAGCCCGCGGCGATCATGGCCGAGGCGGCGCACGGGACGGCGCCGTCGCTGCAGGGGAAGAACGTGGCGAATCCGATGGCGATGATCCTCGCCGGGGCCGCGCTCCTCTCCCACGCAGGCGAGGAGGGGCAGAGCGCCGGTCGCGCGATCCGCGAGGCCTGCCTCGAGGCCGTCGCCCAGGGCGCGCGGACACCCGACCTCGGCGGCGACCTCGGGACGAGCGAGTTCACCGACGAGGTGATCGCCCGCACGCGCGCGAAGCTCGAGGTCTGGTCCAGCTTGTAGCTCGGGCGTGAGGCCGTTCGCGCAGCCCGCGGCGCGCGGTCTTTCTAGCCTCCTCGTTGGGTGCTGGTGCCGATGACGAGGCCGTGGTGGTCGTAGGCCACGAGATTCGCGGTTGTCGCGTCTGCGGGCGTTCGGATTGCGAAGACGTTGTCTTTGAGGGGCACCGGCTCGTGACGGCCGTGTGGGAGGAAGAGCTCGAGCCGTGCGACCTCGTCGCTGGTCAGACCTGCGATCAGCAGGCCGCCGCCGGGCGTGATGTCGAGGCCGTTGGCCGTGTCGACGCTGAAGGGCCGGAGGTGGTGTCCCATGCTGCAGCCGCCGACGGATCCTGCGCGGACGACGACGGTCATGCAGATGTTCCGGCCGTGCCTGCCGATCAGCGAGACGACGACCCTGATCCCGCTTCGAGGATCGGGGCGAACGACGCGGGCGAACGCGACCGGTTGGTCGGCTGTCGAGGCGAGCCAGCTCGGGATTCCGGCTGCCTGCAGCGACTCGCCGCGCGGCTCGTGCCTGAACAGCCAGGAGATCGTTCCGTTGCCGACGTGCCGTTGCACGTGATGGGGGCCCGGCGAGGGCGCAGCGAGCGCCGACCCCAGCCGCAGACCGACCGCTAGGGCGGCAGCAGCGCTCAAGACGACGACCAGGAGCGCGGCCGCCAGCAGGCGACGATTCGCCGTGAGCCTCCGAAGCGCCGAACTGTCCTGCAGGCCGGCGCGTTCGACGATTTCGTCCCAGTCGGAGTCGTCGTTTCGATCCACGCAGGCCGCGAAGGCATCCTGCAGGTAGCCGTCCTCGAAGGCGCTCATGCCGACTCTCCTCGCTGCTCCAGCCGATGCAGGAGCTCGTTCCGCGCCTGCGCCAGCGTCGCCGCCACCGTGCCCTCGCGCATCCCGCACACCTCGGCGATCTCGCCATAGCTCAGATCACCGAAGTAGCGCAGAAACACGACCAGCCTGCGCCTGGGAGGAAGCCGCCGAACCGCCTCGGCCAGCGCCGCGTTCCGCCCCGGCTCCGGGAACTCAGGCTCCGCGACCTCCGTCAGCGGAAGCACCTCCCGCGCATTCCCGCGCGCGAACGCCAGCCGAAGCGCGATTCGCCAGATCCACGCTTCGAGCGCACCCTCTCCCCGAAACGACTGTCGCCGCCGCAGAGCCTCCACGAACGCGTCCTGCACAACATCGCGCGCCGACTCC
>DATIZN010000040.1:0-13290 GCA_035517075.1 Gaiellaceae bacterium | reverse complement strand
ATGACCGACCGGCTGCTGCTGACGCCGGGCGACCGGTTCCGGATCTTCGCCGTCCGGGTCGGCGGCGGCGTCGGCCCGTCGCTCGTGCTCGCGCTCGTCGTCGCTGCGATCGGGGGCGGGGCGGTCGCGGTCGCAATCGCCTTTCTCGGCATCCTCCTGGGCCTCGTCGTCGCGACCTCGGCGCGGACGAACCGCGGCGCGGTCATCGGCGGGGTCGTGACCGCCGTCATCCTGCTCCTGCTCCAGTTCGTGATCGCCTGGTTCGTCACGCACCCGATCGAGAAGAGCTAGGCGCCGGCCGTCGGTTTAGGATCGGCCGGTGAGCAGCCCGCAGGGAAGCCGGCCCGACCGGAACATCGCGCTCGAGCTCGTTCGCGTCACCGAGGCGGGCGCGATGGCGGCGGCGCGCTGGATCGGCCGCGGGGAGAAGGAGTCCGCCGACGGGGCCGCCGTCGACGCGATGCGCGGGATGCTCGACACCGTCGCCATGCGCGGCGTCGTCGTCATCGGCGAGGGGGAGAAGGACGAGGCGCCGATGCTCTACAACGGCGAGGAGGTCGGCAACGGCGAGGGGCCGGAGGTGGACGTCGCGGTCGACCCGCTCGAGGGGACGCGGCTGACGGCGCTCGGGCAGCCGAACGCGATCTGCGTGATCGCGGTCGCCGAACGCGGGACGATGCTCTTCCCGGGCGCGGCGTTCTACATGGAGAAGATCGCGGTCGGGCCGGCGGCGATCGGCGCGATCGACATCGAGCGAGGCGCGACCGAGAACGTCGAGCGCGTCGCGGAGGCGCTCGGGAAGACGCCGCGCGAGGTCGACGTCGTCGTCCTCGAGCGCGAGCGGCACGAGGCTCTCGTCGCCGAGCTGCGCGAGGCGGGGGCGCGCGTCCGCCTCGTCCGCGACGGCGACGTCGCGCCCGCGATCGCCGCTGCGCAGCCGGGGACGAGCGTCGACATGCTCTACGGCATCGGCGGCACGCCGGAAGGCGTGATCTCGGCCGCCGCGCTCAAGTGCGTGGGCGGCGGCATCCAGGGCCGCCTCTGGCCGCGGAACGACGACGAGCGGCGGCAGCTCCTCTCCGCCGGGCTCCACCCCGAGCGCGTGCTGCGGACGGACGACCTCGTCTCCGGCGCCGACGTGTTCGTCGCGGCGACCGGGGTCACGAGCGGCTCGCTGCTCCAGGGCGTGCAGTACACGGCCGGCGGCGCGATCACCGACTCGATCGTGATGCGATCGCGCTCGGGCACCGTCCGGCGCGTCGTCGCGCAGCAGTCGCTCGCGAAGCTCTCCGCCCTGACCGGATTCGAGTACACGTAGAGGACAGGGGGGTTTTGCCGATGGACGAGGCGAGGATCGAGGAGACGCCGTACGGCCGCAACCCGGCCGAGGAGGGCTGGTTCGTACTGAACCTCGCGGACGCGCTCGCGGTGCGGAACGAGGCGAAGGGCGGCGCCGTGTATCCCCTCGAGCCCGAAGGCGAGCCGTATACCGACCTCGGCGTCAACGTGCGCGTGCTCTGGCCCGGCGAGCCCAACGGGCACTACCACTCCGAGAACGTGCGCGAGGCCTTCCTCGTGCTCTCCGGGGAGTGCGTCCTCCTCATCGAGGAGGAGGAGCGCCCGCTGCGCCAGTGGGACTTCGTCCACTGCCCGGCCGGGGCTCGGCACATCTTCGTCGGCGCGGGCGGCGGGCCGTGCGCGATCCTGATGATGGGCGGTCGCTCCGAGGGGGCGACGCTGCACTATCCGACGAGCGACCTCGCCGCGAAGCACGGCGCCTCCGTCGCGAAGGAGACTCCGAGCCCGCGCGAGGCCTATGCCGACTGGCCCGGAGACTTCGCGCCGGTACGGCTTCCCTGGCCGGTCGACTAGACCCTCGCGAGCTCCTGCTCCATCGCGGGCGCATACGTGCCGGTGCGCGCGGCGCCGTTCATCTTCGCGCGGTGGTAGTACGCGCGCTGCCCGGCCTCGACGTTCTCGGGCTTGCCGCCCCAGGCCTTGAGCGCGGGCGCCTGGAGCGCCCGCCCGTACGAGAACGAGAGCTGCCACGGGTGCGGCCCGCGCGCGTTCATCGCGTTCAAGTGCGCGGTCGCGTCCTCGTCCGACTGGCCGCCGGAGAGGAAGACGATCCCGGGGACGGCCGCCGGCACGTGCTTGTAGTAGACGTGGAGCGACGTCTCGGCGACCTCGTCGACGCCGGCGCGGTCGGCCGCCTCGTAGCCCGAGAGCACCATGTTCGGCTTGAGCAGCAGCCCCGCCACGTCGACCCGCTGGTCGAAGAGCTCGGTGTAGACGGCAGCGAGCACGCGCGAGGTGACGAACTCGCTCCGCGCGATCGTGTGCGTTCCGTCCTGCAGCACCTCCGGCTCGACGATCGGGACGATGCCGGCCTCCTGGCAGAGCGCCGCGTAGCGCGCGAGCGCGTGCGCGTTCGCCCAGATGCAGTACTCGCTCGGATTCGTCTCGGTGATCGTGTACACGGCGCGCCACTTCGCGAAGCGCGCGCCGAGGCCGCGGTACTCCTCGAGCCGGGCGCGCAGTCCGTCGAGGCCCTCGGTCACCGTCTCGCCGTCGGCGAGCGCGAGCGGTTTCGCGCCCTCGTCGACCTTGATCCCGGGGATGATCCCCTTCGCGGCGAGCAGCTCCGGGAACGGCGTCCCGTCGTCGGCGCTCTGCCGGATCGTCTCGTCGAAGAGGATGACGCCGCTGATGTACTCCTCGACGCCCTTCGTCGTGAAGAGCATCTCGCGATAGGCGCGCCGGGTCTCCTCGGTCGACTCGACGCCGATTGCGTCGAGGCGCTTCTTGATCGTCCCGGTCGACTCGTCGGCGGCGAGGATTCCCTTGCCCTCGGCGACGAGCGCCTTCGCCGTCTCGTGCAGCTGGTTGTCGGCCATCGTCGGCTCCTTCTTCGCGGTCTCTGGCTCCATTATCGCCCCGGTACAATCGCGACGACCCGCGGGAGTAGCTCAGCTGGTAGAGCATTGGCTTCCCAAGCCAAGGGTCGCGGGTTCGAGCCCCGTCTCCCGCTTCAGGTCCAGGTCTCGCCGAGGACGCGCAGCCAGTTGCCGTGGGCGATCTTCGCCACGGCGTCCTCGTCGAAGCCGTCGGCGCCGAGCGCGTCGAGGAGCTTCGGGAAGCCGGCGATCCCGCCGAGCTCGTCCGGCATGAGCGCCCCGTCGAAGTCCGATCCGAAGGCGACGTGGTCGATCCCGATGCGGTCGGCGATGTAGCGCGCATGGCGGACGATCTCCGAGAGCGGCGTCGCCGCCTCGGCTGCGCCGTCCTCCCGCAGGAACGAGACCGCGAAGTTGACGCCGACGACGCCGCCCGAGGCGCCGATCGCGTCGAGCTGCTCGTCGGTGAGGTTCCGCGAGGACGGGCAGAGCGCGTGCGCGTTCGAGTGCGTCGCGACGAGCGGAGCGTCGGAGAGCCCTGCCACATCCCAGAACCCCGCTTCGTTCAGGTGCGACAGGTCGACGAGGATCCCGAGCTCGTTGCACGCGCGGACGAGCTCCCGGCCGGCGGCCGAGAGCCCGGGCCCGGTGTCCGGTGACGACGGGAAGCGGAAGGCGACGCCCTCCGCGAACGCGTTCGCCCGCGACCACACGAGCCCGATCGACCGGAGCCCGCGCTCGTGCCAGCGCTCGAGATCCGAGAGGTCGGGGGCGAGCGGCTCGGCGCCCTCGAGATGCAGGATCGCGGCGACCCGCCCCGGTCCGAAGTCGGCGGGGCTCGTCGCGAGCTCGACGGGCAGGTCGCAGAAGATGTCGTAGAGCTCCTCCGCGACTCGGGCCGCCTCGTCGGTAGGGATCGGCTCAGGCAGCGGCAGCGCGTAGTGCGCAGAGCTCGGGTTGGGCGGCTTCGGCGACGGGATGAAGAGCGCGAAGAAGCCGCCGGCGAAGCCCGCTTCGGCCGCCGCGTCGAGGTGGACGTGTCGGACCTCGTCGCCGCGCCACGTCCGCGAGACGAGGTCGTTGTGGCCGTCGACGACCCACATGTTCGGCTCGAGGCTTGACACGCCGCCCTAGCGTGACAGGATCGGCCCAGCACGGAGCAGCCGAACCGAGCTGCGGCCGGCCGGGGCGGTGCCTCGGCTGGGCCAGGATGCTCCCCCGCGAGAAGGGGAGAGATGATGAGCGACGCACCAGCTGGGCTCGCCGTCCGGACGCAGAAGCGGTACGGCTGGCGACCCGACCATCCCGACATGCGCGACTTCCTGCTGGCGGTCGAGCCCGCGAAGTCGCTGCCGAGGCGGACGAGCCTGCGCACGAAGATGCCGCCCGTGTACGACCAGGGACAGCTGGGGTCGTGCACGGCGAACAGCGTCGGCGCGATCCTCGAGTTCAACGAGCTGAAGCAGAAGGAGCCCGACGCGGCGACGCCGTCGCGCCTGTTCATCTACTACAACGAGCGCGCGATGGAGGGCACCGTCTCGCAGGACTCCGGCGCGGAGATCCGGGACGGGATCAAGTCGGTCGCCCAGCTCGGGGCGCCGCCCGAGACGCTCTGGCCGTACGTGATCTCGAAGTTCGCGCACAAGCCGCCGGCGAACGCGTACACGGCGGCGCTGAAGCACGAGGCGATCCGCTATGCGCGGGTCGCGCAGTCGCAGATCGCGATCCAGACCGTCCTCGCGGGCGGCTATCCGATCTCGTTCGGCTTCACGGTGTACGAGTCGTTCGAGTCGGACGTCGGCTCGAACGGGATCGTGCCGCTGCCGGGGCCGGACGAGCAGACCCTCGGCGGCCATGCGGTCGTCGCGGTCGGCTACAAGCAGATCCGGGGCCAGCTCTACTTCGAGTGCCGCAACTCGTGGGGGCCCGACTGGGGCGATCACGGCTACTTCTGGCTCCCCGCCGGCTACGTGACGAGCTCGAGCCTCGCGAGCGACTTCTGGGTGATCGAGGAGGTCGAGTGATGGCGGTCGACGAACGGCATCGGGCCGACGGAGTGTTCGAGGGCGGCGGCGTCAAGGGGATCGCGTTCGCAGGAGCGATCGCGGCCGCCGAGCGCGACGCGGGCGTGCAGGAGTGGGTGAACCTCGCCGGGACGTCGGCGGGGTCGATCGTGGCGGCGCTCCTCGTGGCCGGCTACGACGCCGCCGGACTGGAGAAGATCCTCTCCGAGGCGGTGTACTCGCGCTTCGCAGACTGCG
The DNA here is from genome assembly GCA_035517075.1 of Gaiellaceae bacterium. Lineage (GTDB taxonomy): Bacteria > Actinomycetota > Thermoleophilia > Gaiellales > Gaiellaceae > Palsa-739. The sequence goes on along the minus strand of DATIZN010000040.1, from coordinate 8,132 downwards.
GGACGGGCGGGATGTGGCTCGGCGGCGTCTTCAACGCCGTCGTCCGGCTGCGCGGGATGGCGCCCGGCGCCTACTTCCTCGAGTGGATGCGCGAGCAGCTCGCGGCATCGCCGCTCGCGAAGGAGCTGGGAAAGACCGAGCTCACGTTTGCGGACGTGAAGCGGCACGACCTGCCGCCGATCGGCGACCTGCCGGGCATCACGCCGGAGCGCTACGAGCGGGCGACCTACCGGCTGCACGTCATCGGCTCGGACGTGACGACGGGCCGGATGATCATCCTGCCCGACGACCTGCCCGACTACGAGGACGAGCACGGGAAGCCGTTCGACCGGGACTCGTTCCCGATCGTGGACGCCGTCCGCATGTCGATGAGCTATCCGTTCCTGTTCACGCCGGTCGTGCTCCACCGGCAGGGCAGGCCGGTGTACGTGGTCGACGGCGGGCTGCTCTCGAACTTCCCGATCTGGCTCTTCGACAGCCCGCACCCGAAGCGCCCGACCTGGGGCTTCCGGTTGCATCCGGGCGCGAGCGTCGAGGAGGGGCTGCCGTACCGCACGGTGCCTCGGCCGTTCTGGGAGGTGCCGTTGCTGAAGGCGATGTTCTCCGCCGCGACCGAGGCGTGGGACCGCGAGCAGATGGAGCAGGTGGTCTCCGCGCGCACGGTCTCGATCCCGACGCACGGGATCAGCACGACGGACTTCGGGCTCACGCGCGGCGACGCCGACGACCTCTACCGCTGGGGCCTGGAGGCGGCTCGCGTCTTCTTCACCGCCGCCGGCCAGCGCGCGTACCTGAACTCGTTCGGCGAGCGCGTCGCTGCTCGAGCCGCGTCCGAGCCGGTGGCGTCGTGACCGCGACGGTCGTCCACGCGCGGCACGGAAGGGCGCCCGACGACGCCGACGCGGCGGCGATGCGGCGCTGGGTCCTCGTCTACGACATCGTCCTGCTCGCGGTGCTCGTCGTCCTGGCCGTGCTCTACTTCCGCACCGCGGCCCTGCAGGATGCGCTGCCGCCGCAGCTGCGCGGGCTGCCGGTCTACACGGCCTGGTTCGGCGTGCTCGGCTCGATCTCGATCAGCCTCAAGGGGATCTCGGACTACGAGCCGACGGCGGAGCGGTGGGGAGGCAAGTGGCCGCTGTGGTACTTCACTCGGCCGTTCACCGGCCTCATCGTCGGCATCGTCACGTACGTCCTGCTGCGCGCCGCCTACCCGTCCGGCAAGCCCGACATCCCGACGTTCGAGGCGGCCGCCTTCATCCTCGGCACGCAGGAGCGGCGGTTCTTCACGTTCCTCTCGGCGATCGGCGGCCTCGTCCTCCACACGCCCGGAGACGACGAGCCGCCGGGGGGAACGAGCTAGCTAGGCGGCCCAGGCTTCGGCGAGCCGGCGGCGGGTCTCGACGAGATGCTCCGGCAGGACGCGGACGTCGGCGAGCACCGGCATGAAGTTCGTGTCGCCGCCCCAGCGCGGCACGACGTGGACGTGGGCGTGGTCGACGATCCCGGCGCCGGCGACGCGCCCGAGGTTCCAGCCGACGTTGAAGCCCTCCGGCGAGTAGACGGCCCGCAGCGCCTCGATCCCCGCGACGGCGAGCCGGTGCACCTCGGCCGCCTCCGCCTCGGCGAGCGTGTCGAAGCCGCTCCCGTGCCGGTACGGCGCGACCATCAGGTGGCCCGACGCGTACGGAAATTTGTTCAGGAGCACGAACGCGAGCTCGCCCCGGTGGACGACGAGCTCCGGCTCGTCCTCCGGCAGGGCGGCCGCCCGGCAGAAGACGCACTCGTCCTCCTCGTCGGCGTGCGCGACGTACTCGAGCCGCCACGGCGCCCAGAGCTGCTCCATGTACGGAGGGTAGACGCCGACCGTGCCGCCTAGTACCGTCCGCCGCATGTTCCGTGAGCTGATGCAGAAGCTGATGGGGGGCGGCCGCTCCTCGCCGGTCGAGCAGGCGGTGGACGAGCAGCGAGACGAGGCGATCCACGAGGAGAACGTCGACTTCGCGTATGGGATGGTCGACGGCGAGGTCGTCACGTCCGAGGGCGAGGCGACCGACTTCGAGGCCGACTCCGAGCCTCCCTCCGAAGCCTCCTAGGCCTTTCCCGCCAGCGTCAAGCCGACGAGCACGAGCGAGAGCCCGCCGGTCGCGAGCACGGTGAGCGCCGCGACGGCGTCGAAGGCGCGTCCATTGCGGTGCTCGCCCATCAGCTCCTCGCTCCGCGCGAGCCGCCAGACGAAGAAGAGCGTGACGGGCAGCAGTGCGCCGTTCACGACCTGCACGAGGACGAGCAGCTTGATCACGGGGAGCCCGGGGATCATCGCGACGGCCGCTCCGACGAGGACGAGAACCGTCAAGGTCGTCACGAACACGGGCGCCTCCCGCGGACGGCGGGCGATGCCCTTCTCGAGCCCGAACGTCTCGGCGATCACGTAGGCGGCGGTGACCGGGAGGATCGCGGCGGCGAGGAGGCTCGCGCCGAGCAGCCCGATCGCGAACAGCGCCTCTGCGAAGCGGCCCGCGAACGGCGCGAGCGCCTTCGCCGCGTCGGCCGCGCTCGAGACGGCGTGCTGGCCGTGGACGAAGAGCGTCGCCCCCGTCGCGATGATGATGAAGCCGGCGACGAGGTTCGCGAAGAGCGACGAGCCGACCACCTCGGCGCGCTCCCCCGGGACGTCCTCAGGGCCGAGGCCGCGCTCGACGACCGCCGACTGAAGGTAGAGCTGCATGAACGGCGTGATCGTCGTGCCGACGGTGGCGATGAAGAGCACGACGTACGGCCCCGTGACGTGGATGCGCGGCTCGACGACCGCGCGGCCGACGTCGCCCCAGTCGGGACGCGCGAGGACGGCCGCGATCGGATACGCGAAGAAGGGGATCGTCATCGCGACGAAGACGCGCTCGGCGATCTTGTAGGAGCCGCGGACGACGAGCAGCCAGACGACCACGGCAGCGACCGGCACCGACGCTTGCGGCGGGACGTGGGCGAGGCCGAGCGCCGCGCCGATCCCGACGAACTCGGAGATGCAGATGCCGAGATTGGCGAACAGGACGGCCGCGGTCGAGAGCATCGACCAGCGCGGCCCGTACTGCTCGCGAATGAGCTCCGACAGCCCTTTCCCGGTCACGGCGCCCATGCGCGCCGCCATCTCCTGCACCACGATCAGGCTGACGGTGAGGAGCACCATCATCCAAAGGAGGTCGTAGCCGTAGCGGGCCCCGATCGAGGAGTAGGTCGCGATCCCGCCCGCATCGTTGCCGGCGTTCGCGGCGACGATGCCCGGCCCGAGGAAGGCGAGGAGCGCGAGGAGCCGCACGGCGACGCGGTTGCGCGGTCTCAGCCGCGGGCGCGCCCGCGGCAGCCGCACCCGAAGGCCCATGTCAGTCTCTCCCGAGGACGCCGAAGCGGCGGCGCCAGCCCTCCGGCAGCACGAGCTCGAGGACGTCGTCGACCGTGACGATGCCGAGCAGGCGCTCGTCCTCGTCGACGACCGGCACGACAGTGAGGTCGAAGTCGGTCATCAGCCGCGCCACCTCCTCGAGGTCGGCGCCGGGCCGGACCGTCTGGACGGGCTGCAGGACGTTCCAGAGCCGCTCGGCCTCCTCGGTGCGGATGAGGTCGGCGAGCGGGATGCCGCCTCGCAGCCTGCGGTGCGTGTTCATGGCGTAGATCCAGGACAGCGACTCCGGCGAGAGGGAGGATCGCTGCACGCGCTCGAGCGCCTCCTCACGGGTCGCGTCCGCGTAGACGCAGACGAACTCCGGGCTCATCAGCCCGCCCGCGGTGGCCGGGTCGTAGCCGAGCAGGGTGCGCAGGCGGCGGGCCTGAACGGGGGAGAGGAGCCCGATCACGCCCTCGCGCCGCTCCTCCGGCAGCTGGAGGACGAGGTCGGCGGCGTCGTCCGACTCCATCCGCGCGAGGAGCTCGGCGATCTCGTCGTCGTTGCGGTCCTCGACGAACTCGAGCTGGTGGCTGTCCTCGAGCTCCTCGAAGACGTCCGCCTCGCGCTCCGGGTCGGTCGCGACCGCCGCCATGATCTCCTCGCCCTCGCGGTGCGAGGCGGCCTCGACGAGGTCGGCGAGCTGCGCCGGATGGAGCTTCGCGAGCTTCGGGTGCGGCACCCGCAGGCGGACGGTGGGGACGTGCCCCGTGAACGGCTCGACCGACGCCCAGTCGAGGAAGCCGCCCGGGTCCACCCTTCCCGCGAGCCGGCGCGGCACGAGCCGGCGGACGAGGCCGCGGAGGCCGACGTCGACGCCCACGACGCGGTACCAACCCTCGAGCCGTGCGAGCTCGATCTCGTTCGCACGCACGAGTCGTGCGCCGTCGACGTTGATGAGCTGCCGGTCGAGCACGTCCTTCCGCAGGAGCACCTCTTGGGGGCGGCGCCGGAAGCGCTGCAGGTCGAGCCGGTTCCGCTCGAGCGTGACACGGCCCGGCCCGATCTCCACGATCTGCTCGGCCGCCACGAATACCTGCCGCCCGGCGACCGAGGCGACGACCCCCGTGACCGGCGGGTAGTCGTCCTCGCCGAGCCGGACGATCAGGTCGTCGACGCGGCCGAGCCGCTCGCCCGCTGCGTCGCGGAGCTCGCCGCCGACGACGCGCGAGAGGTGGAGGACGCTCGGAGAGCCCGCAACGGCCATCGGACGGCCTCCATCAGAGCCACCGCCGCCAGCGGAAGAAGGCGAGCATGCCGGCGATCGTGACCGCCATCAGGCCGAGGCTCGCCCAGAACGCGTCCCAGCCGTTGAAGCCCGGGAAGTGGACGTTCATCCCGAAGAAGCCGGTGATGAACGTGAGCGGCGTCAGCACGACGATGAAGATCGTGAGCACGTAGAGGATGTCGTTCTGCTGGTGGTTGATCAATGACTCGTTCGTGTCCTCGAGCGCCTCGACGACCTCCTTGTAGTTGTCGAGCAGGTCCCAGATCCGCTCGCTCGCGTCGACGATGTCGTCGAAGTAGAGGCCGATCCCCTCGGGATCCTGCGGGAGGAACTCCGCCAGCTCGACCTGCCGCTCGAGCTGGCGCAGCGTCGGCCGCTGCGGCTTGATGATCTTGCGGTAGGAGATGATCTCCTGCTTGACGCGGTGGATCTCGCGCACGAGCTCGCGCGCTCCCTCGCCTTCGCCGATCTCCACGTCGATCTCCTCGAGCTTGAAGCCGATCTTGTCGAGGATCGGGAAGCAGTAGTCGTAGAGGTCGTCGAGCACCTCGTAGAGCAGCCGCCCGGCGCCGCGCGCGAGCAGCTGGTGGCGGAAGTCCTCGTTCTCCCAGCAGCGCCGGAAGAGCAGCGTCACCGGGCGCAGCTCGACCGAAGGCAGCGTCACGAGGTAGTCCTTGCCGAGGAAGACGTCGAGCTCCCCGGCGTTCAGGCGGCTGGTCGACTTGTCGTAGACCGGGAAGTGGAAGACCGCGAAGAGGTAGCCGCCCTCTTCCGCCTCCGTGTAGACGTCGACCTTGGGACGCTGGCGCCGCGAGAGGACGTCCTCGACGTCGAGCGGGTGCCAGCCGAAGCGAGCTGCGAGCTCGTGCGCCTCCTCGGTGTTCGGCGCGAGGACGTGGACCCAGGTCAGCCCGTCGCTAGCGAGCTCGGTGATGCGCGGCCGCGTCTCGACGGCCGGTGCGCCCGTGGAGACCCCGCGACGCGGACGGATGCGCGGCAGGTTGGGCATCGGTACTGAGGGGGTCGACGGTCGCGGGCATGGCGCGCAGATTCTAGCCTGAGCCGCCCGCAGGCAGCATTGCGGCGCCGGCCGTCTCGCCGAGCGGGGTCCGCCGCACCGCAGCCGGGAGCCGCCGCTCGAGCGCGAGGGCGGCGGCCGCGCAGCAGACATTGACGCCCGCGGCGAGCGGCCAGAGGAGCAGCGGCCGGTGCTGGAGCAGGAAGCCGCCACCGGCCGGGCCCACGATCCAGCCGATCTGCCACGAGATGCTCGACGCGGCGAGGTAGCGGCCGACGAGCTGCGGCGGCGCGAGGTCGACGCTGAGCGGCGCCTGGATCGCACCGTGCAGGCACTCGCCGACGGCGAAGACGAGCATCGCGGCGGCGAGCACTGCGAACGCCGGCGTCGCGCGCGTCCACGTCCCGGCCGCCCAGACCGCCAGGAGCGATCCGGCCCAGACCACCCCCATCAGCGCGAAGCCGCGCATCCGCCGCCGCCCTTCGGCGAGCTTCACGACCGGGAGCTGGAACGCGACGATCCCGACCGCGTCGAGCGCGAACACGATCCCCACCTCGCGCTCGTCGATCCCCGTCACGTTCTTCGCGAAGGCCGGGAGGAGCTCGACCATGAGCGAGATCGCGCCGGCCATGTACGCGGCATTGAGAAGCGTGAACTTCGTGAACGTGCGGTCGCGGAGGACGGCGAGCCAGCTCCCCCCGAGCCGCTCCTCGTGCAGCTGGGGCGCGCGCACGCGCGCCAGGACCACGACGTAGGCGAGGAAGGTCGCGCAGTCGATCACGAAGAGGACGGTGAACGTCTCCGGGTGCTGCACCGACACGATCAGCCCCGCGGCGACCCCGCCGAGCGCGGCGCCGAGGTTCATCGCGAGGCGCTGGATCGCGTACGCCGGCGCGCGGCGCCGGGTCGGCGTGAGCCCGGCGAGGAGCGCCGACTGCGCCGGCCAGAACGAGCCGCTGCCGAGCCCCCACAGCGAGTAGATCGCGAAGGCGTGCCACGCCTCCCGGATCAGGGGCATGAGCGCGAACGCGACGGTCATCACGAGCAGCGCGCCGACGAGGACGCGCTTCGGCCCGAGGCGGTCGGAGAGCGTCCCGCCGAGGAACCCGCTCCCGAGCGCCGCCGCCGACTGCACCGCGGCGGCGCTGCCGGCGAGCCCGAACGGGATCCCGCGCACGTTGTGGAGGTAGATGAGGAGGAACGGGAGCACGACGCCGTTCCCGAAGGCGTTGAGCAGCGCCCCCGCCTCGAGGACGTAGACGTCGCGCGGCAGGCCGGGATCGAGGCTGCGGAGGTAGGGAACGACGGCGCGCATCGCACGCGAGAGAATGCACGTCGTGATCGAGCGCCGGACGATCGTCTTCCCCGACGAGCGCCTCGCGGGAATCGAGCTTCCCGCCTTCGAGGCGCGCGGCGAGCGCGACGGCCCGCGCGTCGCTCTCATCGGCGGCATCCACGGGTGCGAGTACTCGTCGATCGCGGCCGTCGTCCGCTTCATGCGCGGGCTCGACGCGGGCGAGCTGGCAGGCTCGATCACCGCCGTTCCCGTCGTCAGCATGCAGTCGTTCGAGCGGCGCTCGCCGTTCGTCGTCCCCGAGGACGGGAAGAACCTCAACCGCTGCTTCCCCGGCACGTACGACGGGACGTACACCGATGCGCTCGCCCGCGGGATCTTCGACGAGCTGATCGCGCCGGCGGACGTGCTGCTCGACCTGCACGGCGGCGACCTCGTCGAGGCGCTCGAGCCGTTCGCGATCTACGACGCCTCGCCGGTGGAGGAGCGCGCGCGGGCGCTCGCGGTCGCGTTCGGGCTCCCGTACGTCGTGCGCGAGGAGCCGGCGGGGGGGCTCGCCGGCATGACGTGCAGCGCCGCCGCAGGCGCAGGGATCCCGGCGGTGATCGCCGAGGCCGGCGGCCGCGGCCAGCTCGAGGAGGCGGCCGTCACGATGCTCGTCGAGGGCGTCCGGAACGCGCTCCGCTCGCTCGAGATGCTCCCCGGCGCGGTGCTGCCGCCCCGAGCGGACATGCGCGAGGTGGGCGCGTTCGACTGGCTCCGCTGCCGCGGCGCCGGCTGGTGGGAGGCGGCCGTCGGCGTCGGAGCCGAGGTGGGGGAGGGCGAGCTCCTCGGCCGGATCAAGGACCTCTACGGCGACGTGCTCGAGGAGATCCGCGCGCCGCGCGTCGGCGTCGTCCTCTTCCTCACGACGAGCGCCGCGGTCGCCGACGACGGCCTGCTCCTCGGCCTCGGCGCCGAGCTCACGCCGATCGCGTAGCCGGCGGTCTTCGCGCCGGTTGCAGCCCGTCCGTCATGCGCCCGGCAGGAATCGAACCTGCGACCTCGCGCTCCGGAGGCGCGCGCTCTATCCCCTGAGCTACGGGCGCTCGGGACAGCCAGCATACCGGCGCCCGCGCGTTGGTACGTTCCGCGCGTGGAGGTCTCCGCCCGCATC
>DATIZN010000039.1:0-53384 GCA_035517075.1 Gaiellaceae bacterium | reverse complement strand
GCGGCCTCGGCGCCGCCGTCTGCTCGTTCGCCCTCCGCCGCTGGCACGAGGAGGGCGGCCGCAGCGCGATCGTCTACTGCGTCACCGACGCCGCGTGCGGGCTGTACGAGTCGCTCGGCTTCCGCCGGCACGCGACGCTCGCCGGCTACTCGCGCTGACGTTTCAGCAGCTTGTCCAGGGCCGATTCGAGCTGATCCTCGACGTAGGACGTGATCCGCTCCTCGAACCGCGCGGTCATGTCCTCTCGGCGCGACCTCGGGGCCTGCGTCTTCAACGGCTTCGGGGACGCCGCGCGCCCGTCGATCGTCAGCTCGTAGATGTGCTCGTGCTGGACGTCCTTCAGATGCTGCTGCCCGAGGTCGTGCACGGCGACGCCCTCCGGGAGCTGGTTGCCGAGCAGCGCACGCGTCGTCTCGGAGACGAGGATCTGCCCGCCGTGTCCCGCGGCCGAGATGCGCGCCGCGCGCACGACGTCGAGCCCGATGTAGCCCTCCTCGCCCACGTGCGGCTCGCCCGTGTGGAGCCCCATCCGCACGCGAACGTCCCACCCGTCCGGCCATTCGTGGTCGCGGAGGGCGCGCTGCGCGTCGACCGCCGCCGCGACCGCATCCCGCGCGCGCGGGAACGAGTAGAAGAATGCGTCGCCCTGCGTGTCGATCTCGGTGCCGCCGCGGGCGCCGAAGGTCTCGCGCACCAGCCGCCGGTGGTCGCTCGAGACATCTCCGTACGCCACGTCGCCGAGCTCCTGCAGTAGGCGCGTCGAGCCCTCGATGTCGGTGAAGACGAACGTGACGGTGCCGGCGGGTGGCTGGCTCACGGCCGCCTACGCTACCCGGATGAACCGGCTGGCGGAAGAGACGAGCCCGTACCTCCTCCAGCACGCCGGCAACCCGGTCGACTGGCTCCCGTGGGGCGAGGAGGCGTTCGCGCTCGCCCGGGACGGCGACCGGCCGCTGCTCGTGTCGATCGGCTACTCGGCCTGCCACTGGTGTCATGTGATGGAGCGCGAGTCGTTCGAGGACGAGGCGACCGCGGCCGTGATGAACGAGCTGTTCGTCAACGTCAAGGTCGACCGCGAGGAGCGGCCCGACGTCGACTCGGTCTACATGGACGCCGTTGTCGCCCTGACCGGGCAGGGCGGCTGGCCGCTGACCGTCTTCCTCACGCCGCAGGGCGAGCCGTTCTTCGGCGGTACGTACTTCCCGCCCGAGCCGCGGCACGGGCTGCCGTCGTTCGTCGAGGTGCTGCGCGCGGTCGCAGGCGCGTACCGCGAGCGGCGGGACGACGTCGCGGCGCAGGCCGAGGCGCTCACGGAGGCGCTGCGGCGCGCCGCCGCGGCCCAGCCGTCGCGGCAGCCGCTGACGGCGGAGCTGCTCGCGGAGGCCGAGGCGACGTTGCTGCGGCAGCTCGACCCGGAGTGGGGCGGCTTCGGCCACGCGCCGAAGTTCCCGCCGGCGTCGGCCCTCGAGTTCCTGCTGCGCAGAGGCGCGGTCGACGAGGTGCGGCTCACGCTCGACGGGATGGCGGCGGGCGGGATGTACGACGTCGTCGGCGGCGGCTTCCACCGCTACTCGGTCGACGAGCGCTGGCTCGTCCCGCACTTCGAGAAGATGCTCTACGACAACGCGCTGCTCGTCCCCGTCTACCTGCACGGCTGGCTGCTGACGGGCGAGGAGCGCTACCGCGAGGTGGCGGAGCGGACGCTCGACTACCTGCTCCGCGAGCTACGGCTGGCGGAAGGGGGCTTCGCCTCGGCGCAGGACGCCGACACGGACGGCGTCGAAGGGCTCACGTACACGTGGACGGCCGAGGAGGGGGCGCCGGCCGAGCTGCTCGAGCCCTTCGAGCACGGGCGCTCGATCGTCCGCGGCGAGCTCGACGACGAGACGCGGGCGCGGCTGCTCGCGATCCGCGAGCGGCGCCCGCAGCCGGCGCTCGACGACAAGGTGATCGCCTCGTGGAACGGGCTCGCGCTCGCCGCGCTCGCCGAAGGCGCGCGCCGCCTCGAACGTCCCGACCTCCTCGCCGCCGCGGTCGAGCTCGGCGAGCTGCTGAGGGCCGATCCGCTCTGGCGGACGACGCGGGACGGGCGCGCGACGTTCCCGGCCTACCTCGACGACTACGCGAACGCCGCGCACGGCTTCTACGAGCTGCACGTCGCGACCGGCGACCTGCGCTGGCTGCGCCGGGCGCGCCGCCTCGCGACCGTCGCAGTCGCGATGTTCGAGGACACGAAGCACGGCGGCTTCTTCCTCGCGCCGTCGAACGGCGAGCGGCTCGTCGCGCGGCAGAAGTCACTCGACGACAACCCGCTGCCGTCGGGGAGCTCGATGCTCGCGTTCGTCCTCCTGCGGCTGGCGCGGATCTGGGGCGACGAGAAGCTCGAGCAGTGGGCCGTAGGTGGGCTGCGGCTCGTGCGCGACCTGCTGCCGCGCGCGCCGCAGGCGTACGCCTGGGCGCTCTGCGCGCTCGACCTCCACCTCTCGCCGCCGCGCGAGCTTGCGATCGTCGGCGGCGCCGAGAGCGACGTCGCCCGCGCCGCGCTGCGCCGCTTCGACCCGAACGCCGTGGTCGCGTTCGGGCCTGACGACGACGTCCCGCTGCTCGCGGGAAAGGAGCTCGTCGACGGCCGGCCGGCGGTCTACGTCTGCGAGCGCTTCGCCTGCCAGGCGCCGGTGACGGACGCCGCGGCGCTCTAGGCCTGGAGCGACTGGCCGCCGGCGGACTGCATGCCGGCGATCATCCCGGGCGGCGAGGCGCCGTCGGGGAAGCGGGCGAGGAGCTCGCCGAGGAGGGCGTCCGAGTCCCAGCCGTCCGGCGAGTCGAGCAGCTCGTCGGCGCTCCAGCCGCGGAGGACGTTCACCGCGCCGCCCCAGATGTGCAGCACCTGGCCGGTGATCGCCTGCGCCTCGTCCGCGCAGAGCGCGACCGCCACGGCGGCGACGTTCGCGGGGTCGAGCGGGTCGAAGCCCTCGCCGGCCGGCCCCATCTGGAAGGTCTCCTCCGTCATCCGCGTGCGCGCATTCGGCGCGAGGCAGTTGACGGTGACGCCGTAGCGCTGCAGCTCCTGCGCGACGATGATCGTGAACGCGGCGATGCCCGCCTTCGCGGCGCCGTAGTTCGCCTGGCCGACGTTGCCGAAGACGCCCGACGGGCTCGACGTGTTGACGACGCGCGCCCGCACCTCCTCGCCGGCCTTCGCGAGCTCCCGCCAGTGGGCGGCGGCGTGCCGCGTCGGCGCGAAGTGGCCCTTGAGGTGGACGGCGATCACCGCGTCCCACTCGTCCTCGGTCATGTTGACGAGCATCCGGTCGCGGAGGATCCCGGCGTTGTTGACGAGGATGTCGAGACGCCCGAACTCGTCGAGCGCCTGCCGGACGAGACGTTCGGCGCCGGCGAAGTCGGCGACGTTCTCACCGTTCATGACCGCCTCGCCGCCGGCGGCGCGGATCTCCTCGACGACCTCCTCGGCGGGCGTCGTGTCCGAGCCCTGGCCCGCGACGCCCGCGCCGAGGTCGTTGACGACGACCTTCGCCCCGGCGCGCGAGAGCGCGAGCGCGTGCGCGCGGCCGATGCCGCGGCCCGAGCCGGTGACGATCGCGACTTTGCCGGAGAGATCGGGCACGGCGCGAGCCTACTTCTAAGCTCTGTGCGGATGCTCCACGAACCGCTCACCGGCCGCCGCGTCCGCCTCGAGCCGCTCGAGCCCCGTCACGAGGAGCCGCTGTGGGAGGCGGCCCAGGACGAGCGCGTCTTCCGCTGGTTCACCGTGCGCGCGAACGAGAGCCGGGAGGCGTTCCACGCCTGGTTCGAGTACGCGCGCCGCGACTGGCTCGCGTTCGCGACCGTCGTCGACGGACGGCCCCTCGGCTCGACCTCGTACGGCAACGTGCGCGAGCGCGACCGCGTGGTCGAGATCGGCGGGACGTGGCTCGCGCCCGAGGCATGGGGAACGGGCGCGAACGTCGAGGCGAAGTACCTGATGCTCCGGCACGCGTTCGAGGACGAGGGCTTCCTTCGCGTCGAGTTCAAGACGGAGGCGACGAACGAGCGCTCGCGCGCCGCCCTCGCCGCGCTCCCCGCCGAGTTCGAGGGAATCTTCCGGCGGCACATGCTCGTCCGCGGCGGCGAGCGCCGCGACTCCGCGTGGTACGCGGTGATCGACGAGGACTGGCCGGAGGTGAAGGCGCGCCTCGAACGGCGGCTGGCGGCGAAGCTCGGATGACCCTCGAGCTCGTCTATGAGACGCACTCGATCAGCGAGGACAACGAGGCCGGGATCGCGACCGGCTGGCTGCCCGGCCGTCTCTCGCCGCGTGGGCGCGAGGTCGCCGCGGAGCTCGGGCGCCGCCGCCGCGACGACGGCCTCTCCGCTGTCTTCAGCTCCGACCTGCAGCGCGCGGTCGAGACGGTGGACATCGCCTTCGCCGGCTCGCAGCTCCCGCGCTTCCACGACGCACGGCTCCGCGAGTGCGACTACGGCGAGCAGAACGGCACGGCCGAGCCGATCCGCACGCACGCGGAGCACCTCGACGTCCCGTTCCCCGGCGGCGAGAGCTGGCGGCAGGCGGTCGAGCGGGTGGGCGGCTTCCTCGACGAGCTCCGCCGGGAGCGCGACGGCGAGCGCGTGCTCGTGATCGGGCACATGGCGACGCGTTGGGGGATCGAGATCGCGGCCCGCGGCCGGACGCTCGAAGAGCTCCTCGCCGAGGAATTCGTGTGGCGGCCCGGCTGGGAGTACCGGATCTAGGCTTCGGCGAGCAGTGCGTTCCCGAGCAGCGCGTCGGCGACCTCGAGCTGGAGCGCCGCAGGGCGGAGTCCGAAGCCCTCGAGCCAGAGCGCGCGCTTGTAGAAGCGGTGGAGCGGGTGCTCCCACGTGAAGCCGATCCCGCCGTGGGCCTGGATCGAGCGTTCGCACGCCGCCACCGCCGCCTCGGTCGCCACGGCCTTCGCCGCCGCGGCCGCGACCGGCGCTCTCTCGTCCTCCTCGGCCACGCACCAGGCGGCCCAGTAGGCGAGGGAGCGGGAGAGCTCGACGTCGGTGTAGGTCTGCGCGAGCGGATGCGCGACGGCCTGGTACGCGCCGACCGGCTTCCCGAACTGGATGCGTGTCTTCGCGTGCTCCACGCCGAGGTCGAGCGCGCGCTGCGCGACGCCGAGGGCCTCGGCCGCGCAGGCGGCGCGGAAGCGCGGCGTCTCGGCCAGGCCGTTGCCGCTCGCGGCGCGGCGGAGCGGACGCGCCGGGTCGATCGAGACGACCTCCTCGCCGTCGCCCTCGTCGCCGCCGTAGACGAAGCCGCCCACCTCGAGCGACGAGCGCTCCGAGCCGCTCGCGCCGGTCGCGACATGAGCGAGATACGGGCCGGGATAGAGCGCGTAGCCCATCTCCTCGAGCAGGAGCGCCTCCTCGACGAAGCCGAGGCCGACCTCCGCGACGTCGAGCCAGCCGAGCTCGGCGAGCTCGTCCCACCGGTCGTCGTCCCTGTCGAAGTCGCGGTCGAGCGGGAAGCGGTCGGCGAGCCAGCGCCGTGCCTCGGTCTTCAGCTCCTCCTGCTCGGGCGTCAGCGTGAAATCCATCAGCGGCTCCTCGGCAATCCCAGGACGCGCTCGGCGATGATGTTCCGCAGGACCTCCGACGTGCCGGCCTCGATCGTGTTGCCGCGGCTGCGGAGCTGCTCGTGGTGCCACCAGCCGTCGTCGGTGATGCCCTCGGGGCCGAGCAGCTCGCGCGCGAGCTTCGTCACGCGCTGGTTCGCCTCCGACCAGCGGAGCTTCACGCCGGAACCCTCCGGCCCGGGGATTCCCGTCCGCTCGTAGGCGCCGAGGGCGCGGTAGTTCGTATAGCGGAGCCCCTGCAGCTCGACCCACTCCCGCGCGACCCGCTCGCGCACCGCGACCGGGGCGTCCGGCCGCTCGCGCGCGTCGTCGAGCAGCCGCCCGACGCTCGAGTCGAGCTGCGCCGTGAGCGCGAAGCCGAGCGTCGCGCGCTCGTGGAGGAGCGTCGTCATCGCGACCTGCCAGCCGTCGCCCTCGTCGCCGAGCCGGTTCTCGACCGGCACCTCGACGTCCGAGAAGAAGATCTCGTTGAACTCCGCCTCGCCGGTGATCTGGCGCAGCGGCCGCACCTCGACGCCCGGCGCGTGCATGTCGACGAGCAGGTAGGTGAGGTTGTGGTAGCGCGCCGCCTCCGGGTCGCTCTGCGTGACGAGGATGCACCAGTCGGCGATGTGCGCGAACGATGACCAGACCTTCTGCCCCGAGACGGCGTAGACGTCGCCTCGGCGCTCGGCGCGCGTGCGCGCGGCCGCGAGGTCGGAGCCCGCGTCCGGCTCCGAGAAGCCCTGGCACCAGATCTCGTCGGCGGCGAGGAGCGGCGGGAGATAGCGCGCCTTCTGCTCCTCGGTGCCGTGGGCGATGATCGTCGGGCCGGCCATGCTGAGGCCGATCACACCGATGTGCGGCGGGGCCTGCGCAGCGGCGAGCTCCTCGTAGAGGATCGCCTGGAAGCTGTACGGCGCGCCCGCGCCGCCGTACTCCTCGGGCCACGTCAGCCCGGCGTAGCCAGCCTCGTTCAGCCGGCGGCTCCACTCGCGCACGAACGGGTCCTCGAAGCGACGCGCGCCGCGTACTCCGCGCTTCTCCGGCGGCAGGTTGTCGGACAGCCACGCGCGCAGCTCGCTGCGGAACTGGGCTTCTTCGGGCGTGTCGCGAAGGTCCACGGCGGGAGCCTACCCCGCGGCGGGAACCGGCAAGAGCTCAGCCGTCGGCTCGGCGACGACGCGCCGGCGCTGCACGGGCAGGAGCGTCACCGCGCCGAGGATCAGCGCGACGCCGGCCCACTGCGTCCAGCGGAGGTGCTGGTCGTACGCGTAGATGCCTGCCACGACCGCAACGGCGGGGTAGGTGAGCTCCGCGAGCGAGGAGAGGACGGCCGGCGTGCGCTGCAGCCCGTAGTAGTAGAGCATCAGCGCGAGCAGCCCGGTCACGAGCGCGAGGTAGAGGATGAGCGTCGTGTCGTGGCCGTTCGAGTACGCGGGCGCGCTCATCACCGGCAGCGCGATCGCGCTCGCCACGAGGCCGAAGAGGAAGCGGAGCGCGACGACGTGCTGGAACTCGAGCTCGCGCGAGAGATAGCGTCCGAGCACCGTCCCGAGCGCCCAGAGCGCGGCCGCTCCCGTCGCCTCGGCGATCACGACGACCCCCTTTGCCGACGGGTCGAGCGGGTGCGCTTGGTTGACGAGCCAGAAGCCGGCGAGCGCGGGCAGGAAGAACCACGCGAAGCGCGGCCGCGGCCGCTCGCCGAGCAGGAGGGCGGCGCCGCCGACCGCGACGAACGGCTGGATCTTCTGGATCACGACCGGCGTGATGTAGTCGGAGTGGCCGATCAGCGCGTCCGTGAAGAGGATCGTCGCGACGGCCGACGCGCCCGCGCCGACGACGACGGCGGCGAGGACGTAGCGCCAGCCGGCCCGGAGGACGGCCCGGAGCGCGGGGAGGACGAGCGGCAGCGTGAGCGCGACGAGGATCACGTGCTCGCCGAAGACGATCGTCGTCGCTGTCGTCGTCCCGCTCATCGTCTTGCGGATGATCGGGTCCGTGCCCCACATCGCCGCGGCGATCGCGACGAGGAGAACGCCCGGTACGCGCGCGAGCCTCATGCCCGCTCGAAGCGTAGAAGATCGTCCACGGTCTCCCGCTCCCGGATCAGGCGCGCCTCGCCGCTGCCGGCGAGGACGACCGCCGGCCGCGGGACGCCGTTGTAGGCGGAGCCGAGCGCGAGCGTGTAGGCGCCCGTCGCCGGGACGGCGAGGATGTCGCCCGGCCGCGGCTCGGGCAGCTCGGCCGTCTCGATGAGGACGTCGCCCGACTCGCAGTGCTTGCCGGCGATGCGGTAGACGCCGGCCGCCGGCTCGTCGGCGCGGCTCGCGAGCAGCGCCTCGTAGCGGGCGCCGTAGAGCTGCGGCCGCGGGTTGTCGGACATGCCGCCGTCGATCGCCGCGTACGTCAGGCCGCCGCTCTGCTTCACCGCGCCGACCCGGTAGAGCGTGACGCCGGCCCGCCCGACGAGCGAGCGCCCCGGCTCGAAGATCGGCCGCACGCCCTCCGGGACGAGCCGGAGCAGCGGCTCGACGAACTCGGCTACCGATGGAACGCGCTCCTCGCGGTTGTGGCGGACGCCGAGGCCGCCGCCGAGGTCGAGCACGCGAGGCGTCCAGTCGAGCCCGCCGAGGAAGGAGCGCAGGCGCTCGACCGCGACGACGCTCTCGTCGACGCGCGTGAGCTGCGAGCCGATGTGGACGTGGAGCCCCTCGACGTCGAGCTCGAGCCCGCGCGCCCGCTCGAGCTCCGCCCGCGCAGCCTCCGCCGCAAGCCCGAACTTCGAGGCCTCGTGCGCCGTCCGGATCGAGCGGTGCGTCGCCGCCTCGACGCCGGGCGTCAGCCGGATCAGCACGCGTCGCACGCCCGCGGCCGCAGCGCGTTCCGCCTCGCCCGACGCGTCGAGCACGACGAGGGCATCCACCTCGGCGGCTGCGCGAAGCTCGTCGTCGGACTTGTTGTTGCCGTGGAACACGATCCGCTCCCCGCGAAGGCCGGCGGCGCGCGCGAACGCGAGCTCGCCGAGCGTCGAGACGTCGGCGCCCACCCCCTCGGCCGCGAGCAGCCGGAGCAGCTCGACGTTCGCGAACGCCTTCGTCCCGTAGGCGATGAGCGCCTCCGGCGCCGCCTCCCGGTAGGCATCCACCTGCGCCCGGATCGTCTCCTCGCAGTAGACGAGGAGCGGCGTCTGGTACTCGCCCGCGAGCTGCGTCGCAGGAACGCCGCCGAGCGACAGCTCGCCGTCGTCCACCCGCGCCGAGACGGGAAAGAGCTCCAGCACGTTGCTAGTATCGAGAAGGAAATGCAGGAGCTGCTTATCTGACCCAGGGAGACACGCGCGGCGCTGCCGCGCCGGCTCCCCACGGCCTCTCCTCGGAGAGGCTTTTTCGTTTCAGAGGACGACTTCGATGACACCGAGATACGAGCCGCACGAGATCGAGGCGAAGTGGCAGCGCGTCTGGGAGGACGCCCGGGCCTTCAACGTCCCGAACCCGCTTCCGGGCGAGCCCACGACCGAGCGCCACTGGTACCAGCTCGAGATGCTGCCGTACCCGTCCGGCCCGAGCCTCCACATGGGCCACGTCCTCAACTACACGATGGGCGACATCCAGACACACGTGCGACGGCGCAGCGGCTGGCACGTCGCCCGGCCGATGGGCTGGGACGCCTTCGGCCTGCCGGCCGAGAACGCGGCCATCCGCGAAGGCGGCCATCCACGCGAGATCATCGAACGCAACATCGCCAACTGCCGTGCGCAGATGAAGCGGCTCGGCTGGGCGATCGACTGGGACCGCGAGGTCTCCTCCCACGATCCGCGCTTCTACCGCTGGACGCAGTGGCTGTTCCTCAAGTTCTGGGCGAACGACCTCGCCTACCGCAAGGAGGCGCCGGTCAACTGGTGTCCGTCCGATCAGACCGTCGTCGCGAACGAGTACGTGGTCGACGGCCGCTGCGAGCGCTGCGGCACGCCCGTCGAGCTGCGCCAGATGACGCAGTGGTTCTTCCGCACGACCGCCTACGCCGACGAGCTGCTCGAGTATCCGGGTGCGGATTGGCCCGAGCGGACGAAGGCGATCCAGCGCAACTGGATCGGCCGCTCGCAGGGCGCCGAGATCCTCTTCCGCGTCGAGGACACCGGCGAGGATCTCGCCGTCTTCACGACGCGTCCCGACACGCTGTTCGGCGCGACGTTCTTCGCCGTCGCGCCCGAGCACCCGTTCGTCGAGGCGCATGCGAGCGAGGAGGCGAAGGAGTACGCGCGGCACGCCGGCGCCCGCCCCGTCGAGGAGCGGGCGGCCGAGACGGCGAAGACGGGAGCGTTCACGGGCCACTACGTCGCGAATCCGGCCACGGGCAGGCGCCTGCCGGTCTGGGTCTCCGACTTCGTCCTCATGGACTACGGGACGGGCGCGATCGGCGGCGTGCCGGCCCACGACGAGCGCGACCGCGAGTTCGCCGAGACCTTCGGCCTTCCGATCGTGCAGGTAATCGACGAGGACGGGCGCCTGATCAACTCGGAGCAGTTCGACGGCCTGCCGTCCGAGGAGGGAAAGCGCGCCATCGTCGCCTGGCTCGAGGAGCAGGGCCGCGGCAAGCCGACGGTCTCGTACCGCCTGCGCGACTGGAGCTTCTCCCGCCAGCGCTACTGGGGCTGCCCGATCCCGGTGATCTACTGCGAGCGCTGCGGCGCCGTTCCCGTACCGGAAGCAGACCTGCCGGTGCTGCTCCCCGACGTCGAGGACTACGCCCCCAAGGGGAAGCCGCCGCTCGCCGCCAACGAGGAGTGGATGCGAGTCGACTGCCCTCAGTGCGGCGGCGAGGCGCTGCGCGATCCCGACACGATGGACACCTTCGTCGACTCGTCCTGGTACTTCATCCGCTACGTCGACCCGCACAACGACGAGGCGCCGTTCGACCGGTTCGTCGTCGACTACTGGCTGCCGGTCGACCAGTACATCGGCGGCATCGATCACTCGACCGGGCACCTGCTCTACTCGCGCTTCTTCGTCAAGGCCATGAACGACTGGGGGATGCTCGGCTTCCGCGAGCCGTTCGCGCGGGTCTTCCATCAGGGCTGGGTCACGCTCGGCGGCTCGAAGATGTCGAAGACGCGCGGCAACGTCGAGGGCCCCGACGAGCTTGTCGACCGCTACGGCGCCGACGCCGTTCGTCTCTACATCCTCTTCATGGGGCCGGCCGACCAGGACATGGAGTGGACGGACACCGGCATCGAGGGCAGCGTCCGCTTCCTGCGCCGGCTCTGGCGCGTCGTGCACGAGGTCGCCGCGAGCGCGCCGGCGGTCGGCGCTGCCGAGGGGGCGCTCGCGCGGAAGGCGAACGAGACGATCGCGAAGGTCACCGACGACGTCCTGCGCCGCTTCCAGTTCCACACGCCGATCTCGGCGCTGATGGAGCTGGTGAACGAGCTGAGCGGGGCGCCGGCCGCGCCGGACGCGCGCTTCGCGGCGGAGACTGCGGTGTCGCTGATCCAGCCGTACGCGCCGCACGTCGCCGAGGAGCTCTGGGGCGTGCTCGGTCACGAGCGCCTGTGGGAGCAGCCCTGGCCGCAGGCGGACGAGTCGCAGCTCGTGCGGGAGACGTTCGAGCTCGTCGTCCAGGTGAACGGGAAGGTCCGCGACCGCTTCGAGGTCGACGCCGGGCTGAGCGAGGACGAGCTGATCGCGCGGGCGCGCGCGAGCGAGAAGGTGCGGACGCATCTGAACGGCGGCGAGCCGCGCAAGACGATCGTCGTCCCGCGCAAGCTCGTCAACTTCGTGGTCTAGCCTGCCGGGAATGCGTGCGGAGCCGCTGGCGCTGGCGCGCCGTGGGACGCCTCAAAGGTCCGAGCTTGCTCCCACTAGACACTCGCGAGCATGAGCCCTATAAGGATCCCGTGACGGCAGCCGTCCTCGCACCGATCACCGTAGCCCTAGCCACTACCCCGACGGCGGCGGCACTGAGCAGCACGACAAAGCCGATCGCCTGGGCGCATCGGATCTCAAACTGCTGCGTGAAGATCACCGCGGAGGACCGAGCCGGAGTTAGTCATCGGTTCCACTCCGCTCACAACGGGGCAACGTGCGAAGGCATCGGACGGCCGAGACGGGGGGTCGACGGGAAACGCGAATGGCGGAAGTTCTCGTGCAGCACGGAGCTCATCGACGGCTCTGCTGCGAATCCAAAGGGAACGATCGATGCACGTTTTGTCCTCCACCCCGCCCGGCCCGCCTCGCTCAGCCCCACCTTCTGGATCACGCACCTCCATACCAGGAGCTGTACAGGCACCGACTGCCCTGTGCACGGCGCTCGGCCGGCGTAAGCCGTCTTCGGCGAGATTCCCGGAGAGGGCACAGGGCGGTCGCTCTGACGGCTGCCGACCTTCAGCGCTCTCCGTGTTCGCGTCCCACGCTTCGGAAATCCTCGAGTAGAGGGCGCTAACGCGCGCGCGATTGCGGGCGATCGACGTTCCAGTGCCGTCCGACGGAGGCGAGCCAGCGGACCCCGTCGTCTGTCTCCCGCGGGGTGAGCAGGAAGCGGCTGATCACGCGCTGGCCGCCCTCGAAGTCGCCGTAGAGGATGTCGACGCTCATTCGCTGCGGCGCCTCGATCGCGCGGCGTGCGGCCTGGAACTCCGCGCTCCGCGGGTCGCGGAAGGAGCCTTGCCAGAAGCCCGGCTCGGCGGCGGCGACGTAGAGATCGCGGGTCAGGCTCGTGAAGTCCTCGAGGGGCGTCGGGCCCTGGTCCCGACCGAGCTGGATCTCGGGGAAGAGATGCCAGCCGTGGAGGATCGCGACGCCGCTGCCCACGTTGCGGACGGCGATCGCGAGGTAGACGGCCTCGGCGGTCGCCGCTGCCGTCGCCTGGCCGCCCTCGACCCGGAACCAGACGTCGTCCTGGTAGCCGACCTTCTGCGGCGGGTCGTCCGCGCGCGCGGTGACGAGCAGCGGCCGCTGGGCGGCGAGCAGCGACTGCTCGGCGACGCGGGCGGCCCGGTTCGCCGAGCGGACCGACGCGAGCGTGACTCCGGCGAGCGCGAGCGTGCCGCCGGCGGTTGCGAGCGCGGAGATCGTCGGCCAGTCCACGGCGCGAGTCTACGAAGTCGACACACACACGTCACGTTTGTGTCGTCACGATGGGCAACATGGACGGCCGGCTTCCCGCCCTCTCGCACCGGCGTCTCGCGGCTTTCGCCGTGCTGCTCGCGCTCGCGCTCGTCCTCGCGGTGCGCCACCTCGGCGGCGGCGGCAGAGCGAGTGCCGGCGCCGCCACGACGCCTGCCGTCGTCGCTCCGGTGAAGCCCGCGCACGCGCCGGCGAAGAAGGTGCTCGTCGTGGACGTGGCCGGCGCGGTCCGGCGGCCGGGGCTCTACCGGCTTCCCAGCGGCTCGAGGATCCAGAACGCGATCGTCGCCGCCGGCGGCGCGACGCGCAAGGCGCAGCTCGACGCCGTGAACCTGGCCGCCCCGCTCGCGGATGGCGAGCAGGTGCTCGTACCGGGCTCCGGCGCCGCTGCCGCCGCCGTCGGCTCCGCGAGCGCGTCCGAACCTTCGCCGTCGGCGCCGCTCGACCTGAACACGGCGACGGCGGAGCAGCTCGACGCCCTTCCGGGAGTCGGGCCGGTCACCGCGCAGAAGATCATCGCCTACCGCCAGGCCCACGGCCCGTTCCACGCCGTCGACGAGCTGCAGGGCGTGCCGGGTATCGGGCCGGCCAAGATGGCCCAGCTCAAGGGTCTGGTGATCCCATGACGGTTCGGCGTGCGCACGTCCTCGGCGCGTCGCTCTGCCTCGGCCTCGCAGCTGCGACGGCAGCGCGGGCTCCCCTCGACGCCGCGATGGCGATGGCCGCGGCGGCTGTCGCCGGCGCCGTCGTGATCGCCGACGGCCACCTTCGGCTGGTGGGGCTCGCGGCCGCGGTCGCTCTCTTCGGCTGGGCCTGGGGCAGCGAGCGCCTCACCGCGCTCGACCGGAGCGTTCTCGAGCGGCAGATCGGCACCTTCGAGCGCGCACTCGTGGAGGTGCAGGACGACTCTCGCAGCGGATCGTACGAGCAGCGGGCCGACGGCCTCGTCCTCAGGTGGGGAGGCCGGAAGGTGCACGAGCCCGTGCTGCTCGAGCTCCCGCTCGGACGCTCGCCGCCCCGTGGCGCTCGCCTGTCCTTGCTCGGCTCGCTGCGGGCGCCGGAGGGCCCGGCCTCGAATGGCTTCGACGAGGCAGCGTGGCTGCGACACCAGGGCATCCATGCGGTTCTTCGCGTGCAGAGCTGGCGCGTCGTCGGCCGGCGCGGAGGCGTCGAGGGAGTCGGAGACCGCCTCGACCGCTGGCTCGCCGAGGACAGCGCGTCCGGACTGACCGGTGACCGCCGGGCGATGATCGAGGCGATCGTGCTCGGACGCTCGGCGGGGCTCGGCCAGACGCTGCTCGCGGACTTTCAGGCCAGCGGCCTCTACCACTGCCTGGCCGTCGACGGGCTGAAGGTCACGGCGGTCGGAGGCGGCGTGGCAATGCTCGTCCTTCTCGCCGGGCTGGGCAGCTACGCCGCACAGGCGGGAGCCCTGCTCGCGGTCGTCGGGTATGCGCTCGCCGTTGGGCTGCACCCGTCTGTCGTGCGAGCGACGATCGCGGCCGCGCTCGCATCGCTCGCGTGGCTCGCCGCCCGGCAGCGCGACCGGTGGCAGGCGCTCCTCGTCGGCGCGGCATTGCTGCTCGCCTGGAGCCCCTACAACCTCTTCGACGCCGGTTTCCAGCTCTCGTTTGCCGCGGTGCCGGCGATCTTCGTCGTCACGCCCCGCGTCGTCCGGTTCCTCGACGGCTACCCCGTGCCGCACGGGCTGGCGCAGCTGATCGGCGTCTCGACGGCCTGCGGGCTCGCCACGGCGCCGGTCACGTGGTTCCAGTTCCGGCAGATCTCGCTCGTCACCGTCCCGGCGAACGTCGTCGGTGTGCCGATCGTCGTAGAGGTGCTCTCCCTCGCGCTCGTCACGGCGCTCGTCGCGCCGGTCGCGCCGCCCGTCGCGGGCGCGCTCGCCCAGGTGAACGGCTGGGGAGCGTCGCTCGTGGCGCTCTGCGCGCGCGCCTTCGGCGGCCTCCCCGGAGCGCAGATCACCTCTCCGGCCGCCGCCGCCGCGCTGGCCGCTTGCGCCCTCGGGGTCGCCGCCTATGCTTGGCTCCGTGGCGGCCGAGCGAGACCTGAAGCCGGTCTACCTGCTGACCGGGAGCGACCGGCCGAAGGTGGCCCTGGCGCTGCAGCGGCTGCGGGCCCGGATCGGTGAGGAGGCGATCGAGCACCTCCACGCGCCCGAGGCGTCGGGCGCGGACGCGGTCGCCGCCTGCAACGCGCGCGGCCTCTTCGGCGGCGAGGCGAGGCTCGTGATCGTCGACGGCGTCCAGGGGTGGAAGGCGGCGGACGTCAAGGAGATCGAGGCGTATCTCGCCGCGCCGGCCCCCGACACTGTGCTCGCGCTCACGACCGAGGAGATGAAGACCGACTCCACCCTCGCGAAAGCGGTGAAGAAGGCCGGGGACGTGCTCGCGTACGAGGTGCAGCGCAAGCAGCTGCCGGAGTGGGTCGCCGACCAGTTCCAGCGGCTCGGCACGACGGCCGACCGGGACGCCTGCCGCGCGCTCGTCGAGACCGTGGGCGACGACCTCGACGGCCTGTCCTCCGAGATCCAGAAGCTCGCGACCTGGGCCGGTGGCGAGCCGGTGACGCGCGCGGCGGTGGACGAGCTCGCCGTCGGGCAGGCGGAGACGCCGATCTTCGCGCTCACCGACTCGTGGGGGAGCCGCGACGTCGACGCGACGCTGCGAGCGGCAGAGTCGCTGCTCGAGCGGTCGCACCGGCCACGCTCGGGAGAGCTGATGCGGATCGTCGCGTCGCTCGTCTCCCATGTCGGGCGCGTCCGGAAGATCGCGCGGCTCGCCGACGAGGGCGTGCGGCCGCGCGAGGCTGCGGGACGCTTGAAGATGCATCCCTTCGTCGCCGAGAAGGCGGCGCGGCAGGCCGGCAACTTCTCGCCCGGCGAGCTGGCGCAGGCGACCGTGCGCCTCGCGGAGCTCGACGCAGGGACGAAGGGCGGCTCGCGGCTGCCCGCGGACCTCCAGCTCGAGCTCGCGCTCGTCGAGATCACGCGCCGTCCCGAGCGGACGGCCTAGCCGCGTCTACGCCTCGCGCTCGCCGGCTGCGATCCTCGCAGCCTGCGACTTGCGCCGCGCGACGGTGTTGCGGTGGAGCGCGCCGTGGGCGGCGGCCCGGTCGAGCCAGCCGACGAGCTCCCTGTGCCGCGCTTCCGTCTCCGCCGCGTCGCCTTGCTCGACGGCGTCGCGCAGGCGCCGGAGAAGCGTCTTCGCGGTCGAGCGCCAGCGGAGGTTCTCCTGCCGCTGCCTCGCCGCCTGGCGGACGCGCTTCTCTTGCTGCTTGATGTTCGGCATCTCGAAGAAAGGCCCGCGCTGCGCGGGCGGCGCGATGGTAGCACCTGCCCTCCCTATGCTGACCGCGTGAGCGACGCCGAGCTGGAGCGAGAGGAGCGACGCCGCGAGCGCGACCGCAGGCGGCGCGAGCAGGGGAAGCCCACCTACTTCGAGACCGAGGCGACGCTCGACAGCTGGCCGATCTCGCAGGACCCGGCGGATCGGCCGACGGCGATCCTGCGTCCGCGCCGCGACCGCGGGGAGCTGACGGAGCTCGAGGCGCTCGCGCTCGACGAGGAGGCGCAGGCGACGCAGGTCTCGGCGCCCGCCGCGGCCCTGCCGGCGCTCGAGGAGGCGGAGCGCGAGAGCCGCACCCTCGCCCGCTCGGGGGTCATCTTCTCGATCGCCACGGGCCTCTCGCGGATCATCGGGCTCGTACGGGAGATCGTGCAGGCCGCCCTCTTCGGCATCAGCGGCAAAATCAACGCGTTCGAGATCGCGTTCCTGATCCCGAACACCGTGCGCTCCCTCGTCGCCGATTCGGCGCTCTCGGCCGCGTTCGTCCCGGTCTTCAGCGACCTGCTGGTCAAGGGAGAGCGGAAGCGCGCGTGGCGCGTGGCGTCGTCGCTGTTCTGGCTCATGCTGCTCGGGCTGGGGGGACTGACGGCGCTGTTCGTCGTCATCGCGCCGTGGGTAATGGCGATCTTCCACTACGGCCCGGGCGACGAGTACGGCGCCCTCGCGGCGGGGCTCGCGCGCATCCTCTTCCCGCTCGTGCTCGTGCTCGGGCTGACCGGGATCGTCGTCGGAATCCTCCAGAGCTACGACCACTTCACGGTGCCGGCGCTCAGCCCGATCGCGTGGAATCTCGTCATCCTCGCCGGGCTCGCGCTCGGCGTCGAGAGCTCGCACGCGAAGTCGACGAGGCTCTATTACTACGCGGTCGCGATCCTCATCGCGACGGTCGTCCAGTTCCTGCTCCCGTTGCCATGGCTGCGCGGCCGCGACGACCGGCTGCACATGGTGATCGACATCCACGATCCGGCGGTGAAGCGGACGTTCGTGCTGATGCTGCCGGTGACGATCGGCCTCGGCCTGATCAACATCAATGCGGCGATCGACCAGCTGTTCGCGACGCACTTCCTCAATCCGCGCCTCGCGCCGGCCGCGATCGTCCGCGCCTTCCGGCTCTACATGCTGCCGCAGGGGATGTTCTCGGTCGCGGTCGCGACGGTGCTGTTCCCGTCGCTGTCGCGGGCCGTCTCGCGAGAGGACTGGAACGGCTTTCGCGACACCGTCGCGACGGGGCTGCGGCTGATCGCGTTCTTCCTCGTCCCGGCGAGCGCCGTCTCGGCGGTGCTCTGCGAGCCGATCGTGCGGCTGCTCTACCAGCACGAGCACTTCACCGCGGCCGACACGCCGGTGGTCGCCTACTGCCTGGCCGCGTTCTCGCTCGGGCTGACGTTCAACGGGACGATGCTGATGCTGAACCGCGCGTTCTTCTCGCTCCAGTCGCCGTGGATCCCGAGCTGGGTCGCGATGGGGAACCTCGGCGTGAACGCCGCCCTGGACGCGGCGTTCTATCGCTTCGGCATCTGGGGGATCCCGCTCTCGACCTCGGTCGTGAACATCGCCGGGACGGGGGCGCTGCTCGTCCTCCTGCGGCGGCGGGTGGGGGCCTTCGGGCTGGGACAGGCGGCGCGGAGCTTCGTCCTCGTCACGGTCGCGTCGGCCGTGCTCGCGGCCGTCTCGTGGTGGGGCTGGCACCTCGTCGACGACGCGGTCGGCCGGTCGCTGCCGGGCCAGATCGCCTCGGTCGGCACGGGGCTCGCGCTCGGGATCGCTGCCTTCGTCGGCGCCTGCCGGTTGCTCGGCGTGGACGAGCTCGAGACCATGCTGCGTCTGCGGCGTCTGCGTACCTGAGAAGAGGAGGAGCTGTGAGCGTTGTGAACCTGTTCGCGGTCGAGGCGGAGGTGGGCCCGGACGGGAGCGAGCCCGCCGGCTACCTCGCCAGCGCGGTCCGGCTCGGGCCGAAGCTTGGCGCGAGCCAGCTGGGTATGACCGTCTACGACCTGCCGCCCGGCGAGGCGGTCTGTCCGTACCACTTCGAGTGGACCGACGAGGAGTGGTTGCTCGCGCTCGTGGGCCGGCCGACGCTCCGGACGCCGGAGGGCGAGTACATCCTCGATCCCGGCGACGTCGTCTGCTTCCCGGCCGGGCCGGCGGGGGCTCACCACGTCCGGAACGAGACGGGCGAGCCGGTCCGCGTCGCGATCCTGTCGACGAAGAATCCGCTCGGGATCGCCGAGTATCCCGACAGCGACAAGGTCGGGATCTGGGTCGATGGGACGCACTACATGCTGCGGCGCTCGGAGCATCTCGACTACTGGGACGGCGAGCGCTGATCGAGTTCCGGCCCCTGCTCGAGGCGGACCTGCCGCTCCTGCACGAATGGCAACAGCGCGAGCACGTCGCGCGTTGGTGGAGAGACCGGCGGACGCGCGAGGAGACGGTGGCGCACTACCTGCCGTCGCTCCGCGGCGACGATCCGACGGATCATTACGTGATCGTCGTCGACGGGCGCGATGTGGGAATGATCGAGACGTATCTCGTGACCGACCATCCGGAGTGGGACGCGGTCGTCGAGCAGGGCGAGGGCGTCGCCGGTGTCGACCTCCTGATCGGCGAGGAGGAGCTGCTCGGGCGCGGACTCGGACCCGAGGTCTTGCGGGAGCTTGCGACGAAGGTCGTGTTCGCGCGCGCCGCGACGCGGGCCGTCGTTGCAGCGGTCGACGAGGAGAACCGGCGCTCGTGGCGCGCCTTCGAGAAGGCGGGATACCGGTACGTACGCGACGTCGAGGAGGACGGCCGGCCGCATCGGCTGATGCGACTCGACCGCTGATCGGTGCGCGGGGGCGGCGTCGTCGCGTTCAGGGTTCGCGCCCGCGGTTCGCGGTTTGGCGCGAAGCCTCCACCTCGGCGTCACGGGTTCGCCGGTATCGTCGCTGTCGAGGGCGGCGGGACCAGCTTCCCCGCCCTTGGGTGGGGAGTGTCTGCGGCGGCGGCGAGGAGGAGGCTAGGAAGCGCAGTACCATCGCCCGCGGGATGGACCAGAGCCGCATCCGCAACTTCTCGATCATCGCGCACATCGACCACGGCAAGTCGACGCTCGCCGACCGCATCCTCGAGCTCACCGATACGGTCTCCGCCCGTGAGATGCGCGAGCAGCTCCTCGACTCGATGGAGCTCGAGCGCGAGCGCGGCATCACGATCAAGGCACAGGCGGTCAGGGTCGCCTGGAAGGGCCACGAGCTCAACCTGATCGACACCCCGGGCCACGTCGACTTCACGTACGAGGTCTCGCGCTCCCTGCAAGCGTGCGAGGGTGCGCTTCTCGTCGTGGACGCGGCCCAGGGGATCGAGGCGCAGACGCTCGCCAACGCCTACCTCGCGATCGAGGGCGGCCTCGAGATCGTCCCCGTCGCCAACAAGATCGACCTGCCGCAGGCGGACCCCGTCGCGACCGCGATCGAGGTCGCCGACCTGCTCGGCGACGACCCGGCGCGCGTGTTGCGCATCTCCGCGAAGACGGGCGCGGGCGTCGCGGATGTCCTCGACGCGATCGTCGAGCGCGTGCCCGCCCCCGCCGGCGACGCCGGCGCCCCGGCGCGGGCCCTCGTCTTCGACTCCGCCTACGACCAGTACCGGGGCGTCGTCGCGTTCGTCCGCGTCGTCGACGGCTCCTTCTCCGTTCGGGAGGAGCTGCGAACCATGGCCACTGGCACGCGCTTCGACGCCGAGGAGCTCGGGTTCTTCTCGCCGACGATGACGCCCGTCGACTCGCTCGGCGCCGGCGAGGTCGGCTACGTCGTCACCGGCCTCAAGGACGTCTCGCGCCTGCGCGTCGGGGACACGCTCACCGCCGTCAAGCGCCCCGCGGCCCAGCCGCTTCCCGGCTACAAGGACGTCAAGCCGATGGTGTTCGCCGGGCTCTTCCCGACCGAGTCCGACGACTACCCCGAGCTCCGCGACGCCCTCGAGCGGCTCAAGCTCAACGACGCCGCGCTCGTCTACGAGCCCGAGACCTCCCAGGCATTGGGCTTCGGCTTCCGCTGCGGCTTCCTCGGACTGCTCCACATGGAGATCGTCCGCGAGCGCCTCGAGCGCGAGTTCGACCTCGACCTGCTCGTCACCGCGCCGAACGTCGCCTACCGCGTCAGGGAGAAGAACGCCGACTGGGTCGAGGTGCACAACCCTGCCGAGTTCCCGCGCGAGGTCGAGGAGGTCGAGGAGCCGTACGTCAAGGCGTCGATCATCGTCCCGAAGGAGTACGTCGGAGCCGTGATGGAGCTCAACAACGAGCGCCGCGGCACGTTCGACCACCTCGAGTACCTCTCGCCGGAGCGCGTCCACCTCACGTACGAGCTCCCCCTCGCGGAGATCGTCCTCGACTACTACGACCAGCTCAAGTCGCGGACGCGCGGCTACGCCTCGTTCGACTACGACCTCGCCGGCTTCAAGGCGGGCGAGCTCGTCCGCGTCGACGTGCTCGTCGCGCAGGAGCCGGTCGACGCGCTCTCGCTCATCATCCATCGCGACCTCGCCTACGATCGCGGCCGCCTCCTCGTCGAGAAGCTGCGGGAGGAGATCCCGCGCCAGATGTTCGACGTCCCGATCCAGGCGGCCATTGGCTCGCGGGTCATCGCACGTGAGACGGTCAAGGCGAAACGGAAGGACGTGCTCGCGAAGTGCTACGGCGGCGACATCACGCGCAAGCGGAAGCTGCTCGAGAAGCAGAAGGCGGGCAAGAGGCGCATGAAGCAGGTCGGCGCGGTCGAGGTGCCTCAGGAGGCGTTCCTCGCCGTCCTCAACATCGGCCAGGGCGGCGACGGGAGGCGGTCGTGACTCCTGTGCGTCACCTCTACGTCCACCTGCCGTTCTGCGCGCACCGCTGCGGCTACTGCGACTTCGTCACCGCCGTCGGGCGGCGCGACCAGCATCGCGCGTATGTCGACGCGCTCCTCCGAGAGCTCGAGCGCGAGAGGCCCGTGCTCGCGGACGAGCTCGAGACCGTCTTCCTCGGCGGCGGGACGCCGACGTACACCGAGCCGGCCGAGCTCGAGCGGCTCCTGGCATCCCTGCCGCCCGCGGTCGAGGTCACCGTCGAGGCGAATCCCGAGACCGTGACCCCCGGGCTCGCGCGCCTGTTGCGGCGGAGCCGTGTGACGCGGATCTCCGTCGGCGCACAGACGTTCCGTCCCGAGCTGCTGCGCGTGCTCGAGCGCGTTGCCGGCCCGGACGACGTCCGACGCGCCGTGCATCATCTGCGTGATGCCGGATTTGACAACGTCTCGCTCGATCTCGTCTATGGGATTCCCGGCCAGAGCGCCTCCGACCTCGAGGCCGACCTCGGCGACGCGCTCGAGCTCGGGCCGGAGCACCTCTCCTGCTACGAGCTCGAGGCAAAGCCGGGGACGCGCTTCACCCATGCCTGGGGAGCCGAGCTCGCCCGCCAGGCCGACGCGATGGAGGACTACTTCGAGCGCGTCGTCACCCGGCTGACGGGTGCCGGCTTTCGCTGGTACGAGACGGCGAACTTCTGCCGAGTCGACAGGTCTGGACGCGACCTGCGGGCCAGGCACAACCTCGCCTACTGGCTCGGCCGCGACTACCTGGGACTCGGGATGGGCGCGGTCAGCACAATCGAGAACCGGCGCTGGCGGAACACGCCGCGGCTCGGGCGCTACCTGGAGGCGCTCGCCGCCGGCCGGGCTCCCGAGCGCGAGGTCGAGACGCTCGACGCGGCCGTGAGGTCGCGCGAGCGAGTGATGCTCGGCCTCCGCCTCGACGAGCCTCTCGCGCTGGCGGGGTTGGAGGCGGCTGTCGACCCGGACGGCCTCGTGCGGGCCGGAGAGCTCGGCCTCGCGACCTCCACGGACAACACGGTGGCGCTGACGGCGCGCGGACGCTTCCTCGGCGACGCGGTGACGGCCGCGATCGTCGCCTAGGCCCGCCGAGCCGGTCGGCCGCAGCGGCGGCTAAAATCTCCTGCAAATGCAGGAAACAGCGCAGCTGACCGAGCGTCAGCGGGAGATCCTTCGGCGGGTCGTCGAGGAATACGTCGCGAGTGGGCAGCCCGTCGGATCGAAGACGCTCGTCGAGCGGTCCGATCTCCGGGTCTCCGCGTCGACCGTGCGGGCGGAGCTCGCGGAGCTCGAGATCCTCGGGCTTCTGACGCATCCGCACACGTCCGCGGGACGCGTGCCGACCGAGCGTGGCTACCGCTACTTCGCCGACGAGCTGCTCGGCCGGCTCGCGCCGCAGCCGACGCCGTTCCCGCTCGACCTCGCGAGCACGAGCACCGAGGTCGAGGCGGCGCTGCAGGCGACCACCGAGATGCTCTCGCAGGTGACGCGGCTGCTCGCACTCGTCTCGGCGCCGCCGCTCGAGGCGACGCACGTCCGCCACGTCGAGGTACTGCTGCTGCAGCCGCAGCTCGTGATGGTCGTGGTCATCACGTCGGCCGGCGGGGTGACGAAGCGGGTGTTCCACTTCGACGAGCCGGTCGACCCCGGCCTCGCGCAGTGGGCGGGCGACTATCTCAACGAGGCGGTCTCGGGGCTCCAGCTGGGAACCGGGCTGTTCCGCCGGCGCTTCGAGGACGAGGGCCTCGCGCCGCGTGAGCGGGCGTTCCTCGACGCGCTTCGGCCGGCGTTCACGGAGCTCGTGTCGGCGGAGCAGCGCCTCTTCGTCGGCGGCGCAGCCGACCTCCTCGGCGAGGTGCGCGCCGAGGAGCTCGACGCGTACCGCAGCCTCTTCGAGCTCGTCGAGCGCCGCAACGACCTGCTCGACGTCCTCGGCCGGCCGAGCGCGTCGCAGCGGCCGTTCGTCCGTCTCGGCCACGAGCTGGAGCACCCAGCGCTGCACGACATCGCCCTCGTGGGCGCGTGCTACGGCCTGGTCCATCGCGCCCTCGGCGCCGTGAGCCTCGTCGGCCCGGTGCGGATGGACTACGAGAAGGCAGTCGGCGCCGTCCGTTCCGCGGCGCTCGAGCTGTCGCGCTTCGTCGAGTCCGTCTACGACGAGCTCTAGGCCCGGGTGACGGCGCGGGCGGAGGCCGGAGCGACGGACGCCGACGCTACATTCCGAACGATGGCGACGACCGACCGCGACTATTACGAGCTGCTCGGAGTCGGGCGGGACGCGAGCGACGCCGAGATCAAGAAGGCGTTCCGCGGCCTTGCCCGCGAGCTCCATCCGGACGTCTCGGACGAGCCCGACGCCCACGAGCGCTTCCGCGAAGTCGTCGAGGCGTACGAGGTGCTCTCGAAGACCGAGACGCGGTCCCTGTACGACCGCTACGGGCACGCCGGCCTGCGCAGCGGCGGCTTCCAGCCCGGTCACATGGACTTCGGCAACCTCGCCGACCTCTTCGCCGCGTTCTTCGGCGACGACGTCCTCCTCGGAGGCGGGCGCAGCGGGCGCGCTCGCGGCGCCGACCTCGCCGCGATCGTCCAGATCGACCTCGTCGAGGCGGCGCACGGGACGACCCGCGACGTGCCCTACGAGGCCGCGGTTCCGTGCCGTCGCTGCGGCGGAGACGGCGCCGAGCCGGGTACCGCGATCACCGTCTGCGAGGCATGCAACGGGGCGGGGCGGCTGCAACAGGTGACGCGGAGCGTCTTCGGCGAGTTCGTACGCACGCAGACCTGTCCGGCATGCGGCGGCACCGGACGGCGGATCGAGCAGCCGTGCAGCGACTGCGACGGCGCCGGCCGGGTCGTGGAGGAGCGAACCCTCGCCGTCGAGATCCCGCCCGGCATCCACGACGGGCAGCGGATCCGCCTCAGCGGCGAAGGGCATGCCGGACCGCTGGGCGGGCGTGCAGGCGATGTCTACGTGCAGGTGCGGGTCCGGCCGGACGAGCGGTTCGTGCGGGAAGGCGACGACGTGTTCTCGACGCTCGAGCTCACGATCACGCAGGCTGCGCTCGGCGCGACCGTCGTCGTTCCGACCCTCGACGGCGAGGAAGAGCTCGAGCTCGAGCCGGGGACGCAGCCCGGGCAGGTCGTGGTCCTTCGCGGTCACGGCATGCCCGTTCTGCACGGGCGGGGCCGCGGCGACCAGCGCGTGCTCGTCAACGTGCTCGTGCCGCGGCGGCTGAACGACGAGCAGAGGCGCCTGCTGCGCGAGTTCGAGGAGCACGCCGACGAGCACACGTACGCGCGCGAGGACGGCGGCTTCTTCGACCGGCTCAAGAGCGCCTTCCGCTAGGAGCGCCGATCAAACGCTACGTCGTCGTCGGCGGCGAACCGGAGCTCGCGCTCCTCCTCCACGTCTTCCCGGAGGGCGTAGAGGAGCTCGACGGCGCGTACGCCGTGTACGCGGACGAGCCGCCGATCGGCTTCGACGTGATCGAGGCCGAGGACGTGCCGGAGGGCTGGCAGGACGCCTGGCGCGCGTTCCACCACGGCGTTCGCGCCGGTCGCCTCTGGGTCGGGCCGCCGTGGGAGCAGGCGCCGGCCGGCGCGCTCGCGGTCGAGATCGACCCGGGCCGCGCGTTCGGCACTGGCGCCCATCCCACGACGCGGCTCGCGCTCGAGCTGCTCCAGGAGGTCGAGCCCGCCGCGCTCCTCGACGTGGGCTGCGGCTCCGGCATCCTCTCGATCGCCGCGGCCAAGCTCGGCTTCGCGCCCGTGACCGCGGTCGACGCGGACGCCGCGGCGGTCGAGGTGACGCGAGAGAACGCGGAACGGAACGGCGTAACGCTCGAGGCGCTCGTGCTCGACGCGCTCGCTGCTCAGCCGCCGCCTGCCGACCTGGCCGTCGCGAACATCGCCCTCGACGTCGTCGAGCGCCTGCTGCCGCGGCTCGACGTGGCGTCGGCGATCGTCTCGGGCTACCTCGAGCGGGACGAGCCTGGAGCGGACGGCTGGCGCCGCGTCGGCCGGCGCGTCGCCGGCGGCTGGGCGGCAGACCTGCTGGTGCGCGGATGAAGGGACGGCCGAGCCGCGCCGTGCTCGCCGCGCGCGTCGCGCACGGACTCATCTCCGTCTTCCTCCTCGCGTGCGTCGGCGTCCTCTGGGCCGGCGCGATCCGCGGTCGCGCGGACGCGCTCACGCTCGCCGCGCTCGCCGTGCTCGCGGCCGAGGGCGCGCTCGTCGTCGCCGCGGCCGGGAGCTGCCCGCTCGCGCCCCTCTGGCGCTGGTTCGGCGACGAGACGCCGTTCTTCGAGCTTCTGTTACGGCCGCGCGCCGCGAAGGCGGTGTTTCCGCTGCTGACCGGCGTCTGCGTCGCAGGCGTGCTCGTTCTCGCCGTCCGGGCGCTCTGAGCCACGGGACGCTCTACGATCCTGCGGATGGCGAGCTTCTCCGTCCGCTTTCTCGGCTGCAAGGTCTCGCACGTCGACGCCCACGAGGTGCGCGAGCGGCTGCTCGCAGACGGCCACGAGGAGCGGGACGGTGCGGCCGACGTGGCCGTCGTCAACACGTGCTGCGTCACGCACGAGGCGCTCGTGAAGTCGCGCAAGGAGGCGGCGCGGGCCGCCCGCACCCACCGCCGCGTCTACGTGACCGGCTGCGGCGCGAACCTCGCCGCCGGCGCCTTCGCCGGGCTGCCGGCGAACGTCCGCGTCGTCGCGCGGCGGAGCGAGGAGACGCCGGACTGGGTCGCGGGCGACGTCGGCGCCATCGGGTGCGTCCGGGCCGACGCGAGGCTCGATCGCGTGCGCGCGTTCGTCAAGGTGCAGGACGGGTGCTCGTTCTCGTGCAACTTCTGCGTCATCCCGCTCGTCCGCGGCGCCTCGCGCAGCCGAGCCGCTGCGGCCGTCCTCGGCGAGGTCCGCCGACGCGTCGGCCAGGGCCATCGCGAGGTCGTGCTGACGGGCATCAACCTCGGCTGCTACCGCGATCGCGCCGCCGGCTACGACCTGCCGCTGCTCGTGCGGGAAGCGGGGGCGACGCCCGGGCTCGAGCGGCTCCGCCTCTCGTCGATCGAGATCAACCACGTGAACGACGCGCTCGTCGCCGCGCTCCGCGAGACGCCGGTCGCGAGCCGGCATCTGCACGTGCCGCTCCAGTCGGGCGACGACGGCGTCCTGCGCGCGATGGGCCGCCGCTACTCCGTCGCGACGTACCTCCGCCGGCTCGCGCCGCTCGGCGAGGAGTTCAACCTCACGAGCGACGTCGTCGTCGGCTTCCCGGCCGAGGACGAGCGCGCCTTCGAGCACACGCTCGGCGCCGTCCGCGACGCGGGGCTGACGAAGGTGCACGTCTTCCCGTACTCGCCGCGGCCCGGCACCGTGACCGCCGCTGACGACGCCGTGCCGCCGCAGGCGAAGAGGGAGCGGAGCGCCCGCCTGCGCGCCGCCTCCCGAGAGGCGTGCCTCGCGCACTGGCGGACGAAAGTGGGACGGGACGACGAGGTGCTCGTCGACCGGCCCGGCCGGGGTTACGGCGACGACTACTCGCCGTGGCTCCTCGACCCCGCGCTCCCGGTCGGCGAGCTCGTGCGCGTCCGCGGCCGCGCGGTGTCGGAGGAGGGGATCCTCGCTGCCTGACGACTGCCTCTTCTGCACGCTCTACCGCGAGGGCGACCACGTCGCCGCCGCCGACGGCTTCGTCGCGATCCGCGACGCCAACCCGCAGGCGCCGGCGCACCTCCTCGTCATCCCGGAACGGCACGTCGAGTCGTTCCACGAGATCGGGCAGTTCCCGGCTGACGAGGCGAAGCGGATGCTCGAGTTCGTCGCCGACGTCGCTGCACGGGAGGGACTCACCGATTACCGTGTCGTCGTCAACGCCGGCCCCGGGGCCGGACAGACGATCTTCCATCTGCACTGGCACATCCTGGGCGGGGGCCTCACAGGGAGGATGGCGTGACCCTGATCGAGGAAATCGAGGACGAGCTGAAGGACGCGATGCGCGCGCGCGACGCCGAGCGGCGCGACGCGCTCCGGCTGATCCTCAACGCGCTCAAGGGCTCGGAGAAGGAGCTGCAGCGGCCGCTGAGCGAGGAGGAGGAGCTCCAGGTGCTGCAGCGCGAGCGGAAGCGGCGCGTCGAGGCGGCGGAGGCGTTCCGCTCCGGCGGCCGCGACGAGCAGGCGGACTCCGAGGAGCGGGAGCTCGAGATCCTCGAGGAGTTCATGCCCGAACCGCTGAGCGAGGACGAGATCGAGGAGATCGTCGACGACGTGATCGCCGAGGTGGGGGCCACGAGCATGGCCGACCTCGGGCGCGTGATGGCCGACGTGATGCCGCAGATCGCCGGCCGCGCCGACGGCTCGCAGGTCAGCCAGATCGTCCGCGAGAAGCTCGCGTAGCCGCTAGGGCACGCGTCGCGCGCCGACGAACGAGCTGCCCCACGACGAGAGGCTGTCGATGCGGACGACCGCTCCCGTGTGCGGAGCGTCGACGACCTCGCCGCCGCCGATGTAGATCCCGACGTGGCCGAGGTTGTCGAAGAAGACGAGGTCGCCCGGCTGCATCTCGGAGGTGGAGATCGGCTCGGTCGCGTTCCACTGCGCGACCGTGTAGTGGGGCAGCGAGATCCCGAGCTGCGCGTACACGTACATCACGAGGCCCGAGCAGTCGAAGCCGGCCGGGCTCGCGCCGCCCCAGACGTACGGGACGCCGAGGTAGCGAAGCGCGATCTGGGCCGCCTCCGGATGGCCGGCGCCGGTCGACGGCGTCGACACGACCGGCGGCGGCGCGCCGACTCCGGTCGAGCCGCCGCTCGCAGTGATGTTCTGGATGCTCTGCTGCTGTTGCTGCCGCTCCTCCGCAGCCGCCTCCTCCTCCTGGGCGAGCCGCCGCTGCGCCTCCTCCTTGAGGCGCTGCTCCTTCTCCGCCTCCTGCTGCTGGAGCTTCGCGAGCTCCGTGCGATCCGAGGCGTAGAGCCGCTTCTGCTCGGCGAGCGCGTTCTCGATCGTCGCCTTCTCGCCGGCGAGCGCGCGCACGTCCGAGGCCCGCTTCGCACGCTCCCGGTGCAGCGACCGCTCGCGCTGCTGGACGGCGACCTGGTAGCGGAGAGCCTCGCGGCCGATCGACGCGTCCTGGTTCGAGAGCACGCGCTCCGACTCGAGCCGGTCGATGACCTGGGAGAGGCTCACGGCGCCGGCGAGGACGTCGAGCGTCGACGGCCGCCCGTCCACGTAGATCGAGTAGAGCCGCGACATGATCCGCCGCTGCGCGGCGCGGAAGTCGCGGCGGGCGATGCGCAGCCGAACCTCGTTCCGCTGCAGCTGGTGCTCGAC
The DNA here is from genome assembly GCA_035517075.1 of Gaiellaceae bacterium. Taxonomy (GTDB): domain Bacteria; phylum Actinomycetota; class Thermoleophilia; order Gaiellales; family Gaiellaceae; genus Palsa-739. The sequence continues at coordinate 25,126 of DATIZN010000039.1, read as the reverse complement.
CTGCGCGAGGTGCAGCTTCGCGCCGTCGTAGTGCTCGATCACGGTCTCGAGGTTGCGCCCGATCCGGTTGATCCGCGCCATCACGGCGCGCGCGTGCGCCTTCTGCGCGCGGATCTGCGGCGTCGAGTGCGCGCTTGCGGCAGTCGCTGCGAGCGCGGCGACCGCGAGGAGGGAGAAGAAGACGAGAGCCTTACGGCACATGGGCAGGCAGTAGGAAGACCTCGACCCGAGGTTCGGGACGCTACAGGACGCTCCTGCCGGAGCCAACTTCGTGCCTCGTGCGACGAGTGCTCGAACGGGCTACCCTGCCGCCTCCGTGCGCGCCGTCGCCGCCGTGCTCGCCGCAGCCTCGCTTCACGCTCCGGCGTCCACCACGGGCTCGATCCGTGTCTTCTCCGACCAGCTGCCGGACGGGCTGCCGCCGGCGCTGCTCGACTTCGCGGCCTCCCACTACGCCGGCGCGCAGAAGCTCGGCCGCATGACGACGCGCGAGCTGAAGGCGCGCAATCCGGCCTTCTTCGCGATCCAGTACCGGCTCGGGCTCGGCCTCGGCTTCCGCACGGAGGTGCGCTTCGGCGACACGTGGCGCCGCGAGTGGCCGGCGCATCCGCGCGCGGAGTGGTTCTACCGCTGGCACGGCAAGCGCGTCCGCCAGAGCTGGGGCTGGTACCTGATGAACCCGGACGACGCGTCCTGGCGCCGCTACTGGGTGGGCCAGGTGCGGCGGGAGGTCGCGACGACCGACGCGGACGGCGTGTTCATGGACTCGACGAGCGTCCCGAACGAGTTCGGGGCGACGACGTTCACGCCGCAGCTCCCCGCCTACGACCCGCCGTGGGAGCTCGCGTGGTCGCACAAGATCGAGCGCTGGCTCGCCTACACGCGGAAACACGTGGGCAAGCCGGTGATCGTCAACGCGGGCTCGTGGGTGACGACACGCGACCGGACGAGCTACGCCGCGGCCGCAGGCGTCATGGTCGAGGGATTCGCGACGGGGCTCGCTCCTGCCGACTGGCGCCTCGAGCTGACGCGGGCGCTCGGGCTCGTCTGGCGGGACCGGATCGTCATCTGCCAGTCGTATCCGGCGCTCGACGACGTCCAGGCGCGCATGTTCGACCTCGCGTCGTACCTCCTGATCAAGGGGGCGCACACGTACGTCAACTTCGGCGAGGGGATCCAGGTGTCGTGGTTCCCCGAGTACGGGATCGCGCTCGGGCGCGCGCTCGACCCGCCCGGCCTGCGCGAGCAGCAGGGCGTCTACGTCCGTCGCTTCGCGCAGGGCCTCGTGCTCGCCAACCCCGGCGACTCGAGCGTGACCTACGCGCTGCCGGCGCAGATGCGGCTCGTCACGCCGAGCGGCGGCGGCGCCGTTCCCGACTCGGGCGTGCCACCGTCGTCGTGGCAGCTCCACGAGACCGAGGTGACGAGCGTCACCCTGCCGCCTCGGGGAGGCGCCGTCCTCCTTCGCTGAGCGGGCGTGTGCGACGATCGGCTGCGTGATCGACCCGCTCCAGCGCTGGCGCGCCTACGGCGAGAAGCCCGACTACGCCGGCCCGGTCAGCTTCGGCGGCGCGCCCTACACCCAGGATCCCGAGCGGCTCGCAGGCTTCGACGTCGCGATCGTCGGCGCGCCGACCGACGATCTCGTGTCCGACCGGCCCGGGGCCCGCTTCGGGCCGCGCGCGATCCGGACGGCGAGCTGTCCGCCGGGACCGCACCTCGAGGCGAAGGTCGACGCGTTCGCGGAGCTCCGGATCGTCGACTATGGCGACGCGCCGGTCCTGCCGGCCGATCCTGCTCGCACCCACGAGGCGATCGAGCAGACGGTCGGGGAGGTGCTCGACGCGGGCGTCCTGCCGATCGTGCTCGGCGGCGACCACTCGATCGCCGAGCCGGACATCCGAGCGTGCGCGCGCCGGCACGGGCCGGTCGGGCTCGTCCACTTCGACACGCACACCGACACCGGCACCGAGGTCTTCGGCGTCGAGGTCTCCCACGGGACGCCGATGTACCGGCTCGTGCGAGACGGTCACGTCGACCCGAGGCGCTATGTCCAGATCGGGCTTCGCGGCTACTGGCCCGGCGAGCGCGAGCTCGCCTGGCAGGCGGAGCAGGGAATCGTGTCGTTCTTCATGCACGACGTCCGCGACCTCGGCATCGACGCCGTCGTCGAGCGCGCGCTCGCGATCGTCGGGGACGGGCCCGCCTTCCTCAGCGTCGACGTCGACGTCCTCGACCCGGCGTTCGCCCCCGGGACGGGGACGCCCGAGCCCGGCGGGATGACGAGCGCCGAGCTCCTTCGCGCCGTCCGCAAGCTCGCGGACGGGCTCGCCCTCGCCGGCGCGGACGTCGTCGAGGTGATCCCGAGCGCCGTCGGCTCCGCGGACGTCACCGCGCTCGTGGCCGACCGAATCGTCCGGGAGATCCTCACGGGGCTGGCCCTCCGCCGGCGGCGGCGACTCCTACACTGACCGCGTGCAGACGGTGCTCGACGTCTCGAACGAGGTCGCGGCGGAGCTCGCCGGGATCGGCGACGGCGTGCTCGACACGCTCCGCGACCGGCTCGGCTGCAGCGTCAACCTGCGCGGCAACCGGCTCACGCTCGACGGCGAGGATGCGAGCGTCGCGGAGGCGCAGGCGGTCGTCGAGGAGCTCGTCGAGCTCGTCGAGGGCGGTCAGGACCTCGGCGCCGGCACCGTCGACGCGATCCTGAGCGCGATCGAGCAGGCGGAGGACGTCCGCGAGATCTTCGAGGACGTCGTCTGGTCGCACCGCGGCAAGCGCATCACGCCGAAGACCGTGACGCAGAAGCGCTATGTCGACGCGATCCGCGACTGCACGGTCACGTTCGGGATCGGGCCGGCCGGAACCGGCAAGACGTACCTCGCGATCGCGCTCGCCGTGGCCGCCCTGTCGGAGCGCCAGGTGGGCCGCCTCATCCTCACGCGGCCCGCCGTCGAGGCGGGCGAGCGGCTCGGCTTCCTGCCGGGCGACGTGCTCGCGAAGGTCGACCCGTACATGCGCCCGCTCTTCGACGCCCTCTACGACGCGATGGATCCCGAGAAGCTGAACGCGTACATGGAGCGCGGCACGATCGAGGTCGCGCCGCTCGCGTTCATGCGCGGGCGGACGCTCAACGACAGCTTCATCATCCTCGACGAGGCGCAGAACACGTCGCCCGAGCAGATGCAGATGTTCCTCACGCGCCTCGGCTTCGGCTCGAAGATGGTCGTGACGGGGGACGTGACCCAGATCGACCTGCCGCGCGAGCAGGCCTCCGGGCTGATCCAGGTGCGCGACATCCTCGGCTCGGTCGACGGGATCGCGTTCGTCGAGTTCGGCCACCAGGACGTCGTGCGGCACAAGCTCGTGCAGCGAATCGTCGAGGCGTACAAGCGGCACGCCGAGTCCACGGGAACGCAGCGCCGGCGGTGATCAGGGTCGAGGTCGACAACCGCTCGGGCGCGCAGGTGGACGAGGCGGCGGCGATCGAGCTGGCCCGGCGCGTCCTCGCCGGCGAGGGCGTCGAGGACGGCGAGCTCGGGCTCGCGTTCGTCGAGCCGAACGAGAGCCGCGCGCTCAAGCACGAGCATCTCGGGATCGACGAGCCGACCGACGCGCTCGCGTTCCCGATCGACGGCCTCGAGGAGCTGCCGCCGGGGGTTCCGCGCCAGCTCGGCGACGTCGTCGTCTGCCCGGCCGTGGTGGGAGACGCATGGCGGAGCCCGCTCGTCCACGCGCTCCTCCATCTCGTCGGCCACTACCACGGCGCCGCGATGGAGGCGCGCGAGGCCGTGTACACGAGCGCAGGCGGACGATGAGCGTCACTCCGCTCCCGCGCGGGGACGAGGAGCAGGGCGAGCGGCCGCCCCGGCGCGCGCCCGCGCCCGCTCCGGGTAGCGCCCCGACGCTGCTCGACAGCTTCAACTACGCGTTCGAGGGGATCATCCACGTCCTCCGCACGCAGCGGAACCTCCGCATCCACTTCCTCGCCGCCATCGCCGTCTTCGCCGCAGCGATCGCGCTCGGCGTCGGCCGGACGCAGCTGATCAGCCTCCTGCTCGCCGTCGCCTTCGTCCTCGTCGCGGAGATGGTCAACTCGGCGATCGAGGGCGCGATCGACGTGTCCACGACCTCGTTCGACCCGAACGCGAAGCTCGCGAAGGACATCGCCGCCGGCGCCGTCCTCATCGCCTCGGTCACCGCGGTCGCCGTCGGCTACCTCGTCTTCGAGGGCGCGGCGGCGCACCGGACGACGCAGGCGCTCGACCGCGTTCGCAACGCGCCCGCCACGATCACGATCGGCGCGCTCGTCCTCGTCGTCCTCGTCGTGATCACGACGAAGGCGCTTACGGGCCGGGGGACGCCGCTGCGGGGCGGCCTGCCGTCGGGCCATGCCGCGGTCGCGTTCGCAGGCTGGACCGCGGCAACGTATGTCGTCGCCGACGACCACCGCTTCGTCGTCTCCTTCCTCACGTTCATCATGGCGCTCCTCGTCGCGCAGACCCGCGTCGAGTCGGGCGTGCACTCGGCGCGCGAGGTCGTCTTCGGCGGCGCGCTCGGCGCGCTCGTCACGCTCGTGGTATTCCAGCTCCTGGGATGAGATGACGCGCCTCGCGATCTGGGACTTCGACGGGACGCTCGCGCAGCGGCGCGGCGAGACCGGCTGGAGCCGGCTCCTCGCCGAGGTCCTCGACTCCGAGGAGCCGGGCCATCCGCACAGCGGCGAGACGTTCCGGCCGCACCTGCGCAGCGGCTTCCCGTGGCACGCGCCCGACGTCCCGCACCCCGAGCTCTGCGCGACGGGAGCGTGGTGGGGTTCGATCCGGCCGCTGCTCGCCCGCGCCTACGAGGCGGCCGGCTACCCGGCGGCGCGCGCCGAGGAGCTCGCGGCCGCGGCGCAGCGCCTCTATGTCGACCCGGCCGTCGGCTGGCGGCTGTTCGACGACGTCCCGCCCGTGCTCGGCCGGCTGCGCGACGAGGGGTGGACGCATGCGATCCTCTCCAACCACGTCCCGGAGCTGCGCGGGATCGTCTCCGCGCTCGGCCTCGACGAGCTCGTCTCCGTCGTCGTCTGCTCGGCCGAGACCGGCTACGAGAAGCCGCACCCGCAGGCGTTCGCGGCGCTGCTCGACGGGATCGAGGCGGAGCGCGTCGTGATGATCGGCGACAACGTCGTCGCCGACGTGCTCGGCGCCGAGGCGGTCGGCATCCCGGCCGTGCTCGTGCGGCGGCCCGATCCGCGCGCGGCGCGGTTCGTGCAGGACCTGTACGGCATCGAAGACGTCCTGGAGGCGGAGATCGCAGCGTGAGCGACGTCCTGTCGGAACAGAAGCGCTACTACGCGGAGCGCGCGCCCGAGTACGACGACTGGTGGTACCGGCGCGGCCGCTACGAGCTCGAACCGGAGGAGCTCGCCCGCTGGCAGGCGGACGTCGCGGAGGCGCAGGCGGCGCTCGACGCGTTCGAGCCGTGCGGCAGCGTGCTCGAGCTCGCGGCGGGCACCGGCATCTGGACGCGGCGACTGGTCCGCCTCGCCGACCGCGTCGTCGCCGTCGACGCGAATCCCGAGACGCTCGCCCTCAACACGGCCGACGCCGAGCACGTCGTCGCCGACCTCTTCGCGTGGCGGGCGGAGGAGCAGTTCGACCTCTGCTTCTTCTCCTTCTGGCTCTCGCACGTCCCCGAGGAGCGGTTCGAGGAGTTCTGGGCGACGGTGCGGGCCGCGCTGAAGCCGGACGGCCGCGTCTTCCTCGTCGACAACGCGGCCCGCGGCGAGCCGACGCATGCCTGGCCGCGCGACGGCGAGCACGAGACCCGGACACTCGCCGACGGCCGCGCCTTCACGATCGTCAAGACGCGGCGAACAGGCGAGCAGCTGCGCGCCCGTCTCGCGCCGCTCGGCTTCGAGCTCGACCTGCGCGTGACGGCGAACGGCCACTTCCTCGTCGGCGGAGGCGCGCGGACGTGACGGGCGAGGAGCTCGTCGAGCGGGCGGAGGCGGCCGCCGCGCACGCGTACGCGCCGTACTCGAGCTACCTCGTCGGCGCGAGCGTCCTCGCGCGCGACGGGCGCGTCTTCGACGGCGCCAACGTCGAGAACGCGGCCTATCCGCTCGGGGTATGCGCCGAGAAGACGGCGATCGTCAAGGCGGCGAGCGAGGGGTTGCGACCGGGCGAGCTCGAGGCGATCGGCATTACCGCCTCGCCGTGCGGCGGCTGCCGGCAGTGGCTCCACGAGTGGCGCTTCGAGCGCGTCTACTTCAGGCGGGTGGACGGGACGGTCGCCGAGTACGGGCCGGACGAGCTCCTGCCCGACACGTGGGACCTCCCGCCGGCGTGAGATCCGGCATCGTCGCGGTCGCCGGGCGGCCGAACGTCGGCAAGTCGACGCTCGTGAACGCGCTCTGCGGCGGCAAGGTGGCGATCGTCTCGGACAAGCCGCAGACGACCCGCCGGCGCATCTTCGGAATCGCGAACGGCGACGACTGGCAGCTCGTGCTCGCCGACCTGCCGGGCTTCCAGCGGCCCCTCGACGCCCTGACCGAGCGGATGCAGAAGACGGTGGACTCCTCGTTCGAGGATGTCGAGGCGGTGCTCTTCGTCCTCTCGGCGCGGGAGCGGATCGGCGCCGGCGACCGCTTCATCGCCTCACGCGTCTTCGGGCTCGGCGTTCCCGTCGTGATCGCGCTCAACAAGGTCGACCGGCTCAAGCCGGGCCACATCGCGAGCCAGATGCAGACGGCGGCGAGGCTGGGGAGGTTCCACGCCCTCCACCCGGTGAGCGCGAAGACGGGCGACGGCGTCGGCGAGCTGCGCGACGAGCTCGTCGCGCTCCTGCCGGAGGGCCCGCTCTACTTCCCGCAGGAGCAGCGAACCGACCTCGCTCTCGAGCTGCAGGTGGCCGAGCTGATCCGCGAGAAGGTGCTCTGGCTGACCCGGGACGAGGTGCCGCATGCCGTCTCGGCCGAGGTCGAGGAGCTCGGGGAGAAGGTCGTGCGGGCGTCGGTCCTCGTCGAGACCGAGTCGCAGAAGCAGATCGTGGTCGGGAAGGGCGGCGCGATCGTGAAGGAGATCGGCGTGCGCGCGCGGCCCGAGATCGAGGCGCTCCTGGGCCGCGAGATCTTCCTCGAGCTGCGGGTGAAGGTGCGGCCGAGGTGGCGCCGCGATGCCGCCACTCTCGAGCGGCTCGGGCTGTAACGTCCGCCCGGTGGACGCGGTCGAGCGGCAGCTGCAGGCGTACAACGCCGGGGACGCCGACGCCTTCGCCGCCTGCTACGCCCGCGACGTCGTGATCGAGGACCTCGACGGAGACGTCGTCATGCGGGGCCGGGAAGAGGTGCGGCGGCTCTACGGTGAGCTCTTCGCGAGCCAGCCGGGGCTCCACGCCGAGATCCGCTCCCGGATCCGTGTCGGCTCCTGGGTCGTCGACGAGGAGCGCGTCGAGGGCCTCGAGGGGGACGAGGTGCACGCGGTCGCGATCTACGGGCTCGGCAGGGACGGCCTGATCGAGCGCGTCCGCTTTCTCCGCTGATCAGCCCGGGCACGACGGGCCGCCGCGGGCGGCCAGCCACGCCTTGAGCGCCTCGATGCGCGTCGCCGCCTGCGCGAGCTGCGCGCGCAGCCGCGGGTACTTCGCGGCGTCGGAGCCGAGCGTCGTGTAGGCGCGCTCGCTCGCCGCCTCGTCCCCGAAGAGCAGCAGGTCGGAACCGGCGGCGACGGCCTTCGTGGCGGCGTGGTAGACGGAGGCGGCGGCCGGCACGGTCAGCGAGTCGGTCACGGTGACGCCCTCGAACCCGAGCTGCTGCCGCAGGATCCCGCCGATGAGCGTCTTCGAGAACGCGGCCGGCTGCCGCGACGGGTCGAGCGCCGGATAGATCGCGGTCGAGACCATCACGAGCTTCACGCCCGCACGCACGGCCGCCTGGAAGGGCTTCAGGCCGCTGCGGAGCGTCGCCGCCGAGGCGTGGATCACGACCCGGCTCAGGTCGGTGTTCGCTCCGGCCGCGCCGAGGCCGGGGAAGTGCTTCGCCGTCGCCGCGATCCCGTTCGACTGGAGGCCCTGGACGAACGCGCGCGCCATGCGCACGTTCCAGGAGGCGGAGTGGGAGAACGCCCGGCTGCCGAGGAAGTTCGCGTTCGAGGTCGGGGTGTCGACGACCGGCGCGAAGTCGACGTCGACGCCGACGGCACGGAGTCCCTTCGCGGCCGCGGCGGCCTGGCTGTGCGCCTCGGCCGGGCTCGTCATCTGCGACGGCGCGACCGTCGGCGCCACCCAGGGCAGCCGGCGGACGATCCCGCCTTCCTGGTCGGCTCCGACCAGGAGCGGCTCGCCGCGCGTGCACGCGGCGCGCTGCAGCTCGGCCGTCACGGTCGCCACCGTGCTGCGCGACGTCCAGCCGTTCCCGAGCAGCAGGACGCCGCCCATCTTCCCGGCCCGAACCCGTGCGAGGAAGCTGCGGTCGGGCGGCGCGAGCAGCGTGCCCATCACCGATTCCGCCGGCGAGACCTGCGCCGGCGCGGTGTGCGTCCGGTGGCGGGTCGACGTCGCGCTCGAGCCTGCGCACGCAGCGGCCCCGGCGGCGAGCGCCGCGAGTGCGGCCGCCGCGAGCATTCTCCTCGGCATCGGGCCATGCTAGAGGCTGATGGCGGCAGCGGACGACGAGCGGCGCCGGGCGCTCGAGGCGGCGAAGGCGCGCCTCGACCGGCTCGCCCTCTATCCCAGGCCCGTCTCGCTGCGGCGGGTCCGGCTCGTCGTCGCGCCGTGGCTGTTCCGGCTCCCCTGGTTCCGCCGCTTCGACGGTTACGCGACGCACGTGGCGATCTTCGTTCGTTCCCACGGCTTCCTCGCCGACGGCGATCTCGTCACCCACGAGCTGTGCCACGTCTGGCAGATGCAGCACCGGCCCGTGCGGATGCCGCTCTCCTACGTCGTCCGCGGCTATGCCGAGAACCCGTACGAGCTCGAGGCGCGGCGCGCGGTGGAGGAGACGGCCTAGCGCACTACACTCACCGTGTGGCGCAGGCGCCTGCCCTTCCCGCCGGCTTCGAGCTTCCGCTCGAGGCGAGACTGCCGCGGATCGGGGCCGTCGACGCGGTCGCGCTCGAGGAGCGTGCGGCGTCGCTCGCGAAGCGCTCGATCAAGCGCGAGGCGAAGGTGTGGGCGCTGCTGCTCGCGATCCGGACGACCGACCTGACGACGCTCGAAGGCGCCGACACGCCGGGGAAGGCGGCGGCGCTCGCGTCGAAGGCGCGGCGGCCGGATCCGTCCGATGCATCGGTGCCGCCCGTGGCGGCCGTCTGCGTCTATCCGAATCTCGTGCCGGCCGTGCGTGAGCGGCTGGCCGGCAGTGACGTGAAGGTCGCCGCCGTCGCGACGGGGTTCCCGTCGGGGCAGTACCCGACGGCGGTCAAGCTCGCCGATGTGCGCTCGGCCCTCGAGCTGGGCGCGGACGAGATCGACATGGTGATCGACCGCGGCGCGTTCCTCTCCGGCCGCTACGCGAAGGTGTACGACGAGGTCGTGCAGGTGAAGGAGGCGTGCGGCGGGGCGCACCTGAAGGTGATCCTCGAGACGGGCGAGCTCGGCACGTACGACAACGTGCGTCGGGCGACGCTGCTCGCGATCGCGGCGGGCGCCGACTTCGTCAAGACCTCGACCGGGAAGATCGCGCCGGCGGCGACGCTTCCCGTCGCGCTCTGCATGCTCGAGGCGATCCGGGACGTGTACGAGGAGACCGGGCGGCGGGTCGGCTTCAAGGCCGCCGGGGGGATTCGCCAGGCGAAGCAGGCCGTCCAGCATCTCGTGCTCGTGCACGAGACGCTGGGGCCGGAGTGGCTGACGCCGGAGCTGTACCGGCTCGGCGCGTCGTCGCTCGTCAACGACGTCCTCATGCAGCTCCGCAAGGAGCGGACCGGCGCGTACCAGAGCCCCGACTACTTCACGCTCGACTGAGGATCCACGCTTCCGTGACCAAGCCGGCGCCCACACGCGACAGCTTCCGCCTTACGCTTGCCCCCACCCAAGAGGGTGGGGGGTGGGTTTGGGGAACGCGCCCGCTTGCAGGTGCCTGCGCCCCGCTCGGACCTGTCGGAGCCGGAGCCGGTCGTGTCTGAGTTGGACAAGCCGAAGCGCGATCTCGAGGTGCCCGGCGACTGGACGTATGCCTCCGCGCCCGAGTCGCGCGACATCGTCCGCATCGCCGAGCGCTACGGCCACTTCGTCGGCGGCGAGTGGCTCGAGCCCGCCGAGACGTACGAGACGATCGCGCCGCGCGACGAGGAGCCGCTCGCCGCCGTCGGCCAGGGCACGCGCGCCGACGTCGACTGCGCGGTCGCCGCAGCCCGTGCTGCGTACGCGGACGGCTGGTCGTCGCTCTCGGGCTCCGAGCGCGCGAAGTACCTGTTCCGGATCGCGCGCCTCCTCCAGGAGCGCTCGCGCGAGTTCGCCGTCCTCGAGTCGCTCAACGGCGGCAAGCCGATCAAGGAGTCGCGAGACGTCGACCTCCCGCTCGCGGCCGCCCACTTCTTCTACTACGCCGGCTGGGCCGACAAGCTCGAGTACGCGTTCCCCAACCGGCGCCCGCGCCCCGTCGGCGTGGCCGGCCAGATCATCCCGTGGAACTTCCCGCTCCTCATGCTCGCGTGGAAGGTCGCGCCGGCGCTCGCGTGCGGCAACACGGTCGTCCTCAAGCCGGCCGAGACGACGCCGCTCAGCGCGCTCCTCTTCTGCGACGTCCTTCGCCAGGCCGAGCTGCCGCCGGGCGTCGTCAACATCGTCACCGGCGACGGCCGCACCGGCGCTGCGCTCGTCGAGCACGACGGCGTCGACAAGATCGCCTTCACCGGCTCGACCGAGGTCGGGAAGGGGATCCAGCGCCGCCTCGCCGGCAGCGGCAAGCGGCTCACCCTCGAGCTCGGCGGCAAGGCGGCGAACATCGTCTTCGACGACGCCGCGCTCGATCAGGCCGTCGAGGGGATCGTCAACGGCATCTACTTCAACCAGGGGCACGTCTGCTGCGCCGGATCGCGGCTCTTCGTGCAGGAATCGATCTACGAGCCGCTCGTCGCGAAGCTGCAGCGCCGCCTCTCGACGCTCCGGGTCGGCGACCCGCTCGACAAGAACACCGACATCGGGGCGATCAACTCCGCCGCCCAGCTCGAGAAGATCCGCGAGCTCGTCGCCTCCGGCGAGCAGGAGGGCGCCGAGATCTACCAGCCGCCGTGCACGCTCCCCGAGAAGGGCTACTGGTTCGCGCCGACCGTGTTCACGAACGTCGCGCAGAGCTACCGGATCGCGCAGGAGGAGATCTTCGGACCCGTCCTCTCCGTCCTCACCTTCCGCACGCCCGAAGAGGCGATCGAGAAGGCGAACAACACGCCGTACGGCTTGAGCGCCGGCGTGTGGACGGAGAAGGGCTCGCGGATCCTCTGGATGGCGCAGCGCCTCCGCGCCGGCGTCGTCTGGGCGAACACGTACAACCGCTTCGACCCGAGCTCGCCGTTCGGCGGCTACAAGGAGTCGGGCTTCGGCCGCGAGGGCGGGCGGCACGGGCTCGAGCCGTACCTGGAGTTCGACCGGTGACGCGCCTCCCCGTCCGTAAGACGTACAAGCTCTACATCGGCGGCGCGTTCCCGCGCAGCGAGTCCGGCCGCACGTACGAGGCCGAGGGGCAGAACGTCGCGCGCGCCTCCCGCAAGGACGTGCGCGACGCCGTTCGCGCGGCCCGCGCGGCGCAGCCCGGCTGGGCCGCCGCAACCGCCTACAACCGCGGCCAGGTGCTCTACCGACTCGCCGAGATGGTCGAGGCGCGCGCCGCGGAGTTCGCCGGTCTCTGCAGCGGGCGCGAGGAGGTCGAGGGGGCGATCGACCGGATCGTCTGGTACGCAGGCTGGGCCGACAAGCTCGCCCAGGTCCTCGGCGGGTCGAATCCCGTCGCCGGCCCGTACTTCAACTTCACCGTGCCGGAGTCGACCGGCGTCGTCGCCGTCCTCGCGCCGGAAGCGCCGCCGCTGCTCGGGCTCGTCACGCGTCTGCTGCCGCCGCTCGTCGGTGGCAACGCGGTCGTAGCCGTCGTGTCCGAGGCGCGCCCGCTCGCCGCGGTCGAGCTCGCCGAGGCGATCGCGACGAGCGACGTGCCCGGCGGAGTGGTGAACGTCCTCACCGGCTTTGCGGCGGAGCTCGGCCCCTGGCTCGCGTCCCACATGGACGTCAACGCGATCGACCTCTGCGGCGCCGACGGCGACGCGGCCGAGCTCGAGCGTCTCGCCGCCGAGAACGTCAAGCGCGTCGTCCACGGCGCCGCCGATGCGCAGAGCCCGTGGGAGGTCGGCGCGTTCCTCGAGCTGAAGACGGTCTGGCACCCGATCGGCCGCTGACGTGACCGGCGGCGCGACCGCGATCCCGGAGGTGCAGGCGCTCCTGCGCGTGCTCGCAACGGGGCGCGACGTCGCCGAGCTGGGCGCCGCGTACGGGGAGACGGCGGCGGTCATGGCCGAAACCGCGCGCAGCGTCGTCACCGTCGAGCGCGATCCCGAGCGCGTGGCCGTCGCGCGGAAGCGGCTGACCGGCCTCGCGAACGTCGAGCTGGTCGAGGGCGACGCCTTCGAGCAGCTGGATGGGCGAGGGCCGTTCGGGCTCGTCTTCGTCGACGGCGGGCTCCGGCCCGTCACGGAGAGTAAGTGGGAGGCGATCCTCGCGCTCGCCGAGCCGGGCGGCATCCTCGTGAAGGACGACATGACGCCCGGCCGACCGGTCGAGGGCGACGAGGTGCGCGAGTTCCTCCTGCGGGATCCGCGCCTCGTCGCGAGCGAGTTGCTCGCCACGCCCGACATGGCGGTGATCGTCGCCGCCAGGCTCGCCTGACGCCGGGTCCGGCTTCATACTGTCGAGCGGTGCGGATCGTCGACCTGACGCAGCATCTCGAGAACGGGATGCCGCTGTACCCGGGCATTCCCGATCCGTCGTTCGACGACATCGCGGTCGTCGAGCGGGACGGCTACGCGATGTCCGAGTACCACCTGCTGAACCACATCGGCACGCACGTCGACGCGCCGGCCCATCACGCGCTCGGCGGCGCCACGCTCGACGAGATCCCGCTCGAGTCGCTTGCAACCGATGCCGTCACCGTCGACGTCTCGCAGCGCGAGCCGGGCCCGATCGGCCTCGACGAGCTCGAGCCCCTCCTCGGCGACCTCGGCTCCGGTGACTGGCTCTTCGTCTGCTCCGGCAACGGCCGCAACTGGGGCAGCGACGCATACTGGACGGGGTGGTCGTATCCCGACGCCGAGGCGTCGCGGGCGCTCATCGAGCGCGGGATCGTCGGGGTCGGCTTCGACGGCCCGTCTGCGGACCCCGTCGATACCGAGACCTTCGAATTGCACCAGGTGTGGCTCGGCGGAGGTCGAATGATCCTCGAGAACCTCACCAACCTCGACCGTCTGCCGGCGCGGGCGCGGGTCGTCGTCGCGCCGCTGAAGGTGCGCCGGGCGAACGGGGCGCCCGCGCGCGTCCTCGCCTTCGTCCCCGACTAAGGAGGAGGGAAGATGCTCGAATCGCTCGGCCGCGTCGGATCCCTCAGCCGCGGCATCCTCGGTCTGCGCGAGACGTTCGGGCTCTCGCTCGCGCTGCTCGCGCTCGTCATGGCCAGCTCGCTCGGCACGAGCGCCGCCGCCGGCGGCGCGGGAGCGGCCGTCCCGCTCGTCTACCTCACGGCCGGCGTGGGCTCGCTCTGCCTCGCCTCCGTGATCATCCGGTTCAGCCGGCGCATGGCGAGCGCCGGCGGCCTCTACACCTACATCTCGCGCGGGCTCGACTCCAACGCGGGCTTCCTCGGCGGCTGGCTCTACGCCTGGGGCTTCGCGGCCGGGATCTCGTTCGTGCTCATCATCTCGTCGTTCTTCCTCTCGACCGTCCTGACCGCGCACACGTCGCTCAATCTCAGCTGGTTCGAGTGCTTCTGGATCCTGCTCGCCCTGCTCACCGTCTTCGCGCTCGGCGATATCCGGATCTCGACGCGCACGCAGCTCGTGTTCGCGGTCGCGGGCGTGCTCCTGCTCCTGATCCTCGCCTTCGTGATCCTCGGCAAGGGCGGCGCGTCGGGCGTCACGCTCCAGCCGTTCAACCCGAGTCGCACGCACACGACGCACGACTTCTTCTACGCGATGGTGTTCGCGTTCACCGGCTTCATCGGCTTCGAGGCGGCGGCGGCGCTCGGCGAGGAGTCGTCGGAGCCGCGGCGGATGATCCCCAAGGCGATCCTCTCGGCCGTCCTCGTCGCGCTCGTCTTCTACGTCTTCCTCACCTGGGCGATGTCCGTCGGCTTCGGCGTCGGCAACTCGGGCGCGTGGGCGAGCAGCCCCGCCGCGCTCGACCAGCTCTCGACGCAGTACGTCGGCAGCTGGTTCGCGACGCTCGTCGACGTCGCGGTCGTCATCGACGCCTTCGTCGCCGCGCTCGCCGGCACCGCCCTCGTCTCGCGCACGGCCTTCGCGATGGGACGCGAGGGCGGACTGCCGAAGGTGTTCGCGTGGACGCACCCGCGCTTCAACACGCCGTGGGTCTCGATCATCGCCTCGCTCGGGCTCACCGCCCTGCTCGTCGGCTGGCTCGCCCGGGGAACGTGGAACAACGCGTTCACGTACTTCGCCTTCATGGCGACGACGGCGACGTTCGGGATCCTCGGCACGTACATCCTCGTCTCGCTCGCCGGGATGACGTACTTCTGGCGGACACGGGCGACCTCCGCGGTCGCGTACAACGTCGGGCTCGACGTCGTCCTGCCCGTCGGGGCGATCGCCGTGTGCGTGGCGACGATCTACTGGTCGATCACGCCTCGTCCGCCGGCCCCGATCAGCTACTCGATCTGGATCGCGCTCGGTTGGCTCGGGCTCGGCGTCGTGTGGCTCCTCTGGCTGCGCGCGACGTCGCCGGCCAAGGTGGCGGAGTTCGGCTCGGTGCTGGCGGAGGGAGGTGACGCGCCCGAGGCGGCCGAGGCGGAGACGGCGCCGGCGCTCTAGCCGAAGAAGGCCCGCGCGACCTCGTACCACTCGCGCGGCACGAACTTGAGCTCGGCGGTGGCCTCTGCGAGGGGGACGGCGACGACGTCGTCCCCTCGCAGCGCCGCCATCTGGCCGAACTCGCCGGCGAGCGCGAGGTCGGCCGCCTTGAGCCCGAAGCGGGTGGCGAGCACGCGGTCGCGCGCCGTCGGCGAGCCGCCCCGCTGGATGTGCCCGAGCACCGTCACGCGCGTCTCGAAGCCGGTGCGCTGCTGGATCTCGCGACCGAGGACGTCTCCGACGCCGCGTTCCGAGAGGATCACATGGCCGAACTGGTCGCGCTCCTCCGCCTCGGCCAGTCCGGGCAGCTCGCACCCCTCGCTGATCACGACGATCGAGAAGTTCTTGCCGCGCGCGTGCCGCTTGCGAATCGACTCGGCGACCTCGTCGAAGTCGATCGGGATCTCCGGGACGAGGATCACATCGGCGCCGCCGGCGATCCCGCTCATGACGGCGATCCAGCCGACGTGGCGTCCCATCACCTCGACGACCATGACGCGGTTGTGCGACTCCGCCGTCGTGTGCAGACGGTCGATCGCCTCGGTCGCGATGGCGACGGCGGTGTCGAAGCCGAAGGTGTAGTCGGTGCCGGAGAGGTCGTTGTCGATCGTCTTCGGGACGCCGACCACGGGCAGTCCGTGCTCGCCGTGCAGGCGGGAGGCGACGCCGAGCGTGTCCTCGCCGCCGATCGCGACGAGCGCGTCGAGCCCCCGGTCGCGGAAGTTCTGCAGCACGCGCTCGACGCCGTTCTCGAGCTTGAACGGGTTCGTGCGGCTCGTGCCGATGATCGTCCCGCCGCGCGGCAGGATTCCGGAGACTTGCTGCGGCCCGAGATCCTCGAAGATCGGCTCGACGAGGCCGCGCCAGCCCTCGCGCACCGCGACGACGTCCCAGCCGGCCGCGTCGGCGCGGCGGACGACGGCGCGGATCACCGCGTTCAGGCCGGGACAGTCCCCGCCGCCGGTGAGCATGCCGATGGTCTTCGCCACGTCCAGGCGAGCCTAGACGCTCGCGATGCCGAAGGTGGGACTCGAACCCACACGGCCCGAAGGCCACCGGATTTTGAGTCCGGCGCGTATACCAGTTTCGCCACTTCGGCCTGCGCGCATGGTACGCCGAGCGCTACCCGCCCACCTTGAGCGGGAAGTACGGCGGCGAGAGCAGGAACCCGATCCGGGCGTCGGCGCCGGCCTCGCCGCGCGCCATCTGGATCGCCGCGCCGATTCCGCCGATCGGGACGAAGCCGAGCTGGCGGACGGTCGTCGCGTCGCGGGCGCCGGCGACGTAGACCGAGCCGAGCCGTTCGAGCGCCGGCAGGCACGCGTCCCAATCGCGGAACGGCAGGAGCGGATGCACCGTGCTGCCGGCGCGGTACTCCTCCAGCGCGCGCGCGTCGGCCTTGGCCGCCGCCTCGGCTGCGGCCAGGAGCTCCGGGTCCCGCGCGACGGGTGCGGCGCGGAAGAAGACGTGGTAGGGCTGCTGGGTCGGACGGGGAAACGTGCGCCGGAAGCCGCTGACGATGATCGCCACGCCGCCGTCGACGACCGGGAACGCATCCCGCCAGAGAGCGAGCGCGTGCGCGAGGCCGAGATGGGCGGCCACGAGCGGGTTCGGGCTCTCGCGGGGCAGGAACGGCGTCGTCCCCGGCGTGCCGATGACGAGCGCGTCGAGCGGCTCCGAGAGCGCCGTCCCGCGGAGCTCGATCATCCGCAGCAGCGCCTCGGCGTGGGCGATCGAAGGCGGCCCGGCGAGCACGGCTGCCGCCGTGCGCTCGGCGGACACAGAGCGCAGGATCCGCCGCCTGACGAACGCGGGCACCGCGGAATACGCGTAGCGGAGCGGTGAGCGAACGATGCGGTCGGCGGCCGCCTCCTCGTAGGGGTAGCCGTGCAGGAGCCCCGTCAGCTGCGGGTGGTTGAGGACGAGGGAGGCGCCGAGCAGCGGCACCCGCTCGCCGATCGCGCTCTCGAGCCGCGTCGCCAGGCGCCAGCCGCCGGAGCCGGCGGTCTCGAGTAGCGAGTGGGCGAGCGCCCGTCGCTGCGCCTCTGCGCCGGCCGCCGCGAGCAGCGCTGACGGGCCGCCGTCGAGGACGCTCTCCGCGGAGGTCACGACGATCACGAGATCGGTCTCCACGAGCTCCCGCGCGACGCGCAGCGGCGGTGGGCCGTCGTGGAGCAGGACGAGGGACGGATCCTCCGCGTCGTGGACGACGACGTTCCCACGGAAGCGGCGGGCGAGCTCCGGGGTGACGAGATGCGGCAGCCAGCGCTGGCCCGTGCGGCGCATCAGCCCGCAGGCGACGAAGAGCGTCTGCCGGTTGGTCGGCACCCCGATCCCCACGAGCGCGTCGACGACCGCGGCGAGAGCCCGCTGTCTCGGATCGGCGGGGAAGCTCGGGATCGGCAGCGCCGGTGGCTGGACGACGATCGTCGCGCGTATGGCGCCCCGCGGGAGGTCCTCGAGGGGCTCGCCGTCGAGCGGGAAGCGCAGCGCCTCGCGGGTCGCCGCCTCCACGTCGGTGGCGCGGCCGGGCGGCGGCGGCCGCAGCACCACGGCGCCCTCGGCGTCCGCGACGACGAGGTTCGTCCCCGAGAGGAGGGGCACGCGGGGCATCCGCGGATTCAAGCAGTGCTCGGAATAGACTCGAACCGATGTCCCCGAAGACGCTCACGGGCGCCGAGCTCGACCTCAACGACGCGCCCGCGCGCGAGGCCGAGCTGTTCCTCGTCGACGGGAACAACCTCGCCTACCGCGCGTTTTTCGCGCTGCCGGAGGAGCTTGCGACGAGCGAGGGCTTCCCGACGGGCGGCCTGCTCGGCTTCACGAACATGCTGTTCAAGCTCCTCTCCGACTACCGCCCGAAGGGCGTCGCGGTCGCGTGGGACACGCGGCCGGTGCATCGCCACGCCGAGGCGGCCGCGGCCGAGGTCGTCTACAAGGAGGGCCGCCGCCCGATGCCGGACCTCCTCGCCGAGCAGTTCCCGCACTTCCGGCCGATCGTCGAGGCGTTCGGCTATCGCAACCTCGAGTTCGAGGGCTGGGAGGCCGACGACGTGATCGCGACGCTCGCCACCCGCGCCGACGAGGCGGGGATCAGGACGTGTGTCGTCTCGACCGATCGTGACGCCTTCCAGCTCGTCTCGGAGAACGTCTGCCTGATGATGACGCCGCGCGGCGTGAGCGACGTCAACGTCTACACGCCCGAGCGGGTCGAGGCGCGCTACGGGATCCGGCCCGAGCAGATCCCCGACTTCATCGGCCTCAAGGGCGACACCTCCGACAACATTCCCGGCGTCCCCGGCATAGGCGACAAGACGGCGGGCCAGCTCGTCGCGCAGTACGGCTCGCTCGAGGAGGTGCTGGCGCACGTCGACGAGCAGTCGCCCGCGCGGCGGAAGAACCTGACCGAGTTCGCCGAGCAGGCCCGCGCGGCGAAGCAGCTCGCGACGATGCGGCGGGATCTCGAGCTCGACTGCGACCCGGCCGACCTCGTCCTCGCGCCGCCCGACCGCGCGCAGCTCCGCGAGACGTTCCGGCAGTTCGAGTTCCGCGCGCTGCTCGCCCGGGTCGACGAGCTCGACGAGGCCGTGCCGGCGCGGGAGCGGATCTCGTCCGGCACGGCCGTGACCTGGCACGAGGAGCCAAGTTGCAAATTGCAACTTGGCGAGCTCGTGGGCGTGGCCGCCGACTGGGATGCCGAGGGCGGGGGACGGATCGCACTCGCGTTCGGCGACGAGGTCGTCGTCTCGCCGCGGCCCGAGCGGCTCGAGGGCACGCTCGTCGCGCACGACGCGAAGACGGTCGGCGTCGAGGCTGCCGACGACACGATGCTCCTCGCCTACCTGATCGAGCCGGGCCGGAGCGAGTATCTGCTCGACGACCTCGCGGCCGAGTATGCGGTCGAGGCCGTCCCCGAGCCGGAGGCCGAGGAGGAGACGGCCCGGCTCGTCCGGCATGCCGCCGTCACGCTCCGCCTGCGCGACCCGCTGCTCGAGCGCGTCCGCGAGAAGGGCGCCGAGCGGCTCTACCGCGACGTCGAGCTGCCGCTCGTCTCCGTCCTCCGCGGCATGGAAGAGGCCGGAGTCAAGATCGACACGTACCGCATGGGCGAGATCACGGCGCGGCTCGCCGACCGCGTCGAGGAGCTCGAGTCGCGCGCGTACGAGCTCGCGGGCGAGGACTTCGTCCTCGGCTCGCCGATGCAGCTCGCGCGGATCCTCTTCGAGAAGCTCGAGCTCACGCCCGGCCGCAAGGGCAAGACGGGCTACTCGACCGACACGAAGGTGCTGCGCGCGATCCGTGACGAGCACGAGATCGTGCCGGTGGTCGAGGAGTGGCGCGAGCTCTCGAAGCTCCTCAACACGTATCTGCAACCGCTGCCCGAGATGCTCGGAGAGGACGGGCGCCTGCACACGACGTTCAACCAGGCCGTCGCGGCGACCGGCCGCCTCTCGACGACGAACCCGAACCTCCAGTCGATCCCCATCCGCACGGAGCTCGGGCGCGAGATCCGCTCCGCCTTCGTCGCCGAGCCAGGCTGCCGGCTCGTCTCCGCCGACTACTCGCAGATCGAGCTACGCATCCTCGCGCACGTCTCCGGCGAGCCGAAGCTGCGCGAGGCGTTCGAGCGCGGGGAGGACATCCACCGCGCGACGGCGGCCGAGGTGCTCGGCGTCGACCCGGCGAAGCTGACCTCGGCACAGCGCTCGATCGCGAAGATGATCAACTTCGGGATCGTCTACGGCATCTCGGCGTACGGCCTCTCCGAGAACCTCGAGATCCCGCGGGAGCAGGCGCAGGAGTACATCGACGCGTACCTCGCACGCTTCCCGCTCGTGCAGGACTTCATCGAGCGCACGATCGAGCAGGCCGAGCGCGACGGCTACGCGACGAGCCTGCTCGGCCGGCGGCGCCCGGTGCCCGAGCTGCGCGCGCGGAACCGCCAGACCCGCGGCTTCGGCGAGCGCGTCGCGGTCAACTTCGTGATGCAGGGCTCGAATGCCGACATCATCAAGAAGGCGATGGTCTCGATCGAGCGCCGGCTGCGGGAGGAAGGGAGAAGCGCGCGCCTCGTCCTCCAGGTGCACGACGAGCTCCTCCTCGAGGCGCCCGACGCCGAGACGCCCTCGGTGAAGGAGCTCGTGCGCGAGGAGATGTGCGGCGCCTATCCGCTCGACCCGCCGCTCGCCGTCGACGTCGGCGCCGGCGACAGCTGGGCCGACGCGAAGTCGTAGGAGCTAGAGGTCTAGCGGCAGGTCGAGCCGGAGAGTCCTTCGACCCTCGAGCCGCCCCAGCGCGAGATCGCGTCGGAGGCCGCGGCGATGCCGCCGGCCCAGGCCAGGAGGCTCATGCCGAGCAGATACAGCGCGATGATGATGATCCATGAGGTCATGCGTCGAGGGTAGCCGCGGCGCCTGTTACGACGTGGTAAGGGTGAGCTCAGGAAACGCGGAGGCTCGCTAGCCCGCGGCTGCCGTCGCGCGCGCGACCACGTTTCCGGCTGCGTCGAAGGCCGTCACCTTGTCCACGACCGAGCCCTTCGGAAGAGACCCGAGGAACACGTGCTCTACGAGGGGAAGTGTCACCGTAGATCCGTCGTCGAGCGTGACCTGAACCGTCGACGCGTCGACATAGACGTTCCCGTCGACGGTCACGAGATCGGGGTGCCCGGCGATCCAGGCGGCGCCCCAGCTGATGTTCGAGGCCGGCGGGATCGCGGGCGGGCAGCCGCCGAAGCCGTACTGGCTGCCGTCCTGCTCCGGTGGGTCGTTCGCCCAGTCGATGAAGTAGCACTGACCTCCCTCGTCGCTCGGTGCGGTCCAGACATCCTCCGGGCCGTCCGCGGTCTGGATCTCAATGACGCCGTGCGCCTTGCTCACGTCCGCGTGCGGCCACTTCGCGGCGATGCCCTGCTGGACAGCGAGATCGGCCATGGTGTTGAGCTGGGTGAAGTCCTGGGAGATGGCCGGCGGCGCGGGTGTTCCTTCGAACGCGTTCACCGCGGCCCAGGCGGCGGGCGCCAGCACGAGCGCTCCGACCAACGCTGCGAGCGCCATATAGCGGCGCCGCGAGCGCCGCGCGCGGTGGAGCACGTCGGCCCAGGCCTCCCGCGGCTCCGCCGTCACGAGCTCGTCGAGCAGTCCGTCGAGATAGGCGTCCATCAGCAGGCCTCCTTCGTGAGCGCGCCGCGCAGCGTCTCGCGGGCGGCGGAGAGGGTCGCGCCGACCGTGCCCGTGCTGATGCCGAGGCCCAGCGCGATCGTCGTGTAGTCGAGGTCGGCGAAGTAGTGGAGGAAGAGCACCTCGCGCTGCCGCTCCGTGAGCAGCTCGAGCGGCAATCCGAGCTCTTGGGCGCGTGCTTCGACCGGCACGGGTGCGGCGACCCGTCTGCGCCGGCGCCGACCCGCATCGCGGGCCGCGTTGACGACGATTCGCCAGACCCACGCCTCGAGGCTCCCCTCGCCGCGGAAGCGCCGCCGCTTGCGGAGCGCCTTCGCGAAGGCGTCCTGCACGGCGTCGCGGCCGGCCTCCGGATCGCCCGCGATCGCAGCCGCGGCACGTGTGAACTCCGGCAGCCGCTCGCGATAGAGGGCCTCGAGCTCGTCGACCATCACCCCTACGACGCTAGAACAGCGCGCGATTCTTTAGCCGAGCGCTTGACGCGATCGACGCTCCGTGAGACCGTACGGGCCCATGGCGACGAACCTACGCGTCACCCGGACGTTCGAGCTGCCCGACGAGGTGGCGGACGCCCTCATCGAGCGCCTCAACGCCGCGGACGGACAGATGGCCGCGAGCCACATCACCTACTCGCGCAGCGACCCGGAGGGGAACGAGCTGCCGCCCGGCGAGTGGCCGAAGGTGCGCGCCGTCCTCGACGAGTGGGCGAGCGAGGAGGGGGAGCTCGATCCGCGGCTCGAAGAGCTCCGCCGGTCAGTCGGCGACTGACGCGGCCTAGCCGGACACGTAGCCGAGCTTGGCGAGCAGGCCTCCCGCCTCGGACTCGACCTCCGCGAGCTGCTCCGCCGCGAGATCGCGCCGCCAGCGGCCGACCGAGGAGTCGCGGAAGGCGTCGAGCGCCCGGTGGAGCGCGGCTGCGTCCGCGCCGAGGAACTCCGCGAGCCGGTCGACCGAGTCGGGGAGCGCCTCGTAGCGCACCTCGAGTATCCGGTCGCCGGCGGCTAGGCGCGCCGCCTCGACGTATCGTCGCCACGCCCAGGCGCAGCGCCGCGCGTCGGAGACGCGCTCGAACTCCTCGCGCCGCTCCGGCTCGACCCAGAATCGCGCCTGCGACCCGTACTCGAGGCCCGCGTCGTCCGTGCCCGCGCGCGACGCGCTCAGCCAGCCGCGCTCGAGCAGGGAGCAGACGACGTCGCGGCCGTCCCGCAGCGAGTGCACCGCGAGCGCCCGCGGATACGCGGCGAGCGCCGCGTCGAGCGCGAACGCGGTCTCCGGCGTCTGCTCGACGCCGCGGAGGCCGCTCGCCAGCCCGAGCAGGCGCACGCGCTCGAGGATCCGGCGGAGCTGCGCGGCGGACGGCGCCGACGGCAGCGCCGCCTTCCACGGCGTCACCTCGCCGAGGTCGACGAAGCCGGGGACGGATCCGATTGCCGCGGCGAGGAACGTCGTGCCCGAGCGCGGGCAGCCGACGACGAAGACGAGCCGCTCCTCGCGGGCGAGCCGCACCTGTCGCACCGCCCGCGGCGCGACGCGCGCGACCGCGGCGCCGTAGTCGCGGAGCCCGGCCACCTAGAGCGCCTCCGGCAGCGAATCGGGCACGAGGCCGAGGCCCTGACGGAGCGTCTCGATCAGCGACTGCGCCCGCTCGAGCAGCTCCGCGAGCGCGTCCGCCTCGTCGCGGGGCACTTCCACGGTGACGCGCACGGGTGAGCGTGCAGTCGAGGAGAGCGCCAGCGTCTCCTCGCCGCCCGCTGCGATTGCGGTGAGGTCGAGGAACTCGTCGCGTGCGAGCCGCAGGCCGGGGGAGAAGCGCTCCGCGGCCGAGCGGAGGCGCTGCGCGAGCACTCCCGGATATTGCCCAGGGAGGCGGATCGCCGCCTCGCCGCTTCGCAAGCCGATCGCCGCGGCCCAGCCCGAGTAGCCCTCGCCCTCGCCGAAGCGCAGGACCGCCACTGCGCAGGACGCCGTGACGCCGATCGGGTACCGCTCCTCCATCGGAGTCAGCGTATCCGGCAGCTCCGGATGCACCCGGCCGCTTCCCGCTTTCGGCGCTACGACCCGCGAATCCCTCGAACAAGTGAAGAGTCCGCGGGCCCATTCGTCGAAACAGGGAACGTCCCCCGGACAAAAGGTTAGGAGCGAAGTAATGAAGAAGATCATTGCGGCGCTCTCTGCGGTCGGCCTTGTTGCCCTCATCGTCGCGGCCACTGCCTCGGCGGCGAGCGTCACGGCAACAGTCGGAGTCACCGCAGGGACGCTTTCGATGTCGTCGAGCGCCACGCCGAGCGGTTCGGTCACGCTCAACGGTACGGATCAGACGACGTCGTTCGGTATTCCGCTGTCGGTCGTCGACGCGACGGGCTCCGGCGCAGGCTGGAACATCACGATCACGTCGACGCAGTTCTCCGCCGGCGGTGGCAAGACCCTCTCGACGTCCGCGTCGAGCATCACCGGCGTCACGTCGGCCTGCAACGCCAGCGTGACCTGCACGAATCCGACGAACGCCATCACGTACCCCCTCGGCGTTCCGGCCGGCAGCGTCCCGCCCACGGCGGTGAAGCTGTTCAACGCGGCTGCCTCCTCGGGGATGGGCGGGTTCACCGTCACCCCGACGATGCAGGTGGCCGTCCCGGCGAACACGCTCGCCGGCTCGTACACCAGCACGCTGACGATCGCCATCGTCAGCGGGCCGTAAAGGTCCGATCGCAGCACGCACGACCCGGAGGCCGCGGAAGCGGCCTCCGGCGTGCTTGCAAGGACTAAAGAAAACCCTGGATTTGATCGATAGAGGACGTATGCGGCGCTACACCCTTCTCCTGATCGTGCTCGCGGCCGCCGTCGCGGCTCCGACCGGACTCGGCGCGGGCAGCGCCGGCAGCACGGGCGGCGAGGCGAGCTTCGCGCTCACACCGGTCCACTTCGACCGTAGCGTCAGGGAGAGCCGCTCGTACTTCGTGATCAAGGCGGCTCCGGGCGCGACGGTCTCGAACTCCGTGCGCGTGTTCAACGTCGGCGATACGCCCGGTACGATCGCCCTCTACCCGGTCGACGCGACGACCGGCGCGACGAGCGGAGCGGTGTACGAGGGCCGGAACGTCGCACGTCGCGACGTCGGCAGGTGGGTCAGCCTCGGCAGTTCGCGCGTCACGCTCGCGCCGCACTCGAGCACCCAGGTGCCGGTCACCGTTCACGTGCCCGCGCACGCGGTTCCCGGCGACCACCTCGGCGGCATCGTGGCCCAGAACCTCCAGCTCTCGGCGCCTCCCCAGCAGGGCGACCTGCACGTGCGGATCCGCCACCTCACGATCGTCGCGGTCGAGGTCCAGGTTCCCGGCCCGGCCTCGGCGCAGCTGAGGCTCGTGGGCGTGCGGCCGGGCGGCGCGCGCGGGTTCCAGTACGTCTACGTCAAGCTCGAGAACACGGGTCGCCTGATGATGAAGCCGCACGGGCTGTTCGTCGTCAGGAATTCGAAGGGCCAGATCATCGGCTCGGCTCGCCTGAACCTCGACCTCATCCTTCCGCACACGTCGATCGAGTATCCGGTGCTGCTTCGCGGCCATGTGCTCGATCCGGGTACGTATCAGGCCAATCTGCGGCTGGCCTACAACGGGATCGCGACCGGCTATCGCAAGAAGGCCGGTCCGGTCAAGCATCTGTCGGCGACGCTTCCGCTTCATGTGAGCGAGGCGCAGCAGCGGCAGGTGTACAAGGGCGCTCCGCCCGCGAAGGCACCAGCCGCCAAGGGACTCCCGTCGTACGCGTTGTGGGCCGGTGCCGCCACCTTCCTGCTGTTGCTCGCGGCGGTCGTCCTGCTGGGAATTCGCCAGTGGGCACGCCGGTCGTAGAGAAGCTCCGCAGGCTCGGCGCGCTCACAGCCGTCGTCGCCATCGC
>DATIZN010000038.1:0-6550 GCA_035517075.1 Gaiellaceae bacterium | reverse complement strand
GTGCGCGCCCGGCTTGATCCGCGCCCGGTTGAGCCGGTTCGCGAGCGCCTTGAAGACGATCTCGTTCACGAGCGTCGACTTCCCCGAGCCGGAGACGCCGGTGACGACGACGAACTTGCCGACCGGGAACTCGACGTCGATCGCCTTCAGGTTGTGCTGCGAGGCGCCGCGGACGACGAACGCGCCGCGATCCTCCTCGCGCCGCTCGGGCACCGCGATCGAGCGCCTGCCGGAGAGGAACTGGCCCGTCACCGACTTCGCGACCCGCTCGACCTTTCCGGCCGGCCCCTCGGCCACGACCTCGCCGCCGTGCAGGCCGGCGCCCGGGCCCATGTCGACGAGCCAGTCGGAGCGGCGCATCATCTCCTCGTCGTGCTCGACGACGACGACGGTGTTGCCGATGTCGCGCAGCCGCTCGAGCGTGTCGATCAGCCGCGCGTTGTCGCGCTGGTGGAGCCCGATCGACGGCTCGTCGAGGATGTAGAGGACGCCGACGAGCTGCGAGCCGATCTGCGTCGCGAGCCGCAGCCGCTGCGCCTCGCCGCCCGAGAGCGTCGCCGCCGCCCGGTCGAGCGTCAGGTAGCCCACGCCGACGTCGTCGAGGAAGGTCAGCCGCTCGCGGATCTCCTTCAGGATCCGGTGCCCGATCAGCTGCTCGGTCGGCGTCAGCTCGAGCGAGTCGAGGAAGACGAGCGCCGCCGCGACCGACAGCTGCGTGAACTCGTGGATCGAGCGCTCGCCGACCGTGACCGCGAGCACCTCCGGCTTCAGCCGCGCGCCCTTGCAGACCGGGCAGGGCCGCAGCGACATGTACTCCTCGATCCGCTCGCGCTGCGTCGACGAGTCGGTCTCCTTGTAGCGCCGCTCGAGGCTCTTGACGATCCCGTCGAAGGCGAGCATGTACTGGCGGCGCCGCCCCATCCGGTTGCGGTACTGGACGTAGACGCGCTCGCCGTCGGTGCCGTAGAGGAAGCGATTCTGCTGCTCCTCGGTCAGCTCCGACCAGGGCTGCGACGTGTCGATCTCGTACCGCTCGGCGATCGCCTGGATCACGGCCTCGTAGAACCCGGACGAGCCGCCGACCGACCACGGGACGAGCGCGCCGTCGTCGATCGAGAGCGACGGATCCGGGACGAGCAGCTCGGGGTCGATCTCCTGCTGCGAGCCGAGCCCGGTGCAGCGCGGGCAGGCGCCGTGCGGCGCGTTGAAGGAGAAGATGCGCGGCTGGAGCTCGGGCAGCGACACGCCGTGGTCGGGGCAGGCGAAGTTCTCGGAGAAGAGCAGCTGCTCGCCCGTATCGACGAGATCGATCGCGATCAGGCCCTCGGCGAGCGCGACGGCGGTCTCGACCGACTGCGTCAGGCGAAGCCGGAGGTCTCCCTTGAGCACGAGCCGGTCGACGACCACCTCGATCGTGTGCTTGAACTTCTTGTCGAGCTCGGGCACGCCCTCTTCGAGGACGTACTGCTCGCCGTCGACCTTCACGCGCGTGAAGCCCTCGCGGGTCAGGTCCTCGAAGACGTCCTTGTACTCGCCCTTGCGGTCGCGCACGACCGGCGCGTTCACCGTGAAGCGCGTCCCGTCCTCGAGGTTCATCACCTGGTCGACGATCGCGTCGAGGCTCTGGCCGGCGATCGGCTTGCCGCAGACCGGGCAGTGCGGCCGGCCGACGCGCGCGTAGAGGAGACGCAGGTAGTCGTAGATCTCCGTCACGGTGCCGACGGTCGAGCGCGGGTTTCGCGAGGTCGTCTTCTGGTCGATCGAGATCGCCGGGCTGAGGCCGTCGATGTGGTCGACGTCCGGCTTCTCCATCATCTGCAGGAACTGGCGCGCGTACGCGGAGAGCGACTCGACGTAGCGGCGCTGTCCCTCCGCATAGATCGTGTCGAAGGCAAGCGACGACTTGCCGGAGCCGGAGAGCCCGGTGATGCACACGAGGCGGTTCCGCGGCAAGCGGACGGTGATGTCCTTCAGGTTGTGCTCGCGGGCGCCGTGGACGACGAGCTCGTCGGCAGCAGCCATATGTCGGCCATTCTACCCACCGAACAAACGTTCGGCCAGTCGCCTCGGCACGGCCTCGACCTCGAGCTCGCCGGCGACGACGGTGACGTAGCCGAGCAGCCTCCCGGGCAGGGTCTGCTCGACCTCGACCGCACGGCCGGGCTCGAGCGTCACCGACGCGCTGCGGCGGCGGAGGACGCCGGCGTCGACCTTGAGCGTCTCGCCCCTCACGACGAGATGCGTCCGGTCCCAGCGCGCGACGGCCACGACCGCGGTCAGCGCGGCGGCTGCGAGCAGCAGCGCCCCGGCCACCGGCGCCGGCCAGGGAAGCAGGAACGTCGCCGCGCCGCCGCCGCCCAGCACCAGTGCGCGTGCAAGCGGGCGGACGAGGACGACTCCGTGCCGGTGCGTCACCACGGCGGCTTGTTTCTCGATCCGGCCGGGAATCCCTCGGGAGACGGGGGGAACCGCACGCCGGGCGCGCGAGGGCTGACTCAGCGGGTCTTCACTTGCGCCAGCGGCCGAAGACGAGGCCGCCGAGCGTGAATCCGAGGCCGAACGTGCCGACGGCGAAGGCGCCGATCGCGGCCGCCTTGCGCGCGGTCGAGAGGCGCTGCCAGCGGCCGAGCGCCTCCTCCTCTTCGTCGGTCAGCTCCTCGCCGCGCCGTTGCTTGCGGAGGGCGCCGCCGGCCCGCAGGCCGAGGTAGAGGTCGTCGAAGATCTCGGCTGTCTCTGTCTCTTCGGCCATCACCCGGAATCTATAGCCTCGTTCGGTCGTGGCCGCGCGCTTCCTCCACGTTTCCGATCTCCATGTCGGAAAGGACGAGGAGGTCGAGACGGCCGCGGCGCTCGCCCGCCTGGTCGAGGAGATCGGGCCGCAGCTCGTCGTCGCGTCCGGCGACCTGACCCATCGCGGCACGCGGGCGCAGCACGAGCGTGCCGCCGAGCTGCTGCGGGCGCTCGGGCCGCCCGTGCTCGCCGTCCCCGGCAACCACGACGTTCCGTACAGGGTCCCGGCGCGCCTCGTGCGGCCGTGGGCGGAGTTCGAGCGCGTATGGGAGACGACGCAGCCGACGTTCGAGGCGCCGGGCCTGCACGTCGTCGGGCTCAACTCGGTACGGCCGCTGCGCCAGCAGGGCGGCGCGCTGAGCTCCGCGCAGCTGGCCGACGCCGCCGCGAGGCTCGCCGAGGCGGAGCCCGGCGCGCTGCGCGTCGCCGTCCTCCACCACCACCTCGTCGGAGCCCCGTGGCGCGCGGCGCGGAAGCGTCCCGTGTCGCACCGGAACCGCGTTCTGCGCGCGCTCGTCGAGGCGGGCGCCGACCTGATCCTCGCCGGGCACATCCACCAGTCGGCCGTGAGCGAGCGGCACGAGTTCGAGGTCGTCGGCGACGAGGCGCGCACGACCGTCGTCGCCGTCGCGCCCGGCCTCGGGCGTCCCCGGCCGCGCCGGCTCGGCGAGGCGCTCGGCCTGCACGCGATCGAGGCCGACGACGGCGCGATCGCCGTCCGCACGTACGTCTGGTCGGCGGCCGGCGACTGGAAGCTCGCCGCCGAGCGCCGCTTTCCCCGCTAGCTCGGCGGCAGCTGCCGCGCGCCGGGCCCGGTGAGCGGCCGGTGCTGGACGAAGCGCCGGTGCAGATAGAGGAGCAGCGTCGCGCCGAGCAGCGAGAAGACGATCCCCGCCGTGTGGCCGAGGAAGAGCTCCGAGACGACGCCGCCGAGGAACGATCCGGCGAGGCCGAGGCCGATCGTCGCGAGGATCCCCATCGGATCCGGGCCGGGCAGCGCGAGCCGGGCGAGGGCGCCGACGATCAGTCCCCAGACGGCGAGAAAGAGCAGGAACCAGAGGACCATCGCCCGACCCTACCCGCGCAGCCTGTCGAGCAGACGGGTGCGGGCCGCGCCGTACTGCTCGTCGTCGAGGACGCCCGCGTCGTGGAGCTCCTCGAGCAGGCCGAGGTAGTGCGCGGGATTCTCGGTCGCGTCCGCCGCCGGCCCCGCGGGCGCAGGCGTGGACGTGGGCGGGGGCTGCATCCCCGGGACGGGCTGGACGACGCCGAAGGGCATGCCGACGCCGATCCGGTCGGGATCGATCCCCGCCCGGCGCAGCCGCTCCCGCGCCTGCTCGACGCCGATCCCGCGCTCGGGGAAGCGATACGCCTCGGGCCCCCACAGCGCCCGCTTCTGGACGAAGCGCCGGTAGAGGACGACGAGCGCGATCGCCGCGCCGAAGCTCGCGATGCCGGCCCAGCCCGCCGCGCCGGCCTTGCGGCCGTCGACGCCGATCACGATGCCGGTGCCGATCGCGGTCCCGAGCAGGCCGATCGCCACCGTCAGCCACGCCGGCATCGGATCGGGGCCCGGCACGGCGAACCGCGCGAGAGCGCCGGTGATGAAGGCCGAGAACATGGCGACGATGACCGTCGCGAGCATGCGCGGAGGGTAGCGCGGCGACGCATTCGCCCCAGGGAAGGCGGGGGATTTGACGATCTGTGCGAACTGTTGTTGACTCCGCGGGATGGGGTCGGTCAGGCACGAACGGTGGCGTCCGAGGACGCCGATGGTCGTCCTCGCGCTCACAGCGACATCGCTCCTTGTCACGGGGTCGGTCTCGGCGAGCACCGGGCTGGTAACGATTCAGGTGCCGCAGCAGGTGTGCCCGGCGCCGCTGCCCGGTCAGTGGTCGTGCGACGCCGTCCGCCTCGCGACCGAGCGCGTGTCGCGCACCGAGGCCGAGGGGATGCGAGCCGACGGCCTGGCGCGACCGGCCGGCGACCGCGCCGACTTCTACGGCCCGGCCGGCGGCTACTCGCCGGGCCAGCTCGCGTCCGCCTACGGCGTGAACCCGGCCGCGGCGACCACGCAGACCGTGGCGATCGTCGACGCGTACAACGACCCGAGCGTGGTCTCCGATCTCGACGCCTTCGACTCGTACTACGGCTTGCCCGCCGAGACTGCGAGCACCTTCACCGTCGTCGATGAGACCGGCACCGTGATCGACCCTGCCACAACCTCGTCGCCGGTGAACGACGTCGACTGGTCCGGCGAGATCACGCTCGACGTCGAGACCGTGCGCGGGATCTGCCACGCGTGCAAGATCCTGCTCGTCGAGACGAACTCGAGCAACGACTCCGACCTCGCGCTGGGCGTCGACGAGGCCGTCGCCCTCGGCGCCACGATCGTCAGCAACTCCTACGGCGGCCCGGAGTTCTCGGGCGACCCGAGCGCGAGCCACTACGACCATCCGGGCGTCGCGATCCTCGCCTCGACCGGCGACGACGGCTGGTACGGCTGGGACTGGTTCAACCAGAGCATGCCGACCGAGGAGGCTCCGGAGTCGCCCGCGTCGTACAACACCGTCGTCGGGGTCGGCGGCACGTCGCTCTTCCTGAACCCGAGCGGCACCCGCGCGAGCGAGACGGTCTGGAACGACGACGGCCCCTACGACGTATGGGGCTTCAACTTCGGCCTCGCGCTCGGCGCGAGCGGAGGCGGTTGCAGCACCGTCTACCCGGCGTGGAGCTGGCAGGAGGACGTCGCCGGCTACGCCAGCCTCGGCTGCGGCGCGGACGAGCGCAGCAGCGTCGACGTCGCGGCCGACGCCGACTACTTCACCGGCTACGACACGTACGAGACGACGTCCTGGTGTCCGTCCGGGCAGCAGGACGGGAATGGCAACGACTGCCCGAGCTCGGACCCGGACTGGGAGACGATCGGCGGCACCTCGCTCGCGTCCCCGCTCGTCGCGGCGATGTGGGCGCTCGCGGGCGGCCCGGGCGGCGTGACGTATCCGGCGATGACGCTGTACGGCCACTTCCAGACCGACCCCTCGCAGCTCTACGACGTCACGACGGGAGGCAACGGCTTCTGCGACGGCACCTCGGCGGTGGAGTGCAATCCCCCCGACGGCGACAACATCAACACGCCGAGCCAGATGCTCGACTGCATGTGGGGCCCGACCGGCAACACGGTGCTCACGGACCGCTACCAGTGCAATGCCGAGCCCGGCTACGACGGCGTCTCGGGCGTCGGCACCCCGAACGGCGTCGCGTCCCTCGAGCCGATCTCGCCGACGGCGGCGATCCAGAGCCCCGGCGCGGTCGCGCCGGGCGTCTCCCACGCCTTCAGCGCCGCGGGCAGCAGCGCGCCGTTCCCGGGCGACTCGATCACGCAGTACAAGTGGAACTGGGGCGACGGCACGACGACGACGACCGCGAGCGCGACGACGAGCCACACCTATTCCTCGGCGGGCGCGCGGACGATCACGTTGACCGTGACCGACGCGGACTCGTCCGCGAACGACAACCGCACCGGCGAGGCCTCGATCCAGGTCGACGTCGAGACGGCCACTCACACCCTGAGCGTGACTCGGTCGGGAGCCGGCTCCGGCACGGTGACGAGCAGCCCGGCGGGCGTCAGCTGCGGAGCGACGTGCTCGCACGCGTACGGCGCGGGCACCTCCGTCACCCTGACCGCGAGGGCTTCCTCGGGCTCGACCTTCGCCGGCTGGTCGGGCGGCGGCTGCTCCGGCACCCGAGCGTGCGTCGT
>DATIZN010000037.1:0-92077 GCA_035517075.1 Gaiellaceae bacterium | reverse complement strand
ACCAGCTTTACCGACGAAGCGGGAACCTCTTCAGCTACGGGTTCAAGGCATACCCGCCGAGCGGCCTTGACCCGAAGAGATACCCGTGGTTGGCGAATCTCTGAGGGCCTTGCCGAACATACGTTCTTGACGCTCCGTCCGATCTGCGCTTTACTGTGCATGCAGGTCTGCGCGAGATACACCGTAGGTCGTCGCGAGACGGCAGCTTCTCCAGGCATGGGGAAGTGGGATCCTACGGCTCGGGGCCTGCTCTTACTTGTTAATCGGGAGGGGCCTAATGCTCTTCCCGACCCGGAGTCGACGCGAGGAGCGCCAGATGCTCCTACGGAGCCTTGGCGCGGTCGAACTCCTGGCGATCGCCCCGTCCGGACACCCTCAGGAACCCGTCGGTGCGGTCCCGTCGTCGGCTTGGAGCTAGGCCTGCAGGTTGTGCGAAACTCGCTCGAGCCCAGTACGGCCCGACATCCTCAGGGGCTTGCTCGCCCAGAAGCCAACTGCTCAAGCAGTGGTTCGCGAAAGATCTCGAGGAGCGCCTCCGCCTTCGCTGCGAGCTCATCAAATGTCACTACTTCGACCCCTGCCAGATCGTTCCGGAAAAGCTCGAACCCCCGCCGCCGATCATCCTCGATCTCCTGGCGCTCAAGGTCGCCGATCAATACGACGGCCCGCGGGTTGAACGGGACCGCTCCGGCATCGGGGAGACCCAGCTCCTTATAGTTTTCCAGCAGCGACTGCCGCTGATCCAGCACCTGCGTAATCCCTCCGGCCAAGTCGTGGGAAGGAGGAAATACCTGACGATACTGTGTTCCGACTAACGGAGTGATTGGGGTCTTGATTTCTACGATCAAGACGTTCCCCGTGAGGCGATTCTTGTACAAGAAGTCCGTTATCCGACCCTCGAGGTTCTCAAAGGTCTTGCCGCCGACATATGCCTTCCCGCGAACGATTACAAACGGGGCACCGAAGAGTTGTCCGAGGACCCAACTCTCCCGCGTCAACAACTCTTGCCAGTCTTCCTCTCTCGCGTTTTCGCGGTTGGCTTGCCACTCGTCCACGAATCGCTGAAGTCGGGCGATGCCGGCGACGGCGTCGAAGGCGGCCAGGTCGCCGCTCTGTACGTCGAGGAGCGCAGCAGCAGCTTCAAGCGGGTGCTCGCCTAGCCAGCGTGCGAACGCGGTGCTAGCGCCCTCGTCAGTGAACAACGCTTCGCGTAGTTCCGGTTCGTCCGCGACGGCCTTCCAGTACCTGCTCAATGCGACGATTGCGCGGGCAGGATCAACGGTTGGGACCGCTTCGCCCGATGCCATTTCCTGAGCCACTTTCTCCGATCGCTCAGGATCCAAGCTCAGCCAGTCCGCAACTTGCTCCGCCGTCAAGACCTCATCCAGCATCTCGGGGTGAGCAAGTAGCTCCTCAAGCCGTGCGGCCCTCGCCTCATAGACATCCGCGCGCCGTGCTAAGTAGGCGACCGCCTCGTTCGGCTCGGCTTCCACCAAGTAACGGGGAAGACAAACCACGATGTAGTGGTGGGTGTCTGTCTCGAACGCCCCTTCGAGCTCATCTGTCTTCGTCGTCAGTATGAGCGCAGGCGTCTTCCCCTTGCAGTTGTCGCGAGCAAGCTCTGCGAGACGAAGGCCGTGCGAGAACTGCGCCATTCCATGCGTGACGACGTCTGACCACGGAAAATCGTGGTACATATCGATGCCAAGTAGCCGAGCAGGACCACCCAGCTTGTGTTGAAGCGGCGGATGCCAGTCATCGAATCTTGACATGCCGCACAGGATATTCCGTTGCTGGAATCATCCTGGTACTTCGGGAGCCCGGAGTCGGCTTGGCGGTTGAAAAGAACGACTCGAAGAAGCGGCGGGACTCGTCGAGACCGTCCAGTTCCGCGTGAGTGCCCGGGCGGTCTAGGGAGTACCACCGAGGCCATTCAGCATGGAGTTCGAGAACGGCGTGGGCTGAGAGTCTGGTGTCCGACGAGCAGACGACGAGCAGAGGCGAAGATGACAGCGCGAGAAAGTGCTGTTGTGCAGGAAGAAAGCGCGGCTAAGCTGCTTGACTCGTAATGATGGGGTCCCCGGTTCGAGTCCGGGCGTCGGCTTCCCCTTCTGATGCGGCATCCGCCGTCTGGAACGCCGTGCGGCGGAGGCGTTATAAGCAGGCGTGGAGTTCGTCGAGCTCGGTGCGCTGTCGCTGCAGGAGTGGGTCGGGGTCACCGATCACGTGCAGGCGCCCTTCGGGCCGAGTTGTGCGGGTGTGACGTTTCGGCCCAAGGAACGCCACGTCGGCATACGCACGGATGGCGGCCGCCTCATCGCCGTCGGCGGAGCGACCGTGGCAACGGTCGAGGTCGAGGGTCACGAGCCGTCATTCTGGAACGTGGGTCCGCGCGAGCGAAGTCTTCTCTCAACCCGTTTTCCCGCGGCGCTTCGGCCTTCGCTTCGTTGCGTGGTTTTGGCGTTCACTGAGGTGGGTTTCCGCGGTTGACGGGAGAGCGGAGAAAACCGACGATTGAGATCCGCTACAGGAGAGTCGACATGGCCGGTAATCACGGCCCGTCCTTCGAGGAGACCGTAACTCTCGCGGAGACCTACGCAGGGCTTTCGCCGCAGGCGCAGCGGGTTGTGCTGCTGTTGGCGCGGCTTCCCGCGAGGGTGGCAGACAGTGACGTGCGTGCCGAGACGCGGGCCTTCCTGCTCGCATGTCTCGATGCAGGCGTCGATCCGGGGGGAGTGGAGCGGGCGCGAGCGGTGCTCGCGGCCTATGAGGGCGTTCTCGGGGAAGAGCAATTCGAAAGGGTTCTCGAGGGCGAACGGATCGAAGGCGTTCGCCGGGTTGCTTGAGCAACGGCAGAGGCTGAGGTATGAGTGACTGGATCGCTGCATGTGACGTGGCGCTGCTCTGCGGGCTCCTTATCGTCGGGCTTCTTGTGCTCCCGAGGCTCGGCGGACGACGGTCGCTCGCAGGCGTCACGGCCCGCATCCACTGGCACCACGCGAAGGTTTAGAGCGCTCTGACTCCCCTGGTCCACCAGATCAGTCAGGGTCATTTCCGAACACCGGCCCAGCCCAGAGCTCTGGGCTCTCGGCAGCTAGTGATCGAGTCGATAGATGTGCTCGACGACCTCGGCGCCGACTCCCGGCGCGAACGACGTTTCGCAGCCCACCTCGACGAAGCCGGCCCGCACGAGCACCTTCGCCGACGCGGCATTGTGATCCGCCACGCGACCGTAGATCGGCCTGGTCGGCTCGATCACGAGAAACGCACGGATGGCCTGCGTCGCCAGGCCCTGCCCCCATCGCGCGGGTGCGATCCAGTAGGTGACCTCTCGTTCTCCTTCCATCGTGAAGCTCCCTATCGTCCCGACGAAATCCGCGTCGTCGTCGATCGCCAGCAGCAGATTCGAAGGGTCGCTGCGGACGCGCTCGTAGTGGGCGTCGAACGCGCTGCGGTCGGACGGATTCGCCCGCGTGAACGCTGCCATCTCGACCGCACGAGGATCGCTCTCCCAGACGAAGAGCGCGTCGAGATCGCCGTCTGCGATGGGCCGAAGCGTTATCACGGTGGGTCGTTGCGTCTGCGGTGGCCTTACACTCGCATCATGCGCTCGGTGCTCTCCTACCGGTCGCGCGGCTCGGTCCTGTGCCTCTGGAGCGACGGATCGATCCTCTCCATCGGCTCGGTGGGGTCGATCCTCTCGGTCGGATCGATCGGCTCCGCCGGCTCGCTTCTCTCGATCGGATCCGCTGCATCGATCGCCTCGATCCTCTCGTGGCTCTCGCGCTACTCGATCCTCTCAGCCGGACGATCACGCGCGGTCCTCGGCGAGAGTTCCTGAACCTGCTCTCCCTCCACCTCGGCTGACGCCCAGCGCTTCACGTCGAGGCCGTAGAGATCGCGGCCTTCGAAGATCTGCTCGACGAGCAACTGCCAGCCGAGACGCCGGTACAGCCGTGGCGCGGGTCGATCGCCGGAGTAGGTGCTCAGCAGGGCGCGCTCCTGTGGAACGCCGCTCATCAGCCGGTCGTGGAGCGCACGCCCATAGCCGTGGCGCTGCGCTGCGGGATCCACGGCCAGCTCGACGAACTCGAAGTGTCCGTCGAGCCACGTCTCGACGACGTCCGCCGGCGCGCGTGCAGCCACCTCATCCGACCACCACTGCCCCCGCCGGCCGGTATAGCCGTACGCGAAACCCACCAGCTCGTCGTGTCGAGAGGCGACGACGCAGCGGAAGCGTTCGCGGGCAGCGTGGCGCGGCAGCGACTCGCGCTCGAAGCGCTCGACATCCTCCTCCGACTCGGAGTAGCCAGGCGCGGTGAAGGCTCGGCGGTACACACGGGCAAGGAGAGGAGCCAGCTCGACCGCCTCTTCCGCGGCCACCGGCCGCAAACTGACGCCCGCGACCTCG
Organism: Gaiellaceae bacterium; assembly: GCA_035517075.1. Lineage (GTDB taxonomy): Bacteria > Actinomycetota > Thermoleophilia > Gaiellales > Gaiellaceae > Palsa-739. The sequence continues at coordinate 87,666 of DATIZN010000037.1, read as the reverse complement.
ATTCGAGCACGCTAGCAGCGCCCGGAACGGCTGCTAGGGGAGCACTCGCCCGAGCGAGCGGCTTGTATCCTCGGCCCCGTGGAGGGGTCGTTCGTGCCGTCCGGATTCGTCGTGCCGGTCGCTCTTGCGACGGAGCAGTTCAGCCTCGAGCCTCTCGGGCCGCAGCACAACGACTCCGACTACGAAGCCTGGTCTTCGTCCGTGGAGCACATCCGCGCGACGCCCGGCTGGGAGGCGAGCTCCTGGCCCGACGGCCGCAGCGTGGAGGACAACCTGCGCGACCTGCAGGGGCACGCCGACGACTTCGAGAACAGGACGGGCTTCACCTACACCGTCCTCGATCCTGTGGCCGGCGACGTGATCGGCTGCGTGTACATCTACCCCGACACGAGCGCGCAGCACGATGCGAGTGTCCACTCGTGGGTGCGGGCCAGTCGGCCCGAGCTCGACGTCGAGCTATGGCGGACCGTCAGGGACTGGCTCGCCGACGACTGGCCGTTCGAGCGTGTGGACTACGCCGAGCGGCCCCAGGGCGTCTGACCCCTCGGTCAGGGCGCCTTCGAGCGGAGGAGGACGCGCTCGTAGACGCGGTCGCGCAACCGCGCCGGCAGGCGCTCGACGCGCGCGCGCCGCCGGGCGTCGCGGCCGACGAGGTAGCGCACCCTCGGCCGCTGCGCCGTCAGCGCGCGCTCGACGACGACCGCCACCCCGTCCGCCGGCTCGGCGCGCCTGCCGGCGGCCGCCGCCGCGTCGCGGAAGGCCGTCATGCGCGCGCCGTAGAGCTCCATGAGCTCCCCGGGCAGGCCCGCGGCCAGCTGCTGGAAGAGCTCGCCGCTCTTGCGCCAGATCTCCGTCGCAATCGTCCCGGGCTCGACGATCGTCACTGCGATCCCGAACGGCCGCAGCTCGACGCGCAACGCATCGCTCACGGCCTCGAGCGCGTGCTTCGATGCGGCGTAGGCGCCGAGGAAGGGCAGCGCGCTCCGGCCGCCGATCGAGCCGACGAAGACGATCCGCCCCGGCGCCGATCGCAGCTGGGGAAGGAACGCCTGGGTGACCGCGACCTGCCCGACGACGTTCACCTCGAGCTGGCGCCGGAGCTCGTCGAGCGGCAGGAACTCGAGCGGCATCGCAAGCGCGACTCCGGCGTTGTTCACGAGGCCGTGGAGCGGCACGTCGCCGATCCACTCCGCAGCCGCCGCGATCGAGGCGGGATCCGTGACGTCGATCCGCACCGGCTCGAGCCGACCGCCGCCGGAGGCCTCGCGGAGGCGCTCGCCGTCGGCAGTCGCGCGGACGCCGGCGTAGACGTACCAGCCCGCGCGGGCCAGCCGGAGCGCGCACGCCTCGCCGATCCCGGAGGAGGCTCCGGTCACGAGGACGCGGCGCTCGTCGCTCACCGTCTGCGGCTCACGGGGCGAGGAAGCCGCGGTCGAGGTCGCGGACGGCGCGGCCCCCGAGCAGGGCGAGGCTGATGTCGGTCTCGGCGAGCAGCTGCCGGAGGACGGCCTCGACGCCCGCCTGGCCGCCGGCGGCGAGCCCGTACGCGTACGGCCGGCCCAGCAGCACGGCGTCGGCGCCGAGGGCCATCGCCTTGAGCACGTCGGCGCCCGTCCGGATCCCTCCGTCGACGAGCACCGTCGCCTCGTCGCCGAGCGCCTCCCGCACCTCGACGTACGCGTCGAGCGAGGCGACCGCTCCGTCGACCTGCCGGCCGCCGTGGTTCGAGACGATGATCCCGTCGACGCCGCAGTCGCGTGCGCGGAGCGCGTCCTCTGCCGTGAGGACGCCCTTGACGAGCAGCGGCAGCTCGACCTGGCCGCGCAGCCATGCGAGGTCGTCCCACGTGAGGCCGAGGTTCGGGAAGGTCATGAGCATCGTCGCCGCGGCCGTGAGCATGTCCTCCTCCGGCGTCTTGTCGAGCCGCGCGCAGAAGACCGGATCGGTGAAGTACTGCGCGCAGCCCTGGCCGCTGAGGAAGGGCAGGTACGCACGAGCGAGGTCGCGCGGCCGCCAGCCGAGGATGAGCGTGTCGAGGGTGAGGACGACGGCGCTGTAGCCGTTGCCGGCGGCGCGTCGGACGAAGCTCGCGGCGACGTCGCGGTCGTTGATCCAGTAGAGCTGGAACCAGCGCGGCGCGTCGCCCATCGCCCCGGCGATCTCCTCGATCGAGTGCGACGCGGCGCTCGAGAGGATGAACGGGATGCCGGCGGCGGCGGCCGCGCGCGCACACGCGAGCTCGCCGTCCTCGTGGGCGATGCTGAGCACGCCGATCGGCGCGAGCAGGAACGGCGCGGCCGAGCGCGTCCCGAGTACCTCGACCGAGAGGTCGCGCTCGGCGTTGCCGGCGAGCATCCGCGGCCGCAGCCGGCGCCGCTCGAACGCCTCCCGGTTCGCGCGCATCGTCAGCTCGGCGCCCGCGCCGCCGGCGATGTAGCCGAACGCTCCCGGCTCGATCGCCTCCTCCGCGCGGCGCTCCCACTCCGCCGGCGCGATCGGCCACTCTGCGCCGCCGATGTAGATCGCGTTCTGGACGGACGTGCCGTCGAAGCTCACCGCTCCCCGACCCTGACGAGGAGCTTGCCGCGGTTGGCGCCGTTCAGGAGGCCGACGAACGCGCGCGGCGCGTTCTCGAGGCCCTCGACGACGTCCTCGCGGTAGCGCAGGCGGCCGTCGCGAAGCCAGCCCGCGAGGCGGGCGAGCGCCGGCTCGTGCTCCCGCGCGAAGTCGTTGACGAGAAAGCCCTCCATGCGGACGCGCTTGGCGATCATGAAGCTGACGCTGCGCGGCCCGCCCTGGGGCGGGACCTGGTTGTACTCCGCGATCTGGCCGCAGAGCGCGATGCGAGAGCGCAGCGCGAGCCGCCGGTGCACGGCCGCCGAGACCTCGCCGCCGACGTTGTCGAAATAGACGTCGACGCCGTCAGGACACTCGCGCTTGAGCGCCTCGGAGACATCCTCGGCCTTGTAGTCGATCCCGGCGTCGTAGCCGTAGAGCTCGAGCAGGTCGCCGACCTTCTCCGGCCCGCCGGCGATGCCGACCGCGCGGCAGCCGGCGATCTTCGCCAGCTGGCCGGCGACCTGGCCGACGGCGCCGGACGCCGCCGAGACGACGACGGTGTCGCCCGCCGTCGCGCCCGCGACTGCGAAGAGGCCGAAGTAGGCGGTCAGTCCGGTCATCCCGAGCACGTGCAGCGCCGTCTGGACGGGCGCCGCCTCGGGATCGAGCCGGCGGAGGTGATGCGCCGGCGCGGCGGCGTACTCCTGCCAGCCGAACGGCCCGAGGACGACCTCGCCCGGCGCGAGTCGCGGCGTGCGGCTCTCGACGACCTCGCCGACGCCCTGCGCGCCCATCACCTCGCCGAGCGCGATCGGCGCCACGTACGACCGCACGTCGTTCATGCGGCCGCGCATGTAGGGATCGAGCGAGAGCCAGAGGTTGCGGACGACGACCTCGCCCTCGCCGGGCGCGGGCACGTCCCCCTCGACGAGCGCGAAGTCCGACTCCTTCGGCTCGCCGGCGGGCCTCGCCGCCAGCGTCACCTGCACATTCCGCGCCATCTCAGCGATCCTACGCCGCTCAGGCCGCGGCGAGCGAGGCGCGGCGCGAGCGAGTCGCCCCGGTCGCAGCGACCGCGCCGACCGATCCCGCGACGAGCGACATCGCCGCGAACATCGTCCACGTCGCGAGGTCGCCGGCCGCGGCGTGCACCTGCAGCCCGAGGAACGGGCCGAGCGCCCACGAGACCGACCAGCTGATCCCGAACGCGCCCATGTACGCGCCGCGCAGGTCGTCGGGAGCGAGCCGCGCGACGACCGACTGCGAGGTCGGGATCCACAGCATCTCACCCACGACGAAGATCACGATCACGAGGACGACGGCCGGGATCGCCGCGGTCACCGAGAGGAGCAGGAACGGCAGGCCCATGAGCGGCAGCGCGATCCCGAGCTTCAGCGCCGGCGACCAGCGCTCGGTCGCGCGCGTCAGTCGCAGCTGGAACACGGTCACGATCGCCGGGTTGACGCAGACGAGGAATCCCCACGTCGCATTCGAGAGGCCGTGCGAGACGACGAGCGAGATCGGCAGCACCGTCTCGTACGCGACGTAGACGAAGGAGGCGAGCGTTCCCGCGGCGACGTAGACGAGGAACGGGCGGTCGCGGAGGATCGCGCGGGCGCGGCCCTTCTCCGGCGGCGCCTCGGGTGCGTACGCGCCGCCGCGCGGCACGTAGCGCCAGGCGAGGAGGACGGCGTTCGCGGCGAGGACGGTCACGCCGATGAAGAGGGCGTTCCAGCCGGCGAGCGCGAGCAGGAGCCCGCCGATCACCGGCCCGAGCGTGACGCCGAAGTTCGAGGCGACGCGCACGGCCGCATACGCCGCTTCGTGTCGCGCGGGCGGGACGAGATCGGCCACCATCGCGGTGTCGGCCGAGCCGCCGATCGCGCCGAGCGAGGGCAGGATCGCGAGCACGACGAGCCCGGGCAGCTCCCGCGCGCCGACCGCGAGCGCGGCGAGCGGCATGAACGCGCTCAGGACCCAGCCGGCGAGGATCAGCCGCCGCCGACCCCAATGGTCGGAGAGGTGCCCGCCGAAGTAGCCGGACCCTGCCGCGACGACGGCCCCGATCAGGTAGACGACGCCGACGGCCGGCTGCCCCGCGTCCAGGTGCTTGATCGCCCAGATGCCGAGGAAGGGCGCGACGCAACCGCCGGCGAGAGAGCCGGCGAGCTGGACGGCGAGCACCGGCCGCAGCGCGCGATCGACCTCGCTGCCCCAGACGAGCCGGAACACGCGGACGAGCAAGCCCACGTCGCCACGCTAGCCAGCCCCGCCGGAGTAGAGTCGCGGCAAGCGCCCAAGGAGGATTTGATGGCCGGTCTGATGGCCCGCGCGTCCGAGATCACGCAGGCGAAGGTCTCGAAGCTGCTCGATCGCGCGGAGAACCCGGAGGAGACGCTCGACTACTCGTACGAGCAGCAGCTCGAGCAGCTGCAGAACGTGAAGCGCGGGATCGCCGACGTGACGACGGCGAAGAAGCGGCTCGAACTCGAGGACAGCTCGCTCCAGCAGCAGATGGCGAAGCTCGACGGCCAGGCGAAGGAGGCGCTCCAGGCGGGCCGCGAGGATCTCGCCCGCGAGGCGCTGGGCCGGAAGGCCTCGCTCCAGGCCCAGATCGACGGTTTGCAGCAGCAGGAGCAGCAGCTCGGAGCGCAGGAGCAGAAGCTGATCGAGGGGGAGCAGGCGTTGTCCGCCAAGGTCGAGGCGTTCCGCTCGCAGAAGGAGGTCATCAAGGCGCAGTACTCGGCCGCCGAGGCCGAGGTGAAGGTCGGTGAGGCCGCGACCGGCATCGGCGAGCACATGCAGGACGTCGGTCTGGCGATCCAGCGGGCGCAGGACAAGACCGAGGAGATGCAGGCCCGCGCCGGCGCGATCGACGAGCTGACCACGTCAGGGGCGCTCGAGGACTACACCGCCCAGGGCGACGATCTCGACCGCCAGCTGTCCCAGATCTCCCAGGGCAGCCAGGTCGACGACGAGCTCGCGAAGCTGAAGGCGGAGGTCGGCCAGGGCTCGGGGGGAGACCAGGCAGCGCTGCCGCAAGCAGACTCCTCCGAAGGGGGCGCACAGTGATCGTCCGGCTGATGGGCGAGGGCCAGTGGCAGGTCGACGACTCGCTGAAGGCGCGCCTCGAGGAGCTCGACGCCGAGACCGAGCGGGCGACCGAGGCCGGGAACGCCGACGCGCTCCGCGAGGCGCTGCACGCGTTGCACGAGGCCGTCCGCGAGGCGGGCGAGAAGCTCGACCACGCCCACCTCGCTGCGTCCGACGCGGTGATCCCGCCCGAGGACCTCAGCCTTGAGGAGGCCCAGGCGATGCTCGCCGGCCAGGACGTCTTCCCGGACTTCGTTCCCTAGGAGGCTTTGGCGGACTCGGCCGCCGCGCCGTGCTTGGAGATCGTGTCGTCGAGGAAGCTGCCGACCGCGGCGGCCGGGTGCGCTCCGATGAAGCCGGTGACCGGCTCGCCGCCGCGGAAGACCGCGACGGTCGGGATGCTCTGGATCCCGTAACGGGCGGCAAGCGGCTGCTCCGCGTCGACGTCGACCTTCACGAGCTCGATCGTTCCCTCGCGCTTGGCGACCTCGGCCTCGATCGCGGGGCCGAGCATGCGGCACGGCCCGCACCAGGCGGCCCAGAAGTCGACGACGACCGGCAGTTCGTGCGAGCGCTCGATCACGTCCCGTTCGAAGCTCTCGGTGGTGACATCCATCTCGTTCGTCCTTTCGTTCAGCGGGTGGCGGTCGCGCCGACGAGCGCGGCGAGCGCCGCGAGCTGGGCCTGCACCGATCCGCAGACCTGCTCGCAGAGCGCAAAGACGCCTTCGTCCGCGATCCGGTAGTAGACATGGTTGCCGTCCTTGCGGCGGGTGAGCATGCCCGCGTCGGCCAGCACGGCAAGGTGCTTGGAGACGTTCTGCTGACCCGCGCCGAGCTTGTCCGCGAGCGCGTTCACGCTCAGCTCCCGGTCGCGGAGAAGGTCGAGAGCCCGGATGCGGAGCGGCTCGCCCAAAACCCGGAAGCGGCGGGCGATCAGCTCGGCGAGGTCCTCGGGGAGCGGGTGCGGCAACATCATGTCGCACACTGTACCAGAATGTAGTTGTATAGTGGTTCTTGATGTACGAGCTCTGGCAGACCGAGTGGTGTCCCGCCTCGCGCCGCGTGCGCCAGCGGCTGACCGAGCTCGGCATCGACTACGTGAGCCGTCAGGTTCCGGTCGAGAAGGCCGACCGTCGTCTCCTGCGCGAGCAGGCGGGCACCGAGACGATCCCCGTGCTGGCCGCACCCGACGGCGAGATCCTCGTCGGCGAGGAGCGGATCTTCGCCCACCTCGACCGCCACGAGCCCGTCCCCGCCGAGGCGCACGCCCACCGGCTCAAGGCCGAGAAGGCGCGCCGCCGCTACCTCGAGGAGGAATGCAAATGCCCACCGCAACCCGCTACACCCTGAGCAACACGACGACGGTCCCGTTCGCGGAGGCGCTGGAGCGCGTCCGCGCCGAGCTCGCCGCCGAGGGGTTCGGCGTCCTGAGCGAGATCGACGTCCAGGCGACCCTGCGCGAGAAGCTCGGCGTCGAGCAGGAGCCGTACGCGATCCTCGGCGCGTGCAACCCGCCGCTCGCGCACCGCGCCCTGTCGGCCGAGCCCGAGCTGGGCACGCTCCTCCCGTGCAACGTCGTCGTCTACGAGCACGGCGGCGAGACGCACATCGCCGCGATCGACGCCGAGCGGATGCTCTCGATCGTCGGGAACGACGAGCTCGCGCCGGTCGCGGCCGAGGTGCGGGAGAAGCTGGCTGCCGTCGTGGAGCGCGCCACCCGCACTTAGCCGGCGCTTACTCATGCACGGCTTAGGCCTTCCTGCTTGACTCAGTCGCATGTTCTACCTGCGCTACGTGCAGCACGAGCTCCTGCGCCGGCGGGCCCGGACGATCCTGACCGCCCTCGGACTCGCCCTCGGCGTCGCCCTCGTGATCGTCATCTCCGGTCTGTCGAACGGTCTCTCGCACGCGCAGAAGACGGCGCTCAACCCGCTCTCGAGCATCGGCACGGACATCACCGTGACCCGCAACGCGAACACGACCGGCGGCGGCTTCGGCCCCGGCAGCTTCGGCGGCCAGGGCGAAGGCGAGCTGCTCCAGGCGAACTCCTCCGTCCTCACGGACCTCTCGAAGCTCGGCAAGCCGGGGACCCATTTCGTCCACGACTTCTTCCTTCCCGGCACGCAGCTCACCTTTCCGGCGACCCAGGCGACGCGGCTGAAGTCGCTGAGCGGCGTCTCCCAGGTCTCGACCGGCCTGCTGCTCGTCGCCGAGCACCAGTCCGGGACGGTGCCGAAGATCGTCGCGAAGTTCAAGACCGGCGGGCAGACGTTCAACATCCGCCGGCGGATCTCGCCGCCGACGCCGGCCGAGCAGGCGCAGATCCAGGCTTGCCTCAAGAAGAACGGCGTCACGTTCGGCTCTCCCTCGAGCGGTGGCTCGAGGAACGGCGGCGGCTTCGGCAGCGGCGGCAGCGGAAGCAACGGCGGCGGGCGGCACACCTTCGTCGGCCCGGGCGGCGGCGTCTTCGGCAAGTGCCTGCCGAAGCGGTTCCAGCAGTTCCGGACGAGGTTCACGACCCCGCAGCAGACGTTCAAGCAGATCCTCGACCCGCCGCAGACGAACATCAAGACGACGCCGTACACGATCGGCGGGGTCGACCAGACGCAGCCCGACATGGCGCTCGTCACGCCGAGCCAGGTGACGAAGGGCAGCTACTTCTCGCGCGCAGGCGGACGCGAGGCGCTCGTCGCCGGAACGTACGCCGCGAGCCAGAAGCTGAAGGTCGGCTCGAAGCTCGACCTGAACGGCACGTCGTTCACCGTCGTCGGCCTCGTCTCGCCCCCGCTCGGCGGCCAGTCGGCGGACGTCTACCTGCCGCTGAAGCAGCTGCAGACGCTCGCGCACGAGAAGGGCCTCGCGAACGTCGTCCTCGTCCGCGCCGACAAGAGCAGCTCGGTCGGAAGCGTGAAGAAGGAGATCCAGAGCAGCCTCGGCTCGGGCGCCCAGGTGGCGACCGAGAGCGACGTGGCCAAGAACGTCACCGGCTCGCTCGTCAACGCGTCGAACCTCTCGCACAGCCTCGGGCTCGCGCTCGAGATCGTGATCGCGGCGGCCGTCTTCCTCCTCGCCGCGCTGCTCACGCTCTCGTCCGTCGGAAAGCGGGTGCGCGAGCTCGGGACGTTGAAGGCGGTCGGCTGGACGCAGAAGCTCGTTGTCCGCCAGGTGGTCGGAGAAACGCTCGCGCAGGGAATCCTCGGCGGCATCATCGGCGTCGCACTCGGCGTCGTGGCCGCGGTCCTGTTCGACGAGTTCGGCCCGCGCCTGACCGCGAGCTCGGTCTCCGGCGGCAGCGGCGCCAACCTCCTCGGCCTCGGCAACGCGACGCTCCGGACGGCGAAGGACACCATTGCCCTCCACGCGCCGCTGAGCGTCGAACTCATCCTGCTCGGCATCGCGCTCGCGATCGGCGGCGGCCTCATCGCCGGCGCGGCGGGCGGGCTCCGCGCCGGACGGCTCCGTCCCGCCGACGCTCTGAGGAAGGTCGAGTGAACGCGCCCGCGCCGCTCTTCGAGCTCCGCGCCGTCGCAAAGCGCTTTCGCCGCGGCGATGCGGTCGTCCACGCCGTCGACGGCGTCGACCTGACGATCGGCGCCGGCGAGCTCGTCGCGATCGAGGGGCCGAGCGGCTCGGGCAAGACGACGCTGCTCCAGCTCCTCGGTGCGCTCGACCGCCCCGACGAGGGCGCGCTCCTCTTCGAGGGTCGCGACCTGACGACGCTCGGCGACGGCCAGCTCGCCGATCTGCGGCTGCACGCGTTCGGCTTCGTCTTCCAGCAGTTCAACCTGATCCCGACGCTGTCGGCGCTCGAGAACGTCGAGGTCGTGCTCGCGCCCGCCGGAGTGAGCGGTGCGGAGCTGCGAGAGCGGTCGCTGGAGCTGCTCGAGGAGGTCGGCCTCACGCCGCGCGTCGACCATCTGCCGTCGCACCTCTCCGGCGGCGAGCAGCAGCGCGTCGCGATCGCCCGCGCGCTCGCCAACCAGCCGCGCGTGATCCTCGCCGACGAGCCGACCGGCAACCTCGACTCGAAGACGGGCGCCGACGTCATCGAGCTCCTCGCCGACCTCGCCGCACGCCGGGGCACGACCGTCGTCGTCGCCACCCACGACACCTCCCTCGCCGCCCGCGCCCCGCGCCGGATCGCGATGCGCGACGGCCGCGTCACGGAGGACTCGGCTGCGGCCCCCGCCGCGCCGGCCGAGCCCGCGCCGCTCGGCAAGCAATAGGACTAGGCCCAGAAGCCTTCGAGCATCTCGGCGTCGCCGCCGTTGCCGAAGCCGATGGCGAGCAGCTCGAGCCCGTGCGGCCCGGATTCGAAGCCGCGGGCGACCTCCGGCGCGACCCGGATCGCGTCCCATTGCCGGATCTCCCGCACCTCGTCGTCGAGCTTGACGCGCCCGGAGCCAGCGAGGACGACGTAGACCTCCTCCTGGCTCCGGTGCCGGTGGCCGTCCGATCCCCCGACGTTCGGGGCCAGCCTCTGGTAGCTGAAGCCGCCGCCCTCGAGCCCGAGCGGCGTACGCGCGAATCGCGCCTCGAGATCGGGCGCGAGCCCGTATCGCTCGGCCATGTTCTCGACGTCTTGCCGAAGGTTTACAAGCGTGTAGCCGCCGATTCGCTAATTATGTCCGTCGTGGTGAGAGCGAGGGGTCTCACCGGACTGGTCGCCGTCATGCTCCTGCTCGGTGCAGCGAGCGCGTCCGCGGCGCCTGCGCCCGTGCCGGGAGAGCAGGCGGCGTTCGCCGCCGTCAAGCGCGCGGTGAGATCGGGCGACGTCGAGTCCGGCACGGCCGCCGCCTTCCGCGGGGAGATCCGCCGGGCCGTCCACCTCGTCCGCGTCCTGCCGCGCGGGCGCGCTGAGCGGATCGAGGTCGCGCTCGAGCAGGTGGGCGCCCTCACGGGCAGACTGACCCAGCCACGCGCGCTCGCGCTCTACGGACAGCTGCAGGCGAACGACGCCTACTTCGCCCAGCATCCGGTGCCGCACCCCAAGGGGCAGCTCGACATTACGGACGCCGACGGCATCGTCTACCGCTACTTCCCCCACCTCTGCTTCGAGTTCCACCCGCTCGCCGAGTTCGGCGCGCTCAACGCGCTCGTCTCCAAGAAGGACGCCGCCGGCGCGGAGCGGCTGGCCGACGCGCTCATCGCCCGCGGCGTTCGGCCGCACGGCGGCGGAATCGCCTGGGAGTACTACTTCCACTGGGAGAGCGGCAAGCCACCGTGGGAGTCGGGGATGGCGCAGGCCGTCGCCGCGCAGGCGTTCGCACGCGCGGCTTCGCTCGTCACGGATCAGTCGAGCACGCTGCTGACCGAGGCTCGCTCGGCCTACGGCGCGATCCCGGGCCGTCTGATGACGAAGATCGCGGCGGGCCCGTGGATCCGCCTCTACTCGTTCAGCAAGCTGCCGGTGCTGAACGCCCAGCTCCAGTCGGTGCTCTCGCTCGAGTCGTATGCGACGGCGGCGAACGACACCGCGGTAGGGGCGCTCGCAGCGCAGATGCAGGCCGCCGCCGCCGCGGCCATGCCGCGCTTCGACACCGGCTACTGGACGAGCTACTCGCTCGCCGGCAACCCGTCTCCGCTCTCGTACGAGAAGTACGTGATCCAGCTGCTGCGGAAGCTCGCGCCGGCCGATCCGCGCTTCGCGGCTGCGGCGACGCGCTTCGCGTCGTACCTGACCCAGCCGCCGGCGTTCCAGGTGGCGAACGGACCTGTCGGCGCGCTGCGCTTCTGGCTCTCGAAGCCGTCGTGGGTGACCGTCGCGCTCGGCGGCGGCTCGACGAGCCGGTTCGACCTCGACGGCGGGTGGCACACGCTCCACCTCGGGGAGCCAAAGCAGGCCGGGATCTACGGCGTCAAGGTCACCGCGGTCGGCTGGGCCGGGAACAGCGCGTCCTTCACTGCGCTGCCGCTCGTTCGCGTCGCACAGACGGCGAGGCAGCCGGCTCGCAGAGCGGCGGCCGCGGCTGCCGCCGCCGCGCCCGCGTTCGCCGGCGGCATCGGGATCGACGAGACGAGCCAGGGCGCCCAGGCGGCCTCGCTCGGGCTCCGGCTCGTCCGGATGACCGTGCCCTGGGAGCCGGGCGAGACGACGCCCGACCCGAGCGTCGTCGCCGCGCTGCAGGGCCTTCCGTCGGGAGTCGGCCTCGTGCTCGAGCTGGGCGTGGAGGAGCCGCCCGCCGACGACTCCGACCGCGCAGCGCTCGCCGAATACGCGGCATCGCTCGCCCAGCAGACACCCTCGCTCGCCGACCTCGTCCTCACGCCTGCGCCCACGCTCCAGACGGCCGCCGCGTACGCCGACGCGCTGGCCGCCGTTCGCTCGGCCGTGGCAGGCGTGCGGCCCGACGTCGAGGTCGGCCCGGAGCTCAGCGGGACGACGGCGAAGCCCAAGCAGACGGCGGTCGTCTTCGTGAAGGAGCTCGCGACGGACGGCGGCGGGGCGGGGGTGGCCGAGTTCCAGCCGGCGCCGGCGCCGGGCAGCGGCAAGTGGGCCGTGAGCGACGCCGGAAACCTCGAGTTCGTCCTCGCGCGGGCGCTCGGAGCAGCGCCGCCGGTCCTGCTCGACGCCGTCCCCAGCGCCACGACGATCCCGGCCTCCGAGCTCTCCGCATACTCGGGCGGCGCGCCTCCGACCGACGGCGCCGTCTCCCCCGCACAGCAGGCCGCGACCTACACGGCGGAGATCGGCGCAGCGTCCTGCACCGGGGGCCTGGCCGGCGTCCTCCTCGACCGGCTCGTCGACGAAGGCGGGACACCGGAGCCCGCGACCGGCCTCTATTACGCCGGCGGAGACGCGAAGCCGTCGGCGTCCGCCGTCGAGCAGGCGATCGCCACCGCGGTGCGCGGCGCCGTGATCTGCCCCGGGCTCGCGGCGACCGTCACGCCGACCACGCTGACGTGGCCCGACCAGCTGTCCTCGTCGTCCCCGGCATCCGTCACGCTCGGCTGCAGCCGCGACTGCCTCTACCTCGTCTCGCTCGAGGGCGGCAACGGCCGCCCGGTCGCCGCCCGGCGCGGCACGCTCCAGGGCGGCGCAGCGGCGCAGACGATCGCGCTCCCCGAGCACACGCTCTCCCCCGGTCGCTACCGCCTCGACGTCCGCCTCGTCAGCCGCGTCGATCCCGGCCCCGTGACGCGGCGCCTGAGCCCCTGGCTGGCGGTCGGCACCGGCTAGAGTCGGACCAGGCGCAGCAATCGCTGGAGGGAAGCATGGAAGACACGCAGACATGCCCCGTGACGGGCGAGAACGGCGACGGCAGCCACCGGTCGACGCCGCGGACGAACAGGGACTGGTGGCCCAACGCGCTCGACCTGACGCTGCTTCGGCCGCCGAGCCCGCTCGGCGATCCGATGGGCGAGGACTTCGACTACGCGGCGGAGTTCGCGACCCTCGACCTCGACGCCCTGAAGAAGGACGTGCTCGAGGTGCTGACCACGTCCCAGGACTGGTGGCCGGCGGACTGGGGACACTACGGGCCGCTCATCATCCGGATGGCCTGGCACAGCGCCGGCACGTACCGGATCCGCGACGGCCGCGGCGGCGCCGGCGGGGGGCAGCAGCGCTTCGCGCCGCTCGACAGCTGGCCCGACAACGTCAGCCTCGACAAGGCGCGCCGCCTGCTCTGGCCCGTGAAGCAGCGCTACGGCAGGAAGATCTCCTGGGCCGACCTCCTCATCTTCGCCGGCAACTGCGCGCTCGAGTCGATGGGATTCGAGACGTTCGGCTTCGCGGGCGGTCGCGTGGACACGTGGGAGCCCGACAACGTCGACTGGGGCATCGAGGACACGTGGCTCGGCGACGAGCGCTACAGCGGCGACCGCGAGCTCGCGAACCCGTTCGCCGCCGTCCAGATGGGCCTCATCTACGTGAACCCGGAAGGGCCGAACGGCGAGCCCGACCCACTCAAGGCGGCACACGACATCCGCGAGACCTTCCGCCGCATGGCGATGAACGACGAGGAGACGGTGGCGCTCATCGCCGGCGGGCACACGTTCGGGAAGACGCACGGCGCGGCGACCGCCGACCACCTCGGCCCGGATCCCGAGGCGGCGCCGCTCCAGGAGATGGGCCTCGGCTGGCGGAACGACTTCGGCACCGGCAAGGGCAACGACACGATCACGAGCGGTCTCGAGGGCGCCTGGACGCCGACCCCGACGGCGTGGGACTCGAGCTTCCTCGACACCCTCTTCGGCTGGGAGTGGGAGCTGGCGAAGAGCCCGGCCGGCGCCTGGCAGTGGGTTCCGACCGATCCGAAGGCGCATGAGCTCGTCCCCGACCCGCACGAACCCGACGAGCGGCGCCCGCCGGTCATGCTCACGACCGACCTCGCGCTCCGCGTCGATCCGGTCTACGAGCCGATCGCCCGCCGCTTCCACGAGCATCAGGACGAGTTCGCCGACGCGTTCGCGAAGGCCTGGTTCAAGTTGACGCACCGCGACATGGGGCCGGTCACGCGCTACCTCGGCCCGCTCGTCCCCGCCGAGCCGCAGATCTGGCAGGACCCCGTCCCGGCCGTCGACCACGAGCTCGTCGGGCCGGAGGAGATCGCATCGCTGAAGGAGGCGCTTCTCGCCTCGGGGCTCTCGATCCCGCAGCTCGTCAAGACGGCGTGGGTCTCGGCGTCGACCTTCCGCTGCAGCGACAAGCGCGGTGGGGCGAACGGCGCCCGCGTCCGCCTCGAGCCGCAGAAGGGCTGGGAGGTGAACGAGCCGGCGGAGCTCGCGACCGTGCTCGAGACGCTGGAGCGGATCCGGGACGAGTTCAACGGCGGACAGAACGGCGCCGGCAAGCGCATCTCGCTCGCCGACCTGATCGTCCTCGGCGGCTGCGCCGCAGTCGAGCAGGCGGCCCGGGATGCCGGCCACGATGTCGAGGTTCCGTTCACGCCCGGCCGCACCGACACGACGCAGGAGTGGACGGACGTGGAGTCGTTCGCCGTGCTCGAGCCGGCGGCGGACGGGTTCCGCAACTACCGAGGCAACGGCCACGCGCAACAGCCGGCCGAGCACCTGTTCGTGCATCGCGCGAATCTGCTCGGCCTGACCGCGCCCGAGACGACCGTCCTCGTCGGCGGCCTGCGCGTCCTGGGCGCCAACTACGGCGGCTCGGAGGTCGGCGTCTTCACCGAGCGGCCGGGGACGCTGAGCAACGACTTCTTCGTCAACCTCCTCGACGCGAGCCTCGAGTGGAAGCCGACGTCGGAGGCCGAGGAGACGTTCGAGGGCCGCGACCGGAAGACCGGCGACGCGAGGTGGACGGGAAGCCGCGTCGACCTCGTCTTCGGCTCGAACTCGCAGCTGCGCGCGCTCGCGGAGGTCTACGCGTGCGACGACGCCGAGGCGCAGTTCGTCCGGGACTTCGTCACCGCCTGGGACAAGGTGATGAGCCTCGACCGCTACGACTTGCGGTAGCCCGCGATCGGATCGAGCCTGGCGCCGGCCCTGCCGGCGCCAGCTCGCTAGTGCTCCTCGCCGCCGAACGAGTCGGAGCCGTGCTCCTCGCCGCCGAGCGTGTCTGGCCCTTCCTCCTCGCCGCCCAGCGTGTCCGGCCCTTCCTCCTCGCCGCCCAGCGTGTCTGGCCCTTCCTCCTCGCCGCCGAAGCTGTCCTCGCCGCGCTGCTCCCCACCCTCTAACTCGTCGTAACGACCTTCGACCATGAGGCCTCCTTGAATCGGGAGGTACCGAAGCGCCCAGTATGTCGCAGTCGTTGCCGCCCGTCACGGCGTCTCCGCCTCGTAACCGCATGTAACCCCAGCAGTGAAGCGCCGTCGGGCACCCTGAAGGTAGATGCGCAGGACGGTCGAGCCGCTGCTCTGCGAGCTCCACGCGCACACGCGATGGAGCGACGGCGAGCTGACGCTTCCCGAGCTCGTCGACCTCTACGGTCGCAACGGCTTCGACGTCCTCGCGATCACCGACCACGTCATCCGCCGCGACGACCCGTGGTGGCCGCCCGACGCGCCGCCGCTCGGCCTGCGCGAGGAGACGCACGCGGAGTACCTCGCGGAGATCGAGGCGCAGGCGGAGCGGGCGCGCCACGAGTACGACCTGCTGCTCGTCCCCGGCTTCGAGCTCACCTACAACGACCCTGACCCGTTCGCCGCCGCGCATGCCGTCGCAATCGGCTGCCGCGCGTTCGTCGGCGTCGACGACGGGATCGACGCCGCGCTCGCGGAGGCGCGGCACGAAGGCGCGGCGCTCGTCGCCGCGCACCCGTATCTCCAGCGCGGCGAGGAGGGCTCGCCGGCCCGCGCGACGCAGCGCTTCTCGCGCGACTGGCTCGAGTTCGAGCCCCTCGTCGACCGCTGGGAGCTCTTCAACCGCTACGAGCTGTTCGGCTGGGTCGCCGAGCACCGCCTGCCCGCGATCGCGAACGGAGACTTCCACAAGCCGGCGCACCTGCACGGCTGGAAGACGCTCCTGCCGTGCGCCAAGGACGAGGGCTCCGTCGTGGCGTACCTGCGCTCGCAGCGGCCGGCGTTCCTGACCCGGATCGACGGCACGCCGCTGCTGCGCGCCGCCTGAACACTGTCCAGGTCTACGGGTGCCCGAAAACGCCCATCTCGAGCTTCGCCATCAGATTGGCGGCGTCCTCGCGCGCGGCCGCGTCGTCCTGGCGGCGGCGACCCTCCTCCGCCCGCAGCTGCGCCTCGGCGAGCAGCCAGTTCTCCTCCGGCGTCGCGTCCGGACGCTCCTTCGAGAGCTCGTGCGCCCGCCGGCGCACGGACTCCTCGTCGACCTCGGGAACCGGAGCCGCCTCCTGCGGCTCGTCTTCCTGCGGCGATATGTCGGTCATCCGATCGGCCTCCTCCGTCGTCGGATACAGCATGCACCGCGCGGGCGCTCCCGTGTCGATCGTCGCACGACTGTGACGGGTCCGTAACCGGACCGTCGGCTCAGCCGCGGGCGACGGCCCGCCGCAGGGAGAGCCAGAGAACGAGCAGGACGGCGAACGGAAGCAGCCACCAGGCCACGACGTGCGCCGCCGCGATCGCCGCGGTTGCGCCGATCGCGACGATGACGAGCGCCGCGACGAGCCAGTCGTCGCCGACGACGAAGTCCCACCAGAAGCGTCCGAATCCGCGCAGCCGCCTCACGCCTCGACTCCGATCGTCTCGAGCCGCGTCCTCCGCTCGCGCTGCAGCACACGCACGAGCAGCAGCGAGGCTGCCACCACGAAGGCGAGCACGCCGAGCAGCGCGGCGTCTGAGCCGGGCCAGTGCGCGCCCGCGCCCTCGGCCGACCAGAAGATCCCGAACGTCGTGAGCAGCACGCCGACCGCGAACTTCATCGCGTTCTCGGGCACCCGGGCGAGCGGCGCCCGCACCGCGATGCCCACGCCGGCGACGAGGACGACGGCGCCGGCAGCGCCCGCAGCGGCGAGCGGGATCGAGCCCTGGGCGCTGCCGAACGTGAGGACGATGAAGACGACCTCGAGCCCTTCGAGGAGGACGCCCTTGAACGAGAGCGTGAAGCCGTACCAGTCGACGCCCGCCCGCTCGACGCGCGCCGCGGTCTCGGCCTCGGCGAGCTCGCGCGCGAAGATCGCGTCCTCGTCGTGCAGCGCCTTGAAGCCGCTCGCGCGGAGGATCGCCTTCCGCAGCCATTGCAGCCCGAAGACGAGCAGCAGCCCGCCGACGACGAGCCGCAGCCCCGAGAGCGGGATCACCGTCAGCGCCGGCCCGAGCGCCGCCACCGCCACGGCGAGCGCGAGCGTTGCCGCCCCGAGCCCGGCGAGCGCCGAGCGCCAGCCGCGCGCGAGTCCGGCGGCGAGCACGATCGTCAGCGCCTCCACCATCTCCACGGTGCTGGCGAGGAACGCGGAGAGGACGAGGAACGTCGCGTTCACGCGCTCCACGCTAGCGAGGCGCGTGCGAAGCTGCCGCATGGAGACCGGGCTGACCACGCCGACCAGCGGCGGCAACGTCCTCCTGCTGCTCGTCGGCGACGTCCCGCCCCCCGAGCTGCGGGCGCGGCTGGCCCGGCTCGACGTGGCCGCAGGACGGGTGCACGTGGTCGCGCCGGCGCTCGTCGGCGCGCTCGACTGGCTCGCGACGGCCGAGGACACGGCGCAGCGCGAGGCCGAGGTGCGGGCGCTCGAGGCGGAGTGGACGCTCGCCGACCGCGCCGAGGTCGAAGGCGAGGCGGGCGAGGCCGACCCGGTGCAGGCCGTCGAGGACGCGCTGCGGGCCTTCCCGGCAGACGCGATCGTCATCGCCGGCGGCGAGGCGGACGGCGACCTCGACGCCGCCGTCGCGCGGTTCGGGCTGCCCGTGCTCCGCCTGCAGGAGCCGCCCCCGCGGCGCTCGAGACCCTATCGCGCGCTGCGCCTGCTCGCCTCCGGGCGCTGGGAGCCGACGCCGTTCGTGCTCTTCGTCGGCGTCAACGGCGCGCTGTTCCTCCTCGGCATGCTGCTCTCGCTGCTCGTGCTGCTCGTCCTCTGGCTCGCCGGCGCGCTCTGAGCCGATGAGTCCCGGCCGCGCCCACGGTCGAAGAGAGTGACCACTCCACGACCGGAGGTTCGAGGTGTCCACCAAGCTCAACATCACGCAGGTCGGCCGCGTCGTCGTCACCGTCGCCGACACAGACCGGGCGCTCGACTTCTACGTCGGCACGCTCGGGTTCGAGAAGGTCGTCGACGCGCCGATGGGACCGGGGCAGCGCTGGGTCGAGGTCGCGGTCGCGGGCACGCCGACGACGATCGCGATCGCTCCGCCGCCGCAGGGCCGGGAAGCGGGCGGCAGCCAGACGGGCATCATCCTCGACACGACCGATCTCGACGCCGACCATGCCGCGCTGAAGGCCGCCGGGGCGGACGTCGACGACGAGGTGACTCGCTTCGGCGGGCCGGTGCCGCCGATGTTCTGGCTCCGCGACCCGGACGGCAACTCACTCACCGTCGTCCAGCCGCTGAGCTGATCGACCTGCGCACAGTCGACGTCCTGGCGCGCCTCCGTCTCGCCACGGGGGCTCGCCTCGTCCGCGCGCCGCGCGAGGTGTGGGAGCTGCTCGACCTCTGCGGGCTACGCGACGCGGTCGGGAAGCCCGAACAGCGGGAACAGGCGCTCGGTGTCGAGGAAGAACGTCATCTCGCCGACCCGTCCCGCTGAGAGGTCGACGACCACGAGCGCCCACGGCGCGTAGCCGCCCTCCGGCGAGGGCTTGAACTGCCCCCAGGCCGGCGATCCGTTCGCGCGCGGCGCCGGCACGAGCTTCGATCCCTTACAGCCGATCCCGGGGCCGTAGAAGAAGCGGAAGATGTCGTCGCGGCCCCGCAGCCACAGGCGGTAGGGCGGCATCGACATGACGGCGTCCTCGTGCAGGATCTCGGTCAGGCGGTCGACGTCGTACGCCTCGAAGGCCGCGACGTAGCGCTCGAGCAGCGCCCGCGCCTCCGCATCGAGCTCGGGGGGAGCCGAGACGTCGGCCTTCGCGAGCGTCGCGCGCGCCCGCTGCAGCGCGCTGTTGACCGAGGCGACGCTCGTCTCGAGCAGCTCCGCCGCCTCCGACGCCTGCCAGCGCAGGACCTCGCAGAGGATGAGGGCCGCCCGCTGGCGCGGAGGCAGATGCTGGAGCGCGGCGACGAACGCGAGCCGTAGCGACTCGCTCCGCTCGGCCGCCTCCTCCGGGGTCGGCAGCGGCGTGAGCCACGTCGCCTCCGGCAGCTCGACGAGGTTCTCCGGCACGGGCTCCCCCGCGGGCCCGAGATCCATCGGCCGGGCCCGCCGCTCGCGCCCGGCGAGGGCGTCGTAGCAGACGTTCGTCGCGATCCGGTAGAGCCAGGACTTGAGCGCCGACCGGCCCTCGAAGCGGTCGAGCGACCGCCACGCCCGGAGCATCGTCTCCTGAACCGCGTCCTCCGCCTCGAAGGCCGAGCCGAGCATCCGGTAGCAATAGCCCGTGAGCTCGGACCGATACTGCTCCAGTTGCTCGACGGTGGTGGGCTGGGCGGTGGCCACCGCGCCATCCTAGATGGGGATTAAGGAATCCGTAAGCCTCCGCTAACCCGGAGGCAATCCCGTGCACGGATCCTTGGCGGCGGTGGGAGTCGTCGATCAAGGAGAACGCATGCCCCCGAAGACGCTGGTCGCCGCGGTCGCCGTCGCCGTCGCGCTCGTCGCCGTTCCGGCCGCGCTCGCCGGGATGATGCACCCCGAGCTCGGGGCGAAGCTGTCTGGAATGGGAGACCACGGCATCGTGAACTTCCAGTCGCACGAGAAGAAGGGCGAGCTCTGCTGGACGTTCGATTTACACGTGATGCACGTCACAACCGCTTCAATTCGCGACGAGGCCGGGATGGTCGTGGCACGGCTCGGGCACATGTACACGAAGAAGGGTTGCACGATGGTGGCGAAGAAGGCGCTCGGGATGCTCGAGGAGAAGCCGGGCAGCTACCGCGTCTGGGTCGACACGAAGGGCCATCCGGGCGAGCTGCGGGGCAAACTGTTCGCCGGCATGGCGCGTATGTGACCAATGGAGATGCCGCCCGTCACCAGTGAATCCGGGCCGCGCCGCTACGGCCGCGGGATCTTCCTCGCAACCGTGGCGGGCGGCGCCTCCTCCCTGTTCTGGGGCAAGGCGGTTTGGGATCGCGTCACGGGCGTCGTCTCGCCGGTCGCGGCCGACATCGCGCCCATCCTGCCGACCGGCGGCTGGCGGATCTACACGGTCTCGGGCCACATGCCGGTCTTCGACCCGTCGACGTGGCGGCTCTCGATCGGCGGCCTCGTCGAGCAGCCGATCTCATTCGACTACGAGGCGCTGCGCGGCCTGCCCCGCGCCGAGCAGGTCTCGACGTTCCACTGCGTCACCGGCTGGACGGTGAGGAACGTCCACTGGGCCGGCGTCCGCATCTCCGACGTCCTCGCCGGGGCGCACCCGCACTTCTCCGCGCACGCGCTGCGCTTCACCTCGATGGAGAAGCCGTACGTCGACTACCTCTCGCTCTCGCAGGCCTCGCTCCACGACGTGATGCTGGCCTACGAGATGGACGGGCAGCCGCTCCCGCGCGAGCACGGCGCCCCGGTCCGGCTCGTGATCCCCGAGATGTACGGCTACAAGAGCGTCAAGTGGCTCGAGCGGATCGACCTCGTCCCGCAAGCCGAGAACGGGTACTGGGAGAACCTCGGCTACGACCGCGACGCCTGGGTCGGTCGGTCGAACGGCTACTCGTCGTGAAGCCGGGCTATGTCCCCCGCTTCTCGCGGGTCGAGCGCCTGCTCCACTGGGTGAACGCGATCGGCTTCTTCTTCCTGCTCGCGACCGGGCTGATCCTCTATCTCCCGAGCCTGTCGACGCTCGTCTCGCGGCGCCAGCTGATGCAGAGCCTCCACTTCTGGGTCGGCGTCGGCTGGGTCTCCGCGCTCGTCGCCGTCGCCGTGCTCGGCGGGAGGCGGCTGCTGCGGACGGCCCGGGAGATCGAGACCTTCGACTCCGACGACCTCCGCTGGCTGCGCGGCGGGAAGGCGCCGCAGGGCCGGTTCAACGCCGGCCAGAAGATCAACGCCGCGCTGACCGCCGCCTTCACGGTTCTCTTCCTGCTCTCGGGCCTGCTCCTCTGGTTCGGCGAACGCGACACGAGGTTCCGCTTCGCGAGCACCGTGATCCTCCACGACGGCCTGATGTTCGGGTCGCTCGCGCTCCTCGTCGGCCACCTCTACCTCTCGCTGATCCACCCGGCGACGCGGCACGCGCTGCGCGGGATGACGCTCGGCACGGTCAGCGCCCAGTGGGCGGCGCAGCACCACGCGAAGTGGGAGCCGGAGTAGTGCGATGCCGACCGTTCTCGTGGTCGACGACGAGCCGATCGTCCGCGACGTCGTCGTCCGCTACCTCGAGCGCGACGGCTTCGAGACGCTGATCGCGGCGGACGGCGACGCGGCCCGCGAGCTGATCGAGCGGCGCGAGCCGAGCCTCGTCGTGCTCGACGTGATGCTGCCGGGGACGGACGGGCTCGCGCTCTGCCGCTGGATCCGCGGACGCTCGGACCTGCCCGTGATCCTCCTCACCGCGCGCGGCGAGGAGGCCGACCGCATCGTCGGGCTCGAGCTCGGCGCCGACGACTACGTGACGAAGCCGTTCTCGCCGCGCGAGCTCGCCGTACGAGTGCGGACAGTGCTGCGCCGCAGCGACGGCCGGCCGGCGGAGCCGCGCCTGCTCGCCTTCGGCGACGTCGAGCTCGACGGCGGTAGCCACGAGGCGCGCCGCGACGGCTCGCCCGTGCAGCTGACCGCGAAGGAGTTCGAGCTGCTCTGGTTCCTCGCCTCCCACCCGCGCCACGTCTTCTCCCGCGACCAGCTGATGGATCGCGTCTGGGGCTACCAGTCCGCGGTCGACACCGGCACCGTGACCGTCCACGTGCGCCGGCTGCGGGAGAAGATCGAGACCGACCCCGCCCAGCCGACCCATCTGAAGACGGTCTGGGGCGTCGGCTACCGCCTCGACCCATGATCGAGCTCGCCCTCGCTGTCGCCGCCGGAAGCCTCGTCGCGGGCCTCACGCTCGCGCTCCTCCTGCGGCGCGCACCGACGGTCTGGGTGCAGCTGGCAGGGCTCGCGCTGACGGCGGTCTGCGTACCGCTCGTCGCCGTGCTCCTGTCGGGGTGGGTGATGTTCCACATGGGCGCCGACGTGAAGATCCTCGCCGTCGCGGCCGGCTCGGCGACCGCCGCGGTGGGGGCAGCGCTCCTGCTCGCCCGCTCGATCACCGGCGCGCTCCGCCGGGTCGGCTCCGCCTCGCAGACGCTCGCGGCCGGCGAGCTCTCCACCCGCGCCCCGGTCGGCGGCGCGCGAGAGATCGCGGAGCTCGCCGCGTCGTTCAACGTGATGGCGGCGGCGCTCGAGCAGCTGTTCGACGCCCGCCGGGAGCTCGTCGCGTGGGCGAGCCACGACCTGCGCGCGCCGATCGCGTCGCTGCAGGCGATGCTCGAGGCGATCGAGGACGGGCTCGCCTCCCCGGACGACTACCTGCCCACGCTGCGCGAGCAGGTGCGGACGCTCTCGATGCTCGTCGACGACCTGTTCGAGCTCGCACGCATCGACGCCGGAGCCCTCACGCTCGAGCTGCAGCGGACGCGGGTGGCGCCGCTCGTCGACTCGGCGCTCCGCCTCCTCCGGCCCGAGGCCGAAGCGCGCCGCATCTCGCTCACTGCCGAGGTGGACGCGACCGCGGAGGCGCCGCTCGCGCCGGACAAGATCGAGCGCGTGCTCTTCAATCTGCTCACGAACGCGCTCCGCCACACGCCGTCCGACGGCTCGATCGCCGTTCGCGTCGAGCGGCGCGACGGGGACCTCGTGCTGCATGTGGAAGACAGCGGCGAGGGCCTCGGAGCCGAGGCGCAGAGCCGGATGTTCGAGCGCTTCTGGCGCGCCGACCGCGCACGCAGCTCGAACGGCGCGGGGCTCGGGCTGGCGATCGCGCGCGGCCTCGTCGAGGCGCACGGCGGCCGCATCTGGGCCGAGAACCGCCCGCAGGGCGGCGCCTGCGTCTCGTTCACCCTCCCCGCCGCGTACTAGTCGACGGTCGCGGCGAGGCGCGCGCGGTCGGCGAGCATCCACATGTGCCCGCCGCGCAGGTCGAGCTCCTCGTAGCTCGCCCCGAGCGCCTCGGCGAGGGCGCGCGTGCGGTCGGTCGTCACGAGCGTGTCCGTCACGCAGCCGATCACCCTGGCCGGGATGCCGGCGGCCCGGACACGCGCGCACTCGCGGCGCAGGTCGAGCGAGCGGATGCTCGTCGCGAGCTCGAAGGCGGAGCGCGGTGCGCGCGCGAGCCTGACGAGCGCGTCGGCGGCGATCCGCCGCGGATACTCGCCGCCCACGAGCTGGCGGAGGAAGTCGCGAACACTCTCGCGGATCGGCTTGTCGAGCGGCAGACCGGCCGGCGCGATCAAGACGAGCTCGGCGACGAGCTCGGGCGTCTCCGCCGCCGCGAGGATCGCGAGCGCGCCTCCCATCGAGTGCCCGGCGAGCCGCGACCGTCCCCGGGCGCGGAGCTCGATGTCCAGCCAGCGGCGATATTCCGCGAGGGAGCCGCCGGAAGCGGCGAAGCTCGGCGGCTCGAGCACGTGCCAGCTCGCGGGCAGCCCAGGGACGTAGAGCGCGGCGGGTGTGCCCCAGCCGGGCAGGAAGAGCCGTGAGTCCATCACCAGATCGTAATGGACTCGAAAAGCCGGGAGGCTTTGGCGGAGCGCCCTCTCTAGGCCGCGGCGCGGGCCGCCTCTCTCTCGACTCCCGCGACGCGGGCGTACACGGCCGACAACTGGCGAATGGCGGCCGGCCACGTCCGCCCGAGCGCAGCCTCGCGCCCGGCGCGCCCGAGCCGCGAGCGCAGCACGGGATCGGCCGCGAGCTGCGCGAGCGCCGCGGCGAGCGGGCGCGCCTCCTCCGGCGGCACGAGCAGTCCCGTCGTTCCGTCGGCGACGAGCTCCGGCGCCCCGCCGGCGTTCGCCGCGACGACGGGGAGCCCGGAGGCGCCCGCCTCGAGAAGGACCTGGCCGAACGTGTCGGTCGTGCTCGGGAAGCAGAAGACGTCGGCGCTCGCGTAGAGCGCGCCGAGCGCGTCGCCGGTGAGCTCGCCGACGAAGCGCGTCCCGGCGGGCGCGGTCAGCTCGAGCTCGCGGCGGGCGGGGCCGTCGCCGACGACCACGAGCCGTACGTCGCGGCGCTCGAGCGTCAGGAGCGCGTACGCGTCGAGCAGGACGCCGACGCGCTTCTCGGCCGAGAGGCGGCTGACCGAGAGGAGGAGGATCTCGCCCTGCTCGCCGAGCAGCTCGCGGCGCAGCTCCTCGTCGCGCCGCGAGGGGCCGAACCGCGCCGGGTCGACGCCCCTCCCCCAGACCCCGACCGCGGAATGGCCGCGCCGGGCCAGGGCGGCCGCCACCGCGCGCGTCGGAGCGAGAACGGTGGCGCACTGCCGGTAGAACCAGTCGACGTAGACGTCGATCGCGTCGGCGACGAGCGCGTCCCGCGTGAGGTGGAGCGCATACGGGCCGAGCTCGGTGTGGTAGGAGCCGACGACCGGAATCCCGAGCAGGCGGCCGACGAGGAGACCGCAGAGGCCGACCGGCCCGGGCGTCGCCACGTGCACGACGTCCGGACGCTGCTCCTCGATGCGGGCGAGGACGTCGGTCGGCAGCGGGAAGCGCAGGTCGATCGCCTCGTAGGAAGGGAGCGGCAGCGACCAGTCGGGCGGGAGCGCGACGGTCCCCGGCGCCGGCGGCTCCTGGGCGGCGACGACCACCGCGCCCGGATACTCGCCCGCGGCCGCCGCGGCTGCGACGCGGCGCATCGTCCCGGCGACGCCGTTCACCTCTGCGAACGTATCGGTGAAGAGCAGCGCGCGCGGCTCCGGACGCCGTCGCCTCCCTCCGAAGAACCCGCGCTCGATCGCGGCCAGGCTCTCGCGCGAGCCCGCATGGTGGTGCGCGGTCGCGAGATAGGGAAGCTGGAGCCCCGCGGCGAACGCGAGCGACCCGAGCCGGCTGCCGGCGACCGGCAGCGTCGCGAGGCTCACGCCTCCCGAGCGGGCGCGGGCGCCGAGCAGGCGCACCAGCCGCCCGGAGAGATCGGCGATCTCGCTGTGGCGGAGGTCGGCGTCGTCCGCGTCGCCGTCGAAGAGCTGCTCGAGCTGGGCGCGGATCGTGTCGGGCAGCTCGCTCCCGCCCTGGCGGTACGCATGGACGAGGAGCGCCGCGACCGCGTGGGCGAGCTTCAGCGTCGAGCCGTGCGCGCCGTGCGGCTCGCTCTCGCCGCGGGAGAGGGACGCGAGGAACTCCTCCACCGTCTCGCCGGGCGCCTCCGTCCACGTGGTCGCGATGTCGAGGGCGCCGTGATCGTCCGAGCCGCCCGTCAGCGCGATCCGCTCGTGCGCCGGTTCGATCCCGTGCCGGTTCGCGAGCCGCGCGAGGTAGCGGCGGTCGGCGAGGCCGGCGAGCCGGCAGGCGAGCTCGTTCGCCTCCTGCGGCCGCGCGCCGTTGCGGCCCTCCCAGAGCGGGAAGAGCAGCATCATCCGCTCGACGTGCGGGACGCCGAGCGGCGGGCCCATCCGGTACAGCGGATGCGCGAGCGCGTGGACGAGCTCTCGCTCGCGCAGGAACGCGACGAGCTCGTAGACCGAGGGACGGTACGGCTGCAGGTCGCGATGGTCGTGCTCGGTCAGCCCCCAGACGAGCACGTGCAGCGGGACGCTGTCCTCCGGGAACTGCGTCGTGACCTCGACCGAGAGGAACGTGTCCGGCTCGTGGGCGATCCGCAGGGCGCCTTCGACGGTGTTGTGGTCGCTGATCGTGACGAAGCGCATCCCGCGGGCCCGGCACGCGCGGTAGACGCGCTCGGGCGGCGTGTACGATTCGCCGAGGCGCGCCCGGCGGAGCGCGTAGTTCCCGCTGTCCGTCGAGTGGATCGAGTGGACGTGCAGGTCGCAGCGGCTCACTGGCCACTCATGTAGCGCCGCGCGCGGACGACTCCTGCCCCTTTCGGGCGATCGTCACCAGATCGTCCCCGTGGGGTCACGACACTGCCGCCGCGCGAGCGGCTCAGGCGGGCTCGCCGGCTCCGGGGTCGAGCCGGAACGGCGGGTATTCCGGGGTCATGAGCGCGGCATACGCGGCGACGCGGAGCCCCCAGCGGTTGAGGCCCATGAGAAGGTCGAACACGTCACGGGGATAGCGATCCTTGAACAGGAGGAGCATCGCCACGACGAAGACGAGCACGCCGCCCACGCCGCCGTCGTAGCCTCCGCGACCCCAGCCGAGCCCGATGCCGCCGCCGGCGAGGAGCGACGCGATCGCGTACTGCGGGATTCCGAGCAGCCACCAGCCGATCAGCGGCAGCCCGCGGCGCTGCCGATCCGGATAGCGGATGTCGAGCCGGGCCGGGTAGTCCTCGACGTCGCCCATCGTGAACGGCGGGTAGCGGTCGGTCGCGAGCGCGTTGTAGCCGTAGAACGACACGCGCCACGACCAGCGCAGGACGCCGAGGTTCCAGTCGAAGAGCCCACGCGGGTAGCGGCCCGTGAAGAGGATCGCGAAGAACGCCGCGATCGTCGCGAGCACGAACGTCACGCCGAGGAAGACGAGGCAGACGATGTGCGGGATCAGGAGCAGCCACTTGACGAGCCAGAGCCAGCGCGAGAGCTCCTCGCCCAGCTCTCCTTCCACCCTGACCGGAGACGGCTGCACGCGGCGAGTATCCAGCCCGGGCCAGCGGGCGTCCATCCGGGAAGACTCGGATTCTCAGCCGGCCGGCATCTCGGCGACGAGCGCGCGCGCCATCCGGCCGAGCGCCTGCTCGGTGTCGGCGTCGTCGGCGGCGCGCCATCCCTCGAGCAGGTCGGTGAGCTGGACGCGCCGAGCGGAGATCAGCCGCTCGAGCGCTTCGGCGCCGGCCGGCGTCACGGTGAACGCCTCGCCGTCCGCGGCGAGATAGCCACGCAGCTCGAGCGAAGCCGCGAGCGGCTCGAGCACACCCGGCGCGAGCCCGAACTCGACGGCGAGTGCGCTCAGGGTCGTGCCGGCGCGCTCGCTCGTGCGCGCGAGGAGCCAGCTCTCGGCGGGCTCGATCTCGACCCCGGAGCGCTCGATCAGCTGCCGGTAGACGCGGCTTCGGTTCTCCTTGTCCAACAGCGAGGCGACGATCCGCTCGAGCTCCCGCTGCGAGTCGCTGCCACGCGGCGGCGGGATGCTCTCGGCGACGGTCTCGGCCGCGGCGGTCTGGCGCAACGGGATCTCCCGCAAGAGCCACGTCAGGAGGAAGGCGAGGAACGTGATCCCGGCTGCGGCGACGAACACCGGGCGCAGAGATGCGGCGAAGCTCGCGATGTACGGTGCGCGAACCGCGGCGGGCAGGTGCTCGACGATGGCCGGGTTCACGGCGCGCGGCACGTGGGTGCCGGACGGCATTCGCCTCGCGAGCTGGCGGGCGAGCTCGTTCGTGAAGATGGCGCCGAAGACGGCCACCCCGATCACGCCGCCGACCTGGCGGAAGAGCGTCGACCCCGAGGTGGCGACGCCGAGGAAGCGGTAGTCGACCGCGTTCTGGACGGCGAGGACGAGCACCTGCATCACCATCCCGAGGCCGAGGCCGAGGACGACGAGGAAGAGCGCCGTCTGCCATCCAGGCGTCGAGACCGCGAGCCCCGAGAGCAGATAGACGCCGACCGTCATGATCGCCGTGCCGGCGATCGGGAACGGCTTGTAGCGGCCCCAGCGCGAGATCAGGTTGCCGCTCACGATCGACGTGACGAGCAGCCCGGCCATCATCGGCGTCAGCAGCAGGCCGGAGCTGATCGGCCCATGTCCCCGCACCACCTGGAGGTAGAGCGGCAGGAAGGTGATCGCGCCGAAGAGGGCGAAGCCGACGATGAAGCCGACCGCGCTCGTGGCGTTGAAGATCCGGTTGCGGAACAGCCCGAGCGGCAGGATCGGCTCCGCCGCGCGCAGCTCGACGAGCGGGAAGGCGACGAGCAGCACGACGCCTCCCACGATCATCGCGATGCTCTCCCATGAGGCCCAGGCGTACGTCGTCCCGCCGAGGCTCGTGAAGAGGACGATGCCCGACAGCGACCCGGCGAGCATCGCCGCGCCGAGATAGTCGATCCGGTGCTTGACCTTCTCGCTGCGGCTGTGGAAGACGGCGCCGATGACGAAGAGCGCAACGGCGCCGATCGGCAGGTTGACGTAGAAGATCCAGCGCCAGGAGAGGTTCTCGGTGAAGAAGCCGCCGATCAGCGGTCCGATTACGGTCGAGATGCCGAACACCCCGCCGAAGTAGCCCTGGTAGCGTCCGCGCTCGCGCGGGGGGATGATGTCGCCGACGACGGCGATCGTCGTCACCATCAGGCCGCCGGCTCCGAGCCCCTGCAGGCCGCGGAACGCGATCAGCTCGGCCATGTCGCCGCTGATGCCGCAGAGCGCCGAGCCGGCGAGGAAGATCACGATCGCCGTCTGGAGGACGATCTTGCGCCCGTAGAGGTCGCCGAGCTTTCCGTAGAGCGGCAGGACGGCCGTCGACGCGAGCAGATACGCGGTGACGACCCACGACAGGTGCTGGAGGTCGTGGAGGTCGCCCGCGATCGTCGGCAGCGCCGTCGACACGATCGTTTGGTCGAGCGACGCGAGCAGGAGCACGAGCATGAGCGCGCCGAAGATCAGCCGGACGCGCGGGCGCGGCTCCCGCAAGGCGAGCGAGCTCACTCGTCCCCCCTCATCGCGGAGCATGCTAGAGGCCGAGCCGGGTCGCGTTTTCACGCGGCCGGCGACTCGATCGTCACCGGTCCGTCACCCGAGTACCGGCCGCGCGGGAGTAGTCTCGGTCGGTGGCCACAGTCCGCGCCCGAAAGCGTGGCGGCGCCGCCGCCAAACGGCTGATCAACCGCGAGCTGTCGTTTCTGGACTACGACGCCCGGCTGCTCGACCTGGCGCACGACGGCGAGCAGCCGCTGCTCGAGCGCGTCTTCTTCCTCAAGGTCTTCTCGGAGATGCTCGACGAGTTCTTCATGGTGCGGGTCGCCGGCCTGACCGGACAGGCCGCCGCCGGTGTCCCGGCCCGCTCGCACGACGGCCGCACGCCGCAACAGACGCTCGCCGAGGCGCGGACGCGAGTCCTCGACCTGTACCACCGCCAGGCCAAGGTGTGGGCGAAGGAGCTCCGCCCCGCGCTCGCCGCCGAGGGGATCGTCGTCTCCGGCGTCGAGGACCTCGACGCCGCGGAGCGCGCGGAGCTCGACGACCGGTTCGAGCGCGAGATCTATCCCGTGCTGACGCCGCTCGCCGTCGGCCCCGGCCAGCCGTTCCCGTACATCTCTGCGCTCTCGGTCAGCCTCGCGCTCTTCGTCTCCGATCCCGACAGCGGCGAGGAGCGGTTCGCGCGGGTCAAGGTTCCCGAGGGCCTGCCGCGCTTCCTCCCGCTCGGCAGCGCCGGGCGCCTCGTCCCGCTCGAGGCCGTGCTCGCCCACTACCTGCCGCGGCTCTTCCCGGGAATGGAGGTGCTCGAGCAGTCGCTCTTCCGGGTCACGCGCGACGCCGACCTCGAGGTCTCGGACGAGGCGGACGACCTGCTCGAGGCGGTCGAGCTCGAGCTGCGCCGCGCACGCTTCGGCGAGGTGACGCGGCTCGAGGTTGCGTCGACGATGTCCCAGGCGATGCGCGAGCAGCTGCAGCAGGGACTGCGCGCCGCGGACGATCTCGTCTACCCGCTGGAGGGGATGCTCGACCTTGCCGACCTCGGCGAGCTGTCCCGGCTCGACCGGCCCGACCTCAAGAACGACCCGTGGGTGCCGGTCGCCCGCCCGCCCTGGAACACGATCGATTCGGCAGCCGAGCAATTCGCCGCGATCCGCAGCAGCGACCTGCTCGTCCACCATCCCTACGACTCGTTCGCGAGCAGCTTCGAGTCGTACGTCCGCCGCTCCGCCTCCGACCCGAACGTGATTGCGATCAAGTCGACCGTGTACCGCACGAGCGACGACACACCGCTCGTGCCCGCCCTGATCGAGGCGTCCGAGCGCGGCAAGCAGACCGTCTGCCTCGTCGAGCTGAAGGCGCGAGGCGACGAGCGGCGCAACATCGAGTGGTCGCGCGCGCTCGAGCAGGCGGGAGTGCACGTCGTCTACGGCTTCGCGACCCTGAAGATCCACGCGAAGACGACCCTCGTCGTCCGCCGCGAGTCGGGCCGGCTGCGCCGCTACGTCCACCTCGGCACCGGCAACTACAACACGGTCACCGCGCGCGCCTACGAGGACTTCGGCCTCTTCACGTGCGACGAGGAGATCGCGGACGACGTCGCCGACCTCTTCAACCACCTGACCGGCTTCGGGCGGCCCGCTCGCTTCCGCAAGCTCCTCGTCGCGCCGTTCACGCTCAAGTCTCGGCTGATCGACGAGATCCGCGCCGTCGCCGAGGCGGCCACCGCCGGGAAGAAGGCGCGGATCCGGATCAAGGTCAACGGGCTGACGCACCCCGAGGTGATCGAGGAGCTCTACGCGGCGTCGGCCGCGGGCGCCCGGATCGACCTCCTCGTCCGCGGCGTCTGCTCGCTCGTGCCGGGCGTGCCGGGACAGAGCGAGAACATCCGCGTGCGCAGCATCCTCGGGCGCTTCCTCGAGCACAGCCGCCTGTTCGTGTTCGAGGCGGGCGACCGGACGCTCTTCCTGATGGGCAGCGCCGACCTGATGCCGCGCAACCTCGACCACCGCGTCGAGGTCGTGACGCCGGTCGAGGGCTCGTCGCTGCAGGGAGAGCTCGCCGGCACGCTCGACGCGCTCTGGAGCGACACCTCGACGTCGTTCGAGCTCGACGCCGACGGCCGCTGGGAGCGCGTCCATCCCAGGAAGGACGAGCGCGTTCGCTCGGGGCAGCAGACCCTGATGCGGCGCGCGCGGCGGAGGCTCGCGCTCTCGCGCTCCAGGTAGTGCGGTTACCGGACCGTCTCCGCTTCGTCACCAGGCGTTTGTCACGCCCGCCGACGGCGGACCTACCATGGCTGGAGATGCGCGTAGCGGTCATCGACGTCGGCTCGAACACGACGCGCCTCCTCGTCGCCAGCACCGACAGCGGCGGAGTCGCCCCGCTCGACAAGGAGAAGGTGCGGCTCTCGCTCGGCGAGGAGATCGAGCGCTTCGGCGTCGTCTCCCCGGTCCACGTCGCGGCGGCCGCGAAGGCTGTGCGGAAGATGGCCGAGCTTGCGCGCCGCAACCGCGCCGATGCGCTCGACGTCTTCCTCACCGCGCCGGGGCGCCAGGCAGGGAACGCCGACGAGCTCGTAGCGGCGCTCACCCGCGCCGCAGGCGTGCCGGCCCGCGTCCTCACGAAGGAGGAGGAGGGCACGCTCGCCTACCGCGGCGCCGTTCTCACCGCGGACGTCCCGCTGCCGCAGAAGATCGCGGTGTGCGACGTCGGCGGCGCCTCGACCGAGGTCGCGATCGGGCGCCCCGACGACGAGCCGGGCTGGATCGAGTCGGTCGACATCGGCTCGGTGCGGCTGACCGCGCGCGCCGGCGACATGCGAGGCGAGGCTGCGGCCGCGTTCCGCTCCCTCGAGCCTCCGGCCGTCGAGGCGGCGCTCGCGGTCGGAGGAAGCGCGCGCGCCGCACGAAGGCTCGTCGGCTCGAGCCTCGGCGAGGCCGAGCTCGGCGAGGCCCTCAAGCTCGTGGGTGCGAAGTCGCCGCGCCAGATCTCCCGGCGCTTCGGCGTCGACCGGATGCGGGCCGAGATCCTGCCGGCCGGGATCGTCCTCCTCGCCGAGGTGCAGCAGCACCTCGGCGTCCCGCTCCACGTCTGCGACGGCGGCATCCGCGAGGGCGCCGCACTCGCCTCGGCCGAGGCGCTCGCCGCGGCTTAGAGAAGGACGAAACCGGCTTTCTTCAGCTCGCAGCCGGCGAGCGCGCTGGCGACATCCCCGTGCGTGCACACGACGATCCCGTCCTCTGCGAGCAGCTCCGCCGCCGCCCCGCCGGCGCCCTCGGCGAGCCGCTCGTCGAGCTCCAGCTCCACGCCCACCGCAGCGGCGAGCGGCTCGACGGTCTCGACGCAGCGGACGTAGGGGCTCGAGACGACGCGGCGGACGCGGTGCGGAAGCAGCAGGTCCACGAGCTCCTCGGCCTGCCGGCGGCCGCGGGCATCGAGCGGCCGCAGCCGGTCGTCTCCTTCCCAGTCGTCGCGGTCGCCGGCCGACGCATGGCGGACGAGGATGCCGCTCACAGTTCTTCCAGCAGCGGCAGGTCGCGCGGCCAGCTGAGCAGCCCTGCCGCCGCCTCGGGCGTCTCCCAACGGATCTCGTCGACCTCGTCGTGCGGCGCGAACTCGCCGTCGACCGCGCGCATGCGCCAGTAGCGGACCGTCTTCGGCCGACCCCTGCCGTCTCGGTAGCTCGTGGAGCCCAGCTCCTCCAGCAGCTCGCAGCGGAGCCCGGTCTCCTCCTCCACCTCGCGCAGCGCGCACGCCTCGTCCGACTCCCCGGCGGCGCACTTGCCCTTCGGGAAGCTCCAGTCGCCGTAGCGCGGACGGTGGACGAGCAGCACCATCCCGTCCCGGACGACGAGGCCGCCGGCGGCGCGAACGGTCACAGCGCCTTGCGCAGCCGCTTCCACGTCTTCGGCCAGTCGTCGCGCGCCCGCGCCTTGCGCGTGCGCTCGCGCTCGACGAGACGCCCGGCGGCCACGGCCTGCGCCGGCGTCGCCTTCGCCGCGAGCGCGCGCAGCCGCTCCTCGGCGACGACCGCGTCCTGGTGGTCGCCGAGCGCGTCCTGGAGCCGCTTCGCACGCGCCACGACCTCGTCCCGGCCGGCGAGCTCGGCGGCATACCGGGCGCGCTTGCCGAGCTTGCGGATGCGGTGGAGCTCGCCGTCGGCCGGCCCGCCGGGCAGCGCGTCGACCGCCTTGCGCAGCGCCTTCGCGGCCCGCCCCGCGAGCTCGTCGAGCGAGACCTCGACGTCGGCGGGCTCGAGCACGTCGAGCGTCGCGGCGAAGTCGTCGAGCAGCACGAGGTAGTCGTCGGAGTCGAGCGTCTCGAGCAGCGCGCGCCGCCGGCGCGACCGCCTGCGCGACAGGCTTCGCAGCAGCGCCTTCGCCTCGCGCTCGTCCGGCTCGCCGAGCGCCGCCACCTCGGCGTTCAGGTGCTCGAGCAGGACGTCGAGGTCGCGCACGTCGCCGAGCACCTGGCCGAGCGCCTTCAGCCGTCCCGCGAGCTCGCTCGTATCGCTCGCGAGCAGGTCGCCGCCCGCACGGAGGAGCGCGCGTGTGCGGCGGACGGCGACGCGCATGTCGTGGAGGCTCTCCGGATCCTCGCCGAGCCGGGTGCCGGGGTCGTGGGCGTGGATCTCACGCAGCTGCTCGCGCAGGAGCGCGCGCAGGCGCTCGAAGGGCGTCACCGCAGCCGCCGCTCCGCCCTCGAGGCCGAGCGCGCGGAAGACCTTCGGCATCCCGGCGCCGCGCGTCGCGCCCGCCTCGGCGAGCTCGTCCGCGATCAGGTCGACGCTCTTCGGGCTCCCCGAGCGCAGCTCGACCTCGATCTCGACGAACTCCTCGCGGACGCGATGGGCGTCCATGACCGCCACCTCGTCCACGGTCACCTCGGCGGTCGTCCCGTTGCGGGCCACGAGCTCGCCGCGGCGCCGGGTGCGCAGCTCGGCGACACGCTCGAGCCGGCCGTGCCGCAGGTGCGTGCGGAGCAGCCGGCGCATCTCGTCGGGCGGCCCGGACGGTGGGCCCGGCGCCTCGAGCTCGAGCCGTGAGTCGCCGGACGGCAGCTTCAGCTGCCAGACGCTGCGACCGCGCTCGGTACGCCGCCGGAGCGTGATGCCGGCCTCCGCGAGCGAGCCGCCCGGGACGTCGTAGTAGACGGACGTGAAGACGCGCGACTGGAGGGGCTCGCCGCCGAGTGGCGGGAGGCGGAAACCCGGCGGCGCGTCGAGCTTGCGTTCGTATTCGGCGGTCGTGCGCACGGTCTGACGATAGCTCCGGGCCGGCGAGCCCCCTCGCCGGAGCCTTGCGTAGTCTTGGCCGAGGGTATGCGGCAGCTGAGCGCCAAGCCGTGGTTCCGCCGGCGCCGCGTCGGCCTTGGCTGGCGACCCGCGACCTGGCAAGGCTGGGCGGTCACCGTCGCCGCCGTCGCGACCGCCGTCGTCGCGGTCGAGCTCCTCCGCCGCTCGCCCGCCCGCGTCCCCGTCGTCATCCTCGTCATCGCGCTCTACGCGATCGTCGCGCTCGCCACCGGCGGAGCGGCCGACGGAGCCGCCACGGCGGAGACGCCGGCGGAGCCGGAGGTCGAGACACCCGCCCCCGAGCCGGCGCGGCCGCGCACCGCAAGACCGCGCCGGCCGCTCCCGACCGGGCCGGCCGCGCTCTCGGTCGAGCGCCTGACGAAGCGGTTCGGCGAGCGCACCGCGGTCGACGACGTCTCGTTCGAGGTGACCGCGGGGGAGGTCTTCGGCTTCCTCGGGCCGAACGGCGCCGGGAAGACGACGACGGTGCGGATGCTCGGAACGCTGATCGCACCGAGCTCGGGCTCGGCCGCCGTGGCGGGCGTGCCGCTCCGGCCGGAGAACGGGGTCGAGATCCGGCGACGGATCTCCGTGATGCCCGAGAACCCCGGCCTCTACGCGCGGCTCACCGTCAACGAGAACCTCGAGTTCTTCGCCGGCCTCTACGGGCTCGAGCAGCCGCGCGCGCGGATCGCCGCGTCCCTCGACTCGGTCAACCTCCTGGCGCGCGCCGACGATCTCTGCGGAGATCTCTCGAAGGGGCTGCGCCAGCGGGTCGCGCTCGCGCGGGCGCTGCTCGCCGATCCCGCCGTCCTCTTCCTCGACGAACCGACCTCCGGCCTCGATCCCCTCGCAACGCGTGAGGTGCACGAGCTGATCGACCGCCTGCGCGACAGCGGTGTCACGGTCTTCCTCACGACGCACCGGCTCGAAGAGGCCGAGCGGCTCTGCGACCGGGTCGCGATCCTCAACACGAGCCTGCGCACGGTCGGCCGGCCCGACGAGCTGCGCGACCGGCTGTTCACGAAGGCGCTCCTCGTGCGGACGGCACAGCCGCTGCAGGCGCCCGAGCAGGTCTTCGCCGTCCCCGGCGTCGACGACTGGCGGCGGGACGGCGACAGCTACGCGCTCACGGTGAGCGACGCGAAGCTCGCCGCGCCGGAGGTGACCCGCGCGCTCGTGGCCGCCGGCGCCGACGTCCTCTCGCTCGCCGAGGCACGGCACTCGCTCGAGGATGTCTACCTCGAGCTCGTCGACGAGGACGTCGAGGCGGCGCGGTGAGCGGGGAGCGCATCGCGGCGGTCATCCGCAAGGAGCTCCGCGACTTCAGGCGCAACCGCTTCCTCGTCGGAACGATGTCACTCATGCCGTTCGTCTTCCTCGTCTCACCGATGATCACGCTCTTCCGCATCCCCGGCTCGGCGCCCGCCTCGCTCGTCGACCGCGCGGTCGGGGTCACCTCGCTGCTCCTGTTCGTGGTGCCGTGCGTGATCCCGCCGGTCATGGCCGCGTACTCCGTGATCGGCGAGCGCGACCAGGGCACGCTCGAGCCGTTCCTGACGACGCCGATCCGGCGGGAGGAGCTGCTGCTAGGGAAGGCGCTCGCCGTGTTCGCCCCGTCGGTCGTCGTCGCCTACGCCATCTATTTCGTCTTCGCGCTCTCGATCCGCTTCGGGGCCGCCCACGTCGTCTGGGCCGCCGTGTGGCATACGCCGCAGATGCTCGCCCAGCTCGGGTTCACGCCGCTGATCGCGGTCTGGGCGATCTGGGTGGGGATCGCGATGTCCGTCCGTGCCCGTGACGTCCGCGTGGCCCAGCAGCTCGCGACCCTCGCCAGCCTGCCCGCGCTCGGGATCACGACGCTGCTCACGTTCCAGGTGATCACCCCGAGCGTGCCGCTCGCGCTCGGCATCGGCGGCGCGTTGCTCGTCGTGGACGTCGTCGCGTGGCGGGCCGTGTCGCGGCTCTTCGACCGCGAGCGCCTGATCTCAGGCGCCCGCCGGCGCGGCGGAACCGGAGCGGCTCAGCCGTCCTAGGAGCCTAGCCCGCCGGATACGTCGTCGCGGCGTGCGCCGCGTAGAACGACTGCACCCAGCGCGCGTAGTCGTTCGCCGGCGTCCCGTCGTAGCTCGAGATCAGGGAGCCGCAAGTGCCCCACGTGTCCCAGGTCCACGCGGCGTAGCCGGCAGCGTGCGCGTCGGCCCAGCCGAGGATGGCGGAGATGCTCGTCGAGCCGCAGTCGGAGTCGTCGTAGCTCTCGCCGGTCTCGCCGAGCACGAGCGGCACGCGGCGGGCGACCGGCCCCATCGTCCGCTCGAGACAGGCGACGGAGCTGCACGTGTTCTTGCCGTAGACGTGCGCCTCGGCGACGAGCTGGTGAAGCGGGTCGCGCGGCTCGTGCGAGAGCCAGCGCGTCAGGTCGTTCGCGTAGTCGATGCCCGGGATCGCGATGATCCCGCGGTAGCCGGCGCGGCGCATCACGGTCACGGCCTGCTGCATCCCCGCCGTCCGGTACGGCGTGTTGCGCTTCCCGTACGTCGCCTCGCAGACGCCGCCGCGCAGGAAGCAGCGCGCGTCGACGACCGTCTCGCCCCACGGCGCGAGGATCACGTTCGGGTCGTTGCGGAACGTGCGGGCCAGGCTCGCCCACGTCTTCGGCGCGTGGCTCTCGTCCGGCGCGCCCGGCTGGTAGGTCGCGCGATAACGTCCGGGGGCGGCCCAGATGAGCGACAGCTCCGCATACAGGCCGTAGCGGTGGAGGAGCCGGACGTAGCCGACGATCGCGCGCCGGTACGCCGCGCCGCCGTAGCGCCGCTCGACGCCGTTGATGCCGAGCCAGCAGTCCTCGTTGAGCGGGACACGGACGAAGTTCGCGTGCCACGACGCGATCGCCCGCACGGAGGCGGCGCTCGAGGGGCCGTCGAAGATGCCTCGGCCCTGGATACACGCGTACTCCGGTCCCGAGCGGTTCACGCCGCGCAGGACGACCGTGCGCCCCTGCGCGTCGACGAGGCGAGCGCCGACGACGTGGAGGCCGCGCGGCGCCGCTGCAGCGCCGGAGGAGCCGGCGAGCGTCGCGGCGGCGGCGACGAGACCCACGAGCGCGGCGAAGCGCATCCGGCGCAGCGTAGACCGGCTCGCCGCCGGCGCCCTCCCCCGCTAGGGTCGCGCCATGAGGCTCTACTGGCGGCCCGGCACGGCGGCGATGGCCCCGCACGCGGCGCTCGCCGAGGTCGGCGCCGACTACGAGCTCGTGGAGATCGACCGCGACACGGCCCAGAGCGATCCGGAGTACCTCGCCCTTAATCCGACCGGCGTCGTGCCGACGCTCGTCGACGGCGGCCTCGTGCTGACCGAGTCGGCCGCGATCCTCCTCCATCTCGCCGACCGCTTCCCCGAAGCGCGGCTCGCCCCGGAGGGGGCGGAGCGACCGCACTTCTATCGCTGGCTCGTGTTCCTGACGAACACGCTCCAGCCGACGATGCTGCGCTTCTTTTATCCGGAGCGCTACGGCGACGAGAGCGTGGCGCGCATCGCCGCCGAGGAGGCGGGTCGACACTTCGACCTGCTCGACCGGGAGCTCGCCGGCCGCGCCTGGCTCGTCGGAGACGGTCGCACCGCCGCCGACCTCTTCCTCTTCATGCTCGTCCGCTGGGGCCGCCGCCTCGAGCCGCCGGCGTGGGACCGGCCGGGGCTGCGCGCGTACTTCGTACGGACGCTCGCCCTGCCCGGCGTGAGCCGGATGGTCGAGGAGCAGGGCCTCGAGCTCCCCGGCTGGGCCGCCGGCTAGGCCGCGCGCGAGGCGAGGACTCGTTCCCAGAGCACGTCGCCGCCCACGGCGAGGCAGCCGTCGACGACGGCCTCGTCGCCGAGCGCGCTGGGACGTACGGCGGGCACGACGGGCGCGACGAGAGCGAGCCGCTCGGCGACCGC
This sequence comes from Gaiellaceae bacterium, assembly GCA_035517075.1. Classification (GTDB taxonomy): domain Bacteria; phylum Actinomycetota; class Thermoleophilia; order Gaiellales; family Gaiellaceae; genus Palsa-739. Next base: position 49,601 of record DATIZN010000037.1, on the reverse strand, counting down.
GTCCGCGAAGCCGGGAGCGGTGCCGATCCCGCCGCCGAGGACGATCAACTCGGGATCGACGACGGCGACGATCGACGCCAGCGCGTGCGCGACGATCTCCGCCTCCCGAGCGACGATCCGTTGCGCCTGCGGATCGCCCGCCGCCGCGGCCGCGAACACGGCGCGGGCGCTCTGCAGGCGAGTCCCCGTCTCCCTCGCCGCGCGCACGATCGCGGCCGACGAGGCGGCAGACTCGAGCGCGCCGCGCCGGCGCAGGTCGCTCGAATCGCCACTGTGCCCGTCGAGCGGCAGGAACGCGATCTCTCCGGCGGCTCCGTGCGCGCCGCGGTGGAGCTTGCCGTCGAGCACGAGCCCCATCCCGATGCCGGTACCTACCGAGACGAACGCGAAGGTCGACACGTCGTGCCCGTGCCCGCGATCGCGCTCTGCCACTGCGGCGACGTCGACGTCGTTCTCGATCGTGACGTCGTCGCCGAGCAGCCGTCGCAGCTCGCGGAGCACGGTCGGCCGCTCCCAGCCCGGCAGGTTCGGCGCCATGGTCAGCGTCCCTCCGCCCGGCGCGACGACGCCCGGTGTCCCGATCACGGTCTGGAGGACGGGCGCTCCGCGCCGCACGCCGGCGGCGCCGAGCAGCGCGTCGCCGAGCGCAGCGACCTCGCGGACGCGGCCGCTCCCGCTCGAGGAGCGGGAGCGCCGGCTCTCACGGGCGTGCACGGCGCCGGTGAGGTCGGCGACGGCGCCGCGGACGAACTCGCGGCCGACGTCGAGGCCGAGCACGAAGCCGGCGTCCCCGCGCAGCTCGTACAGCAGGGCCGTGCGCCCGCGCGCGCCGGCGCGCCGGCCGGCGTGCTGCGCGAGGCCGTCCCGCTCGAGGCCGGCGAGGGCGAGGGCAACCGTGGGCTTCGAGAGCCCCGAGGCGGCGGCGAGCTCGCTGCGGGCGAGCGCGCCCCCGCCGCGCAGCCGCTCGAGCAGGAGCCGCTCGTTGAGCTGTCGCATCAGCCGCGGCCCTGCGGCCGCGCGGGAGTCGACCGTCGCGGTCACCTGCTTGTCACGACGATAAAGATAGGTTAGTTTCCTAACTCATGGAAGGTCAGCGCCCGCCGAGCGAGTGCGGCGGACCGGTCAAAGAGCCAACGGCCGGGCGACGGCCGGGGAGGGAGGAGACATGAAGCGCGGGCTTCTCGTCTTGCTGCTCGTGGGTCTCGGGGCGGCTATCTGGTCCGCGGTCGGCGGCAGCGTGCAGACCGCGCGCTCGGCCGGCGGCTCGTCGGTCACCATCTCGAACGAGCAGGGAACGACGTGGACGTGCGGCTTCAACCCGTTCAACGGCAACGTCGAGTTCCTCTCCTTCGGGCCGGTCTACGAAGAGCTCGTCTTCGTCGACGAGCTGAAGAGCGGAGCGGCGACGCCGTGGCTCGCCTCGAAGTACGCGTGGTCGAACGGCAGCAAGACGCTCACCGTCACGATCCGGAAAGGCCTGAAGTGGTCGGACGGGAAGCCGCTGACGGCCGGCGACGTCTACTTCACCTTCCAGCTGATGAAGAAGTACTCGGCGCTCGACCTCAACGCCGTCTGGTCGGTGCTGAAGAGCGTCACCCGCAAGGGCTCAGACCAGGTCGTCTTCAACTTCAAGACGGCGGCGGTGCCGTACTTCTACTACGTCGCCGGGCAGACGCCGATCGTCCCCCAGCACATCTGGTCGAAGATCAAGAACCCGGTGACGTACAAGGATCCGCACCCCGTCGGGAGCGGCCCGTACGAGATGACCTCCTGCACGCCGCAGGTGATCAAGTACTCGAAGAACGGCCACTACTGGCAGAAGGGCAAGCCGTACATCGACACCGTCTACTACCCGGCCTACACGTCGAACGACCCGGCGAACGCCGACCTCGCGAGCGGCAAGGCGCAGTGGGGCAGCCAGTTCATCCCGAGCATCAAGAACTACTACCTGTCGAAGAGCCCGGACAATCACTACTGGTTCCCGCCGGTCTCGAACGTGTCGGTGTTCATCAACCTGAAGAACCCGATCCTGAAGAACGTCGCCGTGCGTAGGGCGATGGCCTACGCGATCGACCGCTCGCGCGTCTCGCAGATCGGCGAGTACGGCTACGAGCCGCCCTCGAACCAGACCGGGATCGTCACGCCGACCTTCAAGAGCTGGCTCTCGAAGAGCCTGGAGAAAAAGGTCGACTACAACCCCGCGAAGGCGAAGTCGATCCTCGAGCAGGCCGGCTACACGATGAAGAACGGCGTCTTCGAGAAGGGCGGCAAGCCGCTCTCGTTCACGATGGTCAACATCGGCGGCTACTCCGACTGGGTCGCCTCCGCGCTGATCGTCCAGGGCGACCTGAAGGCGGTCGGGATCAAGGTCACGCCCGAGAACCTCTCGAGCACGACCTACGACGCCGACGTCTACAACGGCAACTACCAGCTCGCCTACGACGGCAACGAGGCCGGCGGCCCGAGCCCGTACTACGAGCTGCGCCAGGAGCTCTACTCGCCCAACTCGGCGCCGATCGGCAAGTCCGCGTCGTCCAACTGGGAGCGCTACTACAACAAGAACGTCGACAAGCTGATCGACGAGTACGCCGCGACGACGAGCTCGATGAAGCAGCACTCGATCGTCGACAAGCTCGAGGCCGCGATGGTGCGGGACATCCCGATCATCCCGATCACCGAGGGCGTCGACTGGTACCAGTACAACACGAAGTCGCTCACGGGCTGGGTGACGCCGAAGAACCCGTATGCGAAGCCGGCGGCCTACGAGGTGCCCGACTGGGGCGTCATGCTCCTCCACCTGAGGCCGAAGGGGTAGACGCCTGAGGGATAGTTATCCGGACATGGGGCGCGCAGGATGAGGTTCGTCGTCCGCAGGCTGGGGTTCTTCGTCGTCACCCTCTGGGCGGCGGTCACGACGAACTTCCTCATCCCGCGTCTCATGCCGGGCAACCCGGCGCTCGCGATGATGGCCCGCTACCGGGGCCACATCAATCCGGACGCGTTGCACGCGCTCGAGATCGCGTTCGGGGTGAAGACGCACCAGAGCCTCGTGAGCGCGTATTTCGGCTACCTCGCGAACGTCGCCCGCGGCCGCTTCGGAATCTCGCTCACCTTCTTCCCCGACCCGGTGATGCGGGACGTGCTCCAGGCGCTGCCCTGGACGCTCGCGCTCGTCGGCGTGACGACGATCCTCGCCTTCATCCTGGGGACGCTGATCGGACTCGTCGCGGCGTGGCGGCGCGGCGGGGCGCTCGACAGCGTGCTGCCGCCGGTCTTCATCATCACGTCCGCCTTCCCGTACTTCTGGCTCGCGCTGCTCGCGATCTGGCTCTTCTCGATCAAGCTCGGCTGGCTGCCGCAGAGCGGCGGCTACGACATCACCGACACGACGAGCTGGTCGTGGCACTTCGTCCGCGACGCGCTCGTGCACTCGATCCTGCCGGCGCTGACTATCCTCGTCACCTCGATCGGCGGCTGGATCCTCACCATGCGCAACAACACGATCTCGGTGCTCGCGGAGGACTACGTGCGGATGGCTCGCGCGAAGGGCCTCAGCCCGTGGCGCGTGATGTGGACGTACGCCGGCCGGAACGCGATCCTGCCCAACCTGACCGGCTTCGCGATGTCGCTCGGCTTCGTCGTCAGCGGCGCGATCCTCGTCGAGTACGTCTTCAACTACCCCGGCGTCGGCTGGATGTTCCTCCAGTCGGTCGAGAACCAGGACTACGCGCTCATGCAGGGCCTGTTCATGATGATCGTCCTCGCCGTGCTGACCGCGATTCTCGCCGCCGACGGGGTGACGGCGGTGCTCGATCCGCGGACGCGGGACGTTCGTTGAGCGCCTCCGTCGGGGCGACCGACCAGCTCGCGACGCCACCGGTCGGGCCGGCGCCGGCCGTGGCGGAGATCAGGCACGGCCGCGCGGGCGACGTCTGGCGCGCCATCAGCCGCAACCGGAAGGCGGTCGCAGGCGTCCTCCTGCTCCTCGTCTTCGTCGTGCTCTCGATCTTCCCCGGCCAGATCGCCCCCGACGACCCGACGGCCGAGATCTTCACCCCCGCACTGCAGCCGTCGTGGCACCACCTGCTCGGCACGACGGCGTACGGGCAGGACATCTTCTCGCAGGTGATCTGGGGCACGCGGCTCTCGCTCGTGATCGCTCTCGCTGCGGGCGCGCTCGCGACGGCGCTCTCGGTGCTGATCGGCGTCTCGGCCGCGTATCTCGGCGGGATCGCGGACGGAGTCCTCTCGCTCCTCACCGACGTGATCCTCGTGCTCCCGATCTTCCCGCTCATCATCGTGATCGCGGCCTACCGGAAGAACTCCGGCCTGTTCACGATCGTGGTCGTGCTCGGCGCGCTCGGGTGGTCGTACGGGGCGCGCCAGCTGCGCTCGCAGACGCTCTCCCTCCGCAGCCGCGACTTCCTCGAGTCGGCCCGCGTCCGCGGCGAGCGCAAGCTCTACGTCATCCTGTACGAGATCCTGCCGACGATGACGTCGCTGATCGTGGCGACGTTCCTCGGCTCGGCGCTCTACGCCGTGCTGACCGCGGCCGGCCTGCAGTTCATCGGACTCGGCGACCCCAATAGCCAGAGCTGGGGGACGATGCTCTACTGGGCCGAGAACAACGAGGCGCTCGGCGCGGGCATGCCCCTGTGGGCGATCGCCCCCGGCGTCTGCGTCGCGCTGCTCGGCGCGTCCTTCGCGCTCCTCAACTACGCCTTCGACGAGATCTCGAGCCCGGCCCTCCGTGTGCGGCGGCTGGAGCGGGAGCAGGTGCGGGCGGCCGAGCCGGCGCCGGTCGACGACCCGGCGGCCGTCCCGGCCGAGACGGTGCTCAGGGTCGAGGACCTGAGCGTGGCCTACGCGACGGACGCCGAGCCGGTCGTCGCGGTCGACCACGTCGACCTCGAGCTCGCGCGCGGCGAGTTCCTCGCGATCGTGGGCGAGTCGGGGTGCGGGAAGTCGACGCTCCTGTACGCGATCGCCCGGCTGCTGGGGTCTCCGCTCCCCGGCGAGATCGTCGGCGGGCGCATCCTCTTCCAGGGCCGCGACCTCGTCCTGCTCGACGAGGGCGAGCTGCGACACGTCCGCTGGCGCAACCTCTCCGTCGTCATGCAGAGCGCGATGAACGCGCTCAATCCGGTGCTGACGGTCGCGGAGCAGATGCGCGACGCGTGCAAGGCGCACTCGAACATGACGAAGGCGCAGATCGAGGCCCGCTCGCGCGAGATGCTGCAGCTCGTCTCGATCGACCCCGTGCACCTGCACAGCTACCCGCACCAGCTCTCCGGCGGGATGCGGCAGCGGGCAATGATCGCGATGGCCCTCCTCTTCACGCCGGACCTCGTGATCATGGACGAGCCGACCTCGGCGCTCGACGTCGTCGCGCAGCGCTCGCTCATGGTGCAGATCAAGGAGCTGCAGGAGCGGCTCGGCTTCGCGGTCGTCTTCGTCACGCACGACATGTCGCTCGTGAGCCACTTCTCCGACCGGCTGCTCGTGATGTACGCCGGCCAGATCGTGGAGCTCTCGCAGACGAAGCAGCTGTTCGAGCGGCCGCTTCATCCGTACTCGCAAGGGCTGCTCGAGGCGTTCCCGTCGATCCACGGCCCGAAGGTGAAGCTGCTCGGCATCCCCGGCTCGCCGCCCGATCTCGCCAACCCGCCGGCCGGCTGCCGCTTCGCTCCCCGCTGCCCGCACGCGGAGGCGCGCTGCTCGGCCGCCGAGGTACCGCTCTACACCGTGAACGGAAGTGTCGTCCGCTGCGTCCTCCACGAGAAGACCGGGGCATGACCGAGCCGCTCCTCCGCACCGAGGGCCTGACGCGGCACTTCAGCGTCGGCAAGCTCATGTCGCGGCAGACGCTGCACGCCGTGGACGACGTCGACCTGACGATCGGTCGCGGCGAGATCGTCGCGCTCGTCGGCGAGAGCGGCAGCGGCAAGAGCACGATCGCGCGGCTGCTCGCGCTCGTCTACCGGCCGACGCGCGGCGAGATCCTCTTCGAGGGCCGGTCGCTCGGACGGCTGCGGACGCGACGGCAGCGGCTCGCCTACAGCGGCGACGTCCCGATGGTCTTCCAGGACCCGTACAGCTCGATCAACCCCGCCTGGCGCGTCTCGCACGGAATCATGCGCGGGATCAAGCTCCACCGCCGGGACCTCTCGCACGCGGAGCGGCAGCACGAGCTCGACCGCGTGCTCGACGCCGTCGGGCTCGTTCCGGCGGCCGAGACCCGCCGGCGCTTCCCGTACGAGCTCAGCGGCGGCCAGCGGCAGCGCGTCGGCTTCGCGCAGGCGCTCGCCTTCCGGCCCAAGCTGATCATCGCCGACGAGCCCGTCTCGATGCTCGACGTCTCGATCCGCGTCGGCGTGCTCAACCTGATGGGCGAGCTGCGCGAGCGCGAGGGCGTCTCCTTCCTCTACATCACGCACGACGTCGCGAGCGCCCGCTACCTCGCCGACCGCGTGCTCGTGCTGTACGCGGGCCATCTCGTCGAGGAGGGCGCCACGGAGGACGTGCTGCAGCGGCCGAAGCATCCGTACACGCAGCTGCTCCTGTCGGCCGTCCCCGACCCGAAGGGTGAGCTCGGTCTCGCCGACTCGCGGGACGTCGGCGAGCCGCCGAAGGTGGTCGACCCGGAGCCCGGCTGCCGCTTCCGGGCGCGCTGCCCGTTCGCGATCGCCGAATGCGAAACGGTGACGCCGCAGCTACGCGAGCTCGGCGACCGGAGGCGCGTCGCCTGTCACGTCGCCGAGTGAAGCGGTAGCGCGATCGAGCTCGGCGCGCGTCCGGGCGAGCGCCTCGGGCGGGGAGCCGAGCCGGTCGAGGCCGGCGAGCGCGGCGCCGACGATGGGGCGCGAATTCGCGACGCGGGCCGAGACGCGAGGCCCGAGCTCCTCCCGCAGCGCCGCCACGACGCCGCCGAGCAGGCGAGCGTTTCCCGACTGGAGCAGCCCGCCGCCGAGCACGACGTCGACCTCCGAGTCTGCGAGCTCGAGCCGGCGCACCGCTGCGCGGACGAGAGCGGCCACCTCCCCCGCCTGCCGGTCGACGATCTCCCCGGCCACCTCGTCGCTCTCGGCGGCGGCGAAGACGAGCGGCGCGAGCTCGCCGAGGCGCTGCCCGTCGACCGCCCCGTCGTGGAGGCCCCGTGCGAGCGCGACGGTGTCCGCCTGGCCGAAGTACTCCGGAACGAGCCGCTCGAGCGACGTGCGAGGCCCGCGTCCGTCCTCGCTGCGGGCGGCCGCCCAGACGGCCGCGCGGCCGACGTCGCCCGCTCCGCCCCAGTCGCCGCTGATTGGGCCGAGCGACGGGAAGCGCACCCGGCGCCCGTCCGGCGCGACGCCGACGCAGTTGATGCCGGCGCCGCACGTGACAGCGACGCCCCAGCCTCGCTCGGTGCCGGCGCGCAGGACGGCGTACGTGTCGTTGCCGACCACGACCTCCGACGCCCACCCGCGGCGCTCCGCCTCGGCGAGGTAGGCCGCCTCCTCGTCGGGGAAGTCGAGGCCGGCGAGAAGGAGCACCGCGAGATCGGCCGGAGCGCCGACCTCGGCGGCCAGCGCCTGGATCACGTCCGCGCTCGCCGCGACGCCGATGTGATGCGGATGGCTGAGCGGCCCGCGCGCGAAGCCGAGCAGCGCGCCGTCCTGCCGGACGAGCGCCGCATCGGTCTTCGAGCCGCCGCCGTCGACTGCGAAGACGAGCTTCAGTGGACGGCCTCGGCGACGAGCCGGTCGAGGAGCCCGTCCACGAGCTCGACCTGACCGATGAGCGGATGCGCGAGCAGCGCCTTGCGCGCGTCGATCGGGTCGCGGGTCCGCGCGGCGCGGACGGTCAGACGCTCGTACGCGGCGACGTGCTGCACGAGCCCGAGCAGCTCCGGCGCGAGGGGCGGCTGCGCCAGCGGCTCGGCGCCGTCGCGCCGCAGGCGGGCCGGCACCTCGACGACGTCGTCGTCCGCGAGGCCGGCCAGCGTCCCGTCGTTCCGGAGGTCGACCTCGTGGATCGCCCCGTCGCCAGACTCCAGCGACGCGATCAGCCCGAGCGCGGCCTCGCTGTAGTACGCGCCGCCCCGGCGCATCAGGAGGTCGGGCCGCTCGTCGACCGTCGGGTCGCGGTAGAGGTCGAGGAGCCCGCGCTCGATCTCCTGGACGACCGCCGCCCGCGGCACGCCGTCGACCTGCTCCCGGAGCACGGCGTCGTGGGCGTAGAAGTAGCGAAGGTAGTACGAGGGAACGGCGCCGAGCTCGTCGAGCAGCCGGCGCGGCAGCTCGATGTCCTCGGCCAGCTCCTCGCCGTGCTCGACGAGCAGTGCCGGCAGAACGTCTTCCCCGTCGAGGAGGACGCGCCGCACCCACGTGAGGTGGTTGAGGCCGACCTGGTCGACGACGACGCGCGCCGGCTCGACGTCGAGCCAGCCGGCGAAGCGGCGCTGGAAGCCGATCGCGACGTTGCAGAGCCCGAGCGCACGATGTCCGTCGTCGAGCAGCGCGCGCGTGACGATGCCCACCGGGTTCGTGAAGTCGACGATCCACGCGCCGGGCGCGGCGAGCGAGCGCACCCGCTCGGCGATCTCGAGCACGACGGGGACCGTGCGCATCGCCTTCGCGAATCCCCCTGCGCCGGTCGTCTCCTGGCCGATGCAGCCGCACGCGAGCGGCACGGTCTCGTCCTGGAGCCGCGCCTCCTGGCCGCCGACGCGGATCTGGATCAGGACGTAGCTCGCGTCCGCGACCGCGGCGTCGAGGTCGTCGGTCACCTCGACCCGGCCGCGGTAGCCCTGGCGTGCGAGCATCCGCCTCGCCATTCCGCCGACCACCTCGCGCCGCTCGGCGTCGACGTCCTCGAGGACGAACTCGTCGACATCGAGGCGCGTCAGCCCGGAGACGAGCTCGGGCGTGTAGGTCGAGCCTCCGCCGACGACCGCGATCTTCACGACTGCATCTGGTTAATCTTACTTACGAGATGGCAGGCACCAAGGCCGTGCCGGCGCTGCTGCGGACGATCAACGAACGCGCCGTCCTCGAGGCGATCCGCGCGTCGGCGCCGATCTCCCGTGCGGAGATCGCCCGGCAGACGGGCATCTCGAAGCCGACGGTGTCGCTCGCCCTCCGCGCGCTGCTCGAGGACGGCCTCGTCCGCGAGACCTCCCACGATCCCGACCGGCCACACTTCGGCGCCGTCTACTACGAGGCCGCGCCCGAGGCGGCGCTCGTTCTCGGCGTCGACCTCGGGGCACACGTCCTCCGCGCCGCCCTCTGCGACCTGCACGGCGATGTCCGAGCGCGGCAGGACCTGCGCAGCGACGGAGGGATCGACGCGCGCGTAGAGGCGATCGGGAAGACCGTGGCGTCGCTGTTCGAGACGAGCAACCTGCCCGCGGAGCTGCTCGATCTCGCCGTCGTCGGCGTTCCGGCAGTCGTCTCTCCGGCGGACGGCCGCATCTCGGACGCCGACCTGCCGGGGCTCGAGGCGGTCGACCTCCGCGCGCGGCTCGAGCGGCGCCTCGGCGTGCCCGTGACGCTCGAGAACGACGTCAATCTCGCCGCACTCGGCGCGCAGCGTCGCGGTCCGACCCGGGACGCCGACGACTTCGCCTTCCTCCTGGTCGGCGACGGCCTCGGCGCTGCCGTCGTGCTCGGCGGGGACCTGCACCGCGGCTCGAACGGCGCCGCCGGCGAGCTCGACGCGATCCGCAGCGGCCGCTCGGACGACGACGATCCCTGCGCCGCGGCGCTCTCGACCTATGCGGCACGGCTCGCGGAGACGCGCTCGACGAGCCTCGAGCCGCCGTACGACCCGGAGGCGATCCTCGCCGCAGCCCGGGCCGGCGACGATCTCGCGCAGGCGGTGGTGGAGGAGGAGGGTCGCCGCATCGCGCTGCACGTCCTTCCTCTCGCCGCGACGCTCGACCTGCCGCTCGTCGTCCTCGGCGGCGACATCGCGGGAGGCGGCGACCTCCTGCTCGGGCCTGTCCGGCGACATCTCCAGGAGTGGCTCGCCTTCCCACCCCGTCTCGAGAGCTCGCAGCTCGGCGAGGCGGCCGTGCTGAGCGGCGCCCTCGCGGCGGCGCTCGACGCCGCGCTCGAGCACGTCTTCGAGCGCCGCCTCCGCCGCCAGAGCTGACCCGCCGGCGCCCCAGGCGAACGGCAGCCGGAAACTAGAGACAACGCGCGGCCAATAATCGGCTGTGTGACCGGCGCTACCAGCCGGTGCCCGCCGTAAACTGCAGTTACCCCGGCCGGGGCTGTTCCGTCAACTCGACGAAAGGACAGTCCCGTGAAGACGAGGCTTCTGCTGCTGGCGATCGTCGTCGTCGCGCTGCTGCTCGCGCTCGGCGTGGCCGACGGCACGATCTGGCCGGACTTCTAGCCCGGCAGTCCGGACCGCGACGCTCGCGACACTGCAGGCCGCGAGCGTCGCGGGTGGACTTGGCTGCGAAGTGCCGTATAGTCAGAGCAGGATGCCGAGGCGTCCTTCCACCCACGTCGACAGCCCTGCGGCCGTCGGAGAGCGGTTGCGTGCAGCGCGCTTGGCCGCGGGTCTGAGCCAGCGCGATCTCTCCTTCGAAGGCTGCACCGCTGCGTATGTCTCGCGGATCGAGGCCGGTGCGCGCACGCCGTCGTACCAGATCCTCCGCGAGTTCGCGAAGCGGGTCGGCGTCAGCGCCGACTACCTCGCGGTCGGGGACGACGGCGTGGCGGCGCCCGATCCGCTGGTCGAGGCCGAGATCGCCCTCCGCCTCGGCGAGCTCGAGCGCGCCGAGGTGATCTACGCGGGCACGGCCAGCGAGGCCGGCGACGCGGCGGCGGAGGCGCGCGCCGACGCCGGGCTCGGCGCCGTCGCGCTCGAGCACGGCAAGGTGGCCGAAGCCATCGAGCGGCTCGGACGCACGGTCTCGAGCGGTCTCCTCCCGCTCGACGAGGCGGAGAAGGCCGCCGAGCGCCTCGGCCGCGCGTACTGCATGCAGGGCCAGTTCGACGAGGCGTTCGCCGTGCTCAAGCGCTTTATCGAGGACGCCCGGTCGAGGCGCGACCGGTTCGCCACCGCTCGCTTCTGCGTGCTCCTCGCCAACGCCTACGTCGACGCCGGCAACTATGCCGCCGCCGAGAGCGTCCTCTCCGACGCGCTCGCGACGGCGACCGACATGATCGATCCGATGCTCCGCGCGAACCTCTACTGGTCGCAGTGCCGTCTCTACTCCTCCGAGGGAAATTCCGACCTGGCCGCCGACTACGCGCAGCTCGCCGTGGTGACCCTTCGCTCGACCGAGCACGTGCTCGCCGCGGCGCGCGCTCTGCTGCTGCAGGCCCAGATCGAGAACGACAGGGGCAATCCGAGCGAGGCGCTCGCCCGGCTCGACGAGGCGGGGCCCGAGCTCGAGTGCGCCGGCGACGACGTCGAGCAGGCGACCGTGTCGATCGAGCGGGCGCGAGCCCTCGCCGCGCTCGGCGACGAGGAGGAGGCCGTCTCGCTCATGCTCGGAGTCGTGCCCCGGCTGAACGAGGCTCGGCCCGCCGCCGCGGTGATCGCGTACGCCTCGGTCGCAGGCTTCTTCCGCAGGCACGGCGACAGCGCCCGCGCGCTCGAGCTCTACGAGCTCGCGATCGACCGCGCGCCTGCGCCGAGCCGCCACGTCGCCGACGCGCTGACGGCGATGGCGGAGATCCACGAGGAGCAGGGTCGCCCCGACGAGGCGCTCCGCCTCCTCAAGTCGGCGCTCGCCGCTCGCAGCGGCGTGACGCCGGGCAGCTCCCTCAGCAGGTGACCGCGAGCGCGCGGACGAGCGGCCTCACGTTTGCGCGAGGCTCCAGGATGTCGACGAACGCGGCCGTCAGCCGCGGCTCGAACTGCAGGCCGGCCAGCCCCTCGATGAGCTCGAGCGCGTCTGCGCAGTCGAGCGCTCGCCGGTAGGGCCGGTCCTGCGTGAGCGCGTCGAAGACGTCGGCGAGCGCCACGATCCTCGCCGGGAGCGGGATCTCTTCCCCGGCCAGGCCGTCGGGATAGCCGCTCCCGTCCCACCACTCGTGGTGGCCGCGCGCGATCGACGCCGCGAGGCGGGTATAGGGAACGTCCGTCTCGGCGAGGATCGCCTCACCGCAGACGGTGTGCAGGCGTACGAGCTTGAGCTCCTGGCGTGTCAGCGGCCCGGGCTTGCAGAGGATCGAAGTCGGGATGCCGAGCTTGCCGACGTCGTGGAGCGTCGCTGCGGCGCCGATCCGCCGAGCCGACGACTCCGGCAGTCCGATCGTCCGGGCGAGAGAGAGCGCGAGCTCGCCGACACGGCGGTTGTGCTCGACATCGTCGAGCTGGAGCAGCAGCGGCGTCATTCGCAGATCCTGCGTCGGCGCGGGCGGTGACGCGTGCGCATAAACCCACTAACTGTTGTCAGCAGATCCCGTGAGGCCAGAGCGCGTGTCGTCCCCCACCCCGAGCAGGTCGAGAGCGACGACCGCGACGAGGGCGCAGGCCGCGAGGACCACGACGACCGCGAAGGCCGTCTGCCGGAAGGTCTCGCCGTCGCCGAGCCAGGCGGTGAACGGGAGGGCGGCGAGCGCGAGGAGCGCCACGCCGCCGCTGAAGCTCGCGACGGCCCAGCGGCCGGTCGAGACGGAGGCGCGCATCGCACGGATCGTCGGCGGTACCAGCTCCGGCGTCATCGGGGATTCCCGGCAGCGCGTCGGCGGCTTTCGCGGATTCGGCTCCACGCACCCGTCGCGACAGTGACCCCATGGACGGCGCACGGGCCACGATCGAGGTGCGCGATCTCGTGGTGCGCCGCGGCGGCCGGCTCGTGCTGCCCGGGATCTCGCTCAGCGTCGGGACGGGACGCGTCACGGGGCTGCTCGGCCCGAGCGGGTCGGGCAAGACGACGCTCCTCCGCGCGATCGTCGGCGTGCAGGTCGTCGAATCGGGCGATCTCCGCGTGCTCGGCGAGCCGGCGGGCACTCCCGCCCTGCGCGAGCGCGTCGCCTACGTGACGCAGAGCCCGTCGGTGTACCGCGACCTCACGGTGGCCGAGAATCTCCGCTACTTCGCCCGCGTCGTCGGCGCGCCGGCCGAGCGGATCGAGGAGGCAGCCGGCGTCGTCGGGCTCGGCTCGCAGCTGCGGCAGGTCGCGGGCACGCTCTCGGGCGGCGAGCTGGGGCGCGCGTCGCTCGCGGCGGCGCTCCTCGCGCGACCGGCACTGCTCGTCCTCGACGAGCCGACCGTCGGCGTCGACCCGATCCTTCGCCGCGACCTCTGGCAAACGTTTCATCGCCTCGCCGCCGCGGGTGCGACGCTGGTCGTGTCGAGCCACGTGATGGACGAGGCCGCCCGCTGCGACGAGATCCTGCTCATGCGCGGCGGCCGCGTCATCGCCGCGGGGACGCCCCACGAGCTGCTCCGGCGGACCGGGACCGCGCAGCTCGAGGACGCGTTCGTCGCGCTCGCGGAGGAGACGTGAGCGTCACCGGCACGCTCGCAACCACGGAACGCGTGCTTCGCCAGCTCCGGCGCGACCGGCGCACGCTCGCGCTCGTCTTCCTCGTCGCCCCGTTGCTGCTCGCCCTGCTGAAGGCGATGTTCGACGGCGAGCCGGCGGTGTTCGACCGCATCGGCGCGCCGCTGATCGGCACCTTCCCGCTGATCATGATGTTCGTCATCACGTCGATCGCGATGCTGCGCGAGCGGACATCGGGGACGCTCGAGCGGCTGATGTCGCTGCCTCTCGCGAAGCTCGATCTCCTGCTCGGCTACGCGCTCGCCTTCGCCGTCCTCGCAGCGCTCCAAGGCAGCATCACCGGCGCGGTCGGCTTCGGCCTCCTCGGCGTGAGCGCGGCCGGCGCCGCCTGGGCGGTCATCCTGCTCGCGATCGCGAACGCGCTGCTCGGAATGGCTCTCGGGCTCTTCCTCAGCGCCTTCGCGTCCAGCGAGTTCCAGGCCGTCCAGTTCCTGCCGGCCTTCCTCCTGCCCCAGATCCTGCTCAGCGGGCTGGTCGTGCCGCGCGGCCGGCTGCCCCACTGGCTCGGCCTCGTTGCCGACGTGCTGCCGGTCAGCTACGCGTACGACGCCCTCGCGCGCGTGACGGCGGGCGCGGACGGGACGCGGCTCTGGGCGGACGCAGCCGTCGTCGTGGGCGCAATCGTGCTGGCGCTCGTCCTCGGCGCGACGACGCTCAGGCGGCGGACGCCCTGAGGGCGCGTCCGGCCTCGAGGCGCACGACCTCGTCGACGCGATCGAGCCCGTACGGCGAGTGGCTGATCAGGAGGACGCCGCGCCCGTCGGCTGCGAGGTCGAGGATCGTGTCGACGATCTCCTCCGCGGTCTCGGCGTCGAGGTGCGCCGCCGGCTCGTCGAAGACGATCAGCCGGGCCGGCGAGAGGAATGCCCGGGCGAGCGCGATCCGCTGCCGCTGCCCCCCGGAGACGAGCAGCCCCTGCTCGCCGACGTGCGTGTCGAGGCCGTCTGGGAGCGAGTCGACCCAGTCGAGCGCGCGCGCCCGCGAGAGCGCCTGCCGCAGCTCGTCGTCCCTTGCGCCCGGCCGCGCGATCCGGAGGTTCTCGCGGACGCTCGTGGCGAACAGACGGGCATCCTGGTCCGAGAGGAGGACGGCCGCGCGCACGTCCTCCTGTTGGTAGTCGCGCAGATCGCGGCCGTCGAGCAGCACGCATCCTCCGGTGGGGTCGAGGAAGCGGACGGCGAGATGGGCGAGCGTCGTCTTGCCGGCGCCGCTCGGGCCGACGAGCGCCACGCTCCGTCCCGCGCCGACGACGAGGTCGACGCCCTCGAGAACGGGGGTGGAGCGCCCCTCGCGCCGTAGCGTGACCGAGGCGAAGCACAGCTCGCGGCCCGCCGGGGCCGGCGCAGGAGCGGGCGGATCGGCGACGACCGGGTCGCGGTCCACGACCTCGTAGAGCCGCTCGGCCGCTGCCGCCGTGGCGCCGAGGTGCTGCGCGGCGACCGGGAGCGGGCGCACGGCCTCGAACGACGCGAGCGCGAGGAGCGCGAGCATCCCGAGCAGGACGCCGTCGAGCCGCCCGGCATGGACGGCCGGCGCCGCCACCCACACGACGCCGGCGAGCGCGAGGCCGGCGACGAGCGTGACGAGCCCGTCGCCGAGCGCCTCGGTCAGCGCGGAGCGGCGCCGCAGCCGCCGGAGCGCCTCGTCGGCGGCCGCGGCACGAGCGAGCGCCTCCTCCTGCCATCCCGCCACGACCGCCTCGGGCCCGGCCTCGAGCAGATCGAGCACGCCGGCGGTCAGCGCCGCCCGCGCGGGCGCCTCGCGCCGCCCGCTCTGGCGGACGATCCGTGCGGATGCCAGCGGCACGGCGATCGCGGCAACGAGCAGTGCCGCGGCGAGGACGAGCGCGGCCGGCGGCTCGAATACGAGTGCCGTCGCGACGGCGCCGCCGCCGACGGCGAGCGCGACGAGCGGCGGGCCGAGCGCGCGGACGAAGAGGTGCTGGAGGGCGTCGACGTCCCCGACGAAGCGGCTGAGCAGGTCGCCGCTGCGCGCCTGCGGACCGAGCCCGTCCGGCACGAGCGGCTCGAGACGCTCGAAGAACGCGACGCGAAGCCGGGCGAGCAGTCGCAGCGCCGCGTCGTGCGAGGCGAGCCGCTCGAGGTAGCGGAAGACGCCGCGGGAGATGCCGAAGAAGCGCACGGCGACGATCGCCACGGTGAGCGACAGGATCGGCGGCCGCAGCGACGCCTTCGAGATCAGGTAGCCCGACGTCGCGAGGAGCGCGACGCCCGCGCCGACCGCGAGCGCGCCGAGCAGGACGCCGAGCGCGAGCCGGCGCCGGAGCGGCCGCGCGCTCCGCAGCACCCGCCGGAGCGCCGACTCCGTCACGCGACCGCATCCAGCGCCACGGGCGCCGCATCGAGGCGGATCACGCGGTCGGCGAGCGCGAGCAGCTGCTCGTCGTGCGTCGCGAAGACCACCGTGACCTGCGCCGGCAGCGCGGAGAGCGCTCCTCTGACGGCCGCGGCGCTCTCGGCGTCGAGATGCGTCGTCGGCTCGTCGAGGACGAGCAACGGGCGGGCCGAGGCCAGCGCCCGCGCGAGCGCGAGCCGCCGGATCTCACCCGCCGAGAGCGGCGTCCGCTCTCCGAGCTCCGCGTCGAGACCGCCCGGCAGCGCCGTCACGATCCCTCCCGCGGCTGCCCGCTCGAGCGCGTCCCGCAGGTCCTCGTCTCGGAGCGCGCCCCCGGGATCGAGCGCGTCGCGCAGACGCCCCGCCGCGAGCCGCGGGCGTTGCGGCAACCAGGCGATCTGGGCCCGCCACGCCGCCGGGTCGACGGACGCGGCGTCGGTCTCGCCGGCGAGGATCCGGCCGCCGCTCGGATCGCGCAAGCGGAGCAGGAGGGACAGGAGGCTCGTCTTCCCTGCGCCGCTCGCTCCCGCGAGCGCGACTCGCTCGCCCGGCCGGACGATGCCCGAGACGCCCGCGACGGCGCGCTCCGACCGTCCCGGGTACGAGAGCTCCAGGCCGTCGAGTCGAAGCGGCACGCGCGCGAGGTCGGGCATCGGCAGGGGCGTCGCCGGAACCGCGACCTCGGACGGCAGGTCGAGCAGCTCGAAGACGCGACTCGCCGCGGCCAGCCCGTCGGCGGCGGCATGGAACTGCGCTGCGGCTGCCCGCAGCGGCCCGTAGTACTCGGGCGCGAGGACGAGGATGGCGAGCGCCGGCGCAAGCGCGATCCCGCCGCCGACGAGCCGGATCCCGATCTCGACCGCGATCACGGCCGTGCTGAGCGTCGCGGCGAGCTCGAGTACGAGCGCCGAGAGGAAGCCGACCCTCAGCGTCCCCATCGTCTCGCGCCGGTAGGCGTCGGAGACCGCTGCGATCGTCGAGGTCTGCGCCCGGCCGCGCCCGAACGCCCGCAGGGTCTGGAGGCCGCGGACGACATCGAGGAAGTAGGCCGAGAGAAGCGAGAGCGTGCGGAAGCGCCGCATCGTCCGCGCCTGCGTCGCCTTTCCGACGAGCACGCCGAAGATCGGGATCAGCGGCAGCGTCAGCGCCATCACGAGCGCCGAGGCGAGGTCGTGCCAGGCCACCCAGACCAGGATCGACACCGGCAGCACGAGCGAGAGGACGAGCTGGGGCAGGAAGCGCGCGAAGTACGGATCGAGCGAGTCGAGGCCGCTCACCGCTGCGGCGGCGAGCTCGCCGGCGGGTGTCTCGTGAAGACCGGCCGGGCGCGCGGCGAGCAGGTGCGCGAGCAGCTTCCGGCGCAGCTCGGCGGCGACGCGGAGCGCCGTCAGCCGCCCGCCCGCCTCGAGCGCCCAGGCGAGGAGCCCGCGCACGAGCGCGGCGGCGACGAGCACCTCGAGCTCGGGCGTCACCGCGCGGAGGGTGCGGTGCCCGAGAAGGACGTGCGCGACGAGCAGGCCGAGCGCGGCCGCCTGCGCGATCGCCGCCGCCGCGTCCGCGAGGCCCAGGAGGGCCGCGATCGCGAGGAAGCGCCGGGCGGGCGGCGCCTCGCGCAGCAGGCGCGGGTCGACCGGGCGCATCGGCTCTACGCGCCCGTCTCGGGCTTCCGCCCGAGCGGCGTGCGGGCGAGGATGTCGAGCGGGTTCGGCGGGTGCGCGTAGTCCTCCTTGCCGAGCCGCGCCCGGAAGACCCAGAGCGCCCAGGCCTGGTAGGCGAGCACGACCGGCACGAAGAGGACGGCCACGATCGTCATCGCCACGAGCGAGTAGTGGTTCGAAGCGGTCGAGAAGATCGTCAGGCTCGGCCCGCCGCGCGCGTTCGAGACGAGCACGCGCGGATAGAGCCAGAGGAAGAGCGTGGCCACGAAGAGGACGATCCCCGCCGCCGTGCCCCCGAAGGCGAGCCCCGTCCGCCCCCGCCAGGCGAATGGAAGCGAGGCGGCCGCGGCGAGGACGGTGAGGCCGGCGAGCACGACGACGACGATCCGCCGCGGGCTGCTCGTCGCGGCGTCGGCCATGCTCCACGCGAGGAAGGCGATGAGCAGAGCCGCGGCCGGAGGCCAGAGCCGCAGGGCGGCGAGGCGCGCGTTCTCCTCGAGGCCGCCGCGCGTGCGCAGGGAGAGGAAGAGCGCGCCGTGGAGAGTGACCACGGCCAGCACGGTCAGGCCGCCGAGGATCGCGTAGCCGTTGAGCAGCGTGCCGAGGTTGCCGGTGAAGTCGCCCTGCGCGTCCAGCGGCACGCCGTGGACGACGTTCGCGAACGCGACTCCCCACAGGAACGGGGTCAGCGCGCTCGCGAGCGGCATCAGGACGTCCCACCGCCGCCGCCAGCGCTCCCCCGCGTGCTTGTTGCGGTACTCGATCGCGACGCCGCGGACGATGAGCGAGAGCAGGATCAGGAACAGCGCGAGGTAGAAGCCGGAGAAGAGCGACGCGTACCACCCCGGGAAGGCGGCGAAGGTCGCGCCGCCCGCGACGAGCACCCAGACCTCGTAGCCGTCCCAGACGGGCAGGATCGTCCCGAGATACGCGCGGCGCTCGGCGTCGTCGCGGCCGAGGAACCGGTAGAGGATCCCGACCCCGAAGTCGAAGCCCTCGAGGAGGAAGTAGCCCATCCAGAGCACGGTGATGAGCAGGAACCAGAGGCTCTGCAGGTTGAAGTAGCCGGCGGCGAGCAGCATCTCAGTAGACCAGCGGCGGGAGAGCCGCGTCCTCCGGGATCACCTGCGGGAACTCGTCCTCGGGCCCGGCCTTGACGGCGCGCACCATCAGCCATCCCTCGACTCCCGCGAGCACGGCGTACGTCGCCGCGAACACGCCCAGCGTGAGGCCGACGTCGAAGACGCTGTTCCGCGGCGACACCGCCTGGCTCGTCCGGAGCAGCCCGTACACGATCCAGGGCTGCCGGCCCATCTCGGTGAACAGCCACCCTGCCGAGCTCGCGAGGAACGGCAGCGCGAGGAACACGTACGTCCACCAGCTGAACCGGCGCGCTCGATCGAGGCCGCGACCGCCGCGGACGAACCAGAGACCGAGCGCCGAGAAGAGGAACGCGAGCACCCCGATCCCGGCCATCACCCGCCACTCCCAGTAGATCGCGCCGATGATCGGCATGTAGTTGCCCGGGCCATACTTCTTCACCTCCGCGGCCTGCACCTCGTCGATCCCCTCCACCTTCCCGTTCCAGGAGCTCGTCGCGAGGATCGAGAGCAGGTGCGGGAAGACGACGTCCACGCTCGTCCGCTTCGGGCGCCTCTCCCAGGGGGCGACCGCCAGCAGTGACAGGCCGGCCGGCTTCGACGTGTGGTAGAGCGCCTCCGAAGCGGCCATCTTCATCGGCTGCTCCCGCTCCAGGATCTGCCCCTGGAAGTGCCCGACCACGATCACGAGCCCCGACGCGACCAGGCTCACGGCGAGGGCGCCGCGCGACGCGCTGCGAAACATCTCCACCTCGCGGCCTTGCCGCAGCCAGTAGGCGCTCACCGCGAGCACGAGGAATGCCGCGGTCAGCAGGGCGACCACGATCACGTGCGAGAACTCCGTGATCTGGAGCGACTGGAAGAACACCTGCTCGAGCGAGGTCATCTCGGCATGGCCGTCGACGAGCCGGTAGCCGACCGGATGCTGCATCCAGGCGTTCGCGGCCAGGATGAAATAGGCCGAGGCGGTCGTCCCGAGGGCGACGAGCCAGATCGTCGCGAGGTGCACGCCGCGCCGCAGCCGGTCCCAGCCGAAGATCCAGAGGCCGAGGAAGGTCGACTCGAGGAAGAACGCGGCCAACCCCTCGATCGCGAGCGGAGCCCCGAACACGTCGCCGACGTAGCGGGAGTAGACGGACCAGTTCATCCCGAACTGGAACTCCTGCACGATCCCGGTCACGACGCCGAGCGCGAAGTTGATCAGGAACAGCTTCCCGAAGAAGCGCGTCATGCGGAGATAGCGCTCCTTGCCGGAGATGTGCCAGAGCGTCTGCATGCCCGCGACGAACCAGGCCATCCCGATCGTCACCGGGACGAAGAGGAAGTGGTACAGCGTCGTGACCGCGAACTGCCAGCGGGCCAGGTCCAGCGCCATGGGACGAGCCTAGCCGCGACGCGCGGGGGACGGGCATCCGCGCGAAGCCCTCCCGCCTCTTGCGGCTTTCTACGGATCTACGACATCGGCACCTGCGGCAGCAGGTGCGGCTCGAGCCGGTCGAGGATCTCGGTCAGGCTGTTGCCCGTCGCGGTGATCCCGTGATTGCGCAGGCCGACCACCGCGTGCCCCGGATTCGGCGCGCCCGCGACGAGCGCGGCGACGCTCTCGGCGAGCTCGTGCGTTCCGCAGGGGTAGTTGACGTCGGTGGCGGCGATCCCCTCCACCCACGCGTGGACGTGGAGGATCGCACCGACCTCCGGGTTCTCGCGGTAGATCATCCAGTGCTCGATCGCGTCGACCGAGACGCGGCGCGGCTCGACGTTCGGCGGCACGCTGAGCACGATCCGTCCGGCCGCCGCGTCGTAGCCGGTGACGAGCAGGATGTCGCGCCCGGGCTCGCGCAGCCTCGACTTGTCGACGCCGCTTGCGCTCATCCAGAAGCGGGTCAGGTCCTTTCGGGCCGAGAGGTTGCCGTAGGAGAGCCCGCCGATCGCGTACAGCCGCTTGATCTGCCGCAGCTCGCGCTCGCTCACGAGCTCCTCGACCGGGAACGGCGCGGGCAAGAGCCCCAGCGCGTCGAGCCGCTCGCCTGCGCGCCCGATGTCACGCGTCAGGCGGTCGCCTCGCCAGAGCTCGGGCTCGAGGTCGGTGCGGAACTCGTTGTCGATCACGAGGTGCGAGGTCGCGAGCGGCTCGAGCCGGTCGATCACGCCGGCGGCGAAGCCGGGCTCCTCGGGAACGAGATAGCTGCCCCGCTCCATCGTCGTGAACAGGACGCCGTGGCCCGGGACGTAGCAGAGGCTGATGTTCGCGAGCGCGCGCACGAGCATCGGATAGGTCGCGCGCAGCGGATCGGCGGGAGGCTCGGGCAGGCTCCAGAGCGCGGCGACGAACGTTCCTTTCGAGTGGCGCCGGAACGGCCGCGGCCGCGCGGGATCGACGAGGTTGAGCACGACCGCCGGATCCTCCTCGTCGGCGGCGGGGACGAAGCCCCGCTCCTCGAGCACGCCGACGAGCGCGTCGGTCAGCGCGGCGAGCGGTCCATGCGGACTGCCCTTGACGGCGAAGGCGACACGGCGTTCGACGGCGACGGCCACAGCGTCGGCATATCGAAGGCGTGCGCGCGCGCGAATCGGCGCGGTCGCGGATCCGGTTGCGGGTTTCTACTGCTGGTAGCGCTCGACGACGTTCGGGTCGCGCACCTGGGCGGCCTCGGGATCGAGCCCTGCGCTGCGAAGCGCACGCCGCTGGCGGAGCAGGTCCCAGCACTGGTCGAGCGCGACGTTCAGCGACTCGAGACGGCGCCGCTCCTCCTCTCCGACCTCGCCGTCCGACTCCCGCTGCCAGAGCTCGTGCTCCTCGGCCACGAGCCGCTCGATCTCGGTGTGGATGTTCGCGTCGTCCATGCCGGGAGCTTCGCAGATCGGAGGCTGGTCGCGACGGACGGCTACGCGCCGTTGACGACGATCTCGGCCTCGACCGGCAGGTCGAGCGAGACGGAGACGAGGCACTCGGCCTCCGCCTGCTCCGCGAGCTCGCGCGCCCGCTCCGCGTCTCGAGGATCCGTCTCCACCTCGACGCGGAGGAGAATGCGCGTGAAGCCGAAACGGCCGTCGTCTCGCATGCTGCAGACGCCGTCGGCGTCGACGTGCAGGCGGCTGTACGGGACGTCGGCGCGCGCCGCGAGCCCGGTGAACGTGACGGCGAGGCAGGCGGCCGCCGAGGCGACGAGCAGATCCTCCGGGCTCCAGAGCTCGGGATCGGTGCCGCGGAAGACAGGCGGCGGCGCCACCGCGACGGCGGGCTTTCCCTCGACCCGCGCCTCGACCCTCCGGCCGCCGGACCACTCGACGGCGAGAGGGAAGTGGAACTCCTTGGCGCGCACGACGCCGCGCGCGGTCGAGGTCTCGCTCACCGTCCCAGGGTCGCGGGCGCCGCAGCGCGTCGAATCCGTACAAACCTGCAGCGGCGCTGCGGCAGGCGCCCGTTCCGGCGCCCCATCGCTTCGACGAGCATCGAGGTATGCAGTCGAGCCTGGAAATCGCGCAGGCTGCGCTTCTCCGGCCGATCGCCGAGGTCGCCGAGGACGCCGGCATCGAGGAGGACGAGCTCGAGCTCTACGGCCGCCACAAGGCCAAGGTCTCGCTCGACCTGCTCGACCGGCTCGCCGACGCGCCGCAGGGCCGGCTCGTCGCGGTCACGGCGATCACGCCGACGCCGGCAGGCGAGGGAAAGACCACGACGGCGATCGCGCTCACCGAGGGCCTGGGCCTGCTCGGCGAGCGGCCGATCCTCTGCCTGCGCGAGCCGTCGCTCGGGCCCGTCTTCGGGATCAAGGGCGGCGCGGCCGGCGGCGGCTACGCGCAGGTCGTGCCGATGGAGGATCTCAACCTCCACTTCACCGGCGACCTGCACGCGATCACGGCTGCGAACAACCTGCTCGCCGCGATGCTCGACGCCCACGTCCTCCAGGCCAACGAGCTCGGCATCGATCCCCTCTCGATCACGTGGCGCCGCTGCCTCGACATGAACGACCGCTCGCTGCGCCAGGTCGTGACCGGCCTCGGCGGCAAGGTGAACGGCCTGCCGCGCGAGACCGGCTTCGACATCACGGCCGCGTCCGAGGTGATGGCGATCCTCGCCATGGCGCGCGATCTCTCCGACCTGCGCGAGCGCCTCGGTCGCATCACCGTGGGCACGACCTACGAAGGCGAGCCGGTCACGGCCGAGCAGCTCGGCGCCGCCGGCGCGATGACCGTCCTGCTCAAGCAGGCGATCCAGCCGAATCTCGTGCAGACGCTCGAGGGCGAGCCTGCGTTCGTCCATGCCGGGCCCTTCGCGAACATCGCCCACGGCAACAGCTCGCTCGTCGCGACCCGGATGGCGCTCGCCCTCGGCGACACGGTCATCACCGAGGGCGGCTTCGCCTCCGATCTCGGGCTGGAGAAGTTCCTCGACATCGTCTGCCGCGCAGGCGGGCTCGCTCCGAGCGTCGTCGTCCTCGTGGCGACGGTTCGTGCGCTCGAGCACCACGGCGACGGCGACCTCGAGAGCGGCATCGACAACCTCGAGCGCCATCTCGGGATCGCACGCGAGTTCGGGCTTCCGGCGGTCGTCGCGGTGAACGCCTTCCCCGACGATCCCCGGCAGAAGCTCGAGCGAGTCCGGGCGCTCGCGCTCGAGCGCGGCGCCTGGGCGGCCGAGATCTGCGAGGGCTTCGAGCGCGGCGGCGCCGGCGCGACCGCGCTGGCCGAGACCGTGCAGGAGGCGGCGAGCCGGCCGTCCGAGTTCGCCCCCGTATACGACCTCGAGCGTCCGATCGTCGAGAAGATCGAGACGATCGCCCGCCGCATCTACGGCGCGGACGGGGTGGAGCTGCTGCCGGCCGCGAGGACGGCGATCAAGCGCTACGAGGAACGTGGCCTCGGCGGACTGCCGATCTGCATGGCGAAGACGCAGCTCTCGCTCTCGCACGACCCCAAGCGCCGGAACGCGCCCACCGGCTTCAAGGTGCCCATCCGGGACGTCCGCGCCTACACCGGCGCCGGGTGGCTCGTCCCCCTCTGCGGCGAGATGCAGACGATGCCGGGCCTCGGCCGCCATCCGGCGGCGCTCGACATCGACGTCGACGTCGCCGGCGACGGACGGACGATCGGGCTGTTCTGATGACTGTGCTGCTCGACGAGCTCGTTCCGCCGCTCGCGACGGACGAGGCAATCGTCGAGGCCGATCGCTGCCTCGAATGCGGCGGGGCGCACGCGCCCGCGCCCTGCGTCGTGGCGTGCCCGGCAGGGGTCGACGTCCCGGGCTTCGTCACCGCGGTCGCGGCCGGCGATCCCGTCGAGGCGGGGCGGATCGTGTTCGGCGAGAACCTCCTGGGCGGCTCGTGCGCGCGTGTCTGCCCGGCGGAGCTGCTCTGCGAGGGCGCCTGCGTCCTCGCCCACGAGGGCCGGCGGCCGGTCGCGGTCGCCCGCCTGCAGCGCTTCGCCTGCGACGAGGCTCTCACGGCCGGGCCCCCGCCGCGCAGGCGGATGCCGTTCAACTGGCTGCGCGTGGCGGTGATCGGCGCAGGCCCGGCGGGCCTCGCATGCGCAGGCGAGCTCGCCGCGCTCGGCTACGAGGTGACGGTCTACGACGAGCGGATCGAGCCGGGCGGCCTCGTCCGCTACGCGATCGCGCCCTACCGGCTCGAGCGCGAGCCGCTGCCCCACGAGGCGCGGCTCCTCGCCGAGCTCGGGGTTCACCTGGAGCTCGGGATCGCGGTCGACACCGCCGAAGCGCTCGCGGAGATCGAGGCGGACGCCGATGCGCTCGTCCTGGCGATCGGGATGGGCGCCGACGCCGACGTGCGCTATCCCGGCGACGAGCTCGCCGGCGTATGGGACTCGCTCCCCTTCATCGAGCGCCTCAAGACGGGCGAGCCCCCGGACGTCGGCGACTCCGTCGCGGTGGTCGGCGGCGGCAACACGGCGATCGACGTCGCGCGCGAGTCGCTCCGGCTCGGCGCCGGGCGCGTGACCCTCCTCTACCGGCGGACGCGCGAGGAGATGCCCGCGTACCCGCACGAGGTCGACGAGGCCGAGCACGAGGGCGTCGAGATCGAGTGGCTGACGGTGCCGGTGCGGCTCGTCGGATCGGAACGCGTCGAGGCGGTGGAGTGCCGGCGCGCGCGGCTCGGCAAGCGCGATGCGAGCGGTCGGCGGCGGCCGGAGGAGATTCCGGGCAGCGAGTTCCTCGTCGCGGCCGACACGGTCGTCAAGGCGGTCGGCCAGCAGCCGCGGAGCGGGTTCCTCGCCCTTCTGCCCGGGCTCGAGCTCGCGGACGGGCTGCTCGTCGCGGACCCCGAGACGGGCCGGACCGCGCGCCGGCGCACGTTCGCGTGCGGCGACGCGACGAACGGCGGCGCGACCGTCGTCGAGGCCGTCCGGCAGGGGAAGATCGCGGCCCGCGGCATCCACGAAGAGCTGAAGCGGGGCTGGGCATGAAGGAGATCCGGTGGCACGCGCGGGCCGGCCAGGGCGCCAAGACCGCTTCGCAGCTGTACGCGACGGCGGCGCTCCGGTCCGGGCGCTACGCGCAGGCGTTCCCTGAGTACGGGCCCGAACGCCGCGGCGCTCCGCTGCGTGCATACACGCGCGTCGACGACGTGCCGATCCGCCGGCACGACTCGGTCGCGCGTCCAGATGTCGTCGTCGTGCTCGAGCCCTCTCTCGTGCACGAGGTCGACGTAGCCGACGGGCTGGCGGACGGCGGGTTGATCCTCGTCAACGCCGAGAATCCGCCGTCCCAGCTCGCCGGCGCTCACGTCCGCTGCGTGCCGGCCGGCTCTCGCTCGCCGAACCTCGTGCTCGCGGGCGCGCTGGCCGCGGTGACGGACGTGCCCGCGGCTGCCGTCGCCCAGGCCGCGGTCGAGCTGCTCGGGCGCAAGGTGCAGAAGCGGGAAATCGTCGCGGCCGTCGAGGAGGGATACGCGTGCCTGAGCTCCTGAGCTGGGACGAGCTGCCGGCGGGCGGCGCCGTCCGGCCGCAGGAGGCCGAGCGGCCACGCACCGGCGGCTGGCGCACGGGCGTCCGGCCCGAGGTCGACCTCGCGCAGTGCGTCGACTGCCTCCTCTGCTGGCTCTACTGCCCGGATTCGGCGATCGTGCTCGACGGCACCGCCTTTGCCGGCTTCGACCTCGACTTCTGCAAGGGCTGCGAGCTCTGCTCCGTCGTCTGCCCGACGGGCGCGATCGAGATGGTGGCGGACGAATGATCGAGTCGCGGCTCCTCACGGGCGGCCAGGCCGTGGCCGAGGCGATGCGCCAGGTCGACCCCGACGTCGTCCCGGTCTACCCGATCACGCCGCAGACGCCGATCATCGAGGGCTACGCCGCCCTCGTCGCCGCCGGCCGCGCGCACGGGGAGCTCCTCGACGTCGAGTCGGAGCACTCGGCCCTGAGCGCCGCGATCGGCGCCGCGCTCGCCGGCGCGCGGACGATGACCGCGACCTCGTCGCAGGGGCTCGCGCTGATGGCCGAGATCGTCTACATCGCCGCCTCGCTGCGGGCTCCGGTCGTGATGGCCGTCGGAAACCGCGCGCTCTCGGGCCCGATCAACATCCACTGCGACCACTCCGACTCGATGCTCGTCCGCGACGCCGGCGTGATCCAGCTCTTCGCCGAGAACGCGCAGGAGGCGTACGACCTGATGATCCTCGCGCCTCGGCTCGCGGAGCATCCGGACGTGCTCCTCCCCGTCCTCGTCTGCCAGGACGGCTTCACGATCACGCACTCGGCCGAGCCCGTCTCGCTCCTCGCCGACGAGGACGTCCGCGCCTTCGTGGGCGAGTACCGTATCCCCGAGCCGCTGCTCGACGTGGCGCACCCGACGACGCGCGGCCCGTTCGCGATGCCCGACTACTACTTCGAGCTCCGCCACCAGCTCGGCGCGGCGCAGCAGGCGGCGCTCGGCGTCTTCGGAGAGCTGGCGGAGGAGCTCGCCGCGCTCACCGGCCGGCGTTACCGCACGCTCGAGCCCTACGCGCTCGACCACGCCGAGCATGCGCTCGTCTGCCTCGGCTCGACCGGCGGCACGCTGAAGGACGCGGTAGACACGCTCCGCGCCGACGGCGAGGCGGTCGGCCTCGTCGAGGTGCGCTCCTTCCGCCCCTTCCCCGCCGACGAGCTCCGCGAGGAGCTCGCAGGTGTGCGGCGCGCCACGGTCCTCGACCGGGCCGACTCCCCCGGCGGCGCGCCGCCGCTCTTCGCCGATGTCGCCGCCGCGCTCGCCGGCAGCGGCGTCGAGCTCGGAACGGTCGTCTACGGCCTCGGCGGCCGTGACATCCATCCCGAGGACGTCCGCGCGCTCCTTGCTGCCAGTGGTGAGCGCCGGACGTACCTCGGGCTGCGAGGAGAGCCGTGTCGCGCCTGAAGCGGATGGTCCGCAACGAAGCCGGCACCCCGCCGCTCCGGGGCGGCCACGCCCTCTGCCAGGGCTGCGGCATCCCGCTTGTCGTGCGGACGATCCTCGACACGATCGAGACGCCCGTCGTCGTCGTCAACGCCACCGGCTGCCTCGAGGTCGCGACGACGCGCTATCCGACGACGGCGTGGAACGTCCCGTGGCTGCACGTCGCGTTCGAGAACACGGCGGCGGTGGCGAGCGGCGTCGAGAGCGCCTACCGCGCCCTCGCCCGCCGCGGCGCCCTGCCCCAGGACGGGCCCGTCACGTTCGTCGCGCTCGCCGGCGACGGCGGGACGTACGACATCGGGCTGCAGGCGCTCTCGGGCTCGCTCGAGCGCGGCCACCGCTTCCTCTTCGTCTGCTACGACAACGAGGCGTACATGAACACCGGCGTCCAGCGCTCGGGCGCGACTCCCCTCGGCGCGAGGACGACGACGTCGGCCGTCGGCGCCGAGGCGCTCGGGAAGGCGCAGCAGCGGAAGGACATGACGGCGATCGCGGTCGCCCACCACATCCCGTACGTCGCCCAGGCCGCGGCGTCGCACTGGCAGGACCTGAGCGAGAAGGCCGAGCGCGCGGCGCGAGCCGGCGGGCCCGCGTTCCTCAACGTCCTCACGAACTGCCCGGTCGGCTGGGGTCACGAGCCCCGCGAGGCGATCTCGATCCTGAACGCGGCGGTCGACAGCTGCTACTGGCCGCTCTACGAGGTCGTCGACGGCCGCTACAGGCTCACGTACGTCCCCGACGAGATCCGCCCCGTCGCCGACTGGCTGCGCCCCCAGAAGCGGTTCGCGCACCTGTTCACGCCGGACGGCGAGCCGCTTCTGCGCGAGATCGAGGAGCGGGTCGCACGCGAATGGGACGACCTGCAGGGGCTTGCCGGCCGCGAGGCGTAGACACACGTTCGTCATATCCCCCAGAAGGGGGACGGCGGGGCCGGAAATCCGCTAGATGATCGCCTTGACTCCCGCCGGGACTGACGGCAATCACTCTGCGGCGGAGCATTCGAAGCGGCGGGTTCTCCCGCCGCTTCCCTTTTGAGCCGAGCCGCCCCGTTACGCCGTCGCGGCGAGCCGCTCGAGCGGCAGCCGCGGCCGCGCCGACATGGGCCGGAGCAGAGGCTCGATGTCCTCCAGCGGCATCGGGCGGCCGAAGAAGAAGCCCTGGCCGAGCAGGCAGCCGAGCTCGCGCAGCCGGTCGGCCTGCGCCGCGTGCTCGATCCCCTCGCCCACCGCGGCCAGGCCGAGCGAGTCGCTCAGGCGCAGGATCGCGTCGACGAACGCCTCGTCCACGTCCTCGCCGACGAGCCGATCGACGAACGGCTTGGGGATCTTCAGCGACTCGATCGGGAACTCGGCAAGGCGGCTGAGCGAGGAATAGCCGGTGCCGAAGTCGTCGATCGTGAGGCTGACGCCGAGATCGCGCAGGCGCCGCATCGCCTCGAGCGCGCTCTCCTCGCTCTGCAGAACGCTCGACTCCGTCACCTCGATCCTCATTCGCCGCGGGTCGATCCCGGCCCGCTCGAGCGCCTCCGAGAGGGACTCGACGAGGCGGTCGTTCGCAAGCTCCGCCGGTGCGAGGTTCAGCCAGAGGCTCAGCTCCGGCGGCCACGAGCGCGCCGCGTCGAGCGCCTGCTCGAGCACGAGACGACCGAGGTCGACGACCATCCCGGTCTCCTCGGCGATCGGCAGGAACTCGGCCGCCGGCAGCAGCCCGCGGGTCGGGTGCGGCCAGCGCGCGAGCACCTCGAAGCCCTGGACGCTGCCGTCCGCGAGCCGGACGACCGGCTGGTAGTGGACGATGATCTCGCGCCGCTCGAGCGCCGCCTCGAGCTCGAGGGCCAGCTGCCGCTGCGCGCGAAGCTCTTCGTGGAGCTCCGCCTCGTAGACCGTGTACGTGCGATCCGAGCGCTTGACGCTGTACATCGCGATGTCGGCGTTGCGGACGAGGTCGTCGGCGCTGATCAGATCCGTAGTCGCCACCGCGACTCCGACGCTCGCGTGGCAGGTGATGTCGCCGCACGACAGCGAGTAGGTCCCGGCGATCTGCTCGAGCACCCGCCTCGCGGTCGCGACGGCCGCCTCGACGTCCGCGTCGCGGACGAGGATCGCGAACTCGTCTCCTCCGAGCCTCGCCGCGAGGTCGTGAGTGCGGATCGCGCCGCGCAGGCGCCGCGCGAACTCGATCAGGAGCTCGTCGCCGACCGCATGACCCCACGTGTCGTTCACGACCTTGAAGCGGTCGAGGTCGAGATAGAGGACGGCCGCGAGCACGTGCTCCCTGCGGAGCTCCTCGTCGATCGCCTCGAGCAGGTGGCGGCGGTTCGGGAGTCCGGTCAGCGCGTCGTGGTATGCCTGATGGCGCAGCTGCTCCTTGAGCTGGGTGACCTGGGCGAGCGAGTGCTCCAGGCGGCCGTTCTCGAGCAGGATGCTCGCGTGGCCGGAGAACGTGTCGAAGAGGTCCATGTCGACGTCCCCGAACATGCTGACGTCGCCCGAGCGGTCGCCCACGACGAGGAGCCCGAACGTCCGGTTCTCGCCGCGCAGCGGGCCGACGATCGCGTCGTCGAGGCCGCGACTCTGCAGGAACGAGTCGAGCTCGCTCGAGCTGCGGCGCCCAGCGAGCAAGGTGGCCTTGCCCACGACGGCGACCTCCGAGAAGGCGGCGGCGTCCTCCGGCGAGAAGCGCTCCTCCGGATGCATGAGGAGCTCGCCCTCGGCGCCGCTGACGCTGCGCAGCGGGCCCTCGTCCTCGTTCGGCGGCAGGAGGAGGATCTCCGCGTACTCCGCACGGAGCAACCGGCGCGCAGCGACGAGCAGCTGCCCGACGGCGAGGCCGAACTCGGGGGCGCCCTGGGTCGCGCGCATCGATTCGTAGAGGAACTCGACGTGCTCCCGCTGCTCGCGCTGCGTCATGTAGCCGCGGAAGGCGGCGACGCAGGCGACGACCGGCACGGCGAGCAGGAGGACGGCCAGCGGCCGCACGGCGAGAAGCTCGACCGCCGCCAGGCCGAGGCAGGCGGTGGCGAGCGCGCCGACGATCGAGGTGAGGAGTGTGCGCCTCATCTGGGGCATGTTCACGCGCTCCTCCGCGATCGCGATCACAGCCGAGACGAGGAGGACCCCCGTCGTATGCGCGACTGCGGCCGCGACGAGGGCGAGCGCCCAGATATGCGGCAGCGACTCGCCGGTTCCGGCGAGCGAGCGGAAGATGATCACGGCGATCCCGCTGCAGAGCGGCAGCTCCGCCGCGTTGAAGAAGAGCTTCACGAGCTGGCGCTGACTGCGCCAGCGGTTGATCATGAGCGCGGCCACCGTGCCGGCGAGCTGGCCCCCGAGCAGAGCCGCCGGCGACGCGAGGAGCAGACCCAGGGTGAGCCCGATCTCGGTCAGCGAGAGGCTGTGCGCCTCCTTGCGGAACTGGAGGTGCACGACGAAGACCTCGGCGAGGTAGAACGCGATGGCGAACATCCACCACTGCAGGTGCGGGCCCTGCACGAGGTGGGGTGAGCCCCATTGCCGGACGACGAACAGCCAGACCACGGCGCATGCGAGCGCCAGTCCGGCGTTGAACAGCCAGACCCGGCGGGGACCAGCGAACGCGCTACGAAGGTCGGCCGCGACCGGCGTCATCGCAAGTCCTTATCGGCATCCGGCCGCCGGAACAAGAGAGGGCCGGTCATACCGCACCGGCCCCCGAGTCGCCCGTTCGGACTCGGACTAGCCCCAGCTCGCTCCGAGCCACGACTCGCCCGACCAGCTGTTGCCGCTCCAGCTCGAGCCGCTCCAGGAGTTGCCGCTCCAGGAGTTGCCGGACCAGCTCGAACCGCTCCACGAATTGCCTGACCAAACGAGGCTGCTCCAGCTCGAGCCGCTCCAGGAGTTACCCGACCAGGTCGAGCCGCTCCACGAGCTTCCCGACCAGCTCGAGCCGCTCCACGAGTTGCCCGTCCACTGGGAGCCGTTCCACGTGCCGCCCGACCAGCTCGACCCGTTCGCCTCGAGGACGGCCATCTTCACCGAGTTGAAGGGCTGGCCGAAGATGTCCTGCTCGCCCTGGAGGAGGACGCCGTTCAGCGATAGGTGACTGCTGCCGCGCGACGCCTCGAGCGAGCCGCTGCCGAGCGAGAACAGGTGGAACTGCCGCGCGTTCTGCGGCACCGAGTCGGACAGCAGCGCGTTCATGTCGAGCTCGCCGTGCCCCTGCTCCAGGGTCGAGTACCCGGGGAGCGAGTCGGAGCTTTCGATCAGCATCTGCTTGACCTGATTCGGCGTCAGCTGCGGATAGCGCTGCAGCAGGAGCGCGACGGCGCCGGTGACGTAGGCCGCCGCCTCCGAGGTGCCGCTGCCGCGGAAGTACTGGGTGCCGAGCACGGCGCTCGGATTGTTCTGGTCGACGTACGAGCCGGGATCGCGCAGGCCCTGCATGTGCGCGCCGGGTGCGAGCAGATCCGGGGTGCGGCAGCGCCTGGTCCAGCCCGAGCAGCTCGCGCCGGACGAGAACCCGGTGGGCTGGTCGTCGGCCATGGTGGGCGTGCCCATCGTGTCGGCGGCGCCGACCGCGATCAACCACGGGTCGTATGCCGGGTCGAGGAGCCCCGATCCGACGCCGTCGTTGCCGGCAGCGGTGACGACGACGATGCCGTCCTTCCAGGCCTGCTCGGCCGCGTACGCGAGCGGGTCGATCAGGAAGGACTGCGAGGAGCTCGTCCCGTACGAGAGGTTGATGACGCGGATGTTCATCCCGTTGTCGTAGCGATGCTGGACGACCCAGTCGATCGCCGCGATCACCTGGCTCACGTCGACTGCGCCGTTCGCCGAGCCGACCTTGACCGAGAGGATCCGGGAGTCGGGCGCCACGCCGCGATAGCCGCCGGGCTGCCCGTCGTTGCCGCCGATGATCCCCGCCATGAACGTGCCGTGCCCGTTCGTGTCGAGATACCGCAACCTCGGGTTCTGCGACTCGAGCGAGAGATCGGGGCCGTTGACGATCTTGCCCTGGGTGCTCAGCCCGGGAACCGGCGCGACGCCGGTGTCGATCAGCGCCACGTCCACGCCCTTGCCCGTGTAGCCGGCGTTCCACCACGACTGCACGCCGTCGGCCTGGGTGACGTTCTGCATCGAGTACGGATCGGCGGACGGGTCGTAGGCGGAGGAACCCCAGGAAGCGCCCGCGTGGACGCAACCGCAGGCCGCGGCCACGATCGCCACGATGGCGATCCGCGCCGCATGGCGCCGCCGCGGCGTCATGCCATCCCTTGTCGTGAGGATCGCCCTCACAGCTGCCTCCTTCAGCGACCGTCCCGTTGCCGCAGAACGCGCCGCGCGTCGATATCAAGACGATCTAGCGAGTGGAACGTAGAACGGCCCCGCCGGCCGGCCGTCCCACGGAAGGGGGAGATGCCTGCATCCCGAACGAGGGATCTTTGCGCGCGCCTGCCGTTAGAGTCGCGCCGTGTCGCACCCGTCGGGGCGCATGCGATCCGTGCTCGAGTCGACGCCTCCGTGCTATACGGCGGGGCAGGCGGCGCGGATCGCCGCGGAGGCATTCGGCATCGACGGCCGGACGGAGGACCTCGGCAGCGAGCGCGACCAGACGTTCCTGATCGACGACGGCGCCGCGGGCGCCGTCCTGAAGATCTCGAACAGTGCCGAGGATCCGGCGGTGCTCGACCTCGAGGCGGCCGCGATCGCGCACGTCCTGACCGTCGATCCGGGGTTGCCGGTCGCCCGTCCGCTCGCGCCGCCCGCCTCGTTCGACGGTCACCACGTACGCCTGTTCGAGCGGCTGCGAGGCCGCAAGGGAGGAGCCGAGCTCACGGACGCCGCGGTGAGCGCGTACGGCGAGACGCACGCGAGGCTCAACCTCGCGCTCCGCTCGTTCTTCCATCCCGCGGCCGGGCGCGACCTGCTCTGGGACGTGCGGCAGACGCCGGGGCTGCGGCCGCTGCTCGACGCGATCGAGGACGGCGCGCGGCGCGCTCTCGTCGCTCGCACGATCGATCGCTTCGAGGAGCGGGTGCTGCCGCGCTGGCCCGAATTGCGTGCGCACGTCGTCCACGGCGACCTCAACCTCGACAACGTCCTGCTCGACGGCGAGGGGCGCGTGTCCGGGATCGTCGACTTCGGCGACTGCTCGTTCACCGCACACGCCGGCGACCTCGCCGTCGGCGTCGCCTCGCTCCTGCGCGGACGCCCCCCGGACGACGTGTTCCGCGTGGCGCGGCTCGCGCTCGACGGCTACCAGCGGCGGCTGCCGCTCGAGCCGCTCGAGCTCGAGCTGCTCGGAGACCTCGTGACGGCGCGCTTCGCGGCGATCGTCGCGATCAGCGCGTGGCGCGCGAGACGCTATCCGGCGAACGCGGAGTACATCCGCGCTTGGGACGGCGACTCGTGGCCGCTGCTCGCCCTGCTCGGCGAGCTGGACCCCGAGCGTGTCGCGGCGGAGCTCGGCGCCGAGCCGCCCCGTGCGCCGACGGCGAAGCTCGCCGAGCGGCGCCGCCGGGCGACGGGAGCGATCCTCACGCCTCTGACCTACAAGCGTCCCGTGCACGCGGTCCGCGGCGAGGGGACATGGCTCTACGAGGCGGACGGCGCACGCCTGCTCGACGCGTACAACAACGTTCCCGTCGTCGGGCACTGTCACCCGCGCGTGGCGGAAGCAGTCGCGCGGCAGACACGGCTGCTCAACACGCACGCGCGGTATCTCTACGAGCCGCTCGTCGAGCTCGCCGAGCGGCTGGTCGCGAGCTTTCCCGCGGAGGCGGGGCTCGACACCGTCGTGCTCCTCAACTCGGGGAGCGAGGCGAACGACCTCGCCGTCCGGCTCGCGCGCGGTGTGACGGGGAACGCAGGCCTGCTCGTCACCGAGCATGCGTACCACGGCGTCACGGCGGCCGCGAGCGACCTTTCGCCGGAGGAGTGGGACGAGACGGCATCGGCGCCGCCTCACGTAGGACGGATCCCGCCGCCGCTCGCAGGCTCGGGCTTCGGGCGGGCACTCGACGCGGCGCTCGAGCGGCTCGACGGCGGGCTTGCGGCGACGTTCCTCGACGGCTCGCTGATGAGCGACGGCATCCACGTACCCGGCAGCGAGGAGCTGCGTCTTCTCCTCGAGCGCACCCACGCCACCGGCGGCCTCTACGTCGCAGACGAGGTGCAGGCGGGCCACGGCCGCACGGGCGAGCTCTGGTCGTTCGCGCGGCACGGCATCGCACCCGACGTCGTCACTCTCGGCAAGCCGATGGGGAACGGCTATCCGGTAGCGGCGGTCGTCACGCGGCGTGACCTCGCGGAGCGCTTCGCGTACGCCGGCCGCACGTTCAGCACGTTCGGAGGCAACCCGGTTGCCGCTCGCGCGGCGCTCGCGGTGCTCGACGTGCTCGCGGACGAGCGACTGCCCGAACGGGCCGCGGCCGTCGGCGAGCGGCTGCGTCGCACGATCGCCGGGCTCGGCGCGGACGAGGTCCTCGACGTCCGCGGCCTCGGCCTGCTCGCGGGCGTCCAGCTCGGCGACGCCGCCCGCGCCGCGGAGGTCGTCGACCGGCTGCGCGAGCGAGGCGTCCTCGTCGGCAGGACGGGCAGCCACGGAGACGTGCTGAAGATCCGCCCGCCGCTCGTCTTCGGAGACGAGCACGCCGACCTGCTCGTCGCCGCGCTCGAGCGCGCGCTTTCCTGACGCAAACTCGTAACAATCGTCCTCACGTCGTATCTTCCGTCCATGGCCGCGACCGAGCAGAGCGACGCGCAGCTCGTAGCCCGTTGCCGCGAGGGCGACTCCGCCGCGTGGAGCGAGTTCGTCGAGCGCTTCTCGCGCTACGTCTACGCCATCTGCGGCCGCGGCTTCCGGCTCCCGCACCACGACGCGGAGGACGTCTTCCAGGAGGTCTTCGCGCGCGCATACGAGCGGCTGCCGGAGCTGCGGAGCGACGATGCCGTCAGGCCGTGGCTCGCGCAGCTCACGCGCCGCCTGTGCATCGACCGGCTTCGCCTGCTCGCGCGCGACGCGCCGACCGAGCAGGAGCCGGACGAGCGCGAGGTCGACGAGCTGCTCTCGACGCTCGACGAGGCGATGACCGTGCGGGCGGCGCTCGAGGCGGTCGGCGACCCGTGCAGCGACCTCCTCGACCGCTTCTTCTGCCGCGACGAGAGCTACCGCACGATCGGCGACGCGCTCGAGCTCCCCGCCGGCACGATCGCGAGCCGCATCTCGCGCTGCCTCGAGAAGGTTCGTGCGCAAATCGATGGAAGGAGTCGGGCCTCTCGCCCGTCATGAGGTGTGAGATGAACGTTTACGACGAGGAGCGGATCGGCCGGTTGCTACGCCTGTTGCCGCCTGCCCCCCAGGGGTGGGTGAAGGCGGCGCAGGAGCTGCCCGCCGCCCGCGCGACGCTCGACGAGCTCGTCGCGCGGGTCGAGCAGGACGCGGCCTTCCGCAAGGCGCTCGAGGCGGACCTCGAGCGCGCGCTCACCGCCGCCGGATACGAGCCCTCGCCGTTCGTCGTCTCTCGGCTGCGCCGGCTCCTCGAGGCGGTCTGACCTGCCGCCGGGCACGAGTCGGTGAGACACTCCCTCCGTGCTCGCCGATCTCCCCGTTCCCGCGCTGCTCGAGGAGCTGGCCGCGCCCCGTCCCGTGCCGGGGGCGGGATCGGCGCTCGCAGCCGCGCTCGCGACCGCCGCGGCCGTCGTGCAGATGGCTGCGAGGCTGTCGGAGGAGTCCTGGCCCGGCGCCGCCGGGATCGCCGCGCAGGCCGAGTCGCTGCGCGGGCGGGCGACGGAGCTGATCGACGCCGACGCCGACGCCTTCCGCAAGGCGCTCGAGGCGCGCGCGGATCCGGCGGCGGATCCGTCGGCCGAGCGGCGCGACTTCGCGCTGGGACAGGCCACCGCCGCGGCGGCCGAGCCGCCGCTCGCGCTCGCGCGGGTCGCGGTCGATCTCGCCGAGCTGTGCCGCGAGACGGCCGCGCGTGGGGCGCCCGTGGCGCACGCCGACGTCGCCGCCGCGGCCGCGCTCGCGGCCGGCGTGGCGCGCGGCGCGCGGGAGCTCGTGGCCGTCAACCTCACCGCGCTGCCCGGCGATCCGCGCGTGGAGGAGGCTCGAACGCTCGCTGCGGCCGCCGAATCGGCCGCAGCGGCGGCGTCGAGAGCATGAGGAAGGGCCCGGCCGGCGGCCGGGCCCTTCAGGAAGTCGTCTCGTCGGGGAGACTCAGGCCGTGTACTTCGGCGTGACCTTCGGCGTGACCTTGTGGGCCTCGACCTCATCGTCCGTCTCGCCCTCGGCGGTGGGCTCGTCGCTCATCGGGCTCGTCTTGGGCGTCGCCTTGTGGGCCTCGACCTCGGGCTCCTCGTCGTTCCGCTGCTCGTCCGACATTGCTCCTCCTCTTGGAATCTGTGCGCCCGTTCCGGCGCTGTCACCCTTCTAGACGAGCGCCGGAGACGAAATCTTCCCACCGGCTCTTCAAATTCGCAACACGGCCTGCGATCCTGCCCCGGATGGGCCGTCTCGCCGCATCCGTGCGTGCGTTTGCGAGTGTGTTCGCGAACAAGAGTGTCCGGCGTGTCCAGCTCGCGGGCGTCGGATCGACGCTCGGGACGTATGCGTATGCCGTCGCCCTCCCGGTGTACGCCTACCACGCCGGAGGCGCGCGTGCGGTCGGACTGCTCTTCTTCGCTCGTCTCGGGCTCGGCGCGCTGGCCGCGCCCTGGCTCGGCGTCCTCGCCGACCGCGGCTCGCGGCGCCGCGTGATGCTGACCGCCGATCTCGTCCGGGTCGGGATCTTCGCCGGGATGACGGCGGTCGCGAGCGCGGGTACCAGCGCGTATTGGGTCTACGTCCTCGCGGTCAGCTCGACGGTCATCTCGGGCTCGTACCCGCCGGCCCAGGCCGCGCTCCTTCCTTCGCTCGTCGAGTCGCCGGAGGAGCTGACCGCGGCGAACCTCGTCGGCAACACCGTCGCGAGCGTGGGCATGTTCGTCGGGCCGGCGATCGGAGGCGTGCTCCTGGCCCTGAGCGGGCCTGCCGCCGTGTTCGCGCTCACCGGCGCCACCTTCCTCTGGTCGGCGGTGTTCGTCCTCGGCGTTCCCCGGGACGAGCCTCCCGAGCGGGCCGAGCGGGCCCGGTTCCTGCCGGAGCTGGCCGCCGGTTTCTCCGCCGTCCTGCGCCGGCCCGCCACTCGCGCCCTCGTCGGGCTCGCCGGCGCGCAGGCGCTCGTGGAAGGCGCCGTCTACGTCTTGATCGTCGTGCTCGCGCTGCGGCTCCTGCACAGCGGCAACGCCGGCGTCGGCTGGCTGACGACGGCGCTCGGGATCGGCAGTCTCGCCGGCGCGGCGGTCGTCGCCGCTCTCGCGAGGCGCAGACGGCTGGCCGGCGGCTTCGTGGCCGGAATCCTGCTCTGGGGGTTCCCGATCGCGGCGACCGCGGCTCTGTCGAGCCTCGCGCCCGCGCTCGTCCTGCTCGCCCTCGTCGGGACCGGCGGGATCCTCGTCGAGGTGAACGGGATGACGCTCCTGCAGCGCCTGACCGAGAACGAGCTGCTCGGCCGCATCTTCGCCGTGCTCCAGAGCCTGATTCTCGGAGCGATGGCGCTCGGCTCGATCGCCGCGCCCGGCCTCGTCAGCTGGCTCGGCCCGCGCGGCGCCCTGCTGGCAACGGGCGCCTTCCTGCCGGTCGTGCTCGTGCCGCTCTGGCCCACGTTGCGGCGGCTCGACGCCGAGGCGGTGCTGCCCGAGGAGCCGCTCGCGCTGCTGCGCCGGATCGAGATCTTCGCGACGCTGCTCGAGCCGGTGCTCGAGCGCCTCGCCGCGGGCGCGACGACGGTGGAGACGGCGGCCGGGCAGCCGGTCGTCTCGCAGGGCGAGACGGGCCGCAACTTCTACGTCATCGCAAGCGGACGAGCCGCGGTCGAGGTCGCCGACGGCCCCCCGCGCGAGCTCGGCCCGGGTGACTTCTTCGGCGAGATCGCGCTCCTGCGCGACGTGCCGCGCACGGCGACCGTGCGGGCGCTGGAGCCGCTTCGCCTGTACGCGATCGCCCGCGACGACTTCGTCGGCGCGGTGACGGGACACGCGCCGGCGCTCGCAGCAGCGGAGACGGTGATGGCCGGGCGCCTGCCCGAGGGCGCCCTTCTGGGCTAGCGGAGCAGCTTCTCGAGCGCCTGCAGCAGCTCGAGCGCGGCGCCGCGCTCCTCCTCCTCGAGCCGGCGCGCGATCCGCGCGAGCGGAGCCAGCCGGCCCTCACCCGCGAGCGCCTCCCGCGCGCGCCGCGCCTTCTGCAGCAGGTCGAGCGCGATCGCCGCCTGGTTCGCGAAGAGGCCGAGCAGGTCGACCTCGGCGAGCTTGAGGCGCGACTCCGGCGGCCGGTCGAGCACCTCGAGCACGCCGAGCGCGCGCTCCTCGACGAGGAGCGGGACGGCCATGATGCTCTTCGGGACGTAGCCCGTCGACTCCGCCGCACCGCGGGAGAAGCGCGTGTCGGCGCTCAGGTCGTCGACGACGAGCGGCTCGGCCGTGGTGAGCACCCAGCCGGCGATGCCGGTGCCCGAGGGGAACCGCATGCCCACGAGCTCGCCGGCTCCCTCGCCGGCAACCGCCTCGAAGACGAGCTCGTCGGCCACCTCGTCGAGCAGGAACACCGACGCCGCCTTGGCGCCGAAGATCGCGCGCGCCACCTCGACCGTCGCCTGCAGCAGCGACCGGTGGGCTTCGTCCGCGCCCAGCACTCCTGCGGCGACTGCCGCCTCGAGATCGCTCACCGCTCGCCTCCCGCGTTCGTGGCAGTCTGGTAGAGGACGCTCTTCAGCTGGAACGGCGTCAGCTCTGGATGCTTGCCGAGCACGAGCGCGCAGATGCCCGCAACGTGCGGCGTGGCGAAGCTGTTGCCGGTGCAGCGAAGCGTCGAGCCCCCGAGCCAGGCGACGTCGAGGTCGAGCCCGCGCGCGAAGAACTCGACCGGCGGCGAGGGGTTGTAGAAGAAGGTGAACGGGTCGGGCTCCTCGTGGCTGCCGACCGAGATCACGCTCGCGAAGCGCCACGGGAAGCTCTCGACCGGCATGTTGTGCGCCGAGGCGACGAGGAGGACGCGCCGGAAATAGGCGCGATCGGCGAGCTCGTGCAGCCGTTCGACGTACTTCGTGCGCGTCGTCGAGAGGCTCATGTTCACGACCTGGAAGCCCTGCTCGATCGCCCAACGGAGGCCGGCGAGCATGGTCTCGCCGCCCCCGGTGTAACCCGCGCCGAGCACGCGGACGCTCGCCAGCTCGCATTCGGGCGCGAGCGAGCGCACGATGCCTGCGCACGCGGTGCCGTGGCCACAGAGGTCTCCTTCCTCGTCCTCGACGACCTCGAGCTCGCCGTCCTCCCGACGCAGCACGGCGACCGACCGGGCGATCGCTCCGACGAGGGGGTGGCCGAGCTCGACTCCGCTGTCGAGGATGCACACGCGCACGCCGGCGCCGGTCGAGCCTCCCCACGCCCACTCGCGCGTGACCTGATCGGGGAGCGCGACCGGGACGCGGATCCGGTCGACGGCCTCCGCCGGCAGGCTCCAGGCGGGAAGCTCCTCCTCTTCGGAGTGCGACTCGTGCGGCACGACACTCATGGGCTCCGATCATCTCACCTGCCGGACCGAGCGCCCAGCGGCTCGCGCATACTCCGTTCGTGCGCGTGCGCGACCTCAACTGGCTCCAGCTCGAGGAATACCTGGCCCGCGACGACCGGATCGTGCTGCCGATCGGCTCGACCGAGCAGCACGCGTACCTGTCGCTCGAGACCGACAACATCCTCGCCGAACGTGTCGCGGCCGAGGCGGCCGAGCCGCTCGGCGTGCCCGTCCTGCCGGTGCTCGCCTACGGGCTCACGCCGAGCTTCGGCGCGTACCCGGGCTCGCCGACGCTGCGCGCCGGGACGCTGACGGCCGTCGTGCAGGACCTGCTCGACTCGCTGCGCAGCCAGGGCTTCCGGCGCATCCTGATCGTGAACGGCCACGGGGGTAACGCGCCCGCCGACGCCGCGCGGCGCGAGTGGGGCGCGGCGCACGAGGACACCGAGACGATCTTCCACAACTGGTGGATCGGCGCCCGCGTCTGGGGCCTCGTCCAGGAGCTCGACCCCGGCGCGAGCCACGCCTCGTGGATGGAGAACTTCCCGTGGACACGCCTGCCGGGCGTCGAGCTGCCCGCCGAGCGGAAGGAGCCGCTCGCTCAGCCGCTGCCCGCCGGAGGGCAGGCGATGCGGCGGGCGGCCGGCGACGGCCAGTACGGCGGCTTCTACGCACTGCCCGACGAGGATGTCCTCCGCGTCTGGACAGCCGGCGTCGAGGAGACCCGCGGGCTGCTCGAGCACGGCTGGCGCATGGCATCTCCGGCGCAGGAGCGCTAGCCTCCAGTCATGCCGATGCTGCACGGCTGCGCCTTTCCGGGCTGCTCGACGCTAACGCTCAGCACCTACTGCGTCGAGCACGAGCTCCTCATCAGAGCCGCCAAGCAGTCGGAGCGCCACCCGGACCC
This sequence comes from Gaiellaceae bacterium, assembly GCA_035517075.1. Taxonomy (GTDB): domain Bacteria; phylum Actinomycetota; class Thermoleophilia; order Gaiellales; family Gaiellaceae; genus Palsa-739. The sequence continues at coordinate 9,092 of DATIZN010000037.1, read as the reverse complement.
CGAGCCGCCCGCGGAGACCGCCCTCGAGACGAGGGCCGATGCAGCCGCCGACGCCGAAACGCAAGAGCCGGCGGCGCGCTAGGACTACGCGAACAGGACAGGCCCGCGCGTCACGACGGTCGGCGCGAGAGTCGACATGACGTAGCTGCGGGGCGCGCACCAGGCGCACACCGTGCTCGAGCGCGCCCCGGCAGCCGCCTCGGGCGTCCGGTTGCCGGGCACCGCGACGACGAGCGCCGCGAGCGCGGCGGCCGCCATCGACGCCACGGCGGCGCCACGCACGAGCACCCGGGCGCCGCCCCGGCGGAGCGGCGAGAGATCGACCGCCCGGGTCGGCTGCTCGAGCGCCGAGGAGCGCACGGCCGTCGTCAGCGCGCGCAGCTCGGCGGCGAACCGGGCGCAGTCGCCGCAGGCCCGCAGGTGCCGGTACAGCCGGCTCCGCTCGAGCTCGACGAGCTCGCCGTCCAGATCGTAGGAGGCAAGCTCGCGCCAATTGCTACATACGTCGTAAAGACGGGTCACACCGCTACAGACGGTACCCGCTGGCCGAAAGTTAGTGCTTCGTATCGACGGCGATCCCGATCGGAAGCAGCAGGATGCCGATCGCGACGAACAGCGCGGGCACGTTCATCGCCTCTCGGTGCTCCTGGCTCGTCGCCCAGCGGACGCCGCCGCTGAAGCGAGCGCCGCGCGCCCGCACGGGCGGTCGGCTGCCGAGCAGGATCCCGAACGCGGCGAGACCGGCGCCCGTGATGTAGAAGCCGACGGCCAATCCGCGCCGGAAGCTCTCGTGGCCGGCCGCCGCGACGAACAGCCCTACGAGCGCCGCCGCCGCCGCCGCCGCGACGAAGAAGACGAGAAAGCGCCGCAGAGCCGCGAGCAGGAACGCGGCGGACGGCGGGGTCGGACGGCGCACCTACGCTTCCGGAGCCGAGGCGGAGGCGGCGCGGTCGAGCCGCATGCCCTCGTCGCCGAGCGGCCAGCGCTCGAGCGGGAAGTGGCAGCGCACCGCGTGCGTCGGACTCAGGTTCTCGCGCGTGACGAGCTCGGGCAGCTCGACGTCGCACTTGCCCTCGACGAAGCGCGGGCAGCGCGTATGGAAGCGGCATCCGCTCGGCGGGTTGAGCGGGCTCGGGACGTCGCCCTCGAGCACCACGCGCCGGCGGCTGCGCCCGAGCTCCGGGTCGGGAATCGGAACCGCCGACAGGAGCGCGCCCGTGTAGGGGTGCTTCGGCGACTCGTACAGCTCGCTCCGCACGCCCGACTCCATGATCTGTCCGAGGTACATCACGAACACGCGGTCGGAGATGTGCCTGACGACGTTCAGGTCGTGGGCGATGAAGATGTACGTGAGGTTGAAGTCCCGCTGCAGGTCCTTGAGGAGGTTGAGGATCTGCGCCTGCACCGAGACGTCGAGCGCCGAGACCGGCTCGTCGCAGATGATCAGCTTCGGGTTGATGGCGAGGGCGCGGGCGATCCCGATCCGCTGTCGCTGGCCCCCGGAGAACTCGTGCGGGAAGCGGTTGTAGTGCTCCGGGTTGAGGCCGACCACCTCGAGCAGCTCCTGCACGCGCTGCTTGATCGATGCCGGCGTCCCCACCTTGTGCACCTGGAGCGCCTCCGCGACGATGAAGCCGACGCGCTTGCGCGGGTTCAGCGACGCGTACGGGTCCTGGAAGATCATCATCATCTCGCGCCGGTACGGGCGCAGCTCGGCGCGCGACAGCTTCGTGATGTCCTTGCCGCCGAAGACGATCCGGCCCGACGTCGAGTCGAGCAGGCGGACGATGCAACGGGCCATGGTCGACTTGCCGCAGCCCGACTCGCCGACGATGCCGATCGTCTCGCCCTCGTTCACGGCGAACGAGACGCCGTCGACGGCCTGAACGGCGGCGACCTGGTGCTGGAAGACGATCCCGCGCGTCACCGGGAAGTACTTCTTCAGGTTCTCGACGACGAGGAGCTCGTCGCCGCGCAGCTCGAGCTGCGCCTCCGGCTCGGCCGTGACCGTCGTCATCAGGAAGCCGAAGCCTCCGTGGCGAAGGCGCCGAGCAGGCGCTCTGCCTCGCGCGTCTTCGTCTCCGCGTCGAGATGGCACGCCTGGAGGTGGTCCGGCTCGCCGGGGACGGGAGCAAGCACGGGATCGACGGTACGGCAGACGTCCATGGCGTAGGCGCAGCGTGGATGGAACCGGCAGCCCTTCGGCGGCCGGAGCAGCGACGGCGGCTGCCCTTCGATCTGCACGAGCCGCTCGACGTCGGCGTTGAGCCGCGGCAGCGACCCCATCAGCCCCCACGTGTAGGGATGCCGCGGGTTGTTGAAGATGCGGTCGACGTGGCCGCGCTCGGCGATCTCGGCCGCATACATCACGATCACCTCGTCCGCGATCTCCGCAACGACGCCGAGGTCGTGCGTGATCATGATCACCGCGCTGCCGTACTCCTGCTGGAGCTTCACGATCAGGTCGAGGATCTGCGCCTGCGTCGTCACGTCGAGCGCCGTCGTGGGCTCGTCGGCGATCAGGAGGTCCGGGTTGTTGATCAGCGCCATCGCGATCATCACCCGCTGGCGCATCCCGCCCGAGAACTGGTGCGGGTAGTCGTCGATTCGGCCCTCGGCCCGCGGGATTCCGACCTGCTTCAGGAGCTCGAGCGCCCGCGCGCGCGCCTGTTGCTTCGGCACGTCGTTGTGGAGCAGGACGGCCTCCATCAGCTGGTGCCCGATCGTGTGCACGGGGTTCAGGCTCGTCATCGGGTCCTGGAAGATCATGGCGATGTCGTTGCCGCGGATCTCGCGCAGCTGCTGCTGGCTCGTCTTGAGCAGGTCCTTTCCCTTGAAGAAGGCCTCCCCGGAGGAGATCGTGTTGCGCTTCGGGTTGAGGCCCATGATCGTGAGGCAGGTGACGCTCTTGCCGGAGCCCGACTCGCCGACGATCCCGAGCGTCTGGCCCGGATCGATGCTGAAGCTGACGCCGTCGACGGCCTTGACGATGCCGTCGCCGGTCGCGAAATAGGTTTTGAGGTCCTTGACTTCGAGCAGGGCCATCGGACGCAGCGGTTCCTTCCTCGGCGGCCTAGGCGAGCCGGATGCGTGGGTCGATCCAAGCGTAAAGGAGATCGACGAAGAGGTTGAAGACGATGATCATCGTCGTCGCGAAAACGAGGACGCCGAGCACCGTCGGGCTATCGAAGTTGTTCAACCCCCAGATCGTCCACCAGCCGAGGCCGTGAAGCCCGTAGATCGACTCCGTGAAGACGGCCCCGCCGAGAGCGACGCCGATGTCCATCCCGAGCATGGTCACCACGGGCAGAAGCGCGTTGCGGAGGATGTGCGAGCGCATCACGAGGCTCTCGGGCGCGCCCTTGGCGCGCGCGGTGCGCACGTAGTCCTCGTTCATCGTCTCCATCACGTTCGCACGGATCATCCGGACGTAGATCGCCATGAAGAGGACGGCAAACGTGAACCAGGGCAGGATGAGGTGGTACGCCCACTGCAACGGACCGCTCGGCTCGCCGTAGGCGGGATGCCAGAAGTTGGCGTAGCCGCCGATCGGGAACCAGTGCAGCTTGTTCGTGAAGAAGTAGAGGAGGACGAGCCCCAAGAAGAGCGGGTGCGTAGAGACCCCGATCAGAACGCCGGTCATCGTGGTTCGGTCGAGCAGCGAGCGTGGTCGCAAGGCGCTCAGGATTCCGACCGGCAGGGCGATGAGCATCCAGAGGACGACGCCGCCGAGGACGAGCGAGGCGGTCTCCGGCGCGGCGTTGACGACGATCCGGTTCACCGTCTGGTTCGAGACGAACGACTTGCCGAGGTTCGGCGTCTTGAAGTGCGGGCCGCCGTGGAAGCTGACCGGCATCAGGCGGCCGACGAAGCGCACGTACTGGATGTACCACGGCCGGTCGGTGCCGAGGTAATGGGCGACTCTCGCGATCATCTCCGGTGTGCACGCCTTGCCGCACGCCTGCTTCGCGGGGTTGGCCGGCACGAGATAGAAGAGGACGAAGCCGATCATCGTCACCACGAGCAGGAGGGCGACTGCCCAGATCAGGCGGCGAATGAGGTACTGGATCATCGGATCTTCGTCGCTTTCGAGTCCTTGGAACGAGCGTGGGTGCCGGCCCGAGGGCCGGCACCCGTGCTCTGTCTGTCTTCTAGCTCCTGGGCGATCTTCCTAGCTCTGGTAGAAGTCGCCGAGGTCGATCGAGCCGAACGGCCCGTCGAAAACGTACCCCTTCGCGTTCGGCGCGAGGTAGTCGACGACGTTCGTGTTCTCGATCGGGGCCCAGGGGGCGTAGTTCTTCATCACCCACTGGTCGAGTTGGCCCCACGCCTTCGCACGGGCCGCGCCGCTGAGGGCATTGGCCTTGTCGAGCTTCTGGTCGAAGGTCTTGTTGCTGAAGTACGCGAGGTTGTTGTTGTTGTTCTTCGTGATCGTGCGACCGTCGAGCAGGATGTGCATGAAGTCGTACCCGTCCGGGTAGTCGTCCACCCAGCCGGCGGTCATGATGTCCATCGAGGTGCCCTTGACACCGCCCTCGACGTACCGGGCATAGCCCGCCGTCGGGACGCTGTTCACGCTGCACCCCATCTGCCTGAGGTCGTAGCTGATCACGGCCGCGGTCTCAATCGCCGGCGCGCTGTTGCCGTGCCAGAAGTTGAGGTGCGAGCCGTGCGCGACTCCGCAGTCCTTGGAGAGCTTCTTCGCCGAGGAGAAGCGAGCCTTCCCAGGTGCGGTGATCGGGTAGAGCTTCGTGCTGTACACGCCACCGGTCAACGGCTTCGGCAGGACCTGGACGGTCGGGCTACCGGAGTCGTAGCCGCCGATCTTGATCACGCTCGGCCGGTTGAGCGCGACGTTCACGGCCTTGCGGACGTTCACGTTCTTGAACGCCTTGCGGGTCGTGTTCATCGCGAGGTAGGTCGTCTCCAGCTCGGAGTGGATCCAGAAGCGGCCCTTGTCCACGCCGTACTGCTTCGACAGCGCGTAGTTCTGAGCCGGGTTCGGGTTCCCGTTCAGGTCGGCCGCGTACGTGCCGTTCGAGATGCCGTTGTAGGCACCCGCCGAGCTCGTGTTCATGTCGATCAGGATCGTCGACGCGCGAGCAGGCCGCGGGCCGCTGTAGTGCGGGTTCTTCTTGAGGACGATGTCCGTCCCGACGTCACGCTGGGCGATGTAGTACGGGCCCGGCGCCGGATACGGCGACGTGACCTCGGTGTCGACCCAGGCGCCGTTCACGTAGAAGGGCGGAGCCTTCTCGATCGGGCAGAAGAACGGCATCGCGAGCTTCGGCATGAGGCTGCCGTCGGGCGCCGACAGGTTGATCGTCAGCTTGTTGCCGCTGACGGTCACGCCGCTGACACCGTTGGCCCCGTTCGTCGCCGCCGTCCAGCCGACGACGCCGGCCATGAAGCCGCTGACCGGCGAGACGAGCGTCTTGCTCGCGTCGCGGTCGATCGCGTACTTGTAGTTCGCCGCGGTCAGTGGGGTTCCGTCGCTGAAGTGGAACCCGCTCTTGACGGTGAACACGTACGTCTTGCCGCTGTTCTTGATCACCGGCATCCCGGTCGCGCCGATCGGCGTCACGGCCGAGTCGACCGCCTTGCCGCCGACATCCGAGTAGCCGACGAGGGGCACACACGTCTCGTACTCGATCTGCCACGACAGCACGCCGTACGCCAGCCCGGGATCGCTGTGGTCGACGTCCGTGTTGTCGGCCGTCACGTGCAGCGTCGAGCTGATCTTGGCGTGCCTGGTGCCCGCCGCTGCCGACCCGGCGAGCACGGCGACAGCCGCGACCGCGAGCAGGCAGACAGGCACCGAGTACCACAGCCTCTTACGCATTCCGCTCCTTTCCCTCCGTCATGACCCCTCCCCGGGGCCTCTTGCTGCCAGATAAGACGCTTGCCCGGTCGGTTGGTTAGGGCGCAACAACATCAGTTCGCCGTTCGCGGGTCGAACGCGTCTCGGAGGCCGTCCCCGAGCAGGTTGAACGACATCGTGGTGATGAGGATCATCAGACCCGGCCAGAGCACGAGCCACGGGTCCTGGAGGTAGTACTGCGGCGCCTCCTCGAGCAGCGTGCCCCAGCTCGAGATCGGGTCCTGGATGCCGATCCCGAGGAAGGAGAGGCCCGCCTCGGCGAGGACGTTGCCGCCCACCGCCAGGGTCGAGATGACGATCATCGGCGCGACGAGGTGCGGCAGCAGGTGCGAGCGGATGATCCGCCAGTCGCTCGCGCCCACCATCCGCGCCGCCTCGACGAACTCCTTCTCGCGCAGCGACAGCACCTGCGCGCGCGCGATTCTCGCCGGGTAGAACCAGCCGAAGACCGAAAGCACCACCGTCAGCGTGAACACCCCATTCGGCAGGAACCCGAGGGTGATGGCGTTCAGCTGCGGTCCCGCGACCGCCGAGAGGGCGATGATGAACAGGAGCACCGGGAAGGCCATGATCAGCTCGGTCAACCGCGAGATGATCATGTCGATCGGGCCGCCGAAGTAGCCCGCGGTCGCGCCCATCAGCAGCCCGAAGGTGACCGAGATGACGGTCGCGAAGATCGCGATCTCGAGCGAGGTCTGGCCGCCGTAGAGCAGGCGCAGGAACTCGTCCCGGCCGACGCCGCTGTCCGCGCCGAGCGGGAACAGCACGCTCTTGAAATGACCGGGCGCCCCCGGATACGGCGCCGTGCTCACGTGCGACCACGGCCCGACCGGAATCCCGCCGATGTTGACCGCGTCGTTGAAGAGCTCGTCGGGGCCGTGTCCGAGCGCGTGCGCAAACGCCGGCCCGCCGATGAAGCACGCGAGGATCAGCAGCACGATCGTGACCCCGCCGCCGATCGCCACCTTGTCGCGCTTGAAGACCCGCCAGACCGACTGCCAGTAGCTGAGCGCCTCGATCTGGAGGATGTCGTCCTCGAGCGCCGGCGGGGCCCCGGGCGCCACGACCGGCGGCTCCACCACACCTTGCTGCTGATAGCTCATGCCCTCACCGATCCTCGGAGACAGACTCTCGCGGACGGCGAGACTATAGGGGGCGGTGAAGACCTTGTAAAAGAGGAGAGCCGCCGCAGTTGCATGGTTTCGCTCAGTTCGTCGGTATCGGCGGGGTCCACCGAGGCACCCAGTTGTCGATCAGCCAGCGGCCGTCGCGCTTGGCGAGGTAGACGAAGAACGTGTTCGTCTCCTGCCTCTCCGTCAGCTTCTGCTCGTCCGGGGTGACGACGTGCACCTGCACGCGCGCCCGCTTCGCGTACGAATAGTCGGGCTTCTCGTAGGCCAGGGTCGTCTTCGCATCGACGGGATACGGAATGACGGTCGTCTCGCCCTTGCGCCACTGCGCCAGGGTCAACCCCTGGCGGAAGTGCGGCGTGACCAGACGGTACGACACCGTTGGATCCTTCTCGGCCACCGCGGTCTTGACGAAGCGGAGGATGAGCGAGTGCACACTCGGGTCGAGCTTCACCGTCTTCGGCGCCGGCGCCGTCTTCGGGAGCGGGATGTTCTTCGACGGCAGCCCGTTGCTGCCGTCGAGCACGGTGAAGACCACGAGCCCGCCGACGACGGCGCCGAGCGCTCCCGCGATCGGCAGCGCGCGCTTCCAGAAGCGCGGCCGCCGCCACAACGGACGGCTGCTCGGGGTGATCGGGCTGACGTCGGCGGTCATCGGGCGCGTCAGTGTAGACGGAAAAATCTCGAGTTGGTTAGCGCCGCGAGGCGAGCTCCTCGAAATACGCGAGCGCCTCGGGATTCGCGAGCGAATCGCGGCTCGCGACCTCGTCGGCCGGCGCTCCCATGAGGATCCGCTTCACCGGCACCTCGAGGATCTTGCCCGACAGGGTGCGTGGGATCTCGGGCACGGCGACGACCTCGTCGGGAACATGACGCGGCGAGCAGTCCTCGCGCACGCGCCGCCGGATCTCGGCTGCGAGGCCCTCGTCGAGGGAGGGGCCCTCGCGGAGGACGACGAAGAGCGTCATCCGGCTGCCGTCTCCCTCGGGGACGTCGACGACGAGCGCGTCGAGCACCTCCTCGAAGCCGAGCACGCTGCGGTACAGCTCGCTCGTCCCCATGCGCACGCCGCCTCGGTTGATCGTCGCGTCGGAGCGGCCGCTGATGATCGCCGTGCCACGCTCGGTGATCTCGATCCAGTCGCCGTGCCGCCAGACGCCGGGGAAGGTCGAGAAGTAGCTGTCCCGGTAGCGCGAGCCGTCCTCGTCGCCCCAGAGATAGAGAGGCATCGACGGCATCGGCTCGGTGATGACGAGCTCGCCGACCTCGCCGACGAGCGGCCGCCCGTCCTCGCTCCACGCCTCGACCTTCGCGCCGAGAGCGCGCGCCTGCAGCTCGCCACGGTAGACCGGGAGGGTGGGGACGCCGCCGACGAACGCGGTGCAGACGTCGGTGCCGCCCGAGGTCGAGAAGAGCCAGACGTCCTCGCCGAGGCGCTCGCGCACCCAGTCGAACCCCTCCGGCGCGAGCGGCGAGCCGGTCGAGCCGACACTGTGGAGCCGCGAGAGATCGCGGCCGGAGCGCGGCTCCAGCCCGTCCTTCAGGCAGGCGGAGATGTAGCCGGCGCTCGTCCCGAAGCACGTGATGCCGGCGGCGTCGGCGAGGTCCCAGAGCGTGCCGAGATCGGGGTGGGCCGGACTCCCGTCGAAGAGGACGATCGACGCCTCCGAGAGCAGGCCGCCGACGAGGAAGTTCCACATCATCCAGCCGGTGGTCGTGAACCAGAACAGCCGATCGCCGGCGCGCGCGTCGAGGTGCAGACGCAGCTTCTTCAGGTGCTCGAGCAGGATCCCGCCCTGGCCGTGGACGATCGCCTTCGGCAGGCCGGTCGTGCCCGAGCTGTAGAGCACCCAGAGCGGATGGTCGAAGGGGAGTTGCGCGAACTCGAGCTCGCTCGGCGCGAGCTCCCACTCGCCGCCTTCGAGGTACGGGAGCACGAGTGTCCGCCGCAGCGTCGGAAGCTGCGCTTGCAGCGCCGCGATCGTCTCGCTCCGGTCGAAGTCCTTGCCGCCGTAGCGGTAGCCGTCGACGGCGAGGAGCACCTTCGGCTCGATCTGAGCGAAGCGATCGACGACGCTGCG
>DATIZN010000036.1:0-43103 GCA_035517075.1 Gaiellaceae bacterium | reverse complement strand
CCAGGCCCATCGCCGCCCGGAAGGCCTCGACCTCCTCTACGGCTCGCTCCACCGTGAAGAGCCCGTAGTTCTTCGGCAGCTCCGACCTGCCGCACCCTAGCTGGTCGTAGAAGACCACGCTCCAGCCCGAACGGGCCAGGTCCCTGAGGGGGAGGAGGTAGTCGTGCGTCGCGCCCGGGCCGCCGTGGAGGACGACGAGCGGCGCGGGGTCGTCGTCTCCATGCTGCAGCTCGCCGCTCACGCGGTACCACGTCTGCGCCTCCTCGCCGTCGAGCGGGAATGCCACCGTGCCCTCGCGCATCTCCACGACGCGCGACTCTACGCTCCGGCGCGTGGGGAGAGACTCGCGGCTGCGCCGCGCGCACGTCGCGCTCGCGTTCACATTCGTCGCGTTCGGCACCGTGGACGGGACGTGGTCCGCGCGCCTGCCGGCGCTGAAGGCGCGACTCGACCTCGACAGCAGCCGGCTGGGGCTCGTCGTCTTCGCCGTCTCGGGCACGGCCACGGCGGTCCTGCCGCTCGCCGGCTGGCTCGCCGCGCGCTTCGGCAGCCGCGGCCCGGCTGCGCTCGGACTCGTGCTCATGGCGGGCGCTCTCAGTGCGGCCGCATTCGCTCCCGGCGTGGAGGAGCTCGCCGTGGCCGCGGCGGCGATCGGCGCCGGGTTCGGCATCGTCGACGTGGCCGCGAACGCACACGGCGTCGCGCTCGAGGGGGAGCTCGGGCGCCACGTCCTCTCCGCGCTGCACGGGATGTGGAGCGTCGGCCTGCTCGTCGGCTCGGCGGTCGCGGCCGCCGCTGCGGCGGCGGCCGTGGGCGTGCGCGGGCAGTTCCCCGCAGTCGCCGCGGCCGTCGTGGTGCTCGCGCTGGTCGCCGTGCCGCGACTCCTGCCGCGCGCCGACGATGCCGCGACCGCTCGTTTCGCCCTGCCGCGCGGCGAGGTGGCACTGCCGGCGCTCTTGATGTTCTGCTCGATGTTCGTCGAGTCGGCCGCGATGAGCTGGAGCGCGGTCTTCCTCGCCGGACCCGCGCACGCCGGCGCTGCGGTCGCCGCCGGCGGCGTCGTCGCCTTCTCGGTTGCGATGGCCCTCTCGCGGTTCGCCGGCGACCGCCTGCTCGAGCGCTGGGGCGTCGCCGGCCTCGCCCGCCGCGGCGGCGCGACCTCGTGTGCAGGGATGGCGCTCGCGCTCGCCGCGCGAACACCCGCGGCCGGGCTCGCCGGCTTCGCCCTCGTCGGGATCGGCTGCGCGGCGATCGTGCCGGCGCTGTTCCGGGTTGCCGGCTCGGCCTCGGGCGTCGCCCCCGCTGCGGGAATCGCCGCGGTCGGGACGGCCGGCTACACCGGCGCCGTCGTCAACGGGCCGGCGATCGGCTTCCTCGCGCGGGGCGTCGGCCTGACGCCGGCGCTCGGCCTCGTCGCCGCGGCGGCTCTCGTGATCGCGGCGCTCGGCCCGCGGCTAGTGTCCCCGCGATGAAGCTTGGAGTCGTCGGGCTGGGCGCGATGGGCGCCGGCATCGCGCAGCTGGCGGTCGAGGCCGGCTTCGAAACCGTCGGTCGCGAGGTCACGGACGAGCTGGGGGAGGCGGCGCGCGAGCGGATCGGCCACTTCCTCACGCGGAAGGTCGACAAGGGGCAGATCGAGGCGTTCGACCTCGGGCTGCTCGCGCTCACGACGGACGTGTCGGATCTCGCCGACTGCGACGTCGTGATCGAGGCGATCGTCGAGGAGCTGCCGGCGAAGCAGGAGCTGTTCCGCCAGCTCGAGGCCGTGTGCCGGGCCGACGCCGTGCTGGCCACCAACACGTCCGCGCTCTCCGTGACCGAGATCGCCGGCGCCGTCGCGACGCCGGAGCGCGTCGTCGGGATGCACTTCTTCAATCCGGCGCCGTTGATGCCGCTCGTCGAGATCGTTCGCGCCGAACGCTCGTCCGACGAGGCGTTCGACGCCGCCTACGCGCTCGCGGAGAAGCTCGGCAAGCATCCGATCCGCTGTCACGACACGCCCGGTTTCGTCGTCAACCGCGTCCTGATCCCGTTGCTCAACGACTGCATCCGCGTGCTCGACGAGGCGCGCGTCACGCCCGAGGATCTCGACGCGGGGATGAAGCACGGCGCAGGCTGGCCGATGGGGCCGTGCGAGCTCGTCGACCTCGTGGGCATCGACGTGCACGTCCACGCGAGCGAGGCGCTCTGGGAGAAGCTGCGCGAGCCGCGGATGGCGCCGCCCGCGCGGCTCGTGGCGATGGCGAACGCGGGCCTGCTCGGACGCAAGAGCGGCCACGGCTTCTACAGCTACTAGCAGCACCGGGACAGGTTCCCGACGTTCCGGTCTCGAGGTACCTGTCCCGGTGTCGTATTACGCTGCGAGCGGGACGTCGCGGGAGGGCCGCGGCTCGAGCTGGACGGGCTCGGCGGCCGTCTCGACCGGTGCGACCGGCTGCGGCCGCTCGAGCAGGAGGTCGAGGGTGAGCGCCTGCAGGGCGGCGGCCGCAGCGTCGCCCAGCAGCCGCGAGGCGGCTTCGGGATCTGCGCCGCTCGCACGCAGCGCCGAGGCGAGCCCTTCGATGCGCGCCGAGAGCCTGTTCGAGCGATCTCCGACCATGCGGAAAGGTTCGCGGGCGCGTCGGACGTTCCTGCCGCGCATTACCCTGGAACCGCCCATGCGGCGCATCCTGCTCACCGGTCTGGCCGTGACGATGCTCGCCCTGCCGGCGGCCGCGGCGCAGGCGGGCGGGCGCCCGCGGACGGGCTGGCTCGTCGTCCGGAACGCGGTCAACGACGGAGGGCCGGCCGGGCAGCCGGTCGCGACGGTCGTCGTGCGGGGCTTCGTGCTCGGACGGGTCGGCGACGAGGGGAGCGTCGAGATCTACCACCTCGGCGCGGCGGGGCAGGGGCTGCCGCAGGTCGTCGGCTCCGACGTCTCCCGCGGCGGCGTCACGTGGCACGGCGTCTCGGGCAGCGAGTGGAGCGGCAGCGGCTTCCGCTTCCGCGCCGTCTCGGGCACGTACCGGGTCGTCGTCCGCGGCTCGGGGATCTACCTCTTCGCCGGCGGCCACGGCAGCGTCACGCTCGCCGGCTCGGTCGTGTCGCCGGCTCGCGACGGCCGCTACTCGCTCGACGGCGGCCGCTTCCGCTCGCTGCCGTCGCATCCTTCGACGCTTCGCTTCGGAGGCCGCTGATGCCGCGCGAGCAGCCGCGGAGGCTCCTCGTCGTCGAGGACGAGGCGTCGATCGCCTCCTTCGTCGCCGCCTACCTGCGGAAGGACGGATTCGAGGTGCACACGACCGCCTCGGGCCGCGAGGCGCTTACCCTCGTCGCCTCGCTCCGGCCGGCGCTCGTCATCCTCGACCTGATGCTGCCCGACCTGGACGGGATCGAGGTCTGCCGCCGCATCCGCGCCGCGGGCGACGTGCCCGTGCTCATCCTCACCGCGCGTGACGACGACATGGACAAGGTCGTCGGCCTCGAGGTCGGCGCGGACGACTACCTCACGAAGCCGTTCAACCCGCGCGAGCTCGTCGCGCGGGTCCGCGCCATCCTGCGTCGCACCGCCCCCGACCGCGCGCGCCGCGAGAGCGAGGTGCTCGAGCACGGCGAGCTCCGGCTCGACGCGGGGCGGCGCGAATGCTGGGTCGGCGACCGCGAGATCCAGCTCGCTCCGAAGGAGTTCGACCTGCTCTGGGAGCTGATCGACCACCGCGGCCTCGTCCTCACGCGCGACCAGCTGCTCGAGCGGGTCTGGGGGTACACGTTCGCGGGCGATACGCGTACCGTCGACGTCCACGTCCGGCAGCTGCGGCGGAAGCTCGCCGACGCGTCGCCGATCGTGACGGTGTGGGGCGTCGGGTACAAGGTCGGCCCCGCCCGCGACGCGGTCCGCTAGCCGTGCTCCGGTCGCTGCGCTTCCGCCTGCCCGCGCTCTTCCTGCTCGGGATCGTGCTCTCGGCGGCCGTCGCGACGCTGATCGCCGTCCGGTTCTTCCAGGGCTATACGCGCACGCGCACCGGCGACGAGCTGCGGAGCGAGTCGGTCGGGATCGTGCGGCTCTACGCGAAGCAGGCGGGCATCGGCGGCGTCCGGCTTACCGAGCTGGAGCGCGCGATCGGAGGCGACCGCGTGTTCTTCGTCCCGATCGTCCCGGGCGCGTCGCTGCTCGTCGGCCCGTTGCCCGAGCTGCCCCGTTCGGACGTGTCGCTAGGCCTCCTCGCCCGCGGTGCGACGCAGACCGTCGACATCCGGACAGGCGGCGTCTCGTATTTCGCCGTGGCGCGCGGTGTGACGCTCGGCGGCCTCCCCGCCGGGGCGATCGTCGTCGCGAAGCCCGCCTCGGTGCTCCGGAGCCGGTGGCTGAGCCTCGCCGAGGAGCTCGCGATCGCGTTCGGCGTCGGGATCCCGCTCGCGGGACTGCTGGGCGTGTACTTCTCCCGCCGCATCACGCGGCCGCTCGACGCGCTGTCCGCGGCGGCGGACGCCGTGGCGGCGGGGAGCTACGACGTCGAGCTGCCGGCGGGCGGCGGCAGCGAGGTCGAGCGCCTCGCGACGCGCTTCGAGGAGATGGCGGCGAAGCTCGCCGAGTCGGAGGAGCTCTCGCGGCACTTCCTGATGTCCGTCTCGCACGAGCTGCGCACGCCGCTGACGGCGATCCGCGGCCATGTCGCCGCCCTGCGCGACGGCGTCCTCGACGACGAGCAGGAGGAGCGGCGCTCGCTCGAGGTGATCGCGGCGGAGGCGTCGCGCCTCGAGCGGCTCGTCGGGGACGTTCTCGATCTCGCGAAGCTCGACGCGCACCGGTTCGCCGTGCTCCGCGAGGAGGTCGACGTCCGCGCCGTCGCGGAGCGCGCCTATTCCGCCTTCGCCGAGGAGGCTCGGAGCCGTGGCATCGACTACCGCCTCGCGCTCGACGACGGAGCGGTGCTCGTGACGGACGGCGACCGCGTCCTCCAGGTGATCTCGAACCTGCTCGCGAACGCGGTCCAGCACACGCCCGCCGGCGGCACGGTCGAGCTCGCGCTCCAGCGCGACGACGGCGAGGTGCGGGTCGGCATCTCGGATACCGGCCCCGGGATCGCGCCCGGGGAGCGGGAGCACGTCTTCCGCCCGTTCTGGTCGGGCGACGGCGGCGGCACGGGTCTCGGACTGACGATCGCGCGGGAGCTCGCAGCGGCGCTCGGCGGGCGGCTCGAGCTCGAGAGCGAGCCGGGCCGCGGCAGCCGCTTCACGCTCGTCTTACCGGTGGATCAGCCGGCCTGACGTTCCTGGCGCTCCTCGAAGCGGTAGACCACCGCGCCGGCCTCGCGCTGCAGTCCCTCCTCGAGTCGTGCGAGCCGCTGCTCGACATTGCGCCAGCCGGAGCTGATCAGGTCGACGAGCAGGCCGAGGTCGTCGACGCGCGCGTGACGCTCGGCCAGCAGGTCGCCCTCGAGCCGCTCGAGGCGCCGGATCACCTGGTTCATGAGCCCGCGCACCTCGGCAAGGTGGCGCGCGCTCGGCCGGAAGTGCTCGCGCAGCCCGTCCTGGACGGCTATGGGAAGGCCGACCTCGAGCTCGGCTGCGGTCGCGGCGAGCGCCTCGACCGCCTCGCGCGCGCGCTCGAGCGCGGCCTCTGTCGCGGCCGGCTCCGCGCGTCCCGCGGCGGCGGCGTCGAGCCGCTCCTGGGCGCGGGCGATTGCCTCTCCGTTCACGGCGGCGACGATACAACTCCCGCCGGATGGATCTCGCCGAGCTGGACTACGAGCTGCCGCCGGAGCTGATCGCGCAGCACCCGGCCGAGCGGCGCGACGCGTCGCGGCTGCTCGTGTACGACCGCGCGAGCGGCGCCGTGCGCCACCGGAGGTTCGCGGAGCTGCCGGAGGAGCTGGCCGGCGAGCTGGTCGTCGTGAACGACACGCGGGTGGTGCCGGCGCGGATCCCGATCGACTCGCCGAAGGGGGAGGTGCTGCTCCTCGAGCGGCTCGAGGGCGACGTCTGGGAGGGTCTCGCGCGGCCGACGCGGCGGTTGAGGGCGGGCCGCCGCTACGGGCCCGTCGAGCTGCTCGAGCACCTCGGCGAGGGTCGGTGGCGGCTGCGGCTCGAGGGCGAGCCGGCGGGAGAGACGCCGCTGCCGCCGTACATCACGGAGCCGCTCGCCGACCCCTCCCGCTACCAGACCGTCTACGCGCGCGAGGCCGGCTCGGCCGCCGCGCCGACCGCCGGCCTCCACTTCACGCCCGAGCTGCTCGAGCGGCTCGACCCGGCGCACGTCACGCTCCACGTCGGCCTCGACACGTTCCGCCCCGTGACGGAAGAACGGCTCGAGGAGCACCGGATCCACGGCGAGCGCTACGAGGTCGAGCCTGCCGCGTGGGACCGGATCCGCTCGGCGGAGCGCGTGCTCGCCGTCGGAACGACCACCGTCCGCGTGCTCGAGACGCTCGCGCGCGGGGCGCCCCTGGCCGGACGCACGGAGCTCTACGTCACGCCGGGGTTCGAGTTCCGGCGCGTCGACGCGCTGCTGACGAACTTCCACTTGCCGCGCTCGACGCTCCTCGCGCTCGTGATGGCGTTCGCCGGCGTGGAGGAGACGCGTCGGCTGTACCGACTCGCCGTCGAGGAGCGGTACCGTTTCTACTCCTTCGGCGATGCAATGCTGATCCTCTGATGCTCGACCACGTCACGATCCGCGTCGCCGACCGCGCGGCGAGCCGCCGCTTCTACGACACGCTGCTCGGCGCGCCGACCCATGCCGGCGAGCACTTCGACCAGTGGCAGGACTTCTCGCTCGCCGAGGAGGATTCCGAGCACCCGGCCACCCGTCGTCTCCACGTCGCGTTCGGAGCCTTCTCGCGGGACGAGGTCGACGCCCGCTGGCGCGGGGCGATCGAGGCGGGCTTCGAGAGCGACGGCGAGCCCGGGCCGCGGCCGCGGTACGGCCCCGACTACTACGGCGGCTTCCTGCGCGATCCGGACGGCAACAGCGCCGAGGTCGTGCACGGCGTCCATCCGGCCGGCGGCGGGAACCTGATCGACCACCTCTGGCTCGGCGTCGCCGACCTCGAGGCGAGCCGGCGCTTCTACGAGACGATCGCCCCCGTGGTCGGCGTCCGCGTCGTCGACGCGTCGCGGCCGGGGCTCGTCTCGGTGACGAACGGCGAGCGGCACGCCATCCTCGTCGCCGACGGGCGGCCGCCGACCGAGAATCTCCATCTCGCCTTCCCCGTCTCGGACGACGCGACGGTTGCCGAGTTCCACGGCGTCGCGGTCGCGGCCGGGTACCGCGACAACGGCGCCCCGGGCGAGCGGCCGCAGTACCACCCCGGCTATGTCGGCGCCTTCGTCCTCGACCCCGGCGGCAACAACGTGGAGGCCGTCAACCACAACCGCCGGGAGCCATGAGGCCCAGGAGCGCGAACGAGTGGCGCGACTTCTGGCGCGACGGCGGCGAGCGAGCCCTCCATGCGCAGCTCGACGAGTTTGCGCCGTACTCGGTGCGGATCGCGACGCTGCTCGG
Organism: Gaiellaceae bacterium; assembly: GCA_035517075.1. Taxonomy (GTDB): domain Bacteria; phylum Actinomycetota; class Thermoleophilia; order Gaiellales; family Gaiellaceae; genus Palsa-739. Next base: position 35,620 of record DATIZN010000036.1, on the reverse strand, counting down.
CTCGAATGCGCCGCTGCGCGCCCTCGTCGGCGAGCTCGGCCGCATCCGCGAGCACGAGCTCGCAGGCCCGGCGGATCCCGACCGCGACGGGGAGGTCGCGGCCCGGATCTACTCCTGGTTCCGGAGCGCGTGAGCCGCCTGCTCGAACGCCTCGCGGACATCCTGCTCGAGCAGCTGCATCCGGCCGGAAAAACTACGCTCGCCGGGTGACCGGGAACTTCGTCGTTACCGCACGCGACGGCGCGGCGCGCGCCGGCGTCCTGCGCACGGCGCACGGAGAGGTGCGGACGCCCGCCTTCATGCCGGTAGGGACGAAGGCGACCGTCAAGGCCGTCGATCCCGGCGAGCTGCGCGCGCTCGGCGCCCAGATCGTCCTCGGCAACACGTACCACCTCCACTTCCGGCCCGGCGAGGACACGATCGCGGAGCTCGGCGGGCTGCACGCGTTCATGGGCTGGGACGGCCCGATCCTCACGGACTCGGGCGGCTTCCAGATCTTCTCGCTGCGCGACACGCTGCTCGAGGTCGACGACGACGGCGCCACCTTCCGCTCGGTCTACGACGGCCGGCCGGAGCGGCTGACGCCCGAGCTCGCGGCGCGGATCCAGGAGCGCCTCGGCTCGGACGTCGCGATGTGCCTCGACATCTGCCCGCCCGCGGGCGTGGCCCGCGCCGAGCTCGAGGACGCCGTGCGCCGCACCGTCCTCTGGGCCGAGCGCCAGCGCGACCTGCCGCGAGCGCCGGACCAGCTCCGCTTCGCGATCACGCAGGGCGGCCTCGACGAGGAGCTGCGGCGCAGCTGCTCGGAGCGGCTCGTCGAGCTCGACTTCGACGGCTACGCGATCGGCGGGCTCAGCGTGGGGGAGCACCGCGAGCCGATGTTCGCCGCGACGAGCGGCGCGGCGGCCTTCCTGCCCGAGGAGAAGCCCCGCTACTTCATGGGGATCGGCGACGCCGAGGGGATGCTCGGGGTGATCGAGCGCGGGGTCGACATGTTCGACTGCGTCCTGCCGACGCGGACGGCGCGCACCGGGAGCGCGCTCACCCGCGAGGGCCGGCTCAACCTCCGCAACGCGCGCTTCACGCGCGATCCGCGCCCGCTCGACGAGCGGTGCGGCTGCCCGGCCTGCACCCGCTTCACGCGGGCCTACATCCGGCATCTCGTCAACCAGCAGGAGATCCTCGGCCTGCGGCTGCTCAGCCTGCATAATCTCCGCTTCACGTGCGACCTCGCCGCGGAGGCGAGGCAGGCGATCGAGCGAGGCGAGCTCCTCGCCTGGAAGCACGAGGCGCTCTCTCGACTGAAGGGACCAGCTGAATGATCGTCGGTGCGTCGAGCAGTGGAACGGGCTTCGTTCTGATCATCATCTTCGCGCTGGTCTTCATGTGGCTCGTCTTCATGCGGCCGCAGAAGCGGCGACAGACGCAACAGCAACGGATGCTCGGCGACCTGCGCGTCGGCGACGAGGTCCTCACCGTCGGCGGCGTCTACGGCAAGATCACCCGTCTCGAGGAGGACGAGGTGACGGTCGAGATCGCGCCGCAGGTCGAGGTGCGCGTCGCGAGGCGCGCGATCGCGGGGGTCACGACCGAGCCCGAGCCCGAGCCGGAGCCCGAGCCGGAGGAGCCGGCCGCCGAGGAGCCGAGCGCGGTAGGCGGCGACGGCTCCGGCGACGAAAACCCCGGCTAACCTTTCCGGAGCGTTGAGGGCTCTTCCTTGAACGAACGTCGGAACTACCTGCTCCTGATCGGCGCGATCGTGGCCGCGCTCGTGGGCGTCGTGCTGCTCGCAGTGCCCGGATCGCCGATCCACCGCAAGCCGACGCTCGGCCTCGACCTTCAGGGCGGCACCGAGGTCATCCTCCGTGCCGTCCCGGCGGAGGGCCAGCAGGTCACGGCGGCCCAGATGCAGACGGCGCAGCAGATCATGACCAACCGCGTCGACAAGCTCGGCGTCACCTCGCCGAACGTCGCCGTCCAGGGCGGAAACGAGATCGTGATCCAGCTCGCCGGCATCCACGACCTGGCGAAGGCCGCCGCGCTCGTCGGGAAGACGGGACAGCTCCAGTTCTACGACTTCGAGCGCGACCTCCTGCCGCCCACGATCGCCAACGGGCAGCCGTCACCGCTACCGACGCTCTACGGCTTGCTCAAGCCGCTGCAGAGCCAGCTGAAGAACGGCACGCCCACGGGCTACTACCTCTTCCGCGTCCAGACCAAGACGACGAAGGTCACGACGAAGGTCAAGGGCAAGAAGGTCACGAAGACGAAGAAGAAGACGACGCACGCACTCCTGCAGGGGCCGGATGGGACGATCAAGGAGCTCCTCGCCCCGTACGACGGAAAGCGTCCGCCCGGAAGCCGGATCCTCGGCGTGCCGAACGGGAAGACGGTCGTCTCCTGCCCGCAGGCGAACGGCTGCATCGGCGAGGGGACGAACGGCGTCTCGAAGGACAACACGTACTGGTATCTCTTCAAGTACCGGCCGAAGGCGCCCAACGGGCCGCCCGAGCTGAAAGGCACCGACCTCGTCGAGTCGGGCATCTCCGCGGACACCGACCCGAACACCGGTCAGCCGGTCGTGCTCCTCCAGTTCACGGGCCACGGAGCGAAGGAGTTCCAGCGGATCACGAAAGCGGAGTACAGCCGCGGGTACAGGGCAGCGGGCTTCGCCGGGCAGAGCGGGAACCACAACGCGAGCGTCATCCAGCAGTACGCGCAGCACAACGCGATCGTTCTCGACGGCGTCCTCGAGTCGACGCCGTACATCGACTACACCGACACGACGCTCCAGGACGGGATCGCCGGCGGCCAGGCCGAGATCACGATGGGCTCCGGCGGGTTCTCGGCGGCGAAGAGCCTCGCGCTCGTGCTCCAGAGCGGTTCGCTGCCGTACACCTTCCACCAGATCGAGCGCACCGACGTCTCGGCGACGCTCGGCAAGACCTCGCTCCACCAGGCGCTCCTGGCCGCGATCGCGGGTCTCGCGATCGTCGCGATCTTCCTGCTCGTGCTCTACCGCTTCCTCGGGCTCGTCGCGGTCCTCGGGCTCGCGATCTACGGCGCGCTCTACTACGCGGCGATCCTCCTCTTCAACGTGACGCTCACGCTGCCGGGCTTCGCCGGCCTGATCCTCACGATCGGCGTCGCGGCCGACGCGAACGTCGTCGTGTTCGAGCGGATCAAGGAAGAGGTGCGGTCCGGGAAGTCCGTGCGCGCGGCGATCTCCGCCGGGTACGGAAAGGGCTTCCACACGATCCTCGATGCGAACGTCGTGACCGCGATCACGGCGATGGTCCTGTTCCTGATCGCCGTGGCGGACGTCAAGGGCTTCGCCCTGATGCTCCTGATCGGCACCGTGATCTCGCTGCTCACGGCGGTTGCGGCGACGCGCGCCCTGCTCGGCTTGCTCAGCGGCTTCCGCTGGTTCGACAACCCGCACTTCATGGGCGCTCACGGCCAGCAGACGGCGAAATGGCTGCAGATCGACTTCATGCGCCGGCGCTACGTCTGGTTCGCGATGTCGGGCCTCGTGATCCTCGCGGGGATGGTCTCGCTCGGGATCCGCGGACTCAATCTCGGGATCGACTTCAAGGGCGGGACGCAGATCACGTTCAACACGCACAAGGCGTACTCGTACGACAAGGTTCACTCGTTCGTCGCCGGGCTGGGGCAGCGCGACGCTGTCGTTCAGGGTGTCGGCTCGGCCGTGCACGGGGACTTCACGGGCTGGCAGATCCGGACGAAGTCGCTCAAGGGCGCCGAGCAGTCGCGCCTCACGCAGAGCCTCGTCTCCGGCCTCGGCGCCTATCAGACGGGCGTCAAGAACGTCTCGGCGACGTTCGGGCACCAGATCGCCATCGACGCGATCTACGGGATCGTCGTGTCGCTGCTCCTGATCGTCGGCTACATCACGCTTCGCTTCGACCTCAAGTTCGCGATCCCGGTGATCCTCGCGATGCTCCACGACATCGCCGTGACCGTCGGCTTCTACTCGCTCGTCGGGAAGGAGGTGTCGATCGCAACGGTCGCAGCCGTGCTGACCGTGCTCGGCTACTCGATCTACGACACGATCATCATCTTCGACCGTATCCGGGAGAACGTCCCGCTCATGCGGCGCTCGCCGTTCGCGACGATCGCCAATGTCTCGTTGTGGGAGACGATCAGGCGCTCTCTGGCGACGACGTTCATCACGCTGCTGCCGATCATCTGCCTCGAGATCCTCGGCGGCGCGGAGCTCAAGGACTTCGCCTTCGCGCTCATCGTCGGCGTCACCTCGGGTGCGTACTCCTCGATCTTCATCGCCGCGCCGCTGCTCACGATCTGGAAGGAGCGCGAGCCCGAGTACGCCAAGAAGAAGGCGCAGGCCGCGGTTGCAGAGCCGGTGCCGGCGCTCGCGGGCGCCGACGGCGGGACGATCGCGCTCGCCGCGTCGGAGGGGGCGCTCGCCGACGAGCCGACGCCGCAGCTCGTCGACGTCGTCACCTCGACCCCGTCTGAGCCGTCCGCGCAGGCGCGGCGCGAGAAGCGCCGCCAGAGGCGCCGCTCGAGGCCGCATGGCCGGGCGCGGTAACAACTCCGGCCGGATCCTCCTCGACGCGCTCGAGGAGCTGCTCGCCGAGCTGCCGGCGCGCATGCGCGGCGGCCGCGAGCGGCTCTCCGGGCAGGCGCTCTCGGCGCTGCGCTCGATCGCCGACGAGCTCGACCTCGTGACGCGCGACGAGCTCGAGGAGCTCGAGCTCCGCGTCGCCCAGCTCGAGCACCGGCTGCGGCTGCTGGAACGAGAGCTCCCGGACGCTCCGCGTCCGCTCGCTGAGTAACGGAACTCGCGCGCGGAAGAGCGCGGTCTTCCTGCGCGCTCGTGCTGTCTCCGGCTTTCGATGCTCTCGATGAAGTGGCTGCCCCGTGCGCTCGCGTGCTCGCCTGCGGCGGAGACGCTCGCGCAGTCCGGCCTCCGGCTAAGCCCGCTGCGCCGGTCTTAGCCTCCGGCCTTTGGCCGACCGTCCCCGCCAGGTCGTGTGATACGCCCAACGAGGAGATCCATGCCTGGGGCGGTGCCTAGTTCGAGCGGAGCCATCACGAACTGGTCGGAGGTCAGGATGCGCCGCCAACCACCCACGTCAGTCCCCCTAGGCGAGCCCTCCCTCTCATGGGGGTTGCACCTGGCGTACGTCGTCGCGATACAGACACGACATGAAGCGATTGATGCTCTCAGTCCTTGGGATTGCCGCACTCGTGGCCGCGGCAGCCGCCTTCGCGGCGCCCACCACCGCGACGATGGCCAGGCTGGTCAGCGTCACCTCACCCGTCGCACGAAACGCGCACGCAACTCTTGTCGCACACGTTGCCCCCGCGCGGCGCTGCAGCATCACGGTCCACTACAAGAGCGGCCCTTCACAGGCCCAGGGCCTCAACCCGAAGCGCCCCTTCCACGGGCGCGTGTCATGGACTTGGATGGTCGGGGGCAACACGACGCTCGGTAAGTGGCCAATCACGGTGGACTGTGGCAGTGCGGGCTCGTTCCGGACGCACTTCAAGGTCATCCACTAGCAGCAACTCGCTCTAGGCCGCAGAGGTCGTTCCCCGAGCGCTGACGCAGGCGATGGTCGTGGCTCTCGGAGGGGGGTGGCTCAGGCTGAGCCTGCGTGAGCAAGGTTCAGAACTTCACTGCCTGCACGCTCGATGGGTTCATCGCTGACGAGGAGAACTCGCTCGACTGTCTCTTTGCCGTCCCGCACGAAGGGGAGGACCGGTTCTGGGAAGATGTCGAGCACGACACATGCTCGACAACCCCGATCGGTTCCGTGCGTGGAACGCTTTCCAGCCCAGCGTCTACGGCTCGACTTCGCTGCTTTCGGTAGTCCACGGGGCTGCGTCGTCCAGCGCGCTGCCCTGTTCGACGACGATGTCGACTGCGTCGTCGGCCGTCCAGATCCAGACCATGTCGGTGTCCGGGTAAACGACGGCTCCGACTGCTGCTGACGCGGACGAGAACATCGCGACTCGCGCGACTGACTGACTGTTGTTCCGCACATGATGTGCTCCCGAGGGGCCGGAAGGAAAGAAGACGGCGTCCCATGGCCGGAGCTGCTCCTCGCCACCCGGATGTCGCAGGGTTGGCGTGCCTGAGACGACCAGGAGCCATTCCTCCTCGGGCTCTTCGTAGTGGTAGGGGCCGATCGCCTGTCCGGGAGGGAGCTCGTAGACGCTCAGCCCGGTGCGGGACGCGCCGAGCACCGCTCCCACTCGGGTGCTCTTCCGTCGGAAGCCCTCGGGCAGCTGAGGGCGCGGCTCGCACGCGATCGCAGCCAGGTTTGCTCGCCGAGCCGGGTCGGTACTCATGGGACTCCTTTCCGTAGAGGCATCCGAAAAGACTGCAGCACGCCTCGAAAGTCATCGCCGACTCGCCCCGAGACCGGGCGCCGCGCGCTATGTCGAGCGCCTGAAGCGCGTCACCGTCGCCGCGAGGAACGTCTCGGCGTCGTAGACGATGAAGCCGCAGATCGCGGCGAGCGGGATCTCGCCCGCCGCCGCTTCGCCGACCGCCTCCCACAGCTCGCCGCCGCCCTGCGAGGTGACGATGTCGAACCAGGCGTCGCAGAGGAGCATCGTCCCGGCGACCGCCGCGAGGGGGACGAGCCACTTCGAGCCGCGGAAGGCCGCCCATGTCGTGACGAGGAAGGCCGCGATCAGCCCGACGTCGAATCCCACCCAAGCCAGGTCGTATCGGTAGGTGACGTGCCGAGCCGGAAGGGTCAGAGTGAGGTACACGGTCCACGGGATGAGGAAGACCACCACGAGCCCGAAGAGCCAGCTCACCCAGTGGGGCGCCCGAACGAGGGTCGGTTCGCGGGGCTCTCTCATGTCCACGTTGTACCCTGGCGGCGTGCGGTTTCGTATGCCTAGTGCCGAGATCGCGCTCGCCTGGGCTGCTGCGGCAGTCGGCGTGATCGGGATCGTTTCGGCCCTTACACCGGAGATGGCGAATCGCGTCGAGATCGTCCGCGGCGTCCTTCCGCCGGGCTGGCCGGAGGCTGCACGCGTCCTCACCGTCACGTGCGGGCTCGGGCTGATCTGGCTCGCGCGCTCGCTCGCGAAGCGGCGCCGGCGCGCCTGGCAGCTCGCGATCGCGGTCGTCGTCGCCTCGGCCGTGGCGCACCTCGCGAAAGGGCTGGACTTCGAGGAGGCGACCGTATCGCTCGCGCTCCTCGTCTCCCTGCTCCGCTACCGCGGCCGCTTCGAGGTTCCGGGCGACCCGGCGGCCGTCCGGCCGGTGCTCGCGGCGCTCGCGGGGTTCGCGGCGATCGCGGCCGTCTGGCTCTCCGTGGAGTTGCGCGGCGCGGAGCTGACCCACCGGCTGGCGGACGGCCTGACCGGACTCGGCATCGCGCTCGGCTGTCTCGCCCTCTGGTACTGGCTCCGTCCCTTCAGCCAGGCGGTGGCGCAGACGGTGGGCGAGCGGCGCGCGGCGCGCGCGCTCGTCGACGCCTACGGCAGCGACAGCCTCGCGTTCTTCGCCCTGCGGCGGGACAAGAGCTATCTCTTCTCCCCGTCCCGGAGCGCCTTCCTCGCGTACCGCGTCGTCGCGGGCACGGCGCTCGTCAGCGGCGACCCGGTGGGGGACGAGCGCGAGTTCGCCGAGCTCCTGCGCGAGCTGCGGCGGCTCGCCCACGCGAACGGCTGGCGGCTCGCCGTCGTCGGCGCGTCGGACGAGCATCTCCGCCGCTACCGCGCGCTCGGCCTGAAGCCGATCCCGATGGGCGAGGAGGCCGTGCTGCGCCCGGACGAGTTCTCGCTCGAAGGACGTGCGATCCGCAAGGTGCGGCAATCGGTGGCCCGGCTGCGAAAGGCCGGCTACGGGTTCCGGGTCGTCGCCGCCGACGCCGTCGACGCCCGCCTGCGCGCCGAGCTCGACGCCGTCTCGGCGGCGTGGCGCGGCAGCCAGCCCGAGCGCGGCTTCTCGATGACCATCGACGACCTCTACGTTCCCGGGACGCTGCTCGCCGTGACGGAGGGAGAGGACGGCCGGGTCGGAGGCTTCCTCCATCTCGCGCCCTCGCCGCGTGCTGGACGCCTCGGCGGCGGCTGGTCGCTGAGCACGATGCGGCGCAGCCCCGGCGCGCCGAACGGCCTGACGGAGTTCCTGATCGTCGAGACGATCGCGTGGGCGAAGAAGGAGGGCGCCAGCGAGGTCTCGCTCAACTTCTGCGCCCTCACCGACTTCCTCGCACCCGAGCGCGCGACGACGCCGCTCAAGCGCCTCGTCCGCCGCGGCCTCCTCCTCGCCGACAGCGCCTTCCAGCTCGAGCGGCTGTACGCGTTCAACCGGAAGTTCTTCCCCGAATGGCGCCGCCGCTACATCTGCGTCGAGCGCTTCACCGACCTGCCGGCCGTCGGCCTCGCCTACCTCCACGCCGAGTCGCTCCTCGTGCCGCCGGGCCCGTGGACGAGGAAGCATCGCCACAGCGCGGCCGCCTGACGCTTACGTCACGGTGGCAGCCACCGTGACGTAAGCGTGACGCGGACGTAGCCTTTCGGCATGAGCACGACCCGGAGCATCGGCCGCCTGTCGGAGATCGCGCAGGTGATGGTCCGTCACGGCTTCGGCTACTTCCTCGAGGCGCACAAGCTCACCGACCTGCTTCCGGGGCGCTCGGCCGAGGGGCGGCTCGCGGCGGCCACCGCGCAGAACGGCTCGGCCGGCTCGGCGCGCGGGCAGCACCTCCGCGAGATGCTCGATGAGCTCGGCCCGACGTTCGTCAAGTTCGGGCAGCTTCTCTCGACGCGCCCCGACGTCGTGCCGCCCGACATCGTCGTCGAGCTGCGGGCCCTGCAGGACGACGTGCGACCGTTCCCTTTCGAGCAGGCCGAACGGGTGATCGAGGAGGACCTGGGCAACACGCTCGAGCGACTGTTTCTCGACTTCGACCCGGCCCCTGTCGCCGCCGCGTCGATCGGCCAGGTGCATCGTGCGACGCTCCCGAACGGCCGGCGGGTCGCCGTCAAGGTGCAGCGGCCGGGCGCGCCCCGGCAGATCGAGGCCGACCTCACGCTTCTCTACCAGGCGGCGCGGCTCGCGAAGGAGCGGATTCGCATGCTCGACTTCGTCGACACGCGCCAGCTCGTCGACGAGTTCGCCCGCTCGATGCGGAAAGAGCTCGATTATCGCCTCGAGGGCCGCAACGCACAGGCCTTCCACCGGGACTTCGCCGGCGACCCGCACGTCCGCGTCCCGAAGGTCTATTGGCAGTACACGCGCTCGCGCGTCCTCACGCTGGAATGGCTCGACGGCATTCAGCTCGCCGACCTCGACACGGCCGGCCTCACCCTCGAGGAGCGCCGCGACCTCGCGTACCGGATCACCGAGACGTGGATGACGATGATCTTCCGCCACGGCTTCTTCCACGGCGACCCGCACCCGGCGAACATCCTCCTGCCGCCCGAGGCGGGGACGATCGGGCTCGTCGACTTCGGCTCGGTCGGGAAGCTCAGCGACGATGACCTGTCGAAGCTGACCGGCCTCTTCATCGACGCCGCGAGCGAGAACGTCGAGCAGCTGCCGCGGCGGCTCGCCGACCTCGGCGTCCGCTACCCGAAGGAGCGGGAGCAGGAGTTCCTCGCCGAGCTGCGGGAGGTCTACTACCGCTACTACGGGGCGAGCCTCAGCGAGATCGACCCGGTTCAGATCATCCGCGAGGGGTTCCAGCTCATCTACTCCATGAACCTGCGCCTGCCGACGCGCTTTCTCCTGCTCGACAGGACGATCGCGACGCTCGGCTCCGTCGGCGTCGAGCTCTATCCCGACTTCAACGTCTTCGAGGTGGCGCGGCCGTACGCGCGGGACCTGATGCTCGAGCGCTTCACGCCCGAGCGCGTGGCGCGGCGAGCCAGACGAGAGGCGCTTCGCTACGCGCAGGTGATCGCCGAGGCGCCGCACCAGTTCCACGACTTCATGGAGGAGATCCGCGACGGCCAGATCGAGGTCGGCTTCGTCCACAAGGGCCTCGACGACCTGCTCGCGAAGCTCGACACGCTCTTCAATCGCATCGTGATCGCGCTCGTCGTCGTCGGCGGGCTGATCGGCTCGAGCCTGATCGGGATCTTCGCCAAGGGCGGCCCCCACGTCCTGGGCGTCAACGTGATCTCGATCGCCGGCTTCGCGCTCTCGAGCGTGCTGGGCGTCTGGCTCTTGTGGGGCGTGGTCCGCTCCGGTCGCCTGTAGAGAAAACGTCACGGTCTCGCGCGAAAGGACATCTGGCGGCGGGCCGCCGCGCGTCCTACCCTCGGCGGCATGACCGCGCTCCTCCTCGCGGAGCCCGAGCCCACCGTCCGCGGCTTCCTCGAGCGGCAGCTGCGGAGCGACGGGTTCGACGTCGTCTCCTGCGCGCGGGCCGAGCAGCTGCCGCGCTCGGCGGATCCCGACGTGCTCGTCCTCGGCGACGCCGACGCGCTCGACCGCGGCATGGTGCCCGACTGTCCGGTGATCGTGCTCGGGCTCGCCGATCCCGCGGCACGGGTGCGCGCGCTCGAGCGAGCCGACGACTGCCTCGCCCGGCCGTTCGTGTACGAGGAGCTCCTCGCGCGGATCCACGCGCTGCTGCGGCGCTGCCCGCCGCGCGCCGAGATGATCGACCTGGGCGACCTCGTCGTCGACCGGGCGGCGCGGCGCGTCCTCGTGCGCGGGCGGCAGGTGGAGCTCGCGGCGAAGGAGTTCGCGCTCCTCGTCAAGCTCGCGTCGGATCCCGACCGGGTCTTCACGCGCGAGCAGCTGCTCCGGGACGTCTGGGGCTTCCGCACCTACGTCCCGACGCGGACGCTCGAGTCGCACGCGTCTCGCGTCCGTCGCAAGCTCACGGAGGCCGGCTTGTCCGGCTGGGTCGTGAACATCTGGGGCGTCGGCTACAAGCTGAGACACGTGACCGTGCTGGCCTGACACCTGTGCCGTCCGGCGCGACGGGAATCATCGGCGCTATGACATTGCTCGCGCTCGTCTTCAAGGCACACAGCGGAATCCGGCTCGCGGAAGTCGGCGAGGCACTGCTCGCGCTCGGCGGAATCGCGCTCCTGCTCGGGGGCATGACCCCGTTCGGCAAACGCGCCGGCCAGACCCTCGGCGGCCTCGGCATCGCGATCGGCGGCGTCCTCCTCGTGCTCGCCACGCGCTGGGGTCACTTCCACTAGCGCTTCGGCCTCTCGTCCCGATTCGCTGGCAGTACGATCCCCCGGACCGCGTTTCGTGGAAGGAGAGGGATGACGGGCGAGACCCTTGACGAGCTCGAGGCTGCGACCGCCGTCGAGGAGAGGGCGCTGGAGGAGAAGGCGACGCCGTACGAGGCGCTCTACGCACACTGGGAGCGAACCCAGTGGTCGGCGCTCGCGCTCGACCTCGCCGGAGACCGCGCGAGCTTCCTCGCGCTGGGCGACGAGGAGCAGCGCGGGATGATCTGGATCTTCGCCCACCGCTTCCACGCCGAGTTCCACGTCGCGCGACTGCTGGCCCCGTTCCTGCTCGCCGCGCCGAGCTGGGACGTCCAGCTCCTGCTCGCGACTCAGGTGTCGGACGAGCACAAGCACCTCCAGGCCGTGCTGCGGATCTATCGCGAGGTCTTCGGGATCGCCGGTGGGATCGACGCAGTTCGCGAGGTGGCCGACCAGAACCTCGACCCGGTGGCCGAGACGCTCTACAGCCGGCTCGAGCACTACGTCTCGCGTCTCGACGCCGACTCCGACGAGGACGACTTCCTGGCGGCGGTCGTCGTGTACCACCTGCTCGGCGAGGGCGTGATCGCGCGCACTGCCCAGCATCTCGCGGCCGACCGCTACGAGCGTCTCGCCTTTCCCGGCCTCGCTCGCGGACAGCGCCTCGTCGCGCGCGACGAAGCGCGGCACATCGGCATCGGCGTCACCTACGCCCGCTCCCGCTTCGAGCGCGACCCCGAGCGTGCACACGAAGTCGTCGGCGCCGTCATCGGCGATCTGACCCAGGTCGCGGACGAGATGCTCGCGACGGCCAACGAAGGCATGGGGGAGATCGTCGCCGCCGGCTACGGAGTGCCGCCCGAGGGGTTCTATGCCGAGGCGATGCGGTTGACGGAGCTCCGGCTCCGCTCGATCGGCTTCCTCGACTGAGCCCTCTCCCCTGGAACCGTGAAGGTCGGCATCGTCGTCCCGTACTCGTGGTCGTTCTGGGGCGGTGTCGTCGAGCACGCCGAGGCGCAGGCGCGCGCGCTCGAGCAGCTGGGAGTCGAGACGCGCACGCTCGTCGGGATGGATCCGCCCGGCTCGTTCAGCCGGGCCCTCCATCCACGGCAGGGCCGCGCCGGGCCGGCGCCGCCCGGCGTCGTCGCGCTCGGACGCTCGGTGATCGTGCCGGGCAACGCCGCCCTCTCGAATCTCGTCCTCAGCCCGTCGACGCTGCCGCGCCTCCGGCGGACTCTCGCGCGCGAGCACTTCGACCTCCTGCACGTGCACGAGCCGCTCGCGCCGATGATCGGGCCTGCCGCGCTCGCCCTGTGGGAGGGCCCCACCGTGGCGACCTTCCACGCGGCGGGCGCCTCGGCATGGCGGCCGATCGCCCTCCGCTGCTGGGGCTTCCTGCTCGACCGGATCGACGTGCGAATCGCCGTCTCCGACCAGGCGCGGCAGACGGCGGCCGGCTACGCGCCGGGCAGCTACGAGCTGCTGCCGAACGGAATCGAGCTCCCGGACGCGGCCGACCCGGCCGGGCGCCTCGACCAGGTGCTCTTCGTCGGGCGCCACGAGCGGCGCAAGGGGCTTCCGGTGCTCCTGCGCGCCTGGCCCGAGATCCGGCGCCGAACCGGCGCCCGTCTCCGCGTCGTCGGCGCCGACCCGCTCGCCGTCCGGCTGCTGCTGCGGCGGCTGCGCGTCTCCGAGGACGGCATGGACCTGCTCGGCATCGTCGACGAGGACACGCTGGCCGCCGAGCTCGCGACCGCGAAGCTCCTCGTCGCTCCGTCGCTCGGCAACGAGAGCTTCGGCATGGTCGTCCTGCGCGCGTTCGCCTCGGCCACTCCCGTCGTGGCTTCGGACATCGACGCCTACCGGGCCGTCGTCGCGCCCGAGGCGGGACTCCTCGTTCCGGTGGCCGATGCCGAAGCGCTCGCCGCCGGGGTCGTCTCGGCGCTCGAGGACGAAGCGGCGCGCGAGGATAGGGGCGCGGCTGCCCGCGAGCTCGCCGGGCGCTACGCGTGGCCGAAGCTCGCACGCGAGCTCGTCGTGCACTACGAGTCCGCGCTGGCCGGCTAGAGGATCGCGCCCTCGAGGCGGAGGAGCCACTCCTTCCGCTCGAGCCCGCCGCCGTAGCCGACGAGGCTGCCGCTCGCGCCGACGACGCGATGGCACGGGAGGACGATCGGAACCGGATTCCGGTTCATCGCCGTGCCCACCGCCCGGGCCGCGCGCGGCGAGCCGGCCTGCGCCGCGAGCGCGCCGTAGGTCGTCGTCCGGCCGTACCCGACCCGGGCGAGCTCGGCGAGGACGCGGCGATGGAACTCCGGCGTCGCGCGCAGGTCGAGCTCGAGGTCGAACGTCTTCCGCCGTCCGGCGAGGTACTCGTCGAGCTCGCGGCGCGCACGGTCGACCGGCCTGCTGCTCCGCAGCACGCGGGGGCCGAAGGCGCGGGCGAGCCGCTCGAGCTCCTGCTCCGGCTCGGGATCGAACGTGACGCGGCAGAGGCCGTGCTCGCTCACGCCCACCAGGAGCGGCCCGACCGGCGTCTCCTCGAGCACGTCGAAGGCCACGTCGAGCTCGGCGCTGGCGCCTGCGGCCGCGCGGAAGTGCTCGTCGAGGATGGCGGGAACTCTGGTCATCGCGACTCCTTCTCCTTCCGCAGCCGCCGCACGCCGGCGGAGGCCGCCTGCCGCGCCGCCTGCTCGTTCGAGCCGAGCGCGGCGCCGATCTGCTCGTAGCCGAGGTCGTAGCCGTAGCGGAGCACGACCGCCGCGCGCTCCTTCTCCGGAAGGCCGTCGGTGAGCGGCGCAAGCTCCTCGAACGCCGGACGGCCGTCCTCGGTCGCGGGCTCGGACGCCAGCTCCGCCGTCGGCCGCTCCCGCCGTGCTCCGTCGATCGCGACGTTGGCGGCGATCGTCAGCACCCAGGCGCGGAGGTGCTCGCCGTGCTCCAGCCGCCCGTACGCGCGGAGCGCGCGGAGGAAGGTCTCCTGGAACAGGTCGTCTGCCCGCTCCCGTCCCGCGCGCCGCCGGAGCAACGCGAGCACCTCGCCCTTGTGCGCCTCGTAGAAGCGTTCGAAGGGGGGAATCGTCGTGACCGCCATCGAGCACTGAAACGTACTCCCGTATCAAGATGTGAGGTGGTGAACGTCGCGGTCGTCGGACACGTCGAGTGGGTCGACCATCGTGGGGGAACCCATGGTTCCCCCACGATCCCCCTCCTTCGAGCTTTGCCGTGAACGTCGCAGTCGTCGGACACGTCGAGTGGGTCGAGTTCGCACGCGTCGACCACGTGCCGGCGCCGGGTGAGATCGTCCACGCCACGGAGACGTGGGAGGAGCCGGCCGGCGGCGGCGCCGTCGCAGCCGTGCAGCTCGCGAACCTCGCCGGGTCGTCGACGCTGTTCACCGCGCTCGCCGACGACGACCTCGGCCGCCGGGCGCGAGCCGAGCTCGAGGCGCGTGGCGTGGCCGTGCGTGCCGCGCGCGCGCCGGGGTCGCAGCGCCGCGCGTTCACGTTCGTCGACGACGAGGGCGAGCGCACGATCTCGGTGCTCGGCGACAAGCTGCGCCCTTCCGGCGAGGACGGCTCGCTTCCCTGGGAGGAGCTCGCGCGGTGCGACGCCGTCTACTTCGTGAGCGGGGACGTCGCAGCGCTACGCGCGGCACGACGGGCTCCGGTGCTCGTCGCCACCTCGCGCGAGCTCGCGACGCTGCAGCGGGGAGGGGTGGAGCTCGACGTTCTCGTCGGCAGCGCCGAGGACGTCGGCGAGAGCTTCGAGCCCGGTGCGCTCGATCCCCCGCCGCACATCGTCGTCACGACCGCAGGCGCGCTGGGGGGCTGGATCCGCCCCGGCGGCCCCTTCCGCTCCTCGCCGCTGCCGGGGCCGGTCGGCGACGCCTACGGCTGCGGCGACTGCTTCGCCGCCGGCCTCACGTACGGGCTCGCCGAGCGGCGCCCGGTCGACGAGGCGGTCGCGCTCGGCGCCCGCTGCGGCGCCGCCGTGCTCACCGGACGCGGCGCCTACGCCGCTCAGCTCGCCGATCCCGGCTGACCGAGGCGTCCGAGCGTTGCGTCAGCTCGGCCTAGAGCTCGCCCTCGATCGTGCAGCTCGTGGGACGAACGCGGCTGCGGGGGTGGACAAAGTGGTTTGTGGTGGGGTAAAGTGGGGCGCTGTGGCGAGAGAGGGAGATCCGGCCCCATGCTTCTCGGCGAGTACGAGCACACGATCGACGACAAGAACCGCCTGACGCTTCCGGCACGGTTCCGGCGCGCGTTCGCGGACGGGATCGTCGTCACCCGCGGCATGGACGGCTGTCTCTACGCGTACGCACCGACGGAGTGGAGCCGGCTCGTCGACGCGAGCCTCTCGACCCTGAGCCCGCTCAGCAAGCAGGGCCGGCGGATGCAGCGGTTCTTCTTCTCCGGCGCCGCCGAGGCGGTGCCCGACAAGCAGGGGCGCGTCGGCATCCCGGCTGCGCTGCTCGAGCACGCGAAGCTCGGCCGCGACGTCGTCGTCGCGGGCGTCAACGACCACCTCGAGATCTGGGATCGCGTCGCCTGGCAGCGCGAGCTCGCCGAGGTCGAAGGGAGTGCTGAGGATGTTGCCGAACGTCTTGCAGCCCAGGGCAGCTGATCACGTCCCCGTGCTCGCCGAGGAGGTGCGCGCGGCGCTCGCCGTGCGGCCGGGCGAGACGGTCGTCGACGCGACCTTCGGCGCCGGCGGCCATGCCTCGCTGCTCGCGGCCGACCTCCACGGCAAGGGCAAGCTGATCGCGATCGACCGCGATCCGACGGCGCGCTCGTATTTCGAGCGCTTCGCGAAGGGCGCGCGCGTGAACGCACGCCTCCTGCGAGGCGACTTCGGCGTCGTCCTCGCGCAGCTGGCCGGGAACGGCGTCCGGGCAGACGCGATCCTGCTCGATCTCGGCGTCTCGTCGATGCAGCTCGACCGGCCGGAGCGCGGCTTCTCGTACGCGGCCGACGCGCCGCTCGACATGCGGATGGACCCGACGCAGGACGTGGACGCCCGCGAGCTCGTCAACGAGTGGAGCGAGCGAGATCTCGCGACGATCTTCCGCCGCTACGGCGAGGAGCGCTACGCCCGGCAGATCGCCCGTGCGATCGCCCGCCGCCGGCGCGAGCAGCCGTTCGAGCGGACCGGTGACCTCGTCGACACGATCCGCGCGGCGATCCCCGCGCCCGCGCGCTTCGGCGACGGTCACCCGGCGAAGCGCGTCTTCCAGGCGCTGCGGATCGCCGTCAACGACGAGCTCGGCTCGCTCGAGGCGGCGCTGCCGGCGGCGCTCTCGATGCTGCGGCCCGGCGGCCGCCTCGCGGTCATCTCCTTTCACTCGCTCGAGGACAGGATCGTCAAGCGGTTCCTCCGCGAGCGCGAGCGCGGATGTACGTGCCCGCCCGACTTCCCCGTCTGCGTCTGCGGTCACGAGCCGGAGCTGCGCGCCCTGCAGCGGCGCCCTGTTCGGCCGGGTCAGGCGGAGGTTGCGGCGAACCCGCGGGCCTCGTCGGCGCGGCTGCGGGCGGCTGTGAAGGCGGAGCCGGCGGAGTGAGCGCCGCCGCCGACTGGTTCGCGCCGGCGGTCGCCGAGCCGATCCCCGCGCCGCGCCGGCAGCGGGCGCGCGAGCGGCCCGCCGCGCGGCAGGCCCGCGCGCCGCGGAGGCGCGCGCAGCGCCGCGTCCGCGGTCACGTCGTCTGGATGATCGCGTTCGCGCTCCTCCTCACCGGTGTCGTGGCCGTCAACGTCGCCGTCCTCCGCGCCCACATGGCGGTCACGCACCTCGAGAACGAGCAGGCGCAGCTCCAGGCGCGGAACGAGACCCTCGCCTCGGAGCTCTCGGCTGCGAACTCGGCGCCACAGGTCGAGCTGGCCGCGCACAAGCTCGGGCTCGTGGAGGCGCCGCAGTCCGACACGACCTACCTGGATCTCGGTCGCCCCTAGTGCCTACGCGGGTCGTCAACTCGCGTCTCCGCCTCCTGCTGCTCGTCGTCCTCCTCACGTTCGGCGTGCTCGCCGTCCGCGCGGCATGGCTCCAGACGGTGCGCGCGGCGTCGCTCTCGGCGCGCGCGCAGTCGCAGACGAAGTCGCCGCTGACGCTGCAGGCGGAGCGCGGAACGATCTTCGACCGGCTCGGGAAGCCGCTCGCGATCGACGAGCCGGCAACCGACGTCGTCGCCGACCCGCTGCAGATCAGCCGGCCGCGCCGCGAGGCGCGGATCGCCGCGAAGGTGCTCGGGCTGAAGACGAGGCCGCTCGTCGCCGCCCTCTCGAACCGCAGGAGCCAGTTCGTCGAGGTTGAGCGGCAGGCGCCGCCGGCGGAGGCGGCGGAGCTCGAGAAGCGGCGTCTCGTCGGTTTCGCGTTCGAGCCGAGCCAGCGCCGCGTCTACCCGCAGGGGACGGTCGCGGCGCCGCTGCTCGGCTACGTCGGCGTCGACGGCAAAGGGCTCTCCGGGCTCGAGGTCGAGCTGAACAAGGAGCTCGCGGGCAGGCCGGGCCAGGAGACCGTCGTGCGCGACGCGCTCGGCCAGGTCGTCGACACGACGAAGGATCGGCCGGCGCGCAACGGGCAGGACGTCTTCCTCACGATCGACAGCCACATCCAGGCCGACGCAGAGCAGGTTCTGACGCAGGCCGTCCGCGAGTGGCACGCGAAGGACGCGACGGCGATCGTCCTCAACCCGAAGACGGGCGCCGTGCTCGCGATGGCGCAGGAGCCCGGCTACGACGCGAACGACTTCCCGCAGGCATACGCCCGCGGACTGGCCACCGAGCACGCGGTCAGCGACGTCTACGAGCCCGGTTCGGTGTTCAAGGTCGTGACGATCGGCGGCGCCCTCTCGCAGCACGACGTCACGCCGAACACGGTGTTCACGGTCCCGGGCTCGCTCCAGGTCTCCACCCTCGACCTCCACGACGCGGAGCCGCACGGGACGGAGAGGCTCAAGGTCTCGCAGATCCTGCAGCGCTCGTCGAACATCGGCACGGTCGAGATCGCCAAGCGCTACCTCGGCGAGAGCGGCCTGAAGAAGTGGATGGCGCGCTTCGGCTTCGGCGAGCCGACGGGGATCGACCTCCCGGGCGAGAGCTCCGGTCTCCTGCCGTCCTACTGGTCGGGACCGACGATCGGCAACGTCCCGATCGGACAGGGCGTCTCGGTGACGGCGATCCAGCTCGCCTCGGTCTACGCCGCGATCGCGAACAACGGGGAGTGGATCCAACCGCACCTCGTCGAGCACGTCCTCGGCGAGCCCGCTCCGCAGCTGACGCGACGGCGGATCCTCGCGCCGGGCGTCGACCGGACGCTGCGCTCGATGCTGCGCGGCGTCGTCTCCGACCAGGGCACCGCGGAGCTCGCGTCGATACCCGGCTACAGCGTCGCCGGCAAGACGGGGACGGCGCAGAAGCCCGGCCCGCACGGGTACATCCCGGGCGAGTACGTCGCCACCTTCGTCGGCATGGTGCCGGCGTCGAACCCACGCCTCGTCGTGCTCGTCACCGTCGACCAGCCCCACGGAGAGATCTACGGCGGCCTCGTCGCCGCTCCGGCGTTCGAGCAGATCGCCTCGTTCGACCTCCAGTACCTCGAGGTTCCGCCGGATCTGCGGCTGAAGTAGGCCGGTAGAGTACGCGCCGCGATGGATCTGGAGCGCCTCGTCGCAGCGCTCGAGCCGGTGCGGGTGCTCGAGCGGCGCGACTCCGTCGAGGTGCGAGACCTCGCCTACGACGCTCGCGCCGTCGTCCCCGGCGCCGTCTTCTTCTGCGTCCCGGGTGCGCGCGCCGACGGCCACGACTTCGCGCCGGTGGCGGTTGAGCGCGGCGCTGTAGCCCTCGTCGTCGAGCGGCCGCTCGAGCTGCAGGTGCCGCAGCTCGTCGTCGCGGACGCGCGGGCGGCGATGGCGCCGGCGGCCGACGAGTTCTTCGGCCGGCCGACGGAGGAGCTCGAGGTGGTCGGCGTCACGGGGACGAGCGGGAAGACGACGACGACGTTCCTCGTCTTCGCGATCCTCGCGGCCGCGGGCCGGCGGCCCGGGTTGCTCGGCACGGTGGAGGCGCGCGTGGGCGGCGAGCGCAGGGGCGTCGTGCGGACGACGCCGGAGGCGATCGACCTGCAGCGGCTGTTCCGCGAGATGCTCGACGCGGGCGACCGGTCGTGCGCCATGGAGGCCTCCTCGCACGCCTCGGTCCTGCACCGGCTCGATCGCGTCCGCTTCGCCGCGCTCGTCTTCACGAACCTCAGCCAGGACCACCTCGACTTCCACGGCGACATGGAGTCGTACTTCGAGGCGAAGCGGCGGCTGTTCCTGGCCGAGCCGCGGCCGCCCGCGGTGGTCAACGCCGGCGACGCCTACGGGCGCCGGCTCGCGGAGGAGCTGCCGGAGGCGGTGACCTTCTCGATTAACGACCCGAGCCCGCTCGAGGGAGTCGGGCTCCGGCTGCGCGGCCGCTTCAACGTCGAGAACGCGCTCGCGGCGGTCGCGGCGGCGCGTCTGCTCGGGATCGACGACGACGCGATCCGGCGCGGGCTCGAGTCGGTTCACGGCGTCCCCGGACGCTTCGAGGCGGTCGACGTGGGCCAGCCCTTCCACGTGATCGTCGACTACTCGCACAAGCCCGCCGCGCTCGAGAACGTTCTGCGCGCCGCGCGTGAGATCGCGGACGGCGCCCGCGTGATCTGCGTCGTCGGGGCCGGTGGCGACCGCGACCGCGGCAAGCGGCCGCTGATGGGGAGGCTCGCCGCCGAGCTCGCGGACGTCGTCATCGTCACCTCCGACAATCCGCGCAGCGAGGATCCCGAGCAGATCGCGGTCGAGGTGGCCGCGGGCGCGGAGCGCGAGGTCGAGCTCGAGCTCGACCGAGGCGCCGCGATCGCACGCGCGGTCGAGCTCGCGGAGGCGGGAGACGTCGTCCTGATCGCCGGCAGGGGCGCCGAGCAGGGACAGGAGCTCGCCGACCGGACGATCCCGTTCGACGACCGCGAGGCGGCGAAGGACGCGCTACGGAAGGCGGGGTTCTGATCGCGCTGCCGATCGAGGAGGTGCGGGCGCTCGAGCTGGGACTGCTCGAGAGTCGGGCCGACGCGATCAAGGGCGTCCACGTCGACTCACGTCGCGTGCAGCCGGGCGACCTGTTCGTCGCGCTGCCCGGCGGCGAGCCGTACCTCGAATCGGCTCGGGCGCAGGGGGCCGCCGCGACGCTCGTGCCCGACGACGGTCATGCGGCGCTCGCGGCGCTGGGCCACGCCGTCCGCGCCCGCAGCGATGCTCGTGTCGTGGCGATCACCGGCTCGGTCGGCAAGACGTCGACGAAGGACATCCTCGCCGCGCTCCTGCGTCCGCTCCGCCGCACGGTCGCGGCGGAGGCGGGCTTCAACAACGAGATCGGCCTGCCGCTGACGCTCTGCCGCATCGAGGACGACACCGAGGTCGTCGTGACGGAGATGGCGATGCGCGGTCTCGGCCAGATTCGCGACCTCGCCCGGATCGCGCAGCCGCAGCTCGGTGTGATCACGGCCATCGCGCCCGTCCATCTCGAGCAGCTCGGCAGCCTCGAGAACATCGCCCGCGCGAAGGCGGAGCTGCTCGAGGAGCTGCCGGCCGGGGCCGTCGCCGTCCTGCCGGAGGAGGCTCCCGAGCTCGAGCCGTTCGTCCCGGCGGGCCTCGACGTCCGCCGCTTCGCGCCGCCCGAGGCGGAGGTGCGCGGCGGGCGCACGCACGTCCGTTGGCGCGGACGCGACGTCGTGTTCGGCTTCAGCGGCCTCCACCAGGCGTGGAACGCCGGGGCCGCGCTCACGGCGCTCGAGGCGCTGGGATTCGAGGCGCCGCGCGAGCCCGTCGACGTCGTCTTCTCGCGCTGGCGCTCGCAGGAGGTCGCCCTGCCGGGTGGCGGCCTCCTGCTCAACGACGCGTGGAACGCCAACCCGGTGGCGACGCGCGCCGCGCTCGCGCATCTGCTCGCGCGGGCCGACGGCCGCCGCACGGTCGCCGTGCTGGGCGACATGGCCGAGCTCGGCGCCGACGGCGTTCGCTACCACGAGGAGATCGGTCGGGTCGCGGCGGACGTCGACGTCGTCGTCGGCGTCGGGGAGCTGGCCCGCCACTACGCGCCCGACGAGTGGGTCGGGACGGCGGCGGAGGCGGTCGAGCTCGTGCGAGCCGTCGTGCGGCCGGGCGACGCCGTGCTCGTGAAGGGGTCGCGCTCGGTCGGTCTCGAGATCGTGGCGGACGCGCTCCTCGGGGCGGGCTCGTGATTCGCGTGCTCATCGCCGCAGGCGTGGCCTTCTTCCTCTCCCTCGCGATCGGACCGAAGTTCATCGACTTCCTGCGTCGCAACGAGTTCGGTCAGCAGATTCGCGAGGAAGGCCCGCGGCACCACTTCGCCAAGCAGGGCACTCCGACGATGGGCGGGCTGCTGATCCTGTTCGCGGCCACGGTCGGCTTCCTGCCGGTGAGCCATTTCCGCCTGCAGTCGCTGACGGTGCTGTTCACGGCGCTCGCGTGCGGTGCGATCGGCTTTCTCGACGACTTCGTGAAGCTGACGCACAAGCGCTCGCTCGGCCTCTCGGGCCGGTGGAAGCTGCTCCTGCTCGCCGGTGTGACGGTGGTCGTCGGCGTCGTCTCGCACCACCTGCGGCTGAGCACGAACGTCTACATCCCGGTCGCCGACGTGTCGGTGCCGCTCTCCTGGGGCTGGTACGTGTTCCTCTTCCTCGTCATCGGCGGCGCCTCGAACGGGACGAACCTCGCCGACGGCGTCGACGGCCTGCTCGGCGGTACCGCGATCATCGCCCTGTTCACGTTCACGGCGATGAACATCGTCTCGTACGTCCGCTCCGGCCACGTCGGCCACCGCAACCTGACGAAGCTCGACCTGGCGATCGTCGGCGCCGCGCTGATCGGCGCCGCGGTCGGTTTCCTCTGGTTCAACGCGTTCCCGGCCGAGGTGATCATGGGCGACACCGGCTCGATGGCGTTCGGCGGCGCGCTCGCGGCGTTCGCGATCATGATGAAGGTCGAGGTGCTGCTGCTCCTGATCGGCGGCATCTTCGTGATCGAGGCGCTCTCCGTGATGATCCAGGTTTTCACCTTCAAGTACCTCGGCAGACGCGTCTTCCTCATGGCGCCGATCCACCACCACTTCGAGATGAAGGCGTGGTCCGAGACGAAGATCACCGTGCGCTTCTGGATCGTCGCCGGGCTCCTCTGCGCGGCGGGGTTCGCCCTCTACTACCGCTACTACTTCGCACAGCTGTGAGCGGGCCGCGCGAAGTCGACCGCGCGCTCCTGCATTCCGCGGGTCTCGAACCCGATGACGACGTGCTCGTCCTCGGGGCAGGGGACCTCGCATTCGACGTCCACGAGCTGGTCGGCGACGGCTGGGTCTACGTCGTCCGGGCGCAGGTCGACGAGCTCGAGGAGCTGCTCGCCGAGGCGCACGCCGGAGGCAGGGCGGGCGTCGCGTACCTGATGGGCGAGGCGCCGGTCCTGCCGCTGCCGGACAACGCCGTGGCGGCGGCGGTCGGGCGGCTCGCGGCGGACGAGGGTGCACTCGAGGCTGCGGCGCGCGAGCTCGCGCGCGTCGTGCAGGCCGGAGGCCGAGTCGCGCTCGCCGAGGCGGATGCGAGAGGCGGCGAGGTGCTCGGCGACGCGCTCGCGGCGGCTGGGTTCACCGGCGTCGTCTCGCAGGCGGTGGCCGAGGAGCGTGTCGTCGCCGCCCGCCTCGGATGAGGATGCGGGGCCGCTGCGACGAACTCGTATCGCATCCTCTCCGAAGCCTCGACACTCCCGACACGCCCCGACGCGTACGCTGATCGCAGGGGCCCAAGCGCCCCCCGTGGGGGGGTACGTTTGCCGTGAGCGGGACGCGTCCCCGGGAGACACCGCTCGCGCAGGCATGGCTGCCGCGCCGGGCGCTCGTCGTCGGTCTCGGCTGGACGGGCCGGGCGGCGGCGCTCGCCCTCGCCGATCGCGGCGTCGCGGTCGTCGCGGCCGACCGCTCCGCCGACGCCGATCCGGGCAGGCTCGCCGCCGCCGGTGTCGAACTCCACCTCGGAAGCGAGGAGGAGGCGTTGCTCGGCGGCGTGGAGCTGCTCGTCAAGGGGCCGGCCGTCCCGGGAGAGTCACCGCTCCCGGCGGCTGCGCGTGCCCGCGGCATCCCGATCTGGAGCGAGGCGGAGCTCGGCTACCGGCTGCTCCCGGGCAATCCGCTGATCGGCGTCACCGGCACGAAGGGGAAGACGACGACGACGCGCCTGCTCGGGGCGATGCTCGAAGCCGACGGCCGCGAGACGGCGCTCGCCGGCAACGAGCACACGCCCCTGAGCGAGGTGGCGGAGACGATCGGGCCGGGGACATGGGTCGTGTGCGAGCTCTCGAGCTTCGCGCTCGAGGACGTCGAGGCGCTCGCATGCGACGTGGCCGTCCTGCTCAACCTCGAGCCCGACCATCTCGACCGCTACGCGTCGTTCGAGGACTACCGGGCAGCGAAGCTCCGCATCTTCGAGCGCGCCCGGGCGCGAGTCGTCCCGCGTGGACTCGGCCTCGACGGGATCGAGTTCGGCGCGCACGACCCGCTGCCGGCCGAGCCGCTGATCCCCGGCGCTCACAACCGCGAGAACGCCGCGGCCGCAACCGCCGCCGCGCGTGCGGCCGGCGTCGCCGACGCCGCGATCGCCGAGGCCCTCCGAACCTTTCCCGGCGTCCCGCACCGGCTCGAGCTCGTCCGCGAGCTACGCGGCGTGCGCTGGGTCAACGACTCGAAGGCGACGAACACGGCCGCGGCCCGCCGTGCAGTGACCGCCTACGACGCGCCGCTCCTGCTCATCCTCGGCGGCTCGCTGAAGGGCGAGAACTTCGGCCCGTTCGCGGCCGAGCTGCCCGCGAACGTCCGCGCGATCTACCTGATCGGCGCCGCGGCCGACGAGCTCGCCGCCGCGCTCGACGCGGCCGGGCGCGAGTACGTCCCCGCGGGCGACCTGGCGGCCGCGGTCGCACGGGCCGCGGTCGACGCCCGGTCGGGCGACATCGTCCTCCTCTCGCCCGCGACGGCGAGCTTCGACCAGTTCGCGAACTTCGAGGAGCGGGGCGACACGTTCCGGCGGCTCGTCGAGGAGCTCGCATGAGCCGGCCGAAGCGGCTCCAGTTCGAGTGGAACCTGCTCGTGCTCGTGACGACGGCGCTCGTCCTGTTCGGGCTCGTCATGGTCTACAGCGCCACGTCCGGCTCGGCCGCGCTCGGCCACGCGAACCCGATGGGCTATCTCGAGCGGCAGCTCGTGTACGCAGCCGCCGGGCTCGTCTTCCTGCTCGTCGTGTCGCGGATGCCGCTCCACCGCCTGCGCGCCCTCGCTCCGGCCCTCGTCGTCACCGCGCTCGTGCTCTGCCTCGGCGTGCTCGCGGTCGGCGCGCGGATCAACGGCGCGCGCCGCTGGATCGCCGTCGGGTCGCTCGCGTTCCAGCCGTCGGAGCTCGCCAAGCTCGCGCTCGTCGTCTGGACGGCGGCCTACCTTTCGGGCCGCCGGCCGCCCGAGACGCTGAAGGAGCTCGCGCGGCCCATCGGCGCGCTCGTCGGTCTGTTCGCGGGGCTCGTCCTGCTCGAGCCCGACCTCGGCACGGCGCTCACGATCCTGCTCATGGTCGGCGCGATCCTGCTCGTCTCCGGGACGCGCCTGTCGCTCCTCGCCTCCGCGTACGGGATCGTGTTCGGCCTGGCGGCGCTCGCGGCGTGGGCGTCGCCGTATCGGCGCGACCGCCTGCTCGTCTTCCTCGACCCGTGGAAGGATCCGCTGGGCGCCGGCCTGCAGAACGTCCAGGCGCTGATCAGCCTCGGCTCGGGCGGGATCTTCGGCCGCGGCCTCGGCCAGGGGATCGAGAAGCTCCACTACCTGCCCGAGGCGCATACGGACATGATCTTCGCCGTCGTCGGCGAGGAGCTGGGGCTCGTGGGCGTCAGCCTCCTCATCGCGGCCTACTGCGCGTTCGGGTACGCAGGCCTGCGACTCGCGCTCGGGTGCCGCGACCCGTTCGGGAAGCGGCTCGCCGCGGGCATCACGGCGCTCGTCTGCGGCCAGGCGGCGATCAACATCGCCGCGGTCGTCGGGCTCGCGCCGCTCACGGGCATCCCGCTCCCCTTCGTCTCCTACGGCGGCTCGAGCCTCATCGTGATGCTCGCCGGGGTCGGCATCCTCCTTAACATCGCCCGTGGCGATGGCGCACGAACGGCAGCTTCGGTTCCTGATCGCGGCCGGCGGGACGGTCGGACACGTCGCGCCGGCGTTGGCGGTGGCGGACGCGCTGGGGCGGCGCGGAGCGGCCGTGACGTTCGCCGGGTCGCCGGGGCGGGTCGAGGCTCGGCTCGTTCCTGAGCACGGCTACGAGTTCGACGCCTTCTCCGTCTCGGGCCTGCCGCGCCGGCCCGGGGTCGAGCTCGTCCGGGCCGCCGCCCGCGCGCTCGCGGCGCCGGCCGCGTGCCTCCGCATCCTCGACCGGCGGCAGCCCGACGCCGTCCTCGGCGCCGGCGGCTACGTCGGGGGGCCGATGGTGCTCGCCGCGAGGCTGCGCGGGATCCCGACCGCGCTGACCGAGGCGGATGCGCACCTGGGGCTCGCCAACCGCCTCGCGGCTCCGTTCGCCGCGCGCGTGTTCCTCGCCCTCCCCGTCGGCCGCGAAGGCGCGCGGTACCGCACCGTCGGCCGTCCGATTCCGCCTGCCTCGCGGGCGCTCGGCCGGGGGGAGTCGAGGAAGCGCCTCGGCATTCCGGCGGATGCGCGCACCGTGCTCGTCTTCGGAGGCTCGCTCGGCGCGCGGCTCCTGAACGACCTCGCCCTCGACGCGTGGGCGGAGGCCGGGCCGGCCGTCATCCACCTCTGCGGCGAGCGCGACTACCCCGAGCTGCGCGACCGCGTATCGCGCGACGGCTACCTCCTGATCCCGTTCCTCGACGAGATCGGCGCCGCCTACGGGGCCGCCGACATCGCACTCGCGCGGGCGGGCGGCTCGGTCTGGGAGCTCGCTGCCGCGGGGCTGCCCGCCGTCCTCGTCCCGGGTTCCTTTGCGACGGGCTCTCACCAGGAGAAGAACGGGCGCTGGTTCGAGGAGGCGGGGGGCGCGCTCGTCGTGTCCGAGAGGGAGGCGGCGCGGGCGCCTCGGCTCGTCGACGAGCTGCTCGCCGAGCCGGACCGTCTCGCGCGGATGCGGCAGGCGATGCTCGCGGCGGCGAAGCCCGACGCGGCGGAGGTGATCGCGGATGAGCTCGTCGAGCTCGCCGCTCGCCGGTAGGCGGCTCTGGCTCGCCGGCATCGGCGGCGCCGGGATGAGCGGCTACGCACTGCTCGCCCGCGCCTGGGGAGCCGAGGTCGCCGGCTGGGACCGGGTCGAGACGCCGTATCTCCGGCACCTCGACGGGGTTGCCGTGACCCTCTCGCCGGAGCCGCCGGCGCCGCCGGCCGGCTGGGAGGTGTACGTCTCGACCGCATTCGCCGGGCGCGTGGCGGGGCGGCCGCGCGCGGAGCTGCTCGCCGAGCTCGTCTCCCTCCGCCGCTCGATCGTCATCGCCGGCGCGCACGGCAAGACGACGACGAGCGGCATGATCGCGTTCTGCCTCGAACGGCTCGGCCTCGACCCGGCCTTCCTGATCGGCGGCGAGGTTCCGCAGCTCGGCGGCAACGCTCGCGCGGGCGGAGGCTGGCTCGTCGTCGAGGGCGACGAGTCCGACCGCTCCGTCGCCTCGCTCCGGCCGGAGATCGCCGTCCTCCTCAACGTCGATCTCGACCACCACACGACGTTCGGCTCCCGGGCGGAGGTCGAGCGGCTCTTCGACGACTGGCTCTCCCACGTGCCGCACGTCGTGCACGGAGACGAGCTCGAGCCGGCCTCGCTCGAGCTCGCCGTGCTCGGGGAGCACAACCGGGCGAACGCCGCGGCGGCGCTGGCGGCGCTCGAGCTCGCGGGCGTTCCGCGCGCCGACGCGGAGGCGGCGATCGTCGAGTTCCGCGGCGCCGGCCGCCGGCTCGAGCCGAGGGGCGAGCGCAACGGCGTCGCCGTCCTCGACAGCTATGCGCACCATCCCGCCGAGCTCGCCGCCGACCTCGCAGCGGTGCGCGACGGGGGGCGCGTCCTCGCCCTCTTCCAGCCTCATCTCTACTCCCGGACGCTCCACCTCGCGCACGACTTCGCCCGCGCGCTCGCCGCGGCCGACGGCGTCTGCGTAACGGAGATCTACCCCGCCCGCGAGGAGCCGCTGCAGGGTGTGAGCGGACGCCTGATCGTGGACGAGCTGGCACGCGTGCGGCCGGGGATGCGCATCGGCTGGGCGCCGGCGCTCGGCGACGCCGCGCGCATCGTCTCGGGCTGGGCGAGACCCGGCGACACGGTGCTCACCCTCGGCGCCGGCGACGTCGACCGTGCGGCGCCGCTCGTCCTCGAGGCGCTCGCGTGAACGTCGAGGAGGGCGTCGAGCTCGCCCGCTACACGACGATCGGCACGGGCGGCCCGGCTCGCGAGTTTGCGCGACCGGAGTCGGAGGAGGAGGTGGTCGAGCTGTTGCGCCGGGCGGCCGAGCGGGAGAGCGCGGTGGCGGTCGTCGGTCTCGGCTCGAACTTGCTCGCCGCCGACGCGGGCGTCGACGCGCTCGTGCTCAAGCTCGGCGGCGGGCTCACAGCGGTCGAGATCGACGGCGACGTCGTTCACGCGGGCGGCGGCGCGGCGAATGCGGTCGTGCTCCATCGCGTCCGCACTGCCGGACTGGGCGGGTTCGAGTTCGCATGCGCGATCCCGGGCACGATCGGCGGCGGCGTCTGGATGAACGCAGGGGCCTACGGCGCCGACTTCTCGGCCGTCCTCGAGCGGGCGCTCGTCGCCTCGGCGGAGGGAGCCGGCTGGCTGACGCCGGCCGAGCTCGGCCTCTCGTACCGGCACTCCGATCTACGCCACGGCCAGGTCGTCCTGAGGGCCGAGCTGCGGCTCCGTCCGCGGCCGCCGGACGAGATCAGGGCCGGCGTTCGCGAGCTGAATGCGCGCCGCAAGGCGGCTCAGCCAACGAACCGCCGCACCTTCGGCAGCGTCTTCAAGAACCCGGAGCACGAGCTGAGCGCGGGACGGATGCTCGAGGCGTGCGGGCTCAGGGGGCGCCGGATCGGCGGCGCCCAGATCTCGCCGAAGCATGCGAACTTCATCGAGAACGCGGGAGGAGCGACGACGGCGGATGCGCTCGCATTGATGGCGGAGGCCCGGCGGCGGGCGTTCGCCGAGTTCGGCGTGCGGCTCGTCCACGAGGTCGAGTTCCTCGGCCCGCTCGAGCTGCCCGAGCTCGG
Organism: Gaiellaceae bacterium; assembly: GCA_035517075.1. Taxonomy (GTDB): domain Bacteria; phylum Actinomycetota; class Thermoleophilia; order Gaiellales; family Gaiellaceae; genus Palsa-739. The sequence goes on along the minus strand of DATIZN010000036.1, from coordinate 7,108 downwards.
GGAGTAGGAGGCTGCGCGGCGGCGGCGAAGGGTTCGCCGTGGCGGCGAAGGCACGGACGCAGCGCCCGCCGGCCCTGGCGCGGGCCGTCGCCGTGCCGCGCCCGCAGCACCGGCAGCGGCGCGTCGCACGGCCGCCTGCGCGGCTCTCGGTGTCGCGCCGCGCGCTGGCCACAGGCATCGCGATCGTCGCGCTCGCAGGCGGCGGATACGTGCTCGCCCGCGAGACCTCGCTCTTCGGCGTCCGCAAGGTCGCGGTCAGCGGTGGCTCCCTTGTGGTCGACGCGCAGGTGAGGCACGCGCTCCAGCCCATGCTCGGCAGGAGCCTCGTCGGCCTCGACGGCGGCTCGCTTGTTCGCCGCGTCGAGGCGCTGCCGACGGTCGTCTCCGCCACGTACGACCGCGCCTTCCCGCATACGCTCCGCGTGACGGTTGTCGCCGAGCGTCCGGTCGCCGTGCTCCGGGCCGGCACAGGCGCCTGGCTCGTCTCGGCGCGCGGGCGGGTGATGGCGCGGCTGCAGCCCGACGCGAAGCGCGGCCTGCCCCGCATCTGGCTCCCGGCTCGTACGGCCGTCGGCCTCGGTGCCGAGCTGCCTGCGGGCGGTGGAGGGGGCGACGCGCGCGCGCTCGGCCTCTCGGGCGCGTTCGCCAGTCGCGTCGCATCGGTGTCGGACGGCGGCGGGGCGCTCGTCTACCACCTCAGGTCCGGGCTCGAGCTCGAGCTCGGGGCGGCGTCGGGGATCCACCTCAAGCTCGCGGTCGCGCGGCGGGCGCTCCGCGCCTTGCCGCCGGGGACGACGTACCTCGACGTCAGCGTCCCGGGGCGTCCGGTCGGCGCCGCCCAGCCGCCGCCCGCAACCGGGTCTCGCAACACTAAAGTCTCTAGTAGAGGTAGAGGCTAACGCTGTGAAGCTTGCGTTGACAGCGAGGTTCTGCGCGCGTACGCTGCGGCGCGAACGGCCCATTTTCCGCCCCAATCCTCGAGTGGAGGTTCAGGTTCAGCTCCCATGAGCGCCCGCGACGCGTCCGGTAACTACCTCGCCGTGATCAAGGTGGTCGGTGTCGGCGGCGGCGGCACGAACGCGGTGAACAGGATGGTCGACGCCGGCCTCTCCGGCGTCGAGTTCGTCGCGGTCAACACCGACGCGCAGGCGTTGATGATGTGCGACGCCGACGTGAAGATCCACATCGGCTCGGCGGCGACCCGCGGCCTCGGGGCCGGGGCCGACCCCGTCGTCGGCCACGCTGCCGCGCAGGAGAGCCGCGACGAGCTGAAGGAGGCGCTGAAGGGCGCTGACATGATCTTCGTCACCGCGGGGGAGGGTGGCGGCACGGGCACCGGGGCGGCGCCGATCCTCGCCGACCTCGGCCGCGAGCTCGATGCGCTCACCGTCGGCGTCGTCACGAAGCCCTTCGCCTTCGAGGGCCGGCGCCGAGCGCAGCAGGCGGAGCAGGGAATCGAGAACCTGCGCGACCGGGTCGACACGCTGATCGTGATCGAGAACGACCGGCTGCTGCAGGTGGTGGAGAAGCAGACGTCGGTCGTCGAGGCGTTTCGGATGGCCGACGACGTCCTGCGCCAGGGCGTGCAGGGCATCACCGACCTGGTCACCGTGCCGGGCCTCGTGAACCTCGACTTCGCCGACGTGCGGACGATCATGCGCGACGCGGGCTCGGCCCTGATGGGCATCGGCACCGCCGGCGGCGAGAACCGGGCCGCCGAGGCGGCGCGCGCCGCAGTGTCCTCGCCGCTGCTCGAGTCGTCGATCGAGGGCGCGACCGGCATCCTCCTCAACATCAGCGGCGGGCCCGAGATCGGCCTCTTCGAGGTGAACGAGGCGGCCGAGGTCGTCACGGGCGCGGCCGACCTGAACGCCAACATCATCTTCGGCGCGGTGATCGACGACGCGCTCGGCGACGACGTCCGCGTCACCGTCATCGCGACCGGCTTCGGCGGCCAGCGCAGGCGCAGGCGCTCGACCGGCGCGGAGGCCCCGCTCGGCGCAGCCGCGGCCGCACCCGCGTCCGCCGAGAGCCGCGGCGACGAGACGCTCGACGTGCCTTCCTTCCTGCGCGGCGAATAGCTGCCGCAGACGGATGTCGGCCCAGGGGTTTGGGCCGGCCCGAACGGGGCACACGTTCGGTGCCGTCAACAGGGTTGACCGTTACGAGTCAGCCCCACGACCCGGTCCGCCACCCCGGCCGCCCTTCGACGACCGGAGCGGCTCCGTTTTTCGGGACTTTCCACGGGTCGGCAGGGTTCGGCGACGCACTAGGATTCGGCACTGGCGATGCCAGAGACGCTCCAGTACACGCCGCTGCACGACCGGCACGTCGAGCTCGGGGCGCGGATGGTCCCGTTCGCCGGCTGGGAGATGCCCGTCCAGTACGAGGGCGTCATCGCCGAGCACCGCGCCGTACGCGCCGACGCGGGCGCCTTCGACGTCTCGCACATGGGCGAGCTCGAGATCGAGGGGCCGCGCGCGCTCGAGCTGCTCCAGGCGTCGCTCTCGAACGACCTCGACCGGATTGGGCCGGGCGAGGCGCAGTACACGCTGCTCACGAACGAGCGCGGCGGGATCGTCGACGACCTGATCGCGTACCGGCTCGAGGAGTGCCTGTTCCTCCTCGTCGTCAACGCCGCGAACCGCGCCGCGGATTACGCGTGGCTGAAGGAGCGCGAGATCACGGGCTCGGACGTTCGCGACGTGTCCGACGAGTACGCCCTCGTCGCGGTGCAGGGGCCGCGCGCGATCGAACGGCTCGGACTGCCTCCGGCGCGGCCGTTCACGTTCGCCGAGACGACGCTCGACGGCGTCGAGGTGATGGTGAACCGCACCGGGTACACGGGAGAGGACGGCTGCGAGCTGCTCTGCATGGCTGAGGACGCGGTGCAGATCTGGGACTCCGTCCTCGCTCGCGGCGCCGTCCCGTGCGGGCTGGGCGCGCGGGACACGCTCCGGCTCGAGGTCTGTTATCCGCTGCACGGAAACGACATCGGCCCCGACACGGATGCGATCTCCGCCGGCCTCGGCTGGGCCTGCGCGCTCGAGAAGGAGTTCGAGGGGGTCGCCGAGCTCCGACGCGTCAAGGCCGACGGGCCCGAGCGGCGGCTCGCGGCGTTCGTGATGGAGGAGAAGGCGATCCCGCGGCACGGGATGGCGATCGCGGGCGGCGGCGACGTCACGTCCGGCTCGCACTCGCCGATGCTCGACGCCGGGATCGGGATGGGGTACGTGCCGTCCCCGATGTCGAAGCCGGGGACGGAGTTGAGCGTCGACGTGCGCGGCAGGCAACGCCGCGGACTGGTCGTGAAGAAGCCGATCTACCGGAAGGAGGGCTGAGTGGCCGCGAGGGAGAGCTATCCCGACGATCTGAGGTATCACCCCGAGCACGACTGGGCGCGGATCGATGGCGACGAGGCGGTGCTCGGGATCACGTGGTTCGCAGCCGACTCGCTCGGCGAGCTCGTCCACTTCGAGCCGCCCGAGGTGGGGGCGAGCCTCGCGAAGGGCGAGTCATACGGCGAGGTCGAATCGGTCAAGGCGGTCTCCGATCTGGTCGCGCCGCTCTCGGGCGAGGTGCTCGAGGTGAACTCCGCCGTCGTCGACGCGCCGGAGACGGTCAACGACGACCCCTACGGCGCAGGATGGCTCGTTCGCATCCGCCTCGCCGATCCGGGCGAGGCCGACGGGCTCCTCGACGTCGACGCCTACCGCCAGATCCTGGCCGAGCAATGACGCATCCGTACCTCGCTCTCACCGACGCCGACCGGGACGAGATGCTCCGGACGGTCGGCGTCGGGTCGATCGACGCCCTCTTCTGCGACGTCCCCGCCGGAGTCCGCCTCGGTCGCGAGCTCGGCCTCGAGCCGGCGCTCTCCGAGCAGGAGCTCTTCGACCACGTGGCAGAGCTCGCCTCGCGGAACGCCGACATGGGCAGCGAGCTCTCGTTTCTCGGCGCCGGCATCTACGACCACTATGTCCCGGCCGTCGTCGACGCCGTTCTTCAGCGCGGCGAGCTCCTGACGGCGTACACGCCTTACCAGCCCGAGATGAGCCAGGGCGTCCTCCAGGCGATCTTCGAGTACCAGACCGCGATCTGCGAGCTGACCGGCATGGACGTCTCGAACGCCTCCGGCTACGACGGGACGACCGTGACCGCCGATGCCTGCTTCATCGCGAAGCACGCGACGGGGCGGACGAAGATCGTCGTCACCGAGGCGACGAGCCCGCAGGTGCGCCAGGTCGTGAAGACGTACGCACCGGGGTTCGGCCTCGAGATCGTCGAGGTGCCGCACCGCGGCGGCACGACGGATCCGGACGACCTCTCGCAGGCGGCGGAGGACGCAGCGGCGGTCATCTTCCAGCAGCCGAACTTCTTCGGCTGCCTCGAGCCGGCGCCGGAGCTCGCAACCGCCGCCGCCGAGGCCGGCGCCCTGGCGGTCGTTCACGCGGATCCGCTCTCGCTGGGCGTGCTCGAGGCGCCGGGACGCTACGGCGCGGCGATCGTCCTCGGCGAGGGACAGGCCGCCGGGAACTTCCCCTCGTACGGCGGGCCGCACTACGGCTTCCTCGCCGCCCGAGAGGCGTTCGTCCGCCGGATGCCCGGCCGGATCGTCGGCGAGACGCTCGACGCCGCGGGTCAGCGCGGCTATGTCCTCACCCTGCAGACCCGCGAGCAGCACATCCGTCGCGAGAAGGCCACCTCCAACATCACGACGAACCAGACGCTGCTCGCGCTCGGCGGCCTCGTCTACCTCACCTGGCTGGGGCCGCAGGGGCTGCGCGAGCTGGGGGAGACCTGCCTGTCGCTGGCCGCGTACGCGAAGCAGCGCCTCGCGGAGCGGGCCGGACTGGAGCCGCTGTTTGCCGAGGAGACAACGTTCAAGGAGTTTGCCGTCCGCGTCGGACGGAACGCGCGCGAGGTCGTCGCGGCCGCCCGCGAGCGGGGCGTCCATCCGGGCTACGCCCTCGGGCGCGACTACCAGGGCATGGACGACGTTCTTCTGGTCGCGGTCACCGAGCGGCGCACGCCGGACGAGATCGACCGCCTGGCAGAGGTTCTCGCGGAGGTGGCGTCGTGAAGCTCCTCTTCGAGCGCTCGCAGCCAGGCCGCCGCGCGTCGGCGATTCCGCGCCACGAAGGTCTCCCGGCGCCGGAGCTTCCGGAGTCGCTGCGCCGCAGCGAGCCGCCGCGGCTGCCGGAAGTGTCGGAGTTCGAGCTTCTCCGCCACTTCACCGAGCTCTCGACGCGGAACTTCGGCGTCGACACGGGCTTCTACCCGCTCGGCTCCTGCACGATGAAGTACAACCCGCGGATCAACGAGCGCCTCGCCGCGCTGCCCGGGTTCGCGCTCCTCCATCCGCTGCAGGAGGAGGACGCCGCCCAGGGCGCGCTCGAGCTGATGTGGCGGCTGCAGGAGATCCTCGCGGAGGTGACGGGGCTCGATGCGGTCTCGCTCCAGCCGGCTGCCGGCTCGCAGGGCGAGCTGACGGGTCTGATGCTCGTCCGCGCCCACTTCGCCGCGCGCGGCGAGACGGAGCAGAGGCGCAAGGTCGTCATCCCCGACACGGCGCACGGGACGAATCCGGCGTCCGTGACGATGGCGGGCTTCGAGTTGACGCACGTCAAGACGGACGCGCGCGGCAACATCGATGTCGACGACCTGCGCGCCAACGTCGACGAGCACACGGCGGCCCTCATGCTCACGAACCCGTCGACGCTCGGACTGTTCGACGAGAACATCGAGGAGATCGAGCGGATCTTCCACGGCGCCGGGGCGCTCATGTACTACGACGGAGCGAATCTCAACGCCGTCTGCGGGATCTCGCGTCCCGGCGACATGGGCTTCGACATCGTCCACATCAACCTGCACAAGACGTTCTCGCAGCCCCACGGCGGCGGCGGGCCGGGCGGCGGCCCGATCGCGGTGCGCGACACGCTCGCGCCGTACCTGCCGGTGCCCGTCGTCGCGCCGGACGACGGTCGGGGTCGGGAGGAACGGCTCGAGCATCGCGCGCACCGCGATCGGGCCCCCGCCCGGCCCACCGCCGCCGTGCGGCTGCGAGAACGTCTTGTGCAGGTTGATGTGGACGATGTCGAAGCCCATGTCGCCCGGCCTCGAGATGCCGCACACGGCGTTGAGGTTGGCGCCGTCGTAGTACATGAGCGCGCCTGCGTCGTGGAAGATCCGCTCGATCGCCTCGATGTTCTCGTCGAAGAGGCCGAGCGTCGACGGGTTCGTGATCATGAGCGCCGCGGTGTGCTCGTCGACCTTGCCGCGGAGGTCCTCGATGTCGATGTTGCCGCGCGGGTCCGTCTTGACCGGCGTGAGCTCGTAGCCGGCCATCGTCACCGACGCGGGGTTCGTGCCGTGCGCGGTGTCGGGAATGACGACCTTGCGCCGCTGCTCGGTCTCGCCGCGATCGGCGAAGTACGCGCGGACGAGCATGAGCCCGGTCAGCTCACCCTGCGAGCCGGCCGCGGGCTGGAGGGACACGGCATCGAGCCCGGTGACCTCCTCGAGGATCTGCTGCAGCCGCCACTCGAGCTCGAGCGCGCCCTGCGCCCCGTCCTCCTCCTGGAGCGGATGCAGGTGCGCGAAGCCGGGGAGCGTCACCAGACGCTCGTTGATCCGGGGGTTGTACTTCATCGTGCACGAGCCGAGCGGATAGAAGCCCGTGTCGACGCCGAAGTTGCGCGTCGACAGCTCGGTGAAGTGGCGGACGACCTCGAACTCGGTCACCTCGGGCAGCCGCGGCGGCTCGGCCCGGCGCAGCTCCTCCGGGATCTCCGCCGCCGGCACGTCCGGCCTCGGAATGACAGATGCACGGCGGCCCGCCTGCGACTTCTCGTAGATGAGCTTCATCGCGCCACCTCGGCGAGCACGTCGGCGAGCCGGTCGATCTCTGCGGCCGTGCGCTTCTCGGTGAAGGCGACGAGGAGCACGTCGTCCATGCCCTCGTAGTCGCGGCCGAGCGCGTAGCCGGGATGCACGCCGCGCGCACGCGCGTCGCGGACGACCTCGCGCGCGTTGCGCCCGACGCGGATTGCGAACTCCTTGAACGTCGGCCTCTCGAAGACGAGCTCGAGCCCACGTTCCTGCAGGC
>DATIZN010000035.1:0-19162 GCA_035517075.1 Gaiellaceae bacterium | reverse complement strand
CGCCCTCGCGCGAGCGGCAGAGGACCTGGTCGTGCAGGAACTTGCCTGTCTTCTCCTCGACGGGCTCGGAGGCCTGGGCGATCGTGTATTGCGCCTCCTCGGCAGCGTCCAGGTAGATGATCTCGTCCGTCACCTTGCCGTTCTTGACGACGCGGTACGGCGTCTGGATGAATCCGAACTCCGACACCGTCGCCATCGACGCGAGCGAGCCGATCAGGCCGATGTTCGGGCCTTCCGGGGTCTCGATCGGGCACATACGCCCGTAGTGCGTCGGGTGGACGTCGCGCACCTCGATCGGCGCGCGCTCGCGCGTCAGCCCGCCCGCGCCGAGCGCCGAGAGGCGGCGGCGGTGCGTCAGGCCGTCGAGCGAGTTCGTCTGCTGCATGAACTGCGAGAGCTGCGAGGAGCCGAAGAACTCCTTCAGCGCCGCGACGACCGGGCGGATGTTGATGATCGTCTGCGGCGTGATCGTGTCGACGTCCTCCGTCGTCATCCGCTCGCGGACGACGCGCTCCATCCGGTAGAGGCCGACCCGGAACGCCTCCTGGATCAGCTCGCCGACCGTGCGCAGCCGCCGGTTGCCGAAGTGCTCGTACTCGTCGAGGTCGTTCGCGATCGGCGCGCGCGACAGCGTCATCGCCTCGGCCGCGAAGTCCTTCGAGTCCTCGGGCAGGCCGAGCTTGACCGGGAGCTCGAGCAGCTTGCGGACGAGGGCGACGATGTCCTCGGTCGTGAGGACGCGCGTGTCCTCCGGCACGTTCACGCCGAGCCGCTGGTTCAGCTTGTAGCGGCCGACCTTCGTCAGGTCGTAGCGCTTGGGGTCGAAGAAGAGCGCGCGCAGGAGGTTCCGCGCGTTGTCGAGCGTCGGAGGCTCGCCCGGCCGCTGCTTCTTGAACACCTCGATCAGGGCCTCCTCCTCGCGCGTCGAGGGGTCCTTGTCGAGCGTCGCCACGATGTACGCCGAGTTGTCGAACAGGGCGAGGATCGCCTCGTTCGTCGAGGTGTCGAGCGCGAAGCCGGTCGACGGATCCTCGGCGGGAAGGGCGCGCAGGAGCGTCGTGATCGGCAGCTTCCGCTTCCGGTCGATGCGCGCGTAGACGACGCCCTTCTTGTCGATCTCGAGCTCGAGCCACGAGCCGCGGCTCGGCATGAGGTTCGCCGTGAAGACCTGCTTCGTCGGGTCCTTCGGCTCCATGAGATAGGCGCCCGGCGAGCGGACGAGCTGCGTCACGATCACGCGCTCGGTGCCGTTGATGATGAAGGTGCCGTGCTCCGTCATCATCGGGAAGTCACCCATGAAGACGGTCTGCTCCCGGATCTCGCCCGTGTCCTTGTTCACGAAGCGGACGGTCATCGAGAGCGGGGCCTGGTAGCTGAGGTCCTTCTCGCGGCACTCCTTGATCGAGAACTGCGGCTCGCCGAAGCGGTAGGCGCCGAACTCGACGGCGAGCGAGCCGGTGTAGTCCTCGATCGGCGAGATGTCGTCGATCGTCTCCCGCAGCCCCTCGTCGAGGAACCATTGGAACGAGGCCTTCTGAATATCGATCAGGTTGGGTAGGTCGAGAACGTGCTCGAGCCGGCTGAACGACTTACGAGCGCGGGGCAAAACGACCGTCGTGGTCAAGAAGAACAGCCTCCCTTGGGACGTGCGAGAACAGGCAAGAAAAAGCGGTCAGAGGTGCGAGCGAGCGGAACGTCGGCGCAACCAGCTAGGGTACCGGAACGACCCCCCTTACCGCAAGGCAAAGCAGCGGCGGGAGCCGATTGGGCCTCGAACTGTAGCGAGGGTCCGACGCAGCGGCAAGCCGAGACTGGTGCCTCGTCGATGCCTTACTTCAGCTCGACCGTCGCGCCGGCCTCTTCCAGCTGCCCCTTGATCGAGTCGGCCTCCTCCTGCGCGACGCCCTCCTTGACCGGCTTCGGCGCCGAGTCGACGAGGTCCTTCGCCTCCTTGAGGCCGAGCCCGGTGACGGCGCGGACGACCTTGATCACCTGGATCTTCTGGCCGCCCGCCTCGGTGAGGACGACGTCGAACGACGTCTTCTCCTCGGCCGCAGCGCCGTCGCCGCCCGCGGCGGGCGCGCCGCCCGGAGCCGCGACCGCGACCGGAGCGGCAGCGGTGATGCCCCACTCCTCCTCGATCTTGTTCTTCAGCTCGACCAGCTCGAGGACGGACATCTTGCCGAGCTCGTCGAAGATCTTGTCGACTGCCATCTTCAGCTCTCCTCTTGTTCTTCGGCGGCGGACGCTGCAGCGTCCGCCTGTGTGGGCTCTTCCTCCGGCGCCTCCGGCGCCGCCGTCTCGTCGCCGCCGAGCTGCTCGATCCTCGCGTCGATCAGCCCGACGAGGCTCTGGAGCGGCGCGTCGAGCAGCGCCGCGAACGTCGTGAGCGGCGCGACGATGGCGCCGAGCACCTGGCCGCGCAGCACCTCGGCCGGCGGCAGCTTCGCGAGCGTCTCGACCTCCTCCGCGCTCATCGCGCGGCCCTGCATCACGCCGCCGCGGATCGCGAGGACGTGCGTCTCGCTCGCCGTGTCCGCGAGCGCCTTCGCAGCAGCGACCATGTCGCCGTCGGCCTCGAGGAAGGCGATCGCGCTCGGCCCGTCGAGCAGCGTGAGGAGCGCGTCGGCGCCGGCGGCCTCGGCCGCCCGCCGGGTCAGCGTGTTCTTCACGACTCTGAAGCGCGCGCCGCTCGCGAGCAGCCGCGTCCGCAGCTCGTCGATCTGCGGCATCGTCAGGCCGCGGTAGTCGGCGACGAGGAGCGTCTCCGCAGCCTGCAGCCGCCGGGTCAGCTCGTCGACAACCTGTTGCTTTTGATCCTTCTTCATCGCACCTCGGCGGGTCTTCTGCCCTCGCAGGGAGGACTGCCAGCGGTCTTCGGCGGGTCAGTTGCTAGGCCGGAACTGTAGCGGCCTCCTGCGCCGCTCCGTCCAGCTCCTCGACGATCCCGCGCGTGCGGGCCGGATCGACGTGGATGCCGGGGCCCATCGTGCTCGTCAGCGTGATCTGCCGGATGTAGCGGCCCTTCGCCGCCGACGGCTTCGCGCGGACGATCTCGTCCAGGACGGTCGCGTAGTTCTCGACGAGCGCGCGCTCGTCGAAGCTCTTCTTGCCGATCGAGACGTGGACGTTCGCGCCGCGGTCGGTCCGATACTCGAGCTTCCCGGCCTTCGCGTCGGAGACGGCCTTGCCGACGTCCATCGTCACCGTGCCCGTCTTCGGGTTCGGCATCAGGCCGCGGGGCCCGAGGATGCGGCCGAGCCGGCCGACGTTCGCCATCTGGTCGGGCGTCGCGATCGCGACGTCGAAGTCGGTGAAGCCCTCCTCGATCCGCTTCGCGAGATCGGCCGAGCCGACGACGTCGGCCCCGGCCTCCTCCGCCTCGCGGGCCTTGTCGCCCTCGGCGAAGACGGCGATCCGCACCTCCTTGCCGGTGCCGTGCGGAAGCATGAGCGTCCCGCGCAGCTGCTCGTCGGCGTGGCGGACGTTGAGACCGAGGCGAAAGTGCACCTCGACGGTCTCGTCGAACTTCGCCCCGTCCATCTGCTTGAGCAGCCGGACCGCCTCGACCGGCGAATAGACCCGCTCGCGCTCGAAGAGCGCGCGGCCGGCGTCGTAGCGCTTGCCTCTCGCCGCCATCACAGGTCCACCTCGACACCCATCGAGCGCGCGGTCCCCGCGATGATCAGAGCCGCGTGCTCGACGTCGCGCGCGTTCAGGTCCTGGAGCTTCGTCTCCGCGATCTGCCGCACCTGCGCGCGCGAGAGGCGCCCGACCTTCTCCCGGTTCGGCTCGCCGGAGCCCTTCTCGAGCCGCAGCGCCTCCTTGATCAGGACGGCGGCCGGCGGCGTCTTCGTGATGAACGTGAACGAGCGGTCCTCGAAGACGGTGATCTCGACCGGGATGATGCGGCCGTTCTGGTCGGCCGTCTGTGCGTTGAACGCCTTGCAGAACTCCATGATGTTGACGCCGTGCTGGCCGAGGGCCGGCCCGACCGGCGGCGCCGGGTTGGCCTGCCCGCCCGGAATCTGGAGCTTGATCAGGGTGAGAACCTTCTTCGCCATCAGCTTCCTCAGTCGAGTTTCTTGACGTTTTCGAATCCGACCTCGACCGGCACCTGCCGCTCGAAGATGTTGACCATCACCTGGAGCTTCTGCGCGTCCGAGTTGACGTCCGTGATCTCGCCGTCGAAGTCGGCCAGCGGCCCGGACGTGATCTTCACCGACTCGCCGAGCTGGTACTCGACGACGGCGCGCGTCGCCGCCGCCTGCGTGGAGCCCGTGTGGAGGATCCGGTCGACCTCCGGCTGCGAGAGCGGCACCGGGGTGGTGCCGGCGCCGACGAAGCCGGTCACGCCGGGCGTGTTCTTCACGACCGTCCAGGCGTCGTCGTTGAGATCCATGTTCACGAGGACGTAGCCCGGGAGGACGCGCTTCTCGGCCTGCACCTTCTGCCCGTCCTTCGTCTCGATCACCTGCTCGGTGGGGACGACGACGCGGCGGAAGCGCTGCCGCTGTCCCATCGACTCGATCCGGTGCTCGAGGTTGGCCTTCACCTTGTTCTCGTGCCCGGAGTAGGTGTTGATCACATACCAGCGGAACATGTCTCTCCTAGTGCAGCAGGACGTGCTGGACGACGTAGCGCCAGAGCTCGTCGTTCGCCCAGAGGTAGAAGCCGACGATGAGGCAGGCGACGAGGACGACGGCGGTGCCGCTGACCACCTGCGGCTGGTTCGGCCACTCGACCTTCCGCAGCTCGGCCACCGCTTCCTGGACGAAGCGGACGCCGGGGATGCCGCCGCCCGGCTCCTCGAGCGGGGCGCGGCGCGGCGCGGGCTGCCGGGGCTCCGGCTCCGGCGTCCCGTCCGTCGGGGCCGGCGGAGTCGGCGGACGGCGCGGCGGCGTGCCGGCCGCCTGGGCGCGCCGCTGCCGGCGCTGCTGACGCGTCTGCCTGGCCATGTCCGCGCTAGCGCGTCTCCCGGTGCAGCGTGTGGCAGCCGCACCAGCGGCAGTACTTGCGGAACTCGACCCGGTCGGGCGAGTTCCGCTTCGACTTCTGCGTCTGGTAGTTCCGCCGCCGGCACTCGGTGCAAGCGAGCGTGATTGCGACTCTGACTCCGGTTGCCATCTCTTCTCTCGTTCCGAGGGACGCGCTCCAGTAGCGCCGGGTGGGCTCGAACCACCGACCTCTGCATTATGAGTGCAGCGCTCTGACCAGCTGAGCTACGGCGCCTCGCGCGGCCGCAGTGTAGCGGACGGCCCTCGCCGCCTCCGACCATGGAATCCTCCTCGGAGATCGCCTCCTCGGGGTCGTCGGCGCATTGCCGGAAGGAGGCACGCCGGAGCTGCTAGATGGTTGCCAGCGCGCGCCTGAGCACGACTGCGAACGGGACGTCGTACGCCGCCCGCGAGTCGGGTGGCAGCAGCCGGCGTAGCGAGACCCAGCCGAAGGCGTGCGCGAACCGGCCGAGGCGTTCCGCGAGCTCGAGCGCCGCCGCGAGCCCGTTGCCCCACGGCTCGAGATAGGCGTCGCGCAGCTTCGCAAACCAGGGATCCGCCGGCGGGAGGCCGTTCGCCTCCTCGAGGAAACGGAACGTGACGACGAGCGAGACGAGCGCAGCGTCCGGTCGGGCAGCGATGCCGGAGGAGCCGCATCGCGTTGCAGCTCCGCGTAGCGCGGAAGCAGCCGCTGCCACAGCTCCGGCGGATTCTCGAGCTCCTCGAACGACACCCCGGCATCGACCGTGAGCAGCCAGCCGAGCTCCGCGTCGCAGGCGAGAACGCGAGGCAGCAGGTCGGGCCAGCGCCGCGCGAGTCCCGCCACGAGCTCCGCCTCGAAGGCATGGCTGCGAGCGGAAGCCTTGAACCAGACGACACCGTCCGCGGTGGGGATCCTCGCGGTCGTCGCCCAGACACGATCGCGGACGATCACCGGCGGCCCCGCAGGCCGGCAGTGGGCGGCGATCCATTCCTCCGGAACTACGAGTGCGCCTCGACGAAGTCGAGCGTGCGCCGCCAGGCGTCGTCCGACGCCGCCTGGAACTCTTGCTGCTTGCGGTCGAAGAAGCTGTGCGGCGCGCCCTCGTACTCGACGAGCTCGTACTCCTTGCCGGCCTCGCGGAGGGCGTGCTCGAACTCGACGTTGTCCTCGTGCGTGATCGCCTGGTCGGCGCCGCCCTGCAGGGCGAGGATCGGCGCCTCGAGCTGCGGCACGAGCTCGATCATGCGCGACGGCCGGCCGTAGAAGCCGACCGCGCCGGCGAGGCCGTGGCCCGAGGCGGCCGCCGCCCACGAGCCGCTGCCGCCGAAGCAGAAGCCGACCGTGAAGACCGCCGTGCAGCCGAGCCCGCGCAGATGGCGGACGCACGCGCCGACGTCGGCCTGCACGTGCTCGTGCGTGAGCTGCTGCACGAGCGGCATGTAGTCCCAGTCGTCCGGCCGCTTCTCGACGCCGGCCGTGCGGCCGAAGTAGTCGAAGGCGACGGCGGCGTGGCCACGCTCGGCGAAGCGGAGGGCGAGCTCCTCGTAGAAGCGGTAGAGGCCGCGGACGTCGGGGAGGATGACCACGCCGGCCCGGACGCCCTCCTCCTCGGGCAGGGCGCGGAAGGCCGCGAACGTGTTCCCGTCCTCGCTCTCGAGGGTCAGGTCGTCGTGCGAGACGGCGGCGCCGGCGATGCGCGGGATCGGCGGCTCGGAGTCGAGCTCGAAGCACATGCGCCGGAGCCTACGGAAAGGAGGCCGCGCCTGCGCGTCGTACCCTGCGGCCGTGGACGATGAGTCGCACCGCGAGGAGATGAACGCCGCGATCCGCGCCCAGCGCGAGCGGGGCGCCGTCCCCCGCTCGATGCTCCCGCCCGAGGAGCCGGAGCCGCCGGCCGCTCTCGAACCCGAACCGGAGGAGCCGGACGAACCGGCCGAGCCGGGCTTGGTGGCCCGCCTCCTCCGCCGCCGTCCGTAAGGCGCCGGCCGCCGCCGCGTTCACTCTAGGAGCATGGCCAGCCGGGGTCGCCGCCGCGCCAGGGGGTCGAGGTGGAAGCGCCGCCTGAAAGTCGCGGCGGCGCTCGTCGTCACCGTGGTCATGGCGTACGTCGTCGGAACGGCGATCGCCGGCCCGTTCTTCTGGTACCCGTGCAGCCTGAACGACCTCGAGGCCCGCGGCGAGGGCCACGCGAGCATCCTCTACGCGAGCGACGGCACGAGGCTCGGCGTGCTCGGAGCGAGCCGGGACCGCATTCCCGTCGCGTTCGCGCAGATCAGCCCGGTCATGCGGCAGGCGATCGTCGCGATCGAGGATCGGCGCTTCTTGAGCCACGGCGGCATCGACTACCTCGGCATCGCCCGCGCGCTCACCGACGACGTGCGCACGGGCTCGATCGCGCAGGGCGGGTCGACGATCGAGCAGCAGCTCGTCCGCAACCTCTACCTCTCGCCGCAGCAGACGATCGGGCGCAAGCTCACGGAGGGGTGCCTCGCCGTGCAGCTCAGCCGCGAGTGGAGCAAGCAGCGGATCCTCGCCGCCTACCTGAACGACGTCTACTTCGGCCAGCAGGCGTACGGGATCGAGGCCGCGGCGCAGACGTACTTCGGAATCCACGCCCGGCGACTCGACCTCGCGCAGTCGGCGCTGCTCGCCGGGCTGCCGCAGGCGCCGTCGGCGTACGACCCGCTCGTCGACCCGAGGGCGGCGCGGACGCGGCGAGCGGAGGTGCTGCGCGCGCTGCTCCGGAGCCGCGACATCTTCCGCGCCGAGTACCGGCGGGCGCTCGCGAGCCCGCTCGGCCTCCGGCCGGGGAAGGCGCAGCCGCCGCCGAGCGAGTCGTACCTGACCGACTTCATCACCTCGCAGCTCGTCGCCCAGTACGGCGCCGAGCGCGTCCGCCGCGGCGGCCTCGCCGTGTACACGACGCTCGACGCGCGACTCCAGGCCAAGGCGACGCACGCCGTCCTCGACACGCTCGACCGGAACGGCGATCCCGCAGGCGCCGTCGTCTCGATCGATCCCGCGACCGGCCGGATCCGCGCGATGGCCGCGGCCGAGACCGGGAGCCGGATCTCCTTCGACATCCCCGCCGACGGGCAGCGCCAGGCCGGCTCGACCTTCAAGGCGTTCGTGCTCGCCGACGCCGTGCAGCGCGGGATCAACCCGTGGACGACGCTCTACCTGTCGGCGCCGTTCGCCGGGCCGGACGACTGGCACGTCCAGACGTTCGAGCGCACGTACTCCGGCCGAATCCCGATCGCGCGGGCGACCCTCCTGTCCGACAACACCGTCTACGCGCGGCTCACGCTCGACCTCGGACCGAAGTCGGTCGCCGTCGTCGCGCACCGCATGGGCGTCCGCTCGGAGCTCGAGCCCGACCCCTCGATCGGCCTCGGCTCCAACGCTGTCAGCCCACTCGATCTCGCGAGCGCGTACGCGACCTTCGCGGCCGGCGGCGTCGCGCGGCAGCCGACGATCCTGACGAAGGTCCGGTTCCCGGACGGGCACACGGAGCAGGCCGCGAACGGAGCGGCGAAGCGCGTCCTCGATGCGAGCGTGGCGTCAGCCGTGACGAAGGTGCTGGAGGCGAACGTCGAAGCGGGAACCGGCACGGCTGCGGCGCTCGCCGGGCGGCCCGCAGCGGGCAAGACCGGGACGACGACGAACTTCGCCGACGCCTGGTTCGCGGGCTACGTCCCCCAGCTCGCGACCGTCGTCTGGGTCGGCTTCCCGAGCGGCGAGAAGCCGATGCTCGACGTGCACGGCATCTCGGGGATCACCGGCGGGTCGCTGCCGGCGGAGATCTGGCACGCGTACATGACCGCCGCGCTCGAGGGACAGCCGGTCGAGCAGTTCGCCGACCCCGGAGCGCCGCCGTACCGGCCGTGGTGCGGGCGCTACGAGTTCGCGCTCACCTGGCTCGCCGCGCAGCGGAGCGACCGCTGCGCCGCCACGACCGTCACGGGGACGACCGCGCCAGGCACGACGCAGCAGCCCGTGACGACGGCGCCGCAGATCACGACGGCCACGGAGACGACGATCGCGACGACGACGCAGCCCGCGACGACCGAGCCGCCTCAGACGACGACCGCTGCCACCACCACCGTCGCCACGACGACGGACGGGACGACGCCGTAGTCAGGAATGCTTGGTCGCGAGCAGCCGCTGCGACCGCGCGCGCATCGACTCGGCCTCCACCAGGCCCACGGGAACCGTGAGCTCGCACCCGGGCCGCTCGCACTCGCAGGCGAGCTCGAGCCCACCCGACGGGGCGCTGCCCGAGTCCTCGACCACAGCCCGCCACTGGCGGAGCCGCGCGTCGTTCTCGTCCCGGCGACGGCCCGAGACGTCGCCGTGCTGCGCCTCGAGCCACCCGGCGAGCAGGGGGAGGAACCGGTGCTCGACCTGCGGCAGCGTCTCCCGTACGTCCACGACCTCGACGACCGGAAACCCGTGCCCTGCGGCTGCCGCCCGCAGGCGCCTCACGAGCTCCTCGTCCCGGCCGAGCCGGTTCGCGAAGGCGCGCTCCGGATCGCGCGTTCGCTCGGCCACCCCGCGGCCGCGCTCGTGGACCAGCCGCCGTTGCACTTCGGGCTGAGCGACGATGTAGAGGGCCGCCTGCGGCGAGGACGCCACCTCGGCGACGAGCTCCGGCAGTAGCTGGGGCCCGTCCACGATCACAGGAGCAGCGTCGTCGAGCGCAAGGAGATCCGCGAGGGCGAGGCGGAAGCGCTCCCGAGAGCGATCCTCGAACCAGTCCGCGAGCTCCTCTGGCGTCAGGTCGACCCAGATCTCGTCGAGCGAGCGGGTTTCCGCCGGCATGCAGGCCGCATGGGCGTGCTGGTACGCGTCGAGGCAGTAGAGACGCAGGTCATGCCTGCGCGCGAAGGTGCGTGCGGCCGTCGTCTTCCCAACCCCTGACATCCCGCCGAGCCAGAGGACGTGTCGCAGCCGGCCCCTACCGGTCGCTGCTAGGCCTTCGTCTCGCGAAGCGGGCAGTTCGGCAGGTGCTGCGCGGCGAGCCGGACGAGGAGGCCGTGGAGCTCGCGGCGCTCGGCGGCATCGAGCGGAGCGAGGAACTCGTCCTCGAGCTTCCGCGCGAGCCGCCGCAGCCGCTCGAGCGTCTTGCGGCCGGCCGGCGTGATGCGGACGATCTGGCGACGCCGGTCCGACGGGTCGCGCCTCCGCTCGATCAGCCCCTCCTCCTCGAGCTCGTCGAGCAGGCCCACGAGCTGGCTCTTGTCGTAGTCGAGCGCGTCTGCGATCGCACCCTGCGTGGCGCAGGAGCCCTCGTCGAGGAGGGCGAGGATCGAGTGGTGGTACGGGTGGAGGCCCGCCTCCTCGTAGGCGGCCATCGACCGCTCCTTGGCGGCCATCCCGAGCCGCTTGAGCAGGAACATCCCGGACGCGAGGAGCTCGTTCGGAAAGACCGGCGGCGCCTGCCTTTCGGTTGTGGTGGTCTCGGACATGTAAAAAGTGTAGCGCGTCCCACGGTTGTGTGTGTATATTGTGGACATGCTCAACTATTTGAAGAGTCCAAAAGTGGTAACGACCACGACCGGACGGGGACGGTGGACGCCTCTCGCCCTGATCGTGGTCGGGCAGTTCATGGTCATCCTCGACGTGGCGATCGTGAACGTCGCTCTTCCGTCGATTCAGCGGGATCTCCACTTCTCCGGCGCGGCGTTGCAGTGGGTCATCTCGGCCTACGCGATCGTCTTCGGCGGAGCGCTGCTGCTCGGCGGACGCCTGGCAGACCTGCTCGGCCGGCGCCGGATGTTCGTCGCCGGGCTGCTCCTGTTCGCCGCGAGCTCGCTCGTGTGCGGCCTCGCGTGGTCTGCGGGATCGCTGGTCGCCTTCCGCGCCGTGCAGGGGCTCGGCGGCGCGCTGCTCGCACCCGCGGCGCTCTCGCTGCTCATGACGACGTACCGCGAGGGACACGAGCGGAACATCGCGCTCGGCGTCTACGGCGCCGCCTCGGGCAGCGGCGCGGCTGCAGGCGTGCTGCTCGGCGGATTGCTCACGAACTATCTGAGCTGGTCGTGGATCTTCCTCGTGAACGTGCCCGTCGGCCTGGCCGCCGCCCTGCTCGCGCCGGCGGTCCTCCGCGAGGGCCGCGCCGACCTCGGCCACCGGCACTTCGACCTGCGCGGCGCCGCAACCGCGACGTCGGGGCTGATGCTGCTCGTCTACGCGCTCACCCGGGCGACCACGAACGGCTGGGGCTCGGCGGCGACGATCGGCCTCCTGGCCGGCTCCGCCGCGCTGCTCGCGCTCTTCGTTGCCGTCGAGGCCCGCTCGCCGTGGCCGCTGCTGCCGTTGCGCCTCTTCCGCAGCCGCAGCGTCTCCGCCGCGAACGCGGCGATGACGATCATCGGCGCAGTCGCCTTCTCGGAGTTCTTCGTCCTCACGCTCTACACGCAGGACGTCCTCCGCTACAGCCCGGTGCAGAGCGGCGTCGCCTTCGTCGCCTTCGCCGGCACGGTCGTCGTCGTCTCGAACGTGGCGCAGGCCGTCGTCGGTCGGATCGGCGTGCGCGCCACGCTGACGGCCGGCTTCCTCGTCTCGGCGCTCTCGGTCGGCCTCCTGACGCGGCTGCCGGTCGACGGCCACTACTTCTGGGACCTCTTCCCCGCCTTCGTGCTGGGCGGCGCGGGGATGGCGCTCTCGTTCGTCCCCGTGACGATCGGTGGCCTGACGGGCGTCGAGCGCGCGGACGCCGGCATCGCGTCGGGCCTGATCAACACGAGCCGCCAGATCGGCGGTGCCATCGGCATCGCCGCGATCACCGCGATCACCGCCGGCGCGACCGGCAACGCCGCGAGCCTCGCGGCGACGGTGCACGGCTACCGGGTCGCACTCGTGACCCTGCTCGGGCTCGTCCTCGCCGGCGCCGCGATCTCGGCGGTCTTCCTGCGGCCGGAGCGTGACGCCGCGGCGGACGAGCACGAGGAGCTCGTCCCGGCGGAGGCGGCATGAGCGCCGCGCTGCTGGAGCGGCCGGCCGCGGCGCCGCGGCGAAGCCACCAGGCGCGGGTGACGGCGCTTCTCGACGCGATCGAGGAGCGCCGCCGCCGGCTCTACCGGGCGCAAGCGAACGGCCTACGGCCGGCCGCCGTTCGCGAGCTCAAGGCCGAGCTGAAGGGGATCCGCGCGGCGCTTGCCGAGACGCTCGAGGCGCGCCCGAGCTAGCTCGAACCGCCGCTCTGGTTCACGAGCTGCAGCATCTTGAACATCGGCAGGTACATCGAGATGACGATGACGCCGACGACGGCGCCGACGAGGATCATCATCAGCGGCTCGATGATGCTCGTGAGCGAGGAGATCGCCGCGTCGACCTCGTCCTCGTAGAAGTCGGCGATCTTGCTCAGCATCGTCTCGAGCTCGCCCGACTCCTCGCCGATCTTCATCATCTGCGCGACCATCGGCGGGAAGACCTCGTTCTCGAGCAGCGGCTGCGAGAGCCCGGCGCCGGCGTGGACGCGCTCGCGGACGTGCTCGAGAGCCCTCTGGACGACCCAGTTGCCCGACGCCTGGCCCGTGATCTCGAGCGCCTTGATGATGTCGACGCCGGCGGCGACGAGGGTGGCGAGCGTCCGCGAGAAGCGCGCCATGGTCACCTTGCGGACGGTCTCGCCGATCCGCATCGGCACCCTCAGCAGCAAGGTGTCCCACTGCCGCCGGCCCCGCTCGGTTCCCTTCCAGTAGCGAAAGATGAACGGCGACGAGAACAGCAGCGGCAGGATCACGAACCAGTACGCGCGCAGGCCGTTCGAGGCATGGACGACGATGAGGGTCAGCTTGGGCAGCTGCCCGTTCAGCTGCGAGAAGATCCGCACGAAGATCGGGACGAGGAACATGAGCATCCCGATCAGGACGAGGGTGGCGAACGTCAGCACCATCGTCGGGTAGATCATCGCCCCCTTCACACGGCGCCTGATCTGCTCCTGCTTCTCGATCTGCAGCGCGACCCGGTCGAGGACGAGATCGAGGATGCCTGCGGCTTCGCCCGCCTCGACCATCGCGATGTAGAGCTTCGAGAACACCTTCGGATGCCGGGCCATCGCCTCCGAGAGCAGAAGGCCGGCCTCGACGTCGTGCCGCAGCTGGGAGACGATCTCGGCCAGCGCGATCTCGCTCGTCTGCTCCTCGAGGACGACGAGCGCCTGGACGACGTTCAGACCCGCCTCGATCATCGTCGCGAACTGGCGCGAGAAGATCTGGAGCGACTTCGGCTTGACGCGCTTGCCGATGTTGATCCGGGTCTCGCCGATCGGCGTGCTCTGGTCGATCTCGCCGATCTGCTGGGCGAGCAGGCCGCGGCGCCGCAGTTGCTCGCGGGCGCTGGCGAGGTCGCCGGCGCTGATCACGCCGTCGGTCTCGACTCCCTGCGCGTTGATCGCGGTGTAGGCGAACGAGGTCACGAGGTCGGCGCGCTCGGGGTCGTGGTCGTCGTCGGCGTCGTGGTCGTCGTCGGCGTCGTCGAGCTGCTCCCGTTGGACGCCGAGGTCTGGCCGCCCTGCGGAGGAGTCGTTCCCTGCGCGTAGAGCTCGAGCGTGTAGCGCTTGCCGTCGGCCGTGTTCGCAAGCGTCACCGCCTTGCCGACGTGGAGCGTCAGCGTCGCCGAGCCGCTCGCGTACGAGCCGCCGACGATGCCGACCTTCGCCGTCGACTTCGTCAGGGAGACGAGCTTGAAGATCCCGTTCGCCGACGCGTCGGACGACTGCGGGAAGACGCCGCCGACCGCAACGAGGCTCTCGACCCCGTTGACGGAGATCACGGCGCTCGTGTACTTCGCGGCGGGCGTCTGCGAGCCGCCGGAGGCTTTCTTCGACGTCGACGACGACGTGCTCGAGCTCGTGCTCGAGCTCGGCCCGTCGGAGGCGAACGGATTCTTCGCGGGCAGGAGCGTGAACGACTCGAGCTGCCCCTGATCCGGGCTCTGCTTCACCGCGGAGACGAGATCTCCCGACGCGGTCGACTCCGAGCCCGCGCTCGCCCCGCCGGCTGCTCCGCTCGAGCTGCTCGGGGTGCTCGCGGTCGGGGCCGCGACGGTCGAGCTCGGTGCGGTGGCACCGGCCGAGACCGCGACCGGCGTCGAGCCGGAGCTGTGCAGCTTCGTCAGCGTCTTGTACGCGTAGCCGAGCGCGAGCACGAGCAGCAGGGCGAGCGCGATGAGGAGCTTCCGCTCCTTCGCGGCCTTTTTCTTCGCAGCGTCGTGCGCGGTTTTGGTCGCCATCTCTCCGCTACCCGCTCGTCGTCGACGTGGTGCTGGTTTCCGTGGTGTCCGTGGAGGTGGTCACCGGCGGCGGGGCCGCTCCGGCGACCTCGCCGAAGACGTAGGCGTCGAGCGTCATCGTCGCGACCAGACCGGACCCGCTCGACTGCGGCGCGAGCTCGAGCGAATCGATCGAGAAGAGCCGCCCCGAAGCCTCCAGCGCGCCGTTCTTCACCGAGACGAGGGTCCGCAGCGCGTGCACGAACTGCGTGATCGCCGCGTAGCTGCCGTCGACGACGAGCGAGACCTGCTGCAGCGTGTACCCGTTCTCTCCCTGCAGCGAGGTCGACGGCGAAAGCGTCGTGACGTGCGCGCCCGCCGCCCGCGCGACCTGGTCGATCGTGAGCAGCATGTCGGGCTCGTCGAGGATCGAGGGCATCGCCTCCGCGAGCTCGTAGAGCGGCGCGGTGTGGATGACGGGCGGCTTCCGCACCGCCGCCGGCGATTCCGTGGCGCTCAGCTGCGCGATCTGGCTCTGGACGCCCTGCGCCTTCTGGGCGTCCGAAGCCGCATGGTGCCGCTGCGGCGACACGAGGACGAGCCAGCCTGCCATGACGACGAGGAGGTTGACGGCCGCGAGCGCGGTGATCCGCCGCAGCCGGATGTCTGAGAGGACGTTCACTGCGGGCTCGCCGTCGTCGTCGTGGTGGTGGTGTCGGAGGAGGGGGTCGCTGAGCCCTTGACCGTGGCCTGGATCCCGAAGGTGATGACGCCGCTGTCGGTGTTCTTCGTGCTCGAGTTGAGCTCGACGCCGGTCAGCTCGGGAACGAGCATCAGCCGCGAGAGGAGGCGCGCGACGCTGTCCTCCGAGAACGCGGTGCCGGTGAGCGTGAAGGCGCCGCTCGAGGAGCTCGTCGTCGAGCCCGTGACCGCCGCCGCTGCGGCCTCGGGCGTGCTCATCGAGAGGTTGGTCAGCGTGATGTCCGAGGGCACGACCTGGGCGAACTCGCTCAGCACGTGGTCCCAGGCGATGCGAGTCGAGAGCGCGCTCGCAACGGCCTCGCGCCAGGGCGTCGCCTGCGAGGTCACGCTCGGCGGCGTGACCACCGGGGTCGTCGCCTGGCTGGACTCCTGCGACCGGCGGGCCTTCGCCTGTGCGAGCTGGGACTGCGCCGCGGAGAGCTGCTGCTGCGCGGAGCTGGCGTGGCTGTGCTCGACGAGAAACCCGCCCGCGGTACCCGCGACGACGGCGACCGTGAGCACCACGCCCCCGACGACGAGCGGGTCGAAGCGGCGGCTTCCGGCCTTACCTTCCTCGCGCGGCAGTAGGTTGACGGCCTTCACGACTGCTCCTAGTCCTCGATCCCGAGCCCGATGGCGATTGCGAGCGAGCCGATGTCGCTCTCGGCGACCGAGCTCGCGACCTTGAGCCGCCGCAGCGGGTCGCCGACGCGGACGCTGACGCCGAGCAGCCGCTGGAGCTCCTCCGCGAGGCCGGCAAGCTGCGCCGTTCCGCCCGTGAGGACGACCTCGCCGATACCGAGGCTGCCGGGCTGCGCCTGGTAGAACTGCAGCGAGGAGACGAGCTCGCGCGCGAGCGCCTCGATGCCGCGACGCACTGCCTCGACAGCCGCCTCCGTCTGCTCGAGGGAGAGATTCGCGACGGGCCCCGCGCCGACGAGCGACAAGTTGCGCTTGACGTACTCGACGTCGTTCGGAGACGTGTCGAGGACGCGGGCGAGCGCGACGTTCAGGGCCCAGCCGCCCCACTCGAGGACACGCGTGAACTCGCACACGCGACCGTCGGAGACGGCGAGCGTCGTCCGCTCGTGCCCGATCGCGACGGCGACGAGCGCCGACCCGCTGCGGTCGGCCGGCGGGGCGAGCGAGCGCAGGAGCGCGAACGCCTCGAGGTCGATCCCGGCGAGCTGGAGGCCGGCGAGGCGGCAGGCCTCGATGTAGCGCTCGACGAGGTCGCGATGGGCGACGACGAGGAGGACGCGCCGAACGAGGTCGCCGCTCTCGTCCTCGTGCTGGTCGAGCACGCGATAGTCGAGCACCGCCTCGTCGAGCGGGATCGGCAACGCCTCCTGAGCGCGGAAGCGGACGGCGTTGACGAACTGGCGCTCGTCCTCGATGCCGGAGATCTCGAAGATCCGGACGCCGATCCGGCTGCTCGCGACGCCCAGGCGGACGCCCCGCCGCGGGAGCTTGTTGCGGGCGAAGAAGGCGCGGAGCGCGGTGGCGAGCGCCTGCGGATCGCGCAGCTCGCCGCCGACGACGACGCCGCTCTCGAGCGGCATGCGCGCCAGCTGCAGCAGCTCGGCCGAGCCGTTGTTGTGGACGCGTGCCGCCGCGATCTGCGAGCCGCCGACCTTCAGCCCGACGAGCTTCGCCGAGCCGCCGCCCGGCAGCGAGAGCGCGGGCAGGCGGAACGAGCGGCGGCGCGCACGCTTCGGCTTCGGCGCCTCCTCGGACGGCGGCGCAGCGGGCTTCTTCTTGCGGCCGAGGCTGATCTCCTTCTTCCACAGCGACTGGGCCGCAGGCGCCGCCGCGGTCGCCGCAGGCTCGGGTGCCGGCGCGACCGCGGCAGCGGGCTTGGGCTTGCGCGCGAGGCTGATCTCCTTCTTCCAGAACGACTGCTGGGTCGCCGCGGGAGGAGACGCGACCGCCGGAGCAGGCTCGTCGTCGACGGGAGCGGCCTGCTCGGCGTCGTCGAGCGGCGCCGGGGGAAGCTCCGGCTCGGCCGTCCACGGCTCGGCGGGCGGCTCGGCGGCGACGGCCTCGACCAGCCGCTGCAGCGGCGCCTCGAGCTTCTCGGGCCGCGCGAAGGACGGCGAGACGGGGTGCGCGACCCCCTCGGCGGGCTCCCCGGCCGGCCGCGGCTCCTGCGCCTCGGGAGCGGGCTCGGGGGAGCCGGCAGCCACGGGCTCGCGCTCCGGCAGCGCCTCGGGTGCGGCGACCTCGATCGCCTCGGACTGCGGCAGGGGAGCGGCCACGACGATTCGCTCGAACCACGACTCGGGCTGCTGCTCTCGCCGCTGCTCGGGCGGCTTCGCCTTCCGCGAGCCTCCGATCTCCTTGTTCCACCAGCGTTCCTTCGCGTTCCCTGCCGGCCACGAGAACTCGGCCGCCTCGGCCTCGGGCGCCACGGCCGGCGCGGCCGGCGCTGCGGGAGCCGCGGACGGAGCGAGCTCCGCCGGCGCGGCCGGCTTCGGTTTGCGCCCGAAGCCGATCTCCTTCTTCCAGATCGACTGCTGCTGCTGCGCGGGAGCAGCCGGCGCGACGAGCCCGGGATCCGGCGCCTGCCGCTTCGACCGCTTCGACTCCTTCGGCTGCTTCGCCTGCTTCGGCTGCTTCGGCGCCTTCGGCTTGCGGCCGAAGCTGATCTCCTTCTTCCAGATCGACTGCTGCTGCTGCGCGGGAGCAGCCGGCGCGACGAGCCCGGGATCCGGCGCCTGCCGCTTCGACTCCTTCGGCTGCTTCGGCTGCTTCGGCGCCTTCGGCTTGCGACCGAAGCTGATCTCCTTCTTCCAGATCGAGTCGCTCATGAGGCCACCGTCCTCAAGGCGGCGCCGACCTGCCGCTCGCCGGGGACGCTGAGACCGGCGCGTTCGAGGACGCCGTACAGCTGCTCGACGCGCGTCGTGCGCGTGGCTGCCTCCTCGACCGAGACAACGCCGCGGAGCACGAGGTCGGCGAGCGCCTGCTCCATCGTCTGCATGCCGCGCTGCGAGCTCGTCTGCATCACGGTGTAGACCTGCTCGATCTTCGACTGCCGGATCAGGTTCCGGACCGCATCGTCGGGGAGCAGGATCTCGAGCGACGCGACGCGGCCCAGGCCGTCGTAGGTCGGCAGCAGCGCCTGGGTGACGACGGCCTGCAGCGAGTTCGCGATCATGATCCGCACCTGCTGCTGCTGCGAAGGCGGGAAGACGTCGATCACGCGGTCGATCGTCGAGGACGCGCTCTGGGTGTGGAGGGTGCCGAAGACGAGGTGGCCGGTCTCGGCCGCGGTGAGGGCGGTCGAGATCGTCTCGAGGTCGCGCATCTCGCCGACGAGGATCACGTCCGGGTCCTGGCGCAGCGCAGCGCGCAAGGCCTCGCCGAAGCTCGTCGCGTCGGGGCCGATCTCGCGCTGGTTGACGATGCAGCGCTTGTGGTGGTGCACGAACTCGATCGGGTCCTCGATCGTGAGGATGTGCTCCTCGCGTGTCCGGTTGATCTCGTCGACGATCGCCGCCAGGGTCGTCGACTTCCCGGAGCCGGTCGGGCCGGTGACGAGCACGAGACCGCGAGGCTGCTCGGAGAGCATGTGGAGCACCGGCGGCAGGCCGAGCTCGTCCAGCGAGAGGATCTTCTGCGGCACGAGGCGGAAGGCGGCGCCGATCGCCTCGCGCTGGAAGTAGACGTTGACGCGGAAGCGGGCGACGCCCGGGAGGTTGTAGGCGAAGTCGAGCTGACGATTCAGCTCGAGCTGCTTCTGCTGCTCGGAGGTGAGGATGCCGTAGAGCGCCTGGCGGGTGTCGTCCGCGGTCAGCGCAGGCACGGTCTCGACCGCGTGAATGTGGCCGTTCACGCGGAAGGCGGGAGCGCTCCCGACCGTGAGATGCAGGTCGGAGGCCCCGAGCTCGACCATGTGCTCGAGCAGGGCGTCGATGGACGTCGGGTGCGACATCTTCTCTCGCGGGCTATCGGCAGCCGCGAGTGCCGGCTTGAGTGCCCCACGGCATCCCTCACGGCGGGGGAGCAAATCCCCCATCCGAGGCTACGTGCTCATTACGTAGGAGGCCGATACGGGCAAGGCCATCCGCCATCCACCCCGTGGAAGGAGAACCAGAAGATGTTTGATCGCATCAAGACGCGGCTCGGCTCGGAAGAGGGCTTCACCCTCATCGAGCTGCTGGTCGTCATCGTGATTCTCGGCATCCTCGTCGCGATCGCGGTGCCGGCGTACCTCAGCTTC
>DATIZN010000034.1:0-16343 GCA_035517075.1 Gaiellaceae bacterium | reverse complement strand
GCGCCGACGATCACGGCGCCCGCTCGCTCGTCCAGCCGCGCCGGGCCGAAGTCGGGCGTGAGCTCGCCGGCGTCGACTCGCCGCTGCAGCTCTGCCGGACCTCCGCGACGGAAGAAGGCCGGCCCGCGACCGGGTGCGAGGTCGGCGTAGAGGAAGACCGGCAGCCGGAGCTCCTCCCCCACCTTCCTCGCCAGCTCGAGAGCCGCGCCGCGCGCGCGCTCGGCGTCGGTCTCGCGGATCGGGACCAGCGGCACGACGTCGGCGGCGCCGCTGCACGGATGCACGCCCTCGTGGCGGCGCAGGTCGATGCGCTCTCGCGCGCAGGCGATCCCTGCGAGGAGCGCGGCGACGAGCTCGTCCTCGCCGCCGACGAGCGTGTAGACGGACCGGTTGTGATCCTCGTCCGAGTGGACGTCGAGCAGCCGCGCGTGCCCCGCGAGCGCCTCTCCGATCGCGTCGATCGTCGCGCGGTCGCGGCCCTCGGAGAAGTTCGGCACCGCCTCCAAGGGGAACACGCGCAGAGCCTACGCTCCACACCGGTGACCGTCCGCAAGTCCTCCTACCGCTCGCTCGCCTCGCTCCAACGGGACATCTCCCGTTGTCGCGCCTGCGCCGAGGCGGGCTATCCGCTCGAGTCGCCGCCGGTGCGTGCGCCCGGCACCAGCCAGCGCGCGTACCTCTTCGGCCAGGCGCCGGGCGTCGTCGAGGGAGAGGAGCGGCTGCCGTGGCGCGGACGCGCCGGCGGGACGCTTCGCCGCTGGCTCGAGCTCGACGAGGAGGAGTTCTACGCGACGTTCTACTGCGCCTCCGTGACGCGCTGCTATCCGGGGCGCGCTCCGTCGGGTCGCGGCGACCGGGCTCCGACGCCGCACGAGCAGGAGCTGTGCGCCTTCTGGCGCGACTGGGAGCTCGCCCTGCTGCGGCCGCGTCTGATCGTCACGGTCGGCGGCCTCGCGCTACAGCGGCTGCTCGGCCTCCGGTCTCTGACCCCGTGCGTCGGCCAGCGGTACGAGCTGGACGGGACGCCCGTCGTTCCGCTCCCCCACCCGTCCGGGGCGAGCGGCTGGCTCAACGACCCGGTCAATCGCGATCGGCTCGCCGAGGCGACGGCCCTTGTCCGGAAGGAGCTCGCCCGACTGCGATGAGCCTCCGCGACTCGGACGTCAGGGGATCGCCGTCCTCTCCAATGAGCTCGACCCGCTCGAAGCCGGCTGCGATCAGCCACTCGCGAAGCTCGTCGGGCATGAAGAGGCGGACTCGGTAGTCGATCTCGCGCGCTCTCCCGCCCCGCAGGTACGTGCGCCGCGTGTGCATCATGCGCTCCGCTTCGTCGAACTCGTGCTCGTCGAGCGCGACGTCGTCGCCGCGGCGAATGAACGACTGGCGCTGGAACGTCTTGAGGATGCGCGGCAGGTGATTCAGCTCGATCGCCGCGCGACCGTGCGCGCGCAGCACCCGCCGCAGCTCGCGCAGAACGGTGCGGTTTCCGTCCTCGTCGAAGTAGCCGAATGCAGTGAACCAGAGCAGCGCGGCGTCGAAGCTCGCGTCGGCGAACGGCAGAGCGCGCATGTCGCCCTCGACGTACTCGACAGCTGAGCCGGCCTCACGCGCCTTCGCGAGGAAGAGCGGGTCGGCGTCCAGCCCGGTGACGCGCGCGCCGCGTGCGGCGAGCCGGTTCGCGATCCGGCCGTGGCCGCAGGCGACGTCGAGCACCTCGGCTCCGGGCGAGAGCTCGAGCGCGCGCCACACGAGCTCGGCTTCGCGGTCGCTGCGCTCGTCGGTGAGCATCGACTCGTAGAAGTAGAGGTAGTCCTCGCCGAACGCCTCGGGGCCAACGCTCACGAGGACAATCCCGGCGGACGCAGGAGCATCGCGACGCTGCCGTCGCTCCCGGGCCGGAAGCCGAACCGCTCGTAAAGCGGCCGTCCTTCCGGCGTCGCGACGAGCGCGACGATCGTCCGCCCTGCCGCCCGCTCGAGCAGCCGCTCGACGATGGCCGTCCCGATGCCGCGGCGCTGCGCTCCCGGCACGACGATCATGTCCCAGATGGTGGCGTAGAGGGCCCCGTCGTCGAGCAGTCGCCCGATTCCGACGATCTCCCCTTGCTCGCGCGCGACGACGTTCCACGTGCGGTCGAGCGCTGCCTGGAGAGCTGTGTCGTCCGCCGGCGGCGTGCTCCAGCCGACGGCGGCCCGGAGCCTCCGGTAGTCGGCCGCCTCCAGCCGTCCTCCAGCCTCGAGCTCGGGCACCGCAGGAGCATAGGACTCCGACGGTACGCTCAAAGGAATGAGCGCCGTCCCCTATCGCCGCACGTTCGCACGGCTCCTTGCGTTCCTGCGGCCGTACAAGCGCGGGCTCGCCGTGTCGGCGGTCCTCGCGGTGGGCTCGCAGGCCGCGCAGATCGCGCTGATCTGGGTGACCGGCCGCAACGTGATCGACGGGGCGCTCGTCGACCACGACTCGCACCGGCTCTGGGTGTACGTCGGCGCGATCGCCGCGCTCGGAGTCGTCTCTGCGGCGCTGATGCTCGGTCGCCGCCTCATCTCCGGCAAGCAGGCGCTCGACGTCGAGATGGACATGCGCCAGCGGCTCTACTCCCACCTCGTACGGCTCTCCTTCGGCTTCTACGACCGCCACCAGACGGGCCAGCTCATGTCGCGCGCGACCGTCGATCTGCAGGGGGTTCGCTTCTTCCTGGGCTACGGCCTGATCTTCTTCTTCCAGAACGTCCTCACGGTCGCCTCGGTCACCGTCGTCCTCTTCTTCTTCGAGTGGAGGCTCGCGTTCGTCGTCCTCGCCGTGACGCCGTTCCTCGTCGCGCTCGCCTACCGCTACAGCCACATCGCGCATCCGACGCTGCGCGACGTCCAGCAGAAGCTCGCCGACGTCGCGACCGTCGCGGAGGAGAACATCGTCGGCGTCCACGTCGTGAAGGCGTTCGCGCAGGAGCCCGCGGAGGAGGCGAAGTTCGCCGCCCGCAACGACGCGCTCTTCGGGCAGACGATCAAGGCGAACCGGCAGCGCGCGACGTACGTGCCGCTCCTCTCGTTCGTGCCGCTGCTCGCGCAGGCCGCCGTGCTCCTGCTCGGCGCCCGCATGGTCGCCCACCACACGCTGTCGGTCGGCTACTTCATCTCGTTCAACCTCTACCTCGGGATGCTCGTGACGCCGCTCCGCTCGCTCGGGATGTGGATCGGCCAGGCGCAGCGGGCGACCGCGTCGGGCGAGCGGATCTTCCAGGTGCTCGACGAGCCGGAGGAGGTCGCGGACAGGCCCGAGGCGGTCGAGCTGCCGCCCGGCGACGGCGAGATCCGCTTCGAGAACGTCTCCTTCTCGTATCTCGAGGGACGGCCCGTGCTCGAGGAGCTCGACCTCGCGCTCGACGCCGGGACGACGCTCGCGCTGATCGGCCACACCGGCGCCGGCAAGACGACGCTCGCGTCGCTCGTGCCGCGGTTCTACGACGTCGACTCCGGCCGCGTCCTCGTCGACGGCGCCGACGTCCGCGACGTCACGCTCGCCTCGCTGCGGCGCGAGATCGGCGTCATCCCGCAGGATCCGTTCCTCTTCTCGACGACCGTGCGCGAGAACATCGCGTTCGGGCGGCCGGAGATGACGGACGAGGAGGTCGAGCGCGTCGCGCGGCTCGCGCAGGCGCACGAGTTCGTCGAGCGGCTGCCGCAGGGCTACGAGACGGTGATCGGCGAGCGGGGGATCACGCTCTCGGGCGGGCAGCGGCAGCGGATCGCGATCGCGCGCGCCCTCGCGCTCGACCCGCGGATCCTCGTCCTCGACGACGCGACTGCCTCGGTCGACGCGACGACGGAGGCGCAGATCCGGGCCGGCCTGCGCGAGGTGATGCGCGGCCGGACGACACTGATCATCGCGCACCGCCTGTCGACGATCGCGCTCGCGGACGAGATCGTCGTCCTCGACGAGGGCCGGATCGTCGCGCGCGGCACGCACGGCGAGCTGCTCGGCACGAGCCCCGTCTACCGCGAGATCTACGAGCACGGCCTGCTCGAGCGCCGGTTCGCCGACGCGGTCGAGGCCCGCGGCGACGTCGAGGAAGTCGCATGAGGGTCCACCAGCCCGGGGGCCACCTGATGCGCGAGCGCGGCGCGCAGGTCGAGGACTGGTCGTGGCACACGACGCGGCGGCGCCTCGGCGTGTTGTGGCGACTCGCGAGGCGCTACCGCAGGCGCACGTTCTTCTCGCTCTTCTCCCTCCTCACGGCGACCGCGGCCGCCCTCGCTCCGCCGTTCCTCGCGAAGTACGCGCTCGACGACGCGCGCCAGGGCACGACCGGCAACCGCCTCCTGCTCGTGGTCGGGATCTTCGTCGCGGCAGGCCTCGCCAACTGGGCGATGACCTACGTCGAGACGTACATGACCGGCTGGGTCGGGGAGCGGATCCTCGCCGACCTCCGCACGCAGCTGTTCGGCCACCTGCAGCGCCTCTCGCTCGGCTTCTACGAGCGGAACCGCGCCGGCGTCCTGATCAGCAGGATGACGAACGACGTCGAGGCGATCGACCAGCTCGTCACCGACGGCGTCACGACGCTCGCCCAGAGCTCGCTGATGCTCGGCGGCACGGCCGTGCTCCTCGTCGTCCTCGACTGGCGGCTCGCGCTCGCCACGCTGGCCGTGATCCCGTTCATGAGCATCGCGAGCGCGCTCTTCCGCTCACGGTCGGCGCGCGCGTACGCGGAGGTGCGGGAGCGGCTCGGCCTCGTGACCGCGACGCTCGCGGAGGACATCGCCGGCATGCGGATGGTGCAGGCGTTCACGCGCGAGGAGCTCGCGACGGAGAACTTCGGGACGGTCGCGCGGCGCTACCGAGACTCGAACATGCAGACGGTGATCCTCAACGGGGTCTACTTCCCGTTCGTCAGCTTCCTCGCGACGCTCGCGCTCGCGATCGTCCTCGGCTACGGCGGCCACCTCTACTTCCGCCACGCGATCACGCTCGGGACGCTGTTCGCGTTCATGCTCTACGTGAACAACTTCTTCGACCCCGTCCAGCAGCTCTCGCAGCTCTACAACACGTTCCTCTCGGCGACGGCCGCGCTCGACAAGATCATCGTCGTCCTCGACGAGCAGCCCGAGGTCGTCGACCGGCCCGGCGCGAAGCCTCTCTCCCACATCGCGGGGCACGTCCGGTTCCAGGACGTCCACTTCGCGTATGGCCTGCGCGGCGGCGAGCTCGGCGAGGAGGTGCTGCACGGGATCGACCTCGACGTCCCCGCAGGCACGACCGTCGCCCTCGTCGGCCACACGGGCGCGGGCAAGTCGACGATCGCGAAGCTGCTCGCACGCTTCTACGAGCCGACGAGCGGCCGGATCACCTTCGACGGCGTCGACCTGAACGACGCGACGCAGGAGTCGCTCCGCCGTCAGCTCGGGATCGTGCCGCAGGAGGGCTTCCTCTTCGCCGGCACCGTCGCCGAGAACATCGCGTTCGGCAAGCCCGACGCGAAGGCCGAGGAGATCGTCCGCGCCGCGCAGACGGTCGGCGCGCACGACTTCATCCTGCGGCTCGAGGACGGCTACGACACCCAGCTCGGCGAGCGCGGCTCGCGCCTCTCGCTCGGCCAGCGGCAGCTCGTCGCGTTCGCCCGCGCGCTCCTCGCCGACCCGCGCATCCTCGTTCTCGACGAGGCCACCTCCTCGGTCGACATCGGGACGGAGCGGACGATCGAGCGCGCGCTGCGGACCCTGCTCGCCGACCGGACGTCGTTCGTGATCGCGCACCGTCTCTCGACGATCCGCGACGCCGACCTGATCGTCGTCCTCGAGCACGGCCGGGTGGTCGAGCAGGGCTCGCACGAGGAGCTGCTCGCCCGCCGCGGGCTCTACACGAGCCTCTACGGCGACTGGGCAGCCGCCTAGTCCGCCCGCTCCGTCAGACTCCGCCGATGATCTCCCTCGTCCTCGAAGACGCGCTCACCGTCTACCGCCGTCTCTGGCGGCGCTCGGTCGCCGTGGCCGGAATCGTGTTCGCCGTCGTCGGCCTCGCCGACGCGCTCGCGGGCACGCGGCCGACCGCCGGCACGGAGCTCGTCGCGATCATCCTCGGGCTGATCGGCAGCCTGCTCGTGCAGGGCGCGCTCGTCGAGGTCGTCGGCGACCTCCACAACGGCCGGCCGATCGCGCCGCCGGGCGACTACTACGCGCGGACGCGCGGCTCGCTCGGAACGCTCCTCGGCGTGACGATCCTCGCAGGACTCGGGATCGGCTTCGGCTTCATCCTGCTGATCGTGCCGGGCCTGATCCTGCTCGCGCGCTGGTCGCTCGTCGTGCCGCTCGTCATGCTCGAGGGAGCGAGCGTCGGCGAGGCGTTCTCACGCTCGAACGGGATCGTCCAGGGGAAGACCGGCCGCGTCCTCGTGGTCGTGCTGATCGTCGGTCTGATCACGGGCGTCGCGAACCTCGTCCTCACGGAGGCCTTCACGTTCCTGCCGCCGTTCTGGACGTCGTGGATCGGCGGCGCGGTCGGCGGCGCGATCGCCGTGCCGTACGAGACGCACGCCTTCACCGTGCTCTATTACCGGCTCACCGAGCCGGATCGGCCGATCGTCCCCGCGTAAGCTGCGGGAGATGAGCGAGCGCCTCGACGACGAGACCGCCGAGCGGATCGAGCAGCCCCCCGACGCCGAGGCCGAGCGCGAGGCGCGCCTCACCCCCGCGGAGGCGGTCGCGCGGATGCGGATCAAGGTCCCCGTCCGCGGCAACCGCAAGCTGCGGACGCTGATCGAGCGCGTCAGCGCCGACGACCAGCTCAAGGGCTGGTGGCACGTCTCGAACGTGAACGCCGTCTCGCGGATGCAGATCAACGACCACTCGTGGGTGCACATCCAGATCGTCACCAACATCGCGCTCAAGCTCCTGCGCCAGCTGACGAAGCACGGCGTCGAGCCGGGCCTCGTCCGCGACTTCGGCTTCGAGTCGGACGACGCCGAGGTCGTGGTCGTCCTCTCGGCGCTCATGCACTGCGTCGGGATGTCGATCCACCGGCACGGCCACGAGGACTTCTCGCTCTTCCTCTCGGAGCCGAAGCTGCGCGAGCTCCTCGACGGGCTCTACGAGGAACCGGACAAGACCGTGATCGTGTCGGAGGTGCTGCAGGGAATCATCAGCCACCGCGCCGACGGGCAGCCGCTCACGACCGAGGCCGGAATCCTCCGTGTCGCCGACGCGCTCGACATGGCGAAGGGCCGCTCGCGGATCCCGTTCGAGCGGGGCAGCGTCTCGATGCACTCCCTGTCGGCGGCCGCGATCGAGGACGTGACGATCACCGACGGCGACGAGCGGCCGGTCAAGATCGAGATCCGGATGAACAACAGCTCGGGGATCTTCCAGGTCGACGGGCTGCTGAAGGCGAAGCTGCGCGGGAGCGGCCTCGAGCCGTACGTCGAGGTCGTGGCGCACATCGACACCGAGACCGAGCAGCGCCTCGTGCCGATGTACCGCCTCGAGATCTGAGCCGGGGCCGGTCGGATGCCCCGGCTACACTGCCCTCCGACCCGTTGCGGGGTCGTCTAACGGTAGGACGCCTGACTCTGGATCAGGAAGTTGGGGTTCGAATCCCTGCCCCGCAGCTTGCGAAAGCTCCCGCTCAGGCGGGGTTTTCTGTTGCCGGCACCGACCCGAAGAGCGCGATGTGCTCGCGGGTGCTGCGGCGGCTGCTCCCGTGGGTACGGGGCAGTGTCGCGCAAGCCATACCCCTTGACGAGAGACACGCATCGCGAAACGATGAAAGTTGATGAAGCTTCCTGGAAGCGGCCCGATTCGCATCACGCTCGCAGTCGCCGGGCTCGCACTTTGTTCCGCGGGCGGTGCGAGCGCATATGCCCTTGGATGGACTCTGTGGCTGAATCCGGGCAGACAGGGCTAACCGGCTAGGCTCGCGCCCACAAGCCGTTTCTGTACTCGCTCTGTCAGCACGAGATACGCCTGATAGCGGTGATATCTCGGATGATCCGGGCTTGCGATCTCGGCGAGCCTCGCGCGAACCGTCGGCTCACCGACGATCTCGCCCTGCTTGAACTGATCACGGGTCAGATCGACTTCGACCCCACCCGGCAAGCGATTCCACATGTGCCACTCGATCTGCTCGCCTTCGCGGAAGACCTGCGCAGCCAACAACTCGCCGCCGAAGATGTCGTGCACGACTAGCGAGGTGACGTCGCATTGTCCGCGGGATGGGTTCTCAGGCGTCCAGCCATCGTCCTCCTCCGCCGTATCGAGCCCCCAACTCGCCCGTATCGCTGTCTCGATCTCAGCCAGCGTGTGCATCAGTCGAAGATATCGCCCTCTTAGCCGTTCTCGTGGGACCGCGTGGCTGCGCGTAGATCACCTCGACCGCCTCCTCGAGGGGTGGGGGCCGGGCCGTCTGAGGCCGTCGAATCCCTGCCCCACAGCCTCTCCGCCGTACCATTCGCTGCCGTGAGCCCGAGCCGCCGCGATCGTGTCGGCATCGCCGCGATCGGCCTGCTCGCCGTCGCCTACGTCCTCCCGTTCTCGGGGCTCGGCTGGAACCAGGGCGCGCACTACGCGCAGATCGAGGCGCTCTCGCACGGGACGGGACGCGTCGACGCGTACCGCTGGCAGAGCGGAGACCTCGCGCTCTACCACGGGCACTACTACTCGACGAAGGCGCCGGGCGTCGCGTTCCTCGGCGAGCCCTTCTATCTCCTCTTCCGTGCGACCGGGCTGCTCGGGCTCGTCTCCCGCCACACGCCGTCCGCCTGGGCCGCGGCGCAGGTCGTCATCTGGGCGCTCGCCGTCTGCGTCGTCGTCGTCGCGAGCGTGGCGCTGCTCCTCACAGTCCGCAGCGTCGCCGAGCGCGTCGCTCCCGGCTACGGGACGGCGACCGCGCTCACGCTCGGGCTGGGCACGCTCGTCCTGCCGTTCTCGACCGTCCTCTTCTCGCACGTCCCGTCGGGCGCGTTCGCGTTCGGCGCGTTCGCCCTCGTCGCGCGCTTCGGCGACGCGAGCCCTTCGAGGAGGCGGCTCGCGCTCGCCGGCGTCCTGGCGGGATTCGGCGTCTGCGTCGAGTACACGCTCGCGATCGTCTGCGCCGTGCTCGCGCTCTACGTCGTCGCCGCCGCGGGAGACCGACTCCAACGCCTCGGCGCCTACCTCGCGGGCGCGGCGCTCGGCGTCTCGCCCCTCCTCATCTATGACCGGCTCGTCTACGGCTCCTTCACGCACGTCTCGTACGCGAACGCGATCGGCGCGAGCGGCGGCCGACGCTTCGTCGGCGAGAACGCGCGCGGACTGTTCGGCGTCTCCGTCCCGCATCTCACGACCGCGTTCTCGCTCCTCTTCGACTCGCGCGGCCTGCTCGTGACGGCCCCCGTGCTCGCCCTGGGCGTGGTCGGGCTCGTCCTGATGGCGCGCTCCGGTCTTCGCGCCGAGACCCTCGCCTGCGGCGGGATCCTGCTCGCGTTCCTCGTGCTGAACGCCGGCTACTTCCTGCCCTTCGGCGGCGCGGCACCGGGACCGCGGCTGCTCGTGCCGGCCCTGCCCTTCTTCGCCCCGCCGCTCGCTCTCGCATACCGGCGCTTTCCCGCCGCGACGCTCATGCTCGCCCTCGCCTCGGCGCTCGTCCTCCTCTGCGCGACCGCGACGAAACCGATGCTCGGCAGCGGCGATACCTCGGTGTGGGCCACCGACCTCGGAAAGGGCGCGATGCGCGAGACGGTGCTCGCAGCCGCCGGCGTGCGCGGGCTCGCGGGCGCAGCCCCGTTCCTCCTCGCGGCCCTCGCGGCCTGCGCCGTGCTCGTGCTCGCCGTGCCGCAGGTCCCGCTGCCGCCGCGAGCTCTCGTGCTTCCCGCCGTTGCGCTTGCTCTCTGGATCGGCGTCGCGGCCGCAGCCGACAATGCTGCAGGCGCCGGCTGGCGGGCCGTCGCGCTCGCAGCAGGAGCCGCAATCCTCGCGGCGTGCGCGCCGCTCGCGCTCGCCCCTGCGCGCTCGAGGCTTCACCGCGCGCCGGCTGCGACACTTTCCGCGTGAGCAAGCGGCAGATCGTCCCGCTCGGCCTCACCGTCGTCGCACTCGTCGCGCTCGTGGGGATAGCGGCGCGGGGCAGGCCGCTGAGCGCGAGCGGCGGGAAGGGCGGCGGGCTTCCGCCGGAGTTCGCCGACTACGCGTTCACGACGCTCGTCATCCTCGCCGTGCTCGCGTTCCTCGTCTTCGCGCCCCTGCTCTTCCTGCAGACGGACCCCGGCCAGCGCAAGCCGTTCCACGTCCGCACCATCCGCAGCATCGTCATCCTGATCGTCATCGGCGCGCTGACGGCGCTGATCGTGCGCCACGTCGACCTGGCCCGCCTGCTGCACATCCACCGATCCGCCCCGCCACCCGCGCACCCTGGAGGCTCGCCGCCTGCGCACGCCCACAAGCTCCCCGCCACCTCGCGACCGGTCCAGTTCCGCTGGGTCGAGCTCCCGATCGCGCTCGGGGTGATCGCCGTGATCGCCGCGGCGGCGTACTTCGCCCGGCCGAGACGCGATTCGAGTCGCCTGCGACCCGGGCCCGAGGCGCTCTCGGCCGCGCTCGACGAGTCGCTCGACGACCTTCGCAACGACCCCGACCTGCGTCGCGCGATCGTCGCCGCCTACGCGCGCATGGAGGTCGCGCTCGCCGCCGCCGGCCTGCCTCGCGACCCCGCCGAGGCGCCGCTCGAATACCTCGAACGCGCGCTGCTCGAGCTCGATGCGAGCACGGGCGCCGTCCGCAGGCTCACCGAGCTGTTCGAATGGGCTAGGTTCAGCCACCATGAGCCGGAACCGCGGATGAGGGACGAGGCGATCGACGCGCTCGTGGCCGTCCGCGACGAGCTGCGCGGCGGGGCGCCGGTTCCCGCATGACGAGGCGCTTCCGGCGGCTTGCGGCTCTCTCCGTCGCGGCGACCGTCGTGCTCGGGCTCCTGCTCGCACTGCGGCCGCTCTCGGCGTCGCGGGCGTTCGCGATCTGGATCCTCCTCCTCGCCGCGATCGCGCTCGCCGAGCTCGTCCGCGCCGCGCGGGACGTGGACGCAGCGAACGTACGCGCCGCGAGACGCTTCGAGGAGGCGCTGCGACCACGCCGCTCGGAGCCGCGGCGGCCGGCCGAGCTCGACCAGGCCGAGCGGGAGCTCGTCCTCGGCGCCGCGAGCGCCGCCTATGCGCACCGCCGGCTGCTTCCCCACCTCCGCGCCGTCGCCGCGGCCCGCCTCGCCGTGCGGCACGGCGTCGACCTCGAGCGCCGTCCCGAGACGGCCGCCGCGCTGCTCGGCGACGAGGCGTGGGAGCTGCTGCGACCCGACCGGCCGGAGCCGGAGGACCCGAACGCGCCCGGCGTGCCGCTGCCGCGGATCGAGGCGTTCCTCGCGCGCGTGGAGTCGCTGTGATCCCGCTCGCGGAGGTGCGGAGCCGGTCCCAGCGGATCCTCGACGAGGTCGAGAAGGCGATCGTCGGCAAGCGGAGCACGCTCGAGCTGATTCTGCTCGCGCTCCTCAGCGACGGTCACGTCCTGCTCGAGGACTACCCGGGCCTGGCGAAGACGCTGATCGCGCGCTCGTTCGCGCGGACGACGTCGCTGCGCTTCGCGCGGATCCAGTTCACGCCGGACCTGATGCCCGGCGATGTCACCGGCTCGCAGATCTTCGACCAGCGCACGGCCGAGTTCGTCTTCCGTCCGGGCCCGGTCTTCGCGAATCTCCTCCTCGCCGACGAGATCAACCGCGCCCCGCCGAAGACGCAGGCGGCGCTGCTCGAGGCGATGCAGGAGCGGCAGGTGACGATCGAGACCGAGACGCACCTGCTCGAGCCGCCGTTCCTCGTGCTCGCGACGCAGAACCCGATCGAGTACGAAGGGACGTACCCGCTGCCCGAGGCGCAGCTCGACCGCTTCCTGGTCCGCATCTCGGTCGGCTACCCGGCGCGAGACGACGAGATCGAGATGCTGCGGCGGCGCCTCGAGCGCGGTCGCGACGAGCCGGAGCTCGAGCCGGTCGTCGGCGCGGCCGAGCTCGTCGAGATGCAGCAGGCGCTCGAGCAGGTGCACGTGTCGGAGCCGATCGAGGGCTATCTCGTCGACCTCGTCGCCGCGACCCGGGCGTCGCAGCGGCTCGCCGTCGGCGCAAGCCCGCGCGGCAGCATCGCGCTGCTCAAGCTCTCCCGCGCGAAGGCGGCGCTCGCCGGGCGCGACTTCGTCGTCCCGGAGGACGTCAAGGCCGTGGCCGT
The DNA here is from genome assembly GCA_035517075.1 of Gaiellaceae bacterium. GTDB lineage: Bacteria > Actinomycetota > Thermoleophilia > Gaiellales > Gaiellaceae > Palsa-739. The sequence continues at coordinate 4,111 of DATIZN010000034.1, read as the reverse complement.
GCCCGCGCTCGCGCACCGGCTCACGCTGCGGCCGGAGCTCTGGGTGCAGCGAATCCGCGGCGAGGACGTCGTGGTCGAGGCGCTCGAGACCGTCCCGACGCCGCCCGCGGAGGATCCGCTCCGCAGCGCGGCCCAGTGAGCCGTTTCACCTCCCCCGCCCTCGTCGCGTACGCAGCGCTCGCCGCGGCAGGCCTCGTCGCCGGCCTCGCGCTCGGCCGCGTCGAGCCGGTCGCCCTCGCAGCGCCGTTCGCGCTCGCCGTCCTCGCGGGCGCCGTGCTCGGACGGGATCCGGAGCTGTCGGTGCGACTCGCGCTCGACCGGGAGCGCGCGGTCGAGGGCGACACGGTGACGGCGACGCTCGAGCTGACGTCGGCGGGCGGCGCCGCTCGGCTCGACGTGCTCGTGCTCCTGCCCGCCGAGCTCGCGCCGGAGGATGCCGTCGCGCGCACGGTCTCGCTCGCTCCGGGAGAGACGCGCGCGCTCGAGCTGCCGCTCCGCTGCGAGCGCTGGGGCGCGGTGAGCGTCGGGCCCGTGTTGCTGCGCGCGCGCGACACGCTCGGGCTGCGCTCGTGGAACGGCACGGCCGGAGAGCCGCAGGTCCTGCGCGTCTACCCGAGCGAGGAGACTCTGCGGTCGCTCGTCCCGCCGCTCGAGACCCAGGTGTTCGCGGGCAACCAGGTCTCGCGCACCCGCGGCGAGGGGATCGAGTTCGCCGACCTGCGCGAGTGGCGCCGCGGCGACCGGCTACGGCGCGTCAACTGGCGCGCGAGCGCACGCCGCAGCTCGCTCTGGGTGAACGAGCAGCACCCCGAGCGCAACGCCGACGTCGTCCTCTTCCTCGACACGTTCGCCGAGGTGCGCCAACGCGGCGGCGGGACGCACGAGCGGGCGGTGCGCGCGGCGGCGACGCTCGCGCACGGCTACCTGCGGCACCGCGACCGGGTCGGTCTCATCGGCTTCGGCGGCTACCTCACGTGGCTGCTTCCGGCGTCGGGAACGCGTCAGCTCTACGCGATCGTCGACACGCTGCTCGCGAGCGACGTCGTCCACAGCTTCGCGCAGCGGCACGTCGACTTCCTGCCGCCGCGGACGCTGCCGCCGAAGGCGCTCGTCGTCGCCCTCACGCCGTTCCTCGACGAGCGGGCCTCGATCGCGCTGCTCGACCTGCGGGCGCGCGGCTACGACCTCGTCGTGGTGGAGGTCTCGCCGCTCGAGTTCCTCGCGTCCGCCCGAGACTCGCTCGACGCGCTGGCGCACCGGCTCTGGCGGCTGTCCCGGGAGGCGCTGCGCTGGCGGTACGAGCAGGCCGGCGTCCCGGTCGTGACCTGGCGGGAGGACGTCCCGCTCGCGGCGGCCCTCGAGGAGGTGACGGCATCGAGGCGCTTGGCCCGTCCCGCGTAGCGGCCGCCACGGCGGCGGCGGCGCTCTACGGCGCCGTCCTCGCGGACGCCCTCGTGCGCGCCGGCGAGCTCGCGCCTGCGCTCGCTCCGGGCGCGGTGATCGGCGGCCTGCTGCTCCTCCTCGCGCTCGTCCGGGGCGGCGGCATGACGCTCGGCTGGGCGCTCGCGCTCGCGGGCGCGGTGTACATCGGCTCGCTCGAGGCGGCGGGAGCCGGCGTCGACGGAGCGGCGCCGCTCGTCGCGACCGGCCTTCTCCTCTGCGGCGAGCTCGCGCGCTGGTCGCTCGACGCGCGGCTGCGGCTGCGCAGCGACGAGACGCTCGCGGGGCGGCGCGGCCTGGCTCTGGCCGCGCTCGCGTGCTCGGGTCTCGCAGCGTCGGCGCTCACGGTCGCCGTCTCGGCTGCGCCGGCCGAGCGCGGGCTCGCCTGGACGGCGCTCGGCGCGGCTGCGGCGGTCGGCGCCGCGGGAGCCGGCGTCTGGCTCGCCCGCCGCTGAAGCCTCCACGAACGCGAACAAGCTTCGGCACACTACGGCGGGTGCGCAGCGGGGCCTGCCTCCTGCTCGTGACCGTCGTCGCGGCCGGCGCCGCAGCAGCTCGCGCAGTCACGACGACGGTGGCGACGACGACCTCCATCACGTCGACGACGTCCACCACCCTCACCACCACGGCGACGGTCACGACGACCGTCGCGACGCCAACCTACGCTCCGCTCGCGCCCGTCCGGCTGAAGCGCCGCTGCGTCGGGGCGGGCGGCGTCCTCGTCCGCAAGCCCGGCGTCCCGCCGTTCGCGCTCGACACGCCGGGCGCCGGTCTCGGCCCGTCGGGCTATCCCGCCGATGCCTCGGTCATCGCCTTCGCGGCCGCCAGCGGAGGCGGCTCGACCTGCCGGACGAGCACGCTCTCGTTCGAGGCGCTCTCGCTCTTCGACGGCGCCGTCACCGCCGAGTCGGTGGCGCTGCGCGACGGCCGGTGGCGCGTCGCCGGCCTCGAGCTGAAGGGCCGGCCGGCCAGGCCGATCGCCGGCCGCGTGCTGCACGTCGGCGACTGGGGCGTGCTCTCGTTCCGCGGCAAGGTCGGCAGCCGGCTGTCGGCCGCGCTCGTCCTCCGCCTCCGCCGGCGCCATGGGAGATTCCCCGCCGGGACGGAGCTGCTCGTCGGATTCGCCGAGGCGGCGCCGCCGGCGAATGCCGCAGGAGCCTCGAAGGCCGCCAGCCGTCCCGCGCTGACGAACGAGAGCCCGCTCACGCTCGCGCTCGAGGCGGGCAGGATCTGGCACCGGACGAAGGCGACGAAGCGCGAGCCGCAGCCGCTGAAGGCGACACCGCCGCTCGGTCCGATCCACTACGTGTTCCCGGTCGACGGAGGCGCCTACTACGGCGACACGTACGGAGCGACCCGCAGCGACATCTCCGACGGCTGGCACCACGGGGACGATCTCTGGGCGCCGCTCGGCACGCCGCTCGTCGCCGTCGCGAACGGCACCCTGACGCTCGTCGGCTGGAATCGGGTCGGCGGGTGGCGGCTCTGGCTCACCGACGCGTACGGCAACTCGTTCTACTACGCGCATCTCGCGGGCTACTCGCGCTGGATCCTCCGGCACCGGCACGTCGAGGCGGGCGAGGTGGTCGGCTTCCTCGGCCGAACGGGCGACGCCTTCACGACGGTGCCGCACCTCCACTTCGAGATTCACCCGTACCAGCTGCTTCGGCTCGGCTACGACGGCGCAGTCGATCCGACGAGCTACCTCCACCGGTGGCGGATCGTCCACGTGCCCGCAAGGAAGATCCCGCAGCCGGGGAAGCCCGTCGCGCCGCGGGGAACGCCGCGGCGGCAGGCGAAGGTCGTCTGGCGGCAGCTCCTCGTCGCCCGCCACCTCGGCTCACATCACCCGGCCGCGCGGACTTCGGCTCCCTCGCCTGCTGCGCGCGCGGAGCTTCGGCGCCTGCTCCACGGCGTCGTCGTGGCCGCGGCCCGGACGCCCGCCGCCGCAGCCCGTGTCGCGGCGCCCGTCGCGCCTTCGCACCGGAGCCGGTGGCCGATCGCGGTCGCGGCCGCGCTGCTCTCCGTCCTCGCCCTGGGTCTCCTCGCGCTCCGCGTGCGTCGGCGCCCGGGCCGCCCATCGTCGTCCCGGAGGCCGCTACACTAACCCGCGTTCGGGGCGCATTCGTCTAGTGGCCCAGGACACCGCCCTCTCACGGCGGCGGCACGGGTTCGAATCCCGTATGCGCCTCTTCTGCAAAGCTCCTGCTGAGCGGGAGCTTTTTTCGTGCCGCTTCCTCACGCGGCGGAAACCCGAAGTGCCCTGCGCCGCCCCAGGAGAGCGTCCGCACCGCCTCCATGGCCTGAGCCTTGTCCTTGCGCCGTAGATAGACCAGCGTTTGGTCTAGTCGGCCGTGCCCCATCAGCTCTTTGAGCGCGATCACGTTGTCCGGGTTCGCCTCATCGAACTGAACAGAGAACGCCGCCCGGAGCGCGTGGACGTGCGCAATCACTCCAGCCCGACGCGCGACCTTCTTCACCGTCTCCCAGATCACCTTGTCCGACCGCTCCGACCGGCGGACCGCCCCAGGCCGCCGATTCGGGATCAGATAGTCCTCGGCCGACTTCCAGACGCCCGCTTCACGCGCCGCCCCGAGGATCTCGGCGTACTCGTCCGGCAGAGGCTTCGTCTGAACCTTCCCGCCTTTCTCAGCGAAGCGGATCGTCCCCG
>DATIZN010000033.1:0-8212 GCA_035517075.1 Gaiellaceae bacterium | reverse complement strand
TCGGCGCGGTAGAGCCCTTCCTCCTCCCAGCTGCGCTGCCAGCGCTCCTCGACGCCCTGCGGGCGGTACAGCGGCTCCATCTCCATGGGGAGCCGATCGTATGCGGGATCAGGCAGCGACTATCCGCGGAACCCTAGCGGGCCGCAGCCTCGCGCGCCCGATCGGTTCAGGGAGCGAGGGAGAGCAGCGAGCGGACGGAGAGCAGCGAGCGGATGGCCGCGTCGCCTCGGCGGCGATGAAGGACGCACGCGCGCGCCGCAGGCGCGTGGTCGAGCTGGTGATCTTCTCGTTGCGCGCGAGCGCGCGCCAGCCGCCGCCCGGGGCGAACGCCACGGCGACGTCCCGGAAGCTGTAGAGGAATCCGTTGCAGGCGCCTCCGCTGCCGCCGTCCCAGCTCGCGGCGGTTGCGATGGGGCTCCAGCGATCGTGGCTGTCCGGCAGGCGAATCGGCCTCGAGACCGGATGGCGGTCGAACCAGACGCGCCACCAGTTGGGGCGGTTGTGCATCTCGAGCACGGCGACCTTGACCGTCCGCCCGAAGGGCAGGTCTGCCGCGACCTGGTGATAGGCCGGGTAGTGGTGCGGGAGGGCCACCTCGTAGTAGACGTCGTTCCCGGTGACGCCGGGGAAGCCGCTCAGACCGATCTGGATCCATTCGTCGCTGCCCCGCGGCCCCTCGCCGGCCCGCCCACGCCGACCCAGCCGGCGACATGTCCACTCACGACGTCGAACCCCAGCAGCGGCGTCACGCGGGCAGCGATCCCGTAACGAGGCAGGCGGGATGCCATGCCGGCGTACGTGTATCCGCTCGACCCTCCGCAGGCGAAGGCGCGAGAGGCGCCGGCGAGCGCGGCGGCTGCGACGGCGAGGAAGACGACGAGAAGACGAATACGGTTTGGCATGCGGCCGGTCGAGAGGTCTTGTCACTCCCGACATCGGCCGTAAACCTCCGGTCGCGATCCCCTCGTTCGAGGGCTTGAGGGTCCGGCTCGAGACATCCCTCGAGCGGAGCCGGTCGCCCGCTCCAGCCGCGGTCGTGCGGCTAGCCGCGCGCGCGGGTCTTCTGCCAGTCGCGGGGCTGAGCGCCGACCTGCTCGAGAATCGTCTCGAGCAGGACGAAGGAAGAGAGGACGTGCTCGTGGGCGAGCTCGCGGGCCCCCGTCGCGCTGCCGGCCGCGAGCGCCTGCCGGATCGCGCGGTGCTGCTCGGCGTTCTTCGCGTAGAGCCCGTCGATCGAGTGGTCGCCCGGCGCCCACACCGCGGGCCCCGAGAACGAGCGCCGGGCGCTCTTCGCGAGCTGCTCGACGAGCGGAAGGTCCGCGACCCGGTAGATCACGTCGTGGAACGCGTGGTTGGCGCGAACCCACTCGCCCATGATCGCGCGGCGCCCCTCGCCCGGCTCGAGCGCGCGCAGCTCCTGGGAGATCTTCGCGAAACGCTGCTCGGCCGCCTCGAGCTCCGCGAGGTCGCCCGGCGTCATCTTCTGCGCCGCCACCTCCGTCGCGAGTGCCTCGAGCTCGGCGCGGACGAGAAAGGCCTCGTGCAGTTCCTCACGCGAGATCGTCCGCACCCGGACGCCGCGATTCGGGACGAAGGAGACGAGCCCGAGCGCGGCCAGCCGCCGCAGCGCCTCGCGGATGGGCGTGCGGGAGACCTCGAACTGCTCGGACAGCTGCTCCTGCCGCAGCACGGTCCCCGGCTCGAGCTCGCCCGAGACGATCGCCTCCTCGATCACGAGCGCGATGTCGTCCGCTTTCGTGGAGTCGAGGCTCACCCTCCGAGTGTACGTCCGCATCGCGAGCTCTCGCCTCGCCCGAGTCACTCGATCGAGTGACGCATCCCTCGATCGTGGGTATCGCGAAACGACCAGGAAGTCGAGGAAACGGCTCACTCTTTGCGGGGTGGTCAAACTCCCGCCGCAGTGCTTCAGTGAAACGTAACGTCCCTTGCTCGACTTCCGTCCCTATGGCATGAGGAGAACGGTGGATACCGCGATTGCACACGACACGCAAGGCCCCTGGCTGGTCGACATCAGCAGGCGGCCCGACCTGGCAGTCAGGCTCCGCGACTACTTCCTGCGCCTCGGCGTGCCCGCACGGCTCGCAGCTCCATCCCTCGTCGAGCTCACAGGGACCGAGGACGAGGCGACGCTGCAGGAGTACACGGACAGCTGGGTGCAGGTGCACGGTGTCGCGACCCCGCTCCGGCAGGCGACGGCGAGCACCCCGGCGCCGGTCAACGCCATCGGCGTGACGCGGCCGCGGCTCGGCGAGGTCCTGCGGTACAAGGGCCTGATCACCGACGAGCAGCTCGACGCCGGCCTCAAGGAGTCGCGCAGGACCGGCGAGCTCCTGGGGCTCGTACTCCTGAGAACGAGCGTCATCTTCGAGGACGAGCTCGCTCGTACCCTCTCCGAGCAGCTGAACATCCCGTACGTGAGCATCGGCAGCGTCGGGGTGGACACGGGCGCAGCGAAGGTGCTGCCGCAGGACGTCGGACTCCAGTTCGCGGCCATTCCCGTCCGGTTCAAGGGCAGCGCCGTGCAGGTGGCCTTTGCCGACCCGACGGACGCGACCGCGATCGACGGCGTCCGGGCCTACGTCCCGCAGATGCGGCTCGCGGTGGCCGAGCTCTCGGCGATCCGCACGGCCTGGCGAGACGTGGAGTCGAGAGTGGGCAAGGCGCCACACGGCGCTCCCGTCGCTCCCGCGGCGCTGCCGTCGCTGGGCATCGCGCAGCCCTAGCTCGCCGGGAAACAGCCATAAAGTCGAGGCAGTCCTCGCTCTTTGCGGGTGGCCGAAGCGGGGCCGCGGTGCTTGGTTTCGACCATCGGCCGGGTGCCTCGTGATCGCTGCGCGGGGGTTCGGGGGTTGAGCGACAGGAGGGACAGAGTGAAGCACTTGAGGCATCCGGCGACGGTGGTCGCCGCAATCGCATTGTTTGTCGCGCTCGGCGGCGGCGCGGCTTGGGCGAGCGGGCTCATCTCCGGCTCGCAGATCGAGGACCACTCGATCGCCGAGAAGAAGCTTACGAACTCGGCGATCAAGCATCTCCACGGCCTGCGCGGACGAACCGGCCGCGCCGGCGCGACCGGCGCAACCGGAGCGACAGGCGCCACCGGGGCAACCGGAGCAACGGGAGCAATGGGAGCAACGGGAGCCACCGGGACGACCGGCCCACAAGGCCCGGCGGGCCCGACAGGGGCGACCGGCGCGACCGGCGCGACCGGCGCCACCGGGGCGACCGGCGCGACCGGGGCGACGGGTCCGAGCGACTCCTATCAGGATGTCGAGAACACCACGGGTACCGGCGTCGATATCGGGACGGACTCGAGCAGCCCCGTGCTCCTCAACACCGTGACGGTCCCAGCGCCGGGCTCGTACCTCATGACCGCGAGCGGCAGCCTGGCTCCGGACGGCAGCATCGGCACCGACTGCGACGGGGAGTTCGTGCTCGACGCCGACGGGACTCAGGTCGCGTCCAGCGACGCGGGCGCCTCGCTCGACTCGTCGGACAACTATGTCGAGGGCGACTACATCGTGACGCAGCTGGTCACCGTTACCGGCAGCGGCTCCCACACGTTCACCGTCGACGCCTACAGCCTCTCCAGCGGCTCCGGAACGGCCGTCTGCTCGACGATCCAGAACACGCTCGTCGCGACCCTCGTCGGAAGCGCGACGGGCGCGACGACTCCCTGACGCGGCACACGAACACGAGCCGGGGTGGAGCCTTCCTTCACCCCGGCTCTTTCGCGCCTATTCGTTGTCGTGGTCGCGCTCGCAAAAGTCGGGACAGGTGCACTCGGCGAGCTCGGCCGTCGGCGGATCTTCCGGCGCGAGGAGCTCGCCTTCGTCGAAGCGCTCCTTCGATCTGGTCAGGAGCTCGGTCATCTCGTACCTCCTCGGTCGAGGTGCTCGTAGGCGGGAAGGGTCAGGAAGTCGACGAGCTCGTCGGCGAGCGTGAGCTGTGCGAACAGCTCCTTCGCCTCGTCGCCGGCGTCGACGAGCTCGATCTCGTGGCGGACGAGCGGCTCGTCGAAGTGGCCGTGCTGCAGCCATTGCCAGACCTGTGAGCGCGAGATCTCGGCGGTAGCCGCGTCCTCCATCAGGTTGTCGATAGCCGCCGCGCCGACGCCGTGCAGCCACGCGTCGAGGTAGCGGACGCCGACCGAGACGTTCGTGCGCAGGCCGGCCTCGGTGATCTCGCCCGGCGTGTCCGGAATCGACAGGAGCGCGGCCTCGTCGGGGACGGCGTCCTCGCGCAGCCGCTCGAGCTGGTTCGGCCGCTCGCCGAGCGCGCCGTCGAAGACCTCGGTGCAGACCGGCACGAGATCCGGGTGCGCCACCCAGCTTCCGTCGAAGCCGTCTCCCGACTCGCGCTCCTTGTCGTCGCGCACCTTCGCGAGCGCGACCTCGTTGACCTCGGCATCCTTCCGCGAGGGGATGAACGCCGCCATGCCGCCGATCGCGTGCGCGCCGCGGCGGTGGCACGAGCGCACGAGCAGCTCGGTGTACGCGCGCATGAAGGGCACGGTCATCGTCACCTGGACGCGATCGGGGAGCACCCAGTCGCGCGCACGGAACTTCTTGATGACGCTGAAGATGTAGTCCCAGCGGCCCGCGTTGAGCGCGCAGCCCCAGTCGCGGAGCTCGTGGAGGATCTCCTCCATCTCGAACGCGGCGAGGATCGTCTCGATCAGGACGGTGCAGCGGATCGTCCCGTGCGGGAGGTCGAGCTCGTCCTCGGCCAGCGCGAACGCGTCGGCCCAGAGCCGCGCCTCGAGGTGCGACTCGAGCTTCGGGAGGTAGAAGTACGGGCCGCTGTCGCGCTCGAGCTGCTCGCGCGCGTTCCGCGCCATGTGCATCCCGAAGTCGAAGAGCGAAGCCGAGACCGGCTCGCCGTCGACGAGGACGTGCCGCTCGGGCAGGTGCCAGCCGCGCGGGCGGATCATCAGCGTCGCGACCTCGCCGTTCAGCCGGTACGCCTTCTCGGGCGTCTCGAGCGCGATCGTCCGGTGGATCGCGTCGGTGACGTTCCGCTGGCCCTCGACGACGTTCGTCCACGTCGGCGAGTGGGCGTCCTCGTAGTCGGCCATGAAGACGCGCGCACCGGAGTTGAGCGCGTTGATCATCATCTTGCGGTCGACGGGGCCGGTGATCTCGCAGCGGCGGTCGCGCAGGTCGGCCGGCGCCTCAGCGACGCGCCACTCGCCCTCGCGGATCTCGCTCGTCTCGGGCGCGAAGCGCGGGACGCCGCCTCCGTCGAGCTCCGCCTGGACGTCGAGCCGCCGCTCGAGGAGCTCGCGCCGGCGCGGGTTCAGCTCCCGCTGCAGCCGCACGACGAGGCCGAGTGCCTCCCGCGTGAGGACCTCCTCGTCTGCCGGCGCGAGAACTTCGAGTGCTTCCACGGCACTCACGCGAATTGGGCTTCCTCGGTCGAGCCCTTGAGGGCGAGCGTCGAGCTGTCGGGCGCGACCGCCTGGGCGACGAGGTCGAAGTAGCCGGCACCGACCTCGCGCTGGTGCTTCGTCGCCGTGTAGCCGAACTCCTCGAGCTCGAACTCGTGCTGCTGCAGGCGCACATATGCGGTCATCTGCTGCTCGGCGTAGCCGCGCGCGAGGTCGAACATCGCCGCGTTGAGCGAGTGGAACCCGGCGAGCGTGATGAACTGGAAGCGATACCCCCAGCCGGCGAGCTGGTCCTGGAAGGACGCGATCTGCTCGTCGTCGAGGTGCTTGCGCCAGTTGAAGGACGGCGAGCAGTTGTACGCGAGGAGCTTCCCCGGGAACCGCTGGCGGATCGCGTCCGCAAACTCGTGCGCCTCGCCGAGATCGGGCGTCTGGGTCTCGAACCAGACGAGGTCGGCGTACGGCGCGTACGCGAGGCCGCGCGCGATCGCGGCGTCCATGCCGTCGCGGACGCGGTAGAAGCCCTCCGGCGTCCGCTCGCCGGTCACGAACTCGCCGTCGTAGTCGTCGACGTCGCTCGTGAGCAGCGCGGCCGAGAGCGCGTCCGTCCGGGCGACGAGCACGGTCGGGACGTCGAGGACGTCGGCCGCGAGCCGCGCGGCGGCAAGCGTGCGGACGAACTGCTGCGTCGGAACGAGCACCTTGCCGCCGAGGTGGCCGCACTTCTTCTCCGACGAGAGCTGGTCCTCGTAATGGACGCCCGCCACGCCGGCCTCGATGAGCGCGCGCATCAGCTCGTACGCGTTGAGTGGCCCGCCGAAGCCGGCCTCGGCGTCGGCGAGGATCGGCGCGAGCCAGTGCGTGCCGTTCCGGCCCTCGGCCCAGTCGATCTGGTCCGCGCGCATGAGCGCGTTGTTGAGGCGGCGGACGACGGCCGGGACGCTGTTCACCGGGTAGAGGCTCTGGTCGGGATACGTCGCGCCGGCGAGGTTCGCGTCGGCTGCGACCTGCCAGCCCGAGAGGTAGATCGCCTCGAGGCCGGCCTTGACCATCTGGACGGCCTGGCCGCCCGTGAGCGCGCCGAGCGCGCGGACGGGCTCGTCGCGCCGCAGCAGCTCCCAGAGGCGCTCGGCGCCGAGCCGGGCGAGCGTGCTCTCGGGGACGACCGAGCCGCGCAGGCGGACGACCTGCTCGGCCGTGTACGGCCGCTCGATCCCGCGCCAGCGCTCGTCCGCGCGCCAGCGCTCCTCGAGACGAGTCGCCTCCTCCTGGATCCGAACCTCCTGCGACATCCAAGCCTCCTTCACCATCCGCCGCGATTTCGGATCCAAAATGTACCACGAACAGGGGAAGTTACACCTCTCCCGGCGTATAGAGGCCGACTTTCGGATCCCGCTACAACGTGTAGTGGCGGAACACGAGCTCCGCCACGCAGACCGGCTTGTCGCCGCCCTCGCGCTCGACGGTGGCGGTCATCGTCACCTGCCGGCCCCAGTCGGACTCCTCGACGCCGTCGACACGGAAGCTGCCGCGCACGCGCGAGCCCGAAGGCACCGGCGCCGGGAAGCGAACGCGGTTGAGGCCGTAGTTGAGCGCCATGCCGGCCTGCTCGTGCGGCAGAACCTCGTACGACATCGCCGGGATGAGCGAGAGCGTGAGGTAGCCGTGCGCGATCGTGCCGCCGTACGGGGTCTGCGCCGCCGCCTCGGGATCGACGTGGATGAACTGGTGGTCGCCGGTCGCGTCGGCGAACGCCTGGATCCGCTCCTGCGGAACGTCGACCCAGGACGAGGGGCCGAACTCCGCCCCTACCTCGAGTGCGTCCGCCATGGCGGGGACTCTACCGGTGCTCCGCCCGCTCCTTGCCGTGAGACGCGAGCTGCCACTCCCAGTAGCTGATCGCGAGGCGGTTTGCCTCCAGCAACCCCTTCTCGCCGGAGGACGACTCCAACCGTCGCCGCTGTACGAGCAGGTCGTCGAGGATCGAACGGATCCTCGCCTCTCGGGGGCTCTGCAGTGCGAGCGCACTCATCTCGTGCGCCACAGGACGGCGGCAAGGGACACGGCATAGGCCGTCATGCTCGTGCCGATCAGTAGAACCACCCTGTTTCGACCCATCACCCGGCCTCCTTCTGCGGACGATGTGTGATCCGCTACTTGTCGCGCACGTGTCGACGCGCGGCTACTGGCCGGCAGAAGGGTTTCGCGGCCAGGCTTGCTTCAGTCGGGATCGAACTCGCGCGCAGCGCAGGTCGGGCAGTAGGGAACGGGCTCGGCCGGCTCGTCGCTGGTCAGGTAGATGCGCCAGCGCTCGCCCGGGTCGAGCCAGGGGCGGCAGCATTCCTGGCACGAGAGCTGCTTCGTCGCTGCGGTGTTCGTGTGCATTGCCTCCATTGCCTCTCTTTCGGCATCTGAGAGGCGGTTCACTCCTGGACGGAAGGCCAGTCTTGGCATCCGCGCAAAGCTCCCCCTTCTGAGTGAGCGTGGACGGCGCTCCGTCCCCGATAACTGATTACGTAGGTCTGCGGCGATGGAAAGGCGACTTTGGAAGCGACACCAGACGGAAGGGGTTGGCATGTCTGCCGTCCCTGATCGCGGTGCCCCGCACGCGCCGTCGTCGCTGCTCCTGGGGCAGGTCCTCATGGAGCGCGGGCTTCTCAACGAGCAGCAGCTGGCGACGGCCCTCGCCCACCAGGAGCAGAGCGGAGCGCCGCTCGGCGAGATCCTCGTGGGGCTCGGCTATGTCCACCAGGCGATGATCGCCCAGGCGCTCGCAACCCAGCACGGCGGTCTGCTGAAGACCGA